>JAFTUF010000001.1 GCA_017466405.1 Bacteroidales bacterium
CTCTATCATCTCTTGTGACAATAAATCGGCAATATTGGAGTGAAATCTACCAATCTTAAACTCTGTTCCTGTAAAATATCGACCCGGCTGCTTGCAGAACAAGAGTAGTGCCGCATTCTTCAAACGTCCTTCATCATCTACCAAATGCAAATTTTGCAACACGGTCTTTGTTGGGGCATTTGCCTCAGATGGGTCTATACGTCCCGCTTGAATACCTTTGCGCAAAAAGAAATCAATGGCTTCACGGTCGAGGTCATCAACTGTGGCTCGTTCATGCACCATATCATCCCACGAACGTCCCATTTTCTTTAGTATGAATTGTTGCAATGCCATTCCGTTCAGCTCCTGCGTAGTACTGCCAGAACGGTAATAGTATTTACCCTTGTAGCTGATTGGAATATTGCTTGGTGCTACTTCAATTTCTATGTAGTTTTTGCCTTCTCTGTTCAGTATATTCACATCTGTTACAATACCCAAAAGAGCGACAATCTTGTTGGGAATATCTTCGGAAAGACGATGAGCATTTTCCACACCGCAGACGTTACCTTTATCATCAATACCAATATAAAGTCTTCCGCCTTGTGCATTGGCAAAACCACAAACCCATTTCAGGTATTCGTCTCGCCAACTCTCTTTGTATTCAATATTTTGGTTTTCAATATTCATATCAATTCTCCCAATTTATATTTCTTTCTGACGACCAATATAAGCAAAACCTTGGCCAAGTTCCAACAGGAATTCTGTCACGTTCTTAGCCAAAGCATTTTCCAAGTCTTTTTCTTTTTTTACTTCCTCGACCGTTATGAAACTCAAGTCATACTCCTGCTTCAATAATTTCGTTGCTTCTTCTACTTGAGTAGAAGGTAGCGTTGCTTCGAAATTGGTAATAGCCGAACCTTGTGATTGGAAGAGGTGAGCGGTCACATGATGTTCCAAAAGAGCACGGCTCCAACCCTCTGCAGTAACCTTGTTAATATAAAAAAGAGCTTCGTCAAGTGATTGACTCTTGGTGAAGATATAGATATGATGCCCCCAAGGGATAAAACCAAAAACATCAGGCATCTTCAAATCTTCAACAGGTTGTTGAAGACTTACAATCCTTTGATAATAAAACTCATACCAACGCTTCATATAGCGTAGATTTGCCGAAGAAAAGCCTTTCTCGTCAGGAAACATCGCCCTCATATCAAGGCTTAACTGATTAAAGAATCCGCTACCCCATTTGCTCTCAGCTTCCTTGGCTACAATATCTCGCCCAAGGTTCCAATAATACTCCAGAACCTCACTGTTCGCCTTGACGGCAGTCCTTAACTGACTTTGTTTGTAGCGTCGTTTCAAGTCCGACAACCATTCTACATATTCTTTGTCGGCAGTCATACCGTCTCGATATACAAATGATGGCATTTCCGTATTCTTGTTCTCTTTCATAGCCCTGTCCTTATTCAATTTCATAACCAATCCCTTTAAAAGCTTCCGCAAGCATTATTTGCGATTCTTTTTCTCGTTGCATCAGCTCTTTCATCTCCTTTTGGATGCGAGCCATCTCCTTAGGATAGTCTATCTCCAAATCGTGGTCGATAAACTCTATATACTTACTTGGAACCAACGTCCAATTATTTGCTTTGATCTCCTCAATGTCAACACTGCGGTACAATTCCGGCTCAGCAAAATTCTTACCGTCTGTACCCTCGGATTGCCATTGATGGTAAGTATCTGCCACACGTTGAATCTGCTCAGTGATAAGTTGGACTTTTTTCTTTTGTTCACCCTTGACTGGATTTTCTGTCCATTGACGTAAGTCCATAAAAAGGATTTCGTGCTCACGGTTTCTCAATTGACGACCATGATATTTACCGCCTTTCTTGTTTTGATTGAGAATCCAAAAGGTTACACTAATATCAGTCGTGATAAACAGTTCTCTTGGCAGAATGATAATGGCTTCCACTTTGTCATTCTCAATCAACTTTTTGCGTATTTCGAGCGAATCGGTATCTCCAAGAGCACCATTAGCTAAAAGAAATCCTGCTACACCGGAAAGAGGTTTCAAGTGTGAAAGCATGTGTAATATCCACGCGTAGTTGGCATTGCTTTCTGGAGGAGTTGAGTAATCCGTCCATCGTGAATCGTTTTTAAGGTTCTCATTATACCAACCTTTCAAGTTGAAAGGCGGGTTAGCCATAATGTAGTCGAAATATATTCCTTTGTGCAAATCATTGGTAAAAGTAGAATCGCTTTCGGAACCTAAGTTATGACTGATGCCTCGCAGAGCAAGGTTCATCTTAGCCAGTCGGTAGGTTGCAGCTTCCTTCTCTTGCCCATACACATTGATGCGGCTAATATCGCCTTGTTTAGCTTTCACCAAGTCTGTGCTCTGTATAAACATACCTCCCGAACCACAGCAAGGGTCGTAAAGTGTACCATCAAATGGTTCAATAACAGTAGCAATGAGTTGAACAACATCGTGAGGGGTATAGAACTCTCCTTCCTCCTTAGTTGCGTTTACAGCAAACTCTTTCAAGAAGTATTCATATACACGACCTATCAAGTCTTTCTCTTCCCCAAAGGTCTTGTGGCTTATCTTATTTACCTCATCCACAATTCTCTTCATGTCGTTAGCGCCAAGATTGCGTTGAGTGAATGTACCTTCTACAAAACAGCCTTTCAGTGTGGGATTAGTTTCTCCAATGCTACGTAAAGCGGTGTCAAGTGCCACATTCAGTTGTGGTGCTGCTGTATTAATGATGGTTGACCAACGCGCTTCTTTGGGCAAATCGAATGTTCCATCTGCAAATGTTGCATCTTCGAAAAATGCTTTTATTATTTCTTCGTCATCTGGATCCAAACCTTCTTCAATGAGTCGTTGACGAAGCGCAACCACTCCATCCTCATATTTTTCTCCAATAAAACGAAGGAATACGAGTGTAAGCATCATGTCGCGCTTTTCGAAGAACGAGCCAGAGTTCTTTGCTTGTCTTAATATATCTCTACATTTGAAAAGAATATTTTCAAGGTTTAGTACTTCTTCTTTAGTTTTCTTAGCCATTATAATTTCTATAAATAATTATTCATATTGACAGGAATCAAATTGTTACATTCGCTTCAATTACAGTTAAACTAATTTGTTTAATTCTCTTTTAGTTATTACCTTGATGATCTGTCGGAATGCAAAGATACTAAGATTGCATGAGAATTAAAATGGTTTTGTTTGAATACTTTTTATTTTATTGAGAAAAAGATTAAAAGAATCCCACAAAGCGTGAAATGATACCGCCACAAACAAGGTTAAACAACAAATCATTTTTTTGTTTTAAAACTTATGGGGACTTCTATAAATTCCCCGTTTAAATAAATTTTGACAATTATGATAAAAACTTTTGTGTGCTTTATGTTTCTCTTTGGAATCTTTTTGCCTTTCATTCAATCACATAGCTCGCTATGCTCTTTCAAGAAAAACAAAAATCTTCTCAAAGATAAATTCATAAATCATTCGCAAAGCAATTTATAGAAATCCCCTTATGATTTTTCGTCTTCTTCTGATGATGGCAATAAATAATCGCTTGCTTGTCTGTCCGCTCTATTCTATAAAACATATCGTCTGATTATTTTTAAGTTTCATAAGGCTAATCAACTATTCCCCATATTCTTTTGTTGGTTGTTCTGGAGTTAGTTTGTCAATTTATATTTAGAGAGTTAGCATAAGATCAATTAGAACTACAGCACTTTCGGATTCCTCCTTTGGCGCGTCTTTAGGTTTCCACGCAACGACAAAACGAACAGACGCTGATTCTACACTATAACCTTTATTGTTCCAATCTTCAATCTCAGATTGCATATTTTTTGATAATCTGGCAACTGGCCTATTGGTAACTGTATTGTACAGAATAGCATTATTGTAATTAAGAGAATCGCCACTTCTTAAAGACAGTATTTCTTTTTTCTTATCCTTAAAATAATCTAAGAAAACATCTCTATGTGTAAGCTGAAGGACAACTTGTTCTGGCATTGAATATTCTTTTGAATCAACATAGAAATTATCTGTTTTTATTTTATTGAACAATTCTCCATTGGTGTGTATAAACAGACGATTCTTAGCACGCGTCATACCAACATAGTATCGTCGTATAAGATGATAATCTATAGAATAATCATTGGAAAGCAACATGTAAACATCATCAAACTCACGACCTTTGGCCTTATGTATAGTTGAAACAACCACGTCTGAATTTGAAATATCACAGAAATCTTCTACTGATGACTCAAAAACGAATTCTTTAAAGTCGCTATAATATTTGACTTTATTAATCTTCTCAAATAGTTCTATACAACGTTTTATGTACATTATACTCAAACTATTTGCATATAGGCTGAAAGTGGAAGACTTAGCCTCCTCCCATAAATATAGGGGTATGATAGGAGTCTGCTGCCCTTTGTTTATGCATTTTAGGAAATATCTCATTTCAGCAAGATTCCAGAAAGCAAAGCCGTCCATTGATTGTATCAATTTTCCATTTATCCCGTAATTCTTTAATAATGCTAACATTATGACAGCCTCTTCATTTGTTTGCGTGAGGATACAAGTACTGCCATTCCTCTGATTCCTAACCAAACTCTCGGCAATAGGCAGATACATATATTTAGATTTATGAAGAGTCACTTCTACATGACCTTTATGCTCTCTGGCTGGAACTATCGGAGAGTTTTTCATTCTTTTTCTGATATTAAGAATGAATGAATTTGCACAGTCAACTACATCCTTTGAACTGCGGAAATTTTCTGTCATTTCTATAAATCTACTTCCCTCTTCTTGAAGTAATTGAAACATATATTTAGAATCAGATCCTCGGAATTCAAAGATATTCTGATCATCGTCACCAACTGCAATTACACGCATCTCCTCGTTATTGGCCATAAGCGCTTTAACAAGTGCAAATTCTTCAGAACTCATATCTTGTGCTTCATCTATTACGAGCACTGTTTTACCAATTTTATTTGGTTCGACTCCACCGTTTTTAATCATCTCGACAGCCATAGAGATAACATCTTTCGCATCATCTAAATTTCCTATTCGACCCAGTAAATCAAAACAATAGGAATGGAATGTCTTTATCTCAACAAAATGTGCAGCGTTGCCAATCAGCTCCATCAAGCGTTGTTTAAACTCTGTTGCGGCTGCTCTAGAAAATGTCAACATAAGCAACTGCTCATGTTTCACATCCTCTAACATTAATAGAGAAGCTAACTTATGAACTAATACGCGAGTCTTTCCACTGCCAGGGCCTGCCGCAACAACAATGCATCGAGATTCTTTGTCGGATATAATCTCCAGCTGACGTTTCGACAACTGAGAAAACAGTTGGTTATATTTGTTTGGAGTAAGGTTACGTTCAATCTCTTTGATTCGCTCGCCTTTGAAATATTTAGCGATGAACTTTTTGTAGTCCATCTGAAAATAATCTTGAACATAGACCAATGCTGCATTGTAATCCTTAACCATAAGATTCGCATATTCACCTACGATATGGACCTGTTGTATCTTCTGTTTATAGAATTCATTAAGCATCCGGTAATCGTCAATCTTATATCTGATTCTGCTATCCTTAATACGACGAATGTTCATTGCATTATAAAGTACAAGAAATCCGCCCTCAAGTTTCAGAGCTCCGATTTTTGACAGATACAGAAGAGATTCCTCAATATCCTCTAATTGTAGTTTATCGACATCAATGAAAAGTGATTGTGAATTTGTTTTGACATCGTTTAATAATTCTACCACAGAAAATTGAATTGCATTATTTTCAGAGTCTTTGTTAGTAACTGGTGATATTTTTCCATAAAGCCACTCTATGATGAAACGACATATTTCCAAACGTTTCTCGAAACGATTGATTGTTGCCACCGTATCATTCTGGCGAACAATCTCAATATTGTGTGCCGCATCTTCTGTCTTGTGAATATATCCTTTTATAGTCAGAAAATAAAGCAACGTACGAATATCCTTCTCTTTCGAGATAGAGATTCCACTCTTCTGAGCATCTTCGTTCAGTTGCTTGTAGGAAACACTTAATGATTCTCCAATTATTTGATTAAGAATATATCGTTCGATTTTGGCGAAATTTTCAAGCAAAGACTTGGCTTTGTTCTCAGTATCTCCTGTGCCTTCATGTAAATAGGCGGATATGTCTTTGCTATCTGCCAATATTCCCTCTTGTCTCATACGTTCAACAGCAGAAATCACCTCGCCTTTAGTTAGTCCTAAAATATCTGCCAGATAATCCACTCTTGATTCTGCCTCAGAATCTTGTGCCTTGCTGATATATTTTTTAGATATAAGCGATTTTATGATTCTGATGGTATTTTCTATTTCATCACTGCTAAAAAGAACGGAATCGGATATACGTTTACGAGCTTCGTCCATATTTTTCACTGTAATGCCTGTGGCATATACGTGAGGGACGTTGTTGCCTCGTTCTAAATAACCAGCTTGTTCGAGAGTTGATAAAGCGGTGCGAACACGAGTTTCAATATCGGATACGGAATCATCCCAACCTGCTTGTCTGGCTATTTCCAGTGCTGAGCAAGAAATGTTCTTACGTTTTTTTGTCATATTTTTGACAGCCTTCCAGACTTGTTGGATTTCGCTAATGCTCAGTTTAGTTTGATTAAGCAGTATGAAGTGCTTGTCTAAATCGCTATCGCTATATAAAACGTAGCAGCGAGCATTTAAATGAGGATCTCGTCCTGCACGCCCTGCCTCTTGTACGTAATTTTCCAACGAATCTGATATGTCGTAATGGATTACTAGACCAACATCTTTCTTGTCAACGCCCATGCCGAATGCTGATGTCGCTACAATGATACGTACTTGGTCGGTCATAAATGCTTCTTGATTGGCATTTTTCTCATCAGAATCCATCTTTCCATTGAAAGGCAAAGCTTGGAAACCGTCACTTGACAAGCGAGATGCCAACTCTTTAGTACGTCTGGTACGTGATACGTAAATAATGGTTGGGCAATCTGACTCAGAAACAAGTCTCCTAAGTTTCATATATTTATCATCATCGGTTTCTGCATGAATAACGGAATAATGCAGATTTGTTCTTGACGCCGTAGATGCAAATAACTCCAGATTCAAATCTAAAGTGTTTTTGAAATAATCGCAAATATCTTGGATTACTTTCTGTTTAGCCGTGGCTGTAAAACATGATACCGGTATTCGACATTTTTTCTTTTGCTGATAATTACGGATAAATGTTCCGATATATAGATAATCGACTCTGAAATCTTGTCCCCACGAAGAAAAACAATGCGCTTCGTCTATCACAAAGCGTACGACATGACGTGCTGTCAAAATTCTTTCAATTGTCTTCGAACGAAGCATCTCCGGTGCTATGTAGAGTATTGATGCTTCTCCATCAAGGACTCGTTGGATTGACAATGATCTGGATATAGGGTCAAGCATTCCATTGATTGTTACAGCATCAGTGATGCCTCGGGATGCAAGACTGTCAACCTGATCTTTCATTAAGGATTGTAATGGAGATATAACCACCGTCAGACCATGTACGGTGCGTCCTTCCATCAATGCTGGAAGTTGGAATGTAAGAGATTTTCCACCACCAGTTGGGAATATCGCTAATAATGATTTACCTTTGACAGCTGCCGAAATAGCTCTTTCTTGAAGAGGTTCTCCTTCATATTCACGGAATTTCTCATAACCAAAAAATACCTTTAGGTTATGATGTATATCTAATTTACTATTGCAATATGAACAAACTTTTTCACAACGAGTATGACGAAGTGTTTTGATAATATATTCAACTTCAGGATAATTATATAGAACCCAACTTGGAGTAATGGAACGGTAGTCTGTCGTGTCAATGAGCGCAAGTGCGTATGCCAAAGCACATGGCGACTGAAGAATAATAGAGTCTAAATTTGTGTGATGGCAAATCTTATCTTTATAAACCTGCACTATCAATTCCGAAAGATTGAAAGTAACATTATTCGCATTAACCAAATCAAGGAAGCCGTCAAACTCTTTCTCTCCTTTTAATAACGATGTGAATATTATACGTTTCTCATCTGACAATGATTGCCATTGCTCTATTTCATCCCACAAAAGGTCCCTTGCTTTTTGACAATCATTGACAGGATTATTCATTTGTTCGCTGATGAGTTTCTCATCTTTGACGAGTTTGTGATACGGACGTTCCGGAAAAAGTATAGGTGACATATAGAGTGTGTCAACCAATTTCCACTTATAATGTTCGTCGCCAAACAAATACTTCACGTCATGATGAATGATATTGTGACCACATAAATAATCTACATTTTTTATAAAATCTAAAAATTCGTGTTTAGATGCCTTGTGGAATATTGCGTCATCATAACGCAAAGCTCCAATATCATGTATCTTATTGTCATGAAGTCCAGTCTCTATATCTATTATCGCGTAGCGAGATGACTCGGATGATTTGTGTATAGTATTATTAATGGTTTTATTCTTCCCATTATCATCTATGAATCCTATAATTTTATCCCATATTGACATATTTCTTCTTTTATTGAAGAATTACAAATTGTCATTTACACATCAGCATTTGCGAAATAACATAATATCGCAAAGATAAAAAATATATAAGTTTGCAATACAAAAATTTAGTCCATTTTTCCATATCTTTGCTCCCAATTATAAATTGAAAACTGAAAACTGAAAGTTGTTAATTGTTAATTGTAAACTGTAAATTGTTAATTGAACTAAATGGGCAGAAATAAATTTTCACAACGCGAGATTGATATTATCCGTAAGTTATTGAAGCGTAAGGTCGCTGGCAATCGTGGCGGTCAGAAGATGGTACGTCATACTTTGCGCACGGTTTTTAATTTCAACATCTCCGACTTTAATGTTCAGGGGCAGCCTTTCGGTCCGCTCGAACTCGACGAATGCGTGCGTCGCGGCAGAATTCATATCCTTGATGAGGCGACTATCGAGGCGATGAAACTGCGTTATGCCGAGAAGAAACAACACGACGAGGCTCTGAATCAGGCGGAAGCAATAGCAAACGGTGAGGTCCAGGATTGGCAGGAAGTGCTTAAACAATGGAACGAATATTACGAGAAAAATCCTGAATAAGAGTAGTCGCTCGATTGTAAGAGCGACAAATTTTTAATTTTTCAAAACACCTGCGATTTATTTTTTTAGTAATTTTGCAGGCATATAACAACATGTAGTGTCCAGTCACGTAAGTCTAGTTGATTCGTGTCTGGACATTTTTTTTAAATAAATATTATGAATAACAAATCTAAAATGCTGACAGCAACAATACTGTCAATGTCACTTCTCACCGTCATGGCTGCGGCAGCGATAGCACCTGCCATGGGTATCATCAAGGAACACTTCTCAAACGCATCAGACATTCTGGTGCAACTGATTATCAGTCTGCCTGCTTTGTCTATCATCATTACTAATCTTTTCTTTATGAAGATAAGCAGTTTCATGCGCACCCGCACTATAGCAATTATAGGGTTATTGTTATATGTCGTCTCTGGTACCACCTGTTTTTTCTTGGATAACATTTATCTGATTCTGATAATGAGAGCCCTGCTTGGCGTGAGCGTTGGCTTGATAATGCCTCTGTCAACAGGACTTCTGTCATATTTCTATCCTCCCGAAGAGCAGGCTCGTCTGATGGGACTCTCGTCTGCCATGAACCAAATGGGCGGCGTAGTCGGGACATTGTTCGCTGGATTTCTGTCATCAATAGAATGGAACTATTCATTCTTGGTATATCTCTTCGGTCTCGTCGCTCTTCTTATGATTATGAAGTGGTTACCAAACGAAAAGTTGGAGACTTCAAACAAGAGAGGCAAGGCTTTTGAGCCACGTCAGCTGCTTAAGTTTCATCCTTCGATAATTGGCATGTTGCTGTTGACTATGATTTTCTTTGTCTTCCCGACAAACTTCGCAATCATATCGAGCCGTCAGCTGCATCTCGACACAGGAACTATCACACTGCTTATGGTAGCACTCGATTTATTGGCATTTTTCGTAGGTCTTATCTTCGGAAAATTGATGAGACTTTTCCGTAATGTGATAAAATATTTTCCTCCTTTATGTATGATAATAGGATATATTTTTTATGCAGAAGCCAATAACATTACTATGCTTCTTGTTGGTTCTGCCTTCATCGGATTAGGAAACGGAATCGGAGTGCCTTACCTTCTTACGATAGCATCCATCAAAGGCGGCAAAAACTCCGCTACCACAGTGATGCCTCTCATCTCGGCAGCTCTTTATCTCGGTCAGTTTATATCTCCCATAATAATGTTGTCATTGTCAGATATCTTGTTCACAACTAACGACATAGTTGGTCCATATAAAGTCACTGTCGTTATAAGTGTGATATTTTTGCTGCAAGTCTTTTTAACGCGGAAATTCCAGAGTCTGCCGCCTGAAGACAACGGAAAATGACAGAGCTTTGTTATTGAAAGAATGACAGAAAGATTATGATAAAAATATATATCAAAAAGTTCTTAAATCATTTGAAGAATAACGACAAAATATTATCTTTGTGAAAAAATAAATACTATGAAATCAACGAAATTTTATCACATCGCATTATTGATTCTTTCAGTTATTATGGCGACATCTTGTTCGTCAAATCAAAAATCAGATAACGTGGAAAAGAACGTTTTGGAAAACATCGCTACTCGCGTCTCAGTGCGTACTTATCTCGATAAATCCGTTGACGACGCGACAATAGAGAAACTGCTGCGTGCTGGTATGGCAGCTCCTTCAGCAATGAACAGACAACCTTGGCATTTTGTGGTCGTCACTGACAAACAACAACTTCTTGCTCTTTCCGAGGCAAATCCGTATGCTGGCATGCTTACCGAAGCTCCTTTGGCGATAGTGGTTTGCGGTGACCTCGACAGAGCTATCGAAGGTATCGGCAGCGAATACTGGGTACAAGACTGCTCAGCTGCAACGCAAAATATTCTGCTCGCCGCCAATGCCATGGGACTCGGTGCAGTATGGACAGGCTCATATCCTATCAAAGAACGTTGCGATGCCATCGCTAAAGCATTGCAGCTGCCAGAGAACGTGCTGCCTCTCAATATCATAGTGATAGGCTATCCTGCTGGCGAGAATTTTCCTAAAGACAAATGGGACCCGAAGAAGATTTCTTATAACACATACAATAATAATTGAACGCGAGATAATATTCGCAAAAAGATTGATTCTTATGAAAAAAACTATCGTCTCAATATACAACTTCTACCGCGATGGTTTTAAGAACATGACATGGGGAAAGCCATTATGGATCTTAATATTTCTTAAGGTCATCATATTGTTTCTCGTCTTGCGTATGTTTTTTTTCAAGCCTGTGATGGCAGGTAAGACCGACGAACAAAAAAGCGAATATGTTGGTTCGCAGCTATCAAGTCCAGTAACATCGAAACCTTAGTTTTAAATTAAACAGATAAAGATATGATTGAAAGTGCATTAGTCGATTGGTCGAGGGCACAGTTTGCTCTCACCGCTGCCTATCACTGGATTTTCGTCCCGCTCACCTTGGGACTCGCCGTGATAATGGCTGTCATGGAAACTATTTATGTTGTTAAAAAAGACGAATTCTGGAAAGACACCGCGAAGTTCTGGATGAAGATTTTCGCCATCAACTTTGCTGTCGGCATCGCCACGGGTATCATCCTTGAATTTGAATTCGGTACCAACTGGAGCAACTACTCGTGGTTTGTTGGCGACATCTTCGGCGCGCCTCTCGCCATTGAAGGCATCTTCGCTTTCTTCATGGAAGCTACTTTCTTCGCCGTGATGTTCTTCGGATGGGAGAAGATAAACAAGAAAGTACACCTCGCCTCCACATGGTTCGTGGCTCTAGGTTCTGCAATCTCCGCAATGTGGATTCTCATCGCCAACGCATGGATGCAACATCCTATAGGCATGGAATTTAATCCCGACACCGTACGTCATGAGATGGTCGATTTCTGGGCATTGGTGCTTAATCCAGTAGCAGTTTCTAAGTTCTTCCACTCTGTTTTCAGCGGATGGATGACAGGTGCGATATTCGCTATCGGCATCAGCTGCTGGTTCTTGCTTAAGAAACGTGAGACTCGTTTTGCTCTCTCAAGTATCAGAGTCGCTGCTATTGTCGGTATCATCGGTACTTTCGCCGTGATGTTCAGCGGTGACAGTTCTGGTATTCATCTCGCAAAATATCAGCCGATGAAACTCGCTGCTGCCGAAGGTCTCGAAGATGGCGGAACACGCGCTCCATTCTCTATAGTGCCTGGCGTAGAAATACCTGGAATGTTGTCGATTCTCGCGACACACGACATCAACGGTTATGTCCCAGGAATAAATAACTTACTTGATGGATACACAACTCCCGACGGAGTGAAACATCCTTCTGCAGAAGAGAAAATGGCGAAAGGTAAAACGGCTATCGATGCTTTTACTAAATATCGTATGTTAAAAGAGAGCGACCCTGTTGCCGCAGCAGAAGCTCGTGAGGTACTTGACAAAAACGTCGATTATTTCGGTTACGGTTATATCGATAGTAGAGAAGAATTGGTTCCAAATGTTACGCTTATCTATTGGGCATTCCGCGTTATGGTGGGATTCGGAACTTTCCTCTTGCTTCTTATGGCAGCAGTACTTTGGATGGAATGGAAAGGCAAACTCAAAAATATGAAGTGGTTGCAATGGGTTTCATTACTCTCTATTCCTTTGGTATATCTTGCTGGTCAGGCTGGCTGGATCGTCGCTGAAGCAGGTCGTCAGCCTTGGACAATAGAAGGTTTGCTTCCAGTGAAAGCCGCCGTCTCGAGCGTGAGCGTAGGCGCAGTACAAACGACATTCTTCCTCTTCGTAGCTATATTCACTCTCTTCTTAGTGATAGAAATGAGAATAATGATAAAAGCAATTAAACAAGGTCCACAAATTGAAGAACAGAAAGGAGAATAAGTCATGATTACATACGAATTTTTACAGAATTATTGGTGGTTTTTGATTGCACTTCTCGGCGGACTTTTGGTATTTCTTCTCTTCGTACAAGGAGGCAACGCTCTCATCTTCTTAGCAGGAAAGACCGAAGACGAACGTCAGCTTATCGTTAATTCCACAGGTCGTAAATGGGAACTTACATTCACCACATTGGTAACTTTCGGCGGAGCGTTCTTCGCATCGTTCCCTTTGTTTTACAGTACAAGTTTCGGCGGAGCATATTGGGTCTGGATTTTAATCTTGATAACTTTTGTGTTTCAAGCTGTCTCATACGAATTTCAAAATAAAGCAGGTAACTTGTTAGGTAAAAACGCTTTCCGTGCTTTCCTGACGATAAACGGTTGTCTCGCCCCTTTGTTGATAGGTACTGCTGTCGGAACATTCTTCACAGGCTCGCAATTTACTGTCAACAAGAGCGCTGTCGCAGACTTAGGCTCTCCTGTCATCAGTCGCTGGGCAAACAGCTGGCACGGACTCGAAGCAGTCGCCAATCCTTTCAACGTCGAATTTGGACTCATGGTGATGTTCCTGACAATATGCCTCGGAGCTTTGTATATGATTAACAATATCGACGATGAAAAACTCTCTGCACAGTTACGTCGAAGCTTGTTATTCAGTTTCATCGCTTTCTTAGTTATGCTTGTGATTGTTCTCATTCAATTAGTTACGATGGAAGGATTTGCTGTCGATGCCGAAGGTAATGTCTTCATGGAAAAAGGAAAATATTTCCATAATCTTATTCAGATGCCTGTGGTATTGATAATGTTCTTGTTAGGAGCTGTTTTACTCGTGACAGGTGTCGTTATGACATTATTAAAGAAAGAATTTAACAGAGGAATCTGGATTGCAGCTCCAGGAACAGTCTTGGCAGTTATGGCTTTGTTTATGATCGCAGCATACAACGGAACTTCGTATTATCCGTCAACCGCTGACCTTCAATGTTCACTGACATTATCCAACAGCTGCTCGAGCGAGTTTACTCTCAAAACCATGGCGATAGTCTCACTGATAATTCCTTTCGTCGTGGCGTATATCGCTTACTTCTGGCGTCAGATGGATAAGAAATCATTGACTAAAGAAGAGTTAAAAACAGGTGAGAAATATTAATTTTTATTAAGTAATAAAATAAAAACAGGCGACAGATTATTGTTTGTCGCCTGTTTCTTTTATAATCGGTAGAATCTCTTTCTCAAAGATTTCTTTCTCTATGATTCTATAATGTGGGTGATATTCATCGTTATAAATCTTGCTATGATGAACGGCGTATTTACCTTGCTCCAAAAGCGAATGTATGTAACTCGAGTCTTCTTCAAAACCTTCCAAATTTAAATTCATCGAGATGATAACCGATTCAATCTGCGACCATTCTTTTTTCCATTCGTCAACATCGCAAGTCTCTACATTTCTAACGCTCCTGATAAAAGCATCGAAGAAGTCATTATAAGAAATCTTATTTTCTTTTAAGACAGAGAGATTGACTCTGTAATAATTGGAGTTATAACCTGTTGGCTCGTAATACTTCTCGTGAAAAACATCTGTGTTGTTAAGTTCTTTGCGGAGATAATTTCCTGCGGCGGAAGTGTCGCTCACGATATGACCAGGTCCAAATCTGTCTTGAAAGAAACTCTTATACAAATCCTGCAAGCTCGACTTCGGATAGTCGCGTAATTGTCGCTCCACTGCTTCTTTGATGATGTCAAAAGTCAGCGGACAACAGACAACAGACTTCGTGCAAAAGAGAAGTAAAACAATAATCGTAAGATGTTTTATTAAAATCTTCAAATTTGTGACTTTTGTTAAAAATATCAGGACACATTCGATGTATCCCTACATAAATCCTAATTATTCATCAATTCTCACAAGTTCATATTCTCTCGATCCGAGACCTATAGCTTCTGAATGTTCGATGATATGAACGCCATGACGTGAGTTGATTCTCTCTATCAAAGCCTTAGCGTCGTCACCTTCTTGAGATGGATAGTTGAACACCAAATCGACACATGCTTGATCCAAAGCGACAGGGTCGGTGGATGCTAAGATTCCGACGTCGTTCATCTCTGGAGCTGCAGGATGACTGTCGCAGTCGCAATCGACAGAGAGGTTGTTCATCACATTGATATATAATATCTTTCCATCGAAATAATCATGAACCGACTGAGCGGCAGCTGCCATCGCCTCAATGAAATGATCTTGTGATACGTCTTTGTTCATCTTCCAGATGAGGTTCTTGTCGGCAGTTTTTCCAGCAGTGTGGATGTAAGCCTTGCCGTTAGATGAAGCTACACCGATAGACTGATTTTTCAAAACGCCACCAAAACCGCCCATCGCATGTCCTTTAAAATGAGCAAGGTTAATCATAAAGTCGTAATTGTCGATATGATCGCCGACGAGGTTGTATTTGATGTGTGTTGTATCTTTGACAGGGATTTTCTTTTCGCCGTCTTCGTCCATCAAGTCGCATGGAGCGATTGCCATAAAACCGTGTTCTTCAAATGTTTTCCAATGTTCTTCATTAGTGTTGCGGCGTCCGGCGTAAGCGGTGTTGCATTCTACTATCGTACCGTTTACCTTCTGAACCAAATCCTTAATAAGTTCTGGTTTCAGATAGTTTTTGCCACCAGGTTCGCCAGTAGAAATCTTGACAGCAACCTTACCTTCTGGCTTAACGCCAAGAGCTTCATAAACTTTAACCAGACCTTCTGGTGAAATGTCTTTCGTCATATAAACGACAGGCTTATCGTTTTGAGAATTAGAACAGTTAACTAACATTGTCATAATAAAAATTGCAATTGATAAGTTTTTAATTGTTTTCATAAAATTATTTTTAATCTCACAAATATAATCTTTTTTTTAATCTTCAAATAAGTCAGTCAATTCAAATTTTTCGCAGTCGAAGAGACCTTTGTCGCTGAGCTTGATTTTAGGAATTACCAACAAAGCCATAAACTCCATTGTCATGAAAGGGTCGCGGAGACCGCTGCCTAATGTCTTAGACAAATCCTTGATCTTCATATATTCATCAGCGACTTTAAAAGCATCGTCGTTTGTCATAATACCAGCGACAGGCAGAGGAAGTATCATATCTCTGTCATCGGAATAGACTGAGAATCCGCCTTTTGTCTCGATAATCATATTGGCGGCTTTCGCCATCTCTTCGTCGCTGCATCCGATAACAACGATATTATGACTGTCGTGCGCCACACTCGAAGCAAGAGCTCCTTTCTTAAGACCGAAGTTCTTGATGAAAGCGACAGCTGGTTTCTTCTTCTCATAACGGTTTATGACAGCAATCTTTAAGATGTCGTTTTCAACATCACTAACAAGATTATTATCAACGACTTTAGTTCTGCCGATGACTTTTTCCTGACTTCGTCACTCTATTTTTAGTAAAAATATAAGTTATAGATAAACAGCGTTTTAACTCTTTTGCGCACCCTATTTTGGGGTACGCAAGTGTTTTTTTTACTATTTTTGTAACATGTACGTAAAGAAGAAAAAGAACAGGTCTAAGACGACAAGCGTTGTCGTATGCGAGAAAATAAA
>JAFTUF010000022.1 GCA_017466405.1 Bacteroidales bacterium
AACTTTTGCGTGCTTTATGTTTCTCTTTGGAATCTTTTTGCCTTTCTTTCAATCACATAGCTCGCTATGCTCTTTCAAGAAAAACAAAAATCTTCTCAAAGATAAATTCATAAATCACTCGCAAAGCAATTTATAGAAATCTCCTTAAATTCCAAAATTGTAAACTGTAAATTGTAAATTCAACTCATAACTCTACTCTTAAAAAAATCTGTTGCCCGTTGTCTGTTGTCCGTTCACTTTTATTATCTTTGCACCTCTAATTTTTAAACTCAAGGTAAATGAAATACTTCCTGCTTCCATTGGGATGCCAAATGAATCAGAGCGATACTGAACGCGTGAGGACAGTATTGCAAGGCATGGGATTCGTGCCGACAGAAAACGAAGAAGAAGCTACATTATTAGGTATCATCGCTTGCTCGGTGCGACAAAAAGGCATCGACAAGGTATATAGCCGAATTATTAAATGGAACGAGATGAGAGGCCACAAAAACTGCATCACCTTCGTATCAGGTTGTATCCTTCCAGCCGATAGAGAACGTTTCCTTAAACTCTTCGACTTGGTATTTACCATGAACGACCTACCAGAGCTTCCAAATATGATTCGTCAATATGGAATATTTATTCCTACAAAGGACAATGGCCAACAGTCAGTGTCACCGTCAGTGTCACCGTCAACAATCAGTGTCAATATCCAGAAACCACTTGTTCCTCTTTTCAGCAAGAAAGACAAGATAAATCCTTCTGCCAATATGGACAGATTCTGGGTGATAGAACCAGACCATATTTCCGAGTTCGAAGCTTACATCCCTATCCAAAACGGATGTAATAAATTCTGTACTTATTGCGCCGTTCCTTACACAAGAGGCCGTGAGGTGTCACGTAAGTCGGAAGATATTTTGGCAGAGTTAAAAGACTTAGTACAAAAAGACTATAAATCAATAACATTATTAGGACAGAACGTAAACTCCTACGGTCTTGACAAGAAAGGCGAAGAGATTAATTTCGCAGAGTTGTTACGCAGAATAGGAGAATACGGCGACAGCGTGGATAAAGAGTTCTGGGTTTATTTCACCTCGCCACATCCACGCGACATGAGCGACGAAGTGATAGAAGTCATCTCGCAATATAAATGTCTCGGCAAGCAGATTCACCTTCCGATACAATCTGGCGACAACGACATGTTGCAGAGAATGAATCGTAAACACACCTTAGATGACTATCGTCATATCATCCATACTATCAGACGACTTCTCCCTGAAGCGACGATATTCACTGACATCATCGTCGGTTTCACTGGCGAGACAGAAGAAGAATTCGAGAATTCGAGAAAAGCTATGGAGGAGTTCAAATACAACATGGCATATATCGCGCAATACAGCGTGCGTCCAGGTGCAGTAGCATCGACATGGGCCGACGACGTTCCGAAAGAGACAAAGAAAAAACGTTATCACATTCTCACCGACGAACTGATGAAACATTCGTTGGTATATAACCAAGGTCTCGTCGGTAAGACAGTGAAAGTCTTGGTCAATGGAATAGACAGAAACAGCGCCTACCTCACAGGACATACCGAAGGTAAGATTGTCATAAGATTCAAATCAAGCAACAGAAATCTTATCGGTAAAATTGTCAAGGTTGAAGTGACATCAGCAACGCCATTATCCATCGAAGGAAACCTTATTGAAGAATGAAGATAGCGTTTAAGACATTAGGATGCAGGGTGAATCTTTATGAGACCGATGCTTTGGCGTCGCGTTTCAAGGAAGCCGGCTATGAGATTGTCGAGACAAACGACGATGCCGACATCTTTGTAGTGAACACCTGCACCGTCACGAACCAAAGCGACCAGAAATGCCGTCAGGCTTTACATCAGATAAGAAGACAACATCCAGAGAGCCTGATAGTAGCGACAGGATGCATGGTGAATCACAGAAAAAAAGAATTGTTAGAAAACAAGACTGTAGATTACGCCATCGATAACGAGAGAAAATACGCCCTCTTCAATATCATCGACAAACATTTTAAAGGAGAGACTCTCGATCCAGAAGGTCTCGACATCGACCTATTCGGTTATCAGCCAGCGTTCGACACTTTCCATACAAGAAGCCTTATCAAGATTCACGACGGATGTAACAACTTCTGTTCTTATTGTTTAATCCCGATGGTGAGAGGCAGAGCCACAAGCCGCAACGACAAAGACATTTACGATAATATCAGAAGCGTTGTAGATTACGGCTTCAAGGAAATAGTATTGACAGGTGTCAACATGGGACGCTACCAATATCAAGACGTCAGCTTTGAACAGCTGATTGAAAATATTTTAAAGATAGACGGCGACTTCAGACTGAGAATTTCGTCAATTGAGCCAGACAATTTCAGTGACAGATTCTTACATCTCTTTGAAAACGAAAGACTGGCGCCACACATGCACATCTGTCTCCAGAGCGGAGCTGAAAACACTTTGAAAGCGATGCGACGTCATTATACAGCCAAGGAATTTAGAATGATGTGCGACAGAATTAAATACGTCATTCCAGATTTCAACATCACCACCGACTTGATTGTCGGATTTCCTGGCGAGACAGAAGAAGACTTCATGGAGAGCGCTGAGATGTGCAGAGCGATTGGATTCAGTCATATCCATACTTTCAAATATTCTATCAGAAATGGAACTAAAGCCGCCACAATGCCGAATCAGATTCCAGACAAGATTAAGACAGAACGTAGCGCTGTGATAAGGCAGATTTCTTCCGAAAACAAGAAAAAATATTTCGGACAGATGCTTGGCAAGAGGCAGAAAATGCTCATTGAAAGAATAAATTCTGACGGAATTGCGCAAGGTTACGGAGAGAATTATATCCCGTTGCGACTTAAAGGTAAGGATTTAGAAAAAAATACTTTCGTCGAAGTGACTCTCGACAGTATTATTGAAAAAGGAGACAATTCGGAAGTACGTGCAAGACAATAAAATAAGTCGTAAAAAAATCGTTATAAAAAAAAAAGATTTTTTTCAAAAAAAATGTAATTTGTAAAGATAAAATGAGTATTTTTGCACCCCGAATTAGTATGGAAAAATTAAAATAATAAATATATAGATATGGCAAATCACAAATCATCAATCAAGAGAATCCGTCAGACAGAAAAAAGACGTTTACGCAACCGCTTCTACGCAAGAGCAATGCGTGCTGCTGTTAGAGGATTCAGAGCTTTGACAGAGAAATCTGAAGCAGAAGCTAAACTTTCAGAAATGTACAAAATTATTGACAAGACAGCTAAACGCGGTATCATCCACAGAAACAAAGCTGCTAACTTAAAGTCAAAACTTGCACATCACACAGCAAAATTAGCATAAGAGATTATACTAAAAAGGAAACCGACCAGAAGGTCGGTTTTTTTATTAACATATTTTAAGTAATGATAGAATTTTTAGAAGCATATAATTTAAACGGAATATTCATCGGAATCGCCACATTCTTAATAATAGGCATATTCCACCCTCTAGTGATAAAAGGCGAATATTATTTCGGAGTAAAATGCTGGTGGGTTTTCGCCTTGATGGGAATCGTCAGTACAATAGCATCCATACTCGTCAATGAATTGACATGGTCAATATTATTAGCCGTCTGGGGCGCATCGTCATTCTGGTCGATACACGAGCTCTTCGAACAAAGAGAAAGAGTGAGAAAAGGATGGTTCCCGAAGAGGAAAGTTGAAAGTTGAGAATTGAAAATTAAAAATTAAAAATTGAAGATGTACGGACACATTGAATGTGTCCTCAGTGAATGTGTCCTCATTAAATACATCTTATTATTAAACCAAAAATTATGAAAACTATCAAATCGTGGGCGGAGGAAGACCGTCCGAGAGAGAAAATGCTCTCTAAAGGAAAAGAAGCCTTAAGCAATGGCGAACTCGTAGCTATATTAATAGGTTCCGGAAACAACGGAGAATCGGCTGTTGATCTTTCGAGAAGGATATTGCACGACAACAACGACAATCTCATCGAGTTGTCAAAACTAACAATCAACGACTTGATGAAATACAAAGGTATCGGCGAAGCAAAAGCCGTCACTATAGTCGCAGCATTGGAATTAGGACGACGCCGACGTTTCAGCGAAGCCATCGAGAAACCAACGATAAGAAACAGTAAGATAGCCTTTGAATGTTTCTATCCTCAACTCTCAGATTTAAATCACGAGCAGTTTTGGGTCATGCTTCTCAACAGTGCCAACAAAGTCATCAAGTTAGAAAAGATTGGCATCGGAGGTTTAGCTGGAACCACAGCCGACCCGAAGAAAATATTCAAATGCGCATTAGAAAACAACGCAGCCAACATCATGCTTTGTCACAATCATCCGTCGGGGAATGTGATTCCAAGCGGCGCCGACAAGAAGATAACCGAAAACCTCGTCAAGGCAGCCACATTTTTAGAAATAAAAATCTTAGACCATATCATCATTGGTAACGATAATTATTTTAGTTTTGCAGATGAAGGATTATTGTAGGAAATTATGATAAAGATTGTTACGATTATAGGAGCGAGACCACAGATTATCAAGGCAGCAGCTTTGAGCAGAGCTATAAAAAATCATTTCTCAAAAGAGATTGAAGAAGTGATAGTTCACACCGGACAACATTACGACGAGAATATGTCGCAAGTGTTTTTCGACGAACTCGGCATTCCTGCACCTAATTATAACTTAGGAGTCGGATCTGGAAGTCACGGAATTCAGACTGCGAAGATGATTGAAGGCATAGAAGAAATCCTCCTCAAAGAAAAACCCGACTATCTCGTAGTTTATGGCGACACCAACTCCACTTTAGCAGGCGCTATGGCAGCTTCAAAGATTCATATTCCGATAGTACATATTGAAGCCGGCTTACGCTCTTTCAACAAGTCGATGCCAGAGGAAATTAACAGAATATGCTGCGACCATTGTTCCACGATGCTCTTTTCACCTACTGCCACCGGATATAACAATCTCATCAGAGAAGGTTTTAATCCTAACAACAAAAAACCTTTCACTATCGACAATCCAGGCACTTATCATTGCGGCGACGTTATGTATGATAATAGTTTGTATTTTGGAAAGACAACAGACAACAGTCAACAGACAACAGACTTTGTCGCAGAAGAGAATTTCATTTTATGTACGATACATAGAAACAATAATACAGATGAGCCGGAAAGATTGAACTCTATTTTTAGAGCTTTGATAAAATTATCTGAAAAGGAAGAAATTATAATCCCATTACATCCTCGTACGAAGAAACTGTTGAGTGTCAATTTAGAGTCAGAAACATATAACAAATTAATTAATAGTAAACGCATTTATATCATAGAGCCGGTATCATTTTTAGGAATGATAATGTTAGAAAAGAGAGCGAGTCTCGTCATCACAGACTCAGGTGGCGTTCAGAAAGAATCATATTTCTTCAAGAAGCCATGTATTATAATAAGGAGCGAGACAGAATGGAGAGAGATTGTTGAAGTCGGAGCAGCCATCATAGCCGATGCCGATGAAAATAGAATTTTAGAAGCCTATAGAAAATTCAAGGAAGAAAAAAACATATCATATCCTGACATTTTCGGTGATGGCAAAGCATCCGAATTTATATGTAAAGAATTGATTAGCAACAAAAAACAAAATATATCATAATTTTTAAAATTATATTTCTTTTGTAAGATTTTTTTATTATTTTTGCAAAACGAAAAAAGAACACAGAAGTTCAACTTAATTGTTTAATTATCAATAAAATAAATTATGAATCAGTACGAAACCGTTTTCATTTTAACTCCCGTTTTATCTGATGAACAGATGAAGGAAGCGGTGAAGAAATTCGAAGACATTCTCACCAAGAATGGTGCAGAGATCGTTTTTGAAGATTTCTGGGGAATGCGTAAATTAGCTTATCCAATTCAGAAAAAATCTTCAGGTTTTTATCAATTGATCGAGTACAAAGCCGAAGGCAGTGTTATCGAAACTATCGAAACAGAATTGAAACGTGACGAACGCGTTTTACGTTTCTTAACTGTGAAACTCGACAAACATGCTGTTGCTTACAACGAGAAAAAACGTAGAAAAGCACAAGAGGCAAAAGAAGCTCAAGCCAATTAATTGTTTAACGTTTAAAATTTAGAAGAAATGGCACAAGCTAACTCAGAAATTAAATATTTGACTCCAATAGCAGTCGATACAAAGAAGAAAAAATACTGCCGCTTCAAAAAGAACCGCATCAAATACATCGACTATAAAGATGCAGATTTCCTTTTGAGATTCGTGAACGAACAAGGTAAAATTTTACCACGCCGTATCACCGGTACTTCAACAAAATATCAAAGAAAAGTTGCTCAAGCTATCAAGAGAGCACGTCATCTTGCATTGATGCCTTACGTAGCTGACTTATTGAAATAATAGGAGGACAAGACATGGAAATTATTCTTAAACAAGATGTAAAAAATTTGGGATATAAAAACGATATCGTAACAGTAAAACCTGGTTACGCTCGTAATTTCTTAATTCCACAAGGAATGGCTATCTTAGCTACTCCATCAGCACGTAAAGTTTTGGCAGAAGAAATCCGCCAACAAGCTTTCAAACAAGAAAGAATAAAGAAAGAAGCTACAGAATTAGCACAAGTTTTAGAAGGCTTATCATTACGTATAGCTGCTAAAGCTTCAGAAAGTGGCAAAATTTATGGTTCAGTGAACAACGTCCAAATAGCTAACGCTATTAAAGAAGCTAAAGACTTGACAGTTGACCGTAAACAAATCGTAATCAAAGAAGATAGCATTAAAGAAGTTGGTACTTACACAGCTGTTATCAGATTACACAAAGAAGTCTCTGTTGAAATTTCATTCGAAGTTTTCGCTGAATAATCTAAATTAGAAGATTTTTCATATTAAGGTTTTTTGTATTTGGGAGCCGGAGAATTAATACTTCTTCGGCTTTTTTTTAAAGTCGAAGTCAAAGTCAATAGTCAAAGTCAACGTCAGAACATGATAACAAAGAACGACATAAAATTCATACAATCTCTCAAACAAACGAAATATCGCAAAGAGAATAAAATGTTCCTCGTCGAGGGAAACAAACTCGTCAGCGAACTGCTATCATCCGATTTCAAAGTCGAAAACATTTTAGTCACAGACTTATGGTTAGAGAAGTTTCCTGACATGGCTAAGAATCTTCCTTACTACGATATTATCTCTCAAAAACAAATGGAGCAAATTAGCAGCATGGTGACAGCTCCTGGCATCATCGCAACTGCTCATACACCATCGTATAAAATAAATCCTGAAGAGGCTGAAAACGAATTTATCGTCGCATTAGACGGCATCAACGACCCTGGAAATCTCGGTACTATAATCCGCACCGCCGACTGGTTTGGAATCGATAAAATAGTCTGTAGCCACGACTGCGCTGACGCTTGGCAAGCAAAGACAATACAATCCACAATGGGATCCATCTTCAGAGTAAAAGTGATGGAAACTGACTTAAGAGAATTCCTCTCAGCAACTCAGCAACTGAGTAACACAGCAACTCCAATATTCGGCGCTTTGATGGAAGGTGAAAATATCTTCACAAAGAAAATAGAAAAGAAAAACGGCGTTATTGTCATCGGCAGCGAGTCACACGGAATAAGACAAGACGTGCTTCCGCTCGTTACCTCCCCTATTCATATCCCAAGAGCTGAAGGAAGCAAGACAGAATCTCTAAACGCTTCTGTAGCAGCCGCTATAATCCTTGCGACAATTAACAATTGAAAGTTGAAAATTATTGTAGAGACGTATCAATTACACCTGCAAGAAATTAACGATATGTAATTGCTGCGTCTCATAATTGATAATAATTGAAATTTGAAAGTTAAATCTAGTCTTCCAAAAAATAATCTATTGTCGTAACGACTCTTACCTTTTTAATATATGGTGTAAATTCGTCTCTGTTAGAGATGCTGAATTGACCTTGCGAGGCGCGTTTAATCTTGCCGAGTTTGCTGTCGCTGTCGGAAGCGAATTTCTGGGCTGCAGTTCTGGCGTTTTTCGTCGCTTCTTCAATCATTTGAGGCTTGATGGAATTTAAGTCGGTATATTCATATTGAACGCGATACATATAATCGCCGCCAGTAATGGCAATGCCTTGCTTCAACAATTCGCTTTGCTCATTGATAAGACGACGCACCAAATCCACTTTAGAAGAAGCTACAGTGATAACCTGTGTCACATTATAACGATAATTACTTTGATAAGAAGAATAACGGTCGGCATTCATATCGATGATTTCTGGAGCATTGACCGTAATCTCGTTTTCTTCCAAGCCATTTTCCTTCAAGAAATTAACAATTGTCGTATTGGTAGAATTTATCTTATTATACAAAGAATTCAAGTCGTTGCCAATTTCCTTATACATAAGAGGCCAAGTAACTTTATTAGCCTTCACTTCCATCTCGGCGAGACCTTTAACATTCACAACGCGATCTTTATTTGCAAAACCATCAAGGCCATTCTTTAAATACATTCCCATCAGAAACAAAGCGATAGCGATAATAAGAGATTCTAAGATATAATTTTTCATAGCAATACATTTTATAATTTCACATCAGTACTAACGTGGCTTGCCGCGTCAGTTACATTAATAACAAAGATAAATGGAAAATGTTTTGTGAGAATATGAAATAATAGAAAATTTCACACGAATATTATTTTGCATAATTTTTACACAATTTTTCTTGAAAATTAAAAAACTCTTTGTATCATTGTGCAAAATTTACGAAATAAATATGGAAGATATTTTATCAGTCAACGGTCAACAGTCAACAGTCAACAGTCAATATTGTTACAAATATCCGCATCCTGCTGTCACGGCAGATTGTGTAATATTCGGCTTTGACGGAGTAAACATCAAGGTGTTATTGATCCAACGCGGCAATGATCCTTACAAAGGGAAATGGGCATTTCCTGGAGGTTTTATGAATATGGACGAAACAGCGGAGCAATGCGCACGCCGAGAGTTAGAAGAAGAAACCGGATTGAGCGACGTCACCGTTGAACAATTCTGCACGTTCTCCGATGTGAATAGAGATCCAAGAGAAAGAGTCATCACTGTAGCACATTACGCTTTAGTGAAAATGTCTGAAGTCAAAGGAAACGATGACGCAGAAAAAGCACAATGGTTTTCGTTAGACGAGATTCCGTCATTAGCATTCGACCACGAATTGATGTTCAAGAAAGCTATTGAAACACTAAAGGAAAAGATTTTGTTAAAATCGGAAAAGCTAAATAAACAAATGGATTGTTTTAATAGAACTGAAATAGAATTAATAAATAAAATAATTTTAGAAACAACTATTAAATAATGAAAACACGATTCACTCCAGACTTTATTACAGAGTTAAAAGAAAACGAAATATTTGTCTTTGGCAGTAACCTGCAAGGAATGCACGGCGGCGGAGCAGCAAGAATAGCCTACGAGAGATTCGGCGCAATCTGGGGACAGGGCGTTGGCCTGCAAGGACAAAGTTACGGAATCCCAACTATGCATGGCGGCGTTGATGCAATAAAACCTTACGTCGATGAATTCATAGAATTTGCGAAATCACATCCTGAGATGATATTCTTAGTAACAAGAATCGGTTGTGGCATCGCAGGATTCAGAGATGAAGAGATAGCACCTTTATTTAAAAAAGCAATAGAACTTGAAAACGTTTATCTTCCGAAAAGTTTTTTAGAGTAATTTAAAATTGTATAAATTCGTTTTTAACTCTTTTAGGAATCTTATTGAAAACTAACTCGTAAGAGTGGTCAATAAGTGAATAGACTAAGGTTTCAGAGACATCACGATTAAGGTAAACCTGATTCCAGTGCTTTTTGTTCCAATGCCAGGCTGCTTCAACTCCCTCATAACGCTGACGAAGCTCTAAAGCATATTCAGGGTCACATTTCAAGACTACTAAATTAGGTCGATTCAAATCCAGACATGCAAAAATCTTTCCCATTAGTTTGAATGCTAAAGTAGAATCATCAAACGGGAAAGATTCATTTGTAAATGGCTTTTGCAGACAATATTCACGTATAAGTTCAATATTCATAAGAATGTAATAATAAGATACAAAGATAAAGAAAAGTCTCAAGGCGAGAGTCTGAAGACGGAAGAATATTTTGAGAAAGAATATATAACGATAAGGTTCCAAGTTCAATTGTCCATTGTCCGTTGACTGTTGTCCGTTGACATAATAAAAACAGAAAAGCCCCAGCGTTTGTCGCTGAGGCTTCCGTTATGAGGGTGGCGACGACCTACTTTCCCACACTTCTTCTGCAGTATCATCGGCGCTGCGGGGCTTAACTTCTCTGTTCGG
>JAFTUF010000023.1 GCA_017466405.1 Bacteroidales bacterium
CAACGGACAACAGTCAACAGTCTTTATCCACAATACCTGATTACTTATCGCTCCCGTCTTTTGAAGTTGATAGATGAAAACTGAAAACTGAAAGGTGACGAATCTTCAGCAATCAACAGTCAACAGTCAACAGTCAATGTCAAAGTCAGTGTCAATAATTACACCTTATTAATTAATATAGAGGGAAAATAAAAGAGTTGTTTCATTTTTTATAATTCTTAATTAAAAAACATATAGAGCGTCTCTAAAAAATCATAAATTTGCAGACCAAATAACAATAGGCAATCATGAAGAAGAATTTTAGAATCGTCGTAGCAATAATAGTCTTAATTTGTTCTATTAATAATGTATCGTCGCAAGATTTCGTGAGCGAAGATATGGCAAAACAAGTCGGATATAATTTCATTTCTCATAATGGTGACAAATCGCAGGCTGAACTTAATTTAGTCAATGTGCAAAACGGACACGACAATCAACCGAATATGTACATTTTCGATGTAGAAGACGGCGGTTTTGTCATTGTCTCAGCCTCGAAAAAGATGAGACCTATCCTCGCCTACTCCTTTGAAAACAAGTTCGGAAACGAGATACCACAGACCACATCATACTTCATTAACAATTACAACGAGGCCATAAATTACTACAAAGAATCAAGCATAGCTCCCGAAAAAGAAATAATTGAATCTTGGGAAGCATTGGAAAACAACGAATTAAAAACGAGAGCCACAACAATTGTCAACCCACTTCTTAGCACCAGATGGAATCAGGATTGTTTTTATAACGAATATGCGCCTTACGACAGTTACGGTCCTTGCGACAGGGCATACGCAGGCTGTGTAGCTTGCGCCATGTCGCAAATCATGAAGTATTGGAATTATCCAGAAAAAGGGAAAGGCTCGCACAGCTACAACCATCACAAATACGGAAACATATCCGCTGATTTTGGTAGTACCACATACGAATGGGAAGAGATGCCAAACGAGATATGGAATCACAACGATGCAATCGCTACTTTGATGTATCAATGTGGAGTTAGTGTCGATATGGATTATGGTTACGATGGCAGCGGCGCACAATCGAACGATGTAGAGACTGCCATGAGGATGTACTTCGGATATTCCTCTGCAAAATACAAAGAACGCTCCTCATATCAAGACGATGAGTGGATTGCATTGTTAAAGAGCGAGCTCGACGAATCGCGACCGATGTATTTCTCCGGCAATGGCGAAGTCGGTGGTCACGCTATCGTCTGCGACGGCTACGACAACAGCGACTATTTCCACTTCAACATGGGATGGAGCGGAATATCGGATGGATTTTACAGCATTGACGACGTCAACGGATTTAATGAAAATGAGGCTATCGTAATGGACATCAGACCATTGTCGATAAATTCTGACGAAAACGGAATCATATATGTAGCTGCTGATGGCACTGGCGATGGTTCTTCATGGGAAAACGCAACACCATATCTACATTATGCTACATCATTAGCTACTGACGGAGAGACACAAATCTGGGTAAAGAAAGGAACCTATTTCGGTGACTTAAAAGATAATAACGGTGCTTTTTATCTATACCAGAAAAACAGAGTATATGGAGGATTTGCTGGTAACGAACCTGCCAATTTCAACCTCGACAATCGCGATTTAGAAACAAATGTCACGATACTCGATGGAGAAAATGCTCGCCGTGTTTTATATCAATACGATCATTTCAACAGCACCGCCTATTCTATCTGGGACGGATTTACTATCCAAAACGGCACTGCTGGCTCAGGAGGCGCTCTTTATATCTGCTCGAACAGCTATTTCTACAACTGTAATTTCATAAACAACACCGCTGAGGGTTCTGGTGGTGCAGTTTACTCAATAACGGCCATGAACAACAATTCAAAAAATATTTTCGAAAACTGCTTGTTTGAAAACAACTCAGCTTCGATGGGTGGCGCAATCTTCGACATGACAGGTCTCAACTTGATTAATAATAGATTCATCAACAACACTGCATATACAAAAGGTGGCGCTTATTATGTTTTCATGAATAAAAATACAGAAATATCCAACTGCATCTTCGCCGACAATACCGCCAACAACGCAGGAGCTATCTATAACAGAGGTAATATGTTGATGACAAACTGTAATATTATTAACAACCACGCCAACGAAAACACCGGCGGTTTGTACAACGAAGTCAAATACAGCAAGTTCTATAATTCCATCTTCTGGAACAACTACATCGGCGAAGAAGTTAATCATATTGAAGGCGAAAGCACATTAATTAATTGTGCCGTAGAAGGCGGCTTCAACGGACTTAACATTATTAATTTATCTTCTGGAAACAACGGAAATGACAACCATAATTATCCAATGTTCATAGATCCCGAATCATATAATTATGAGCTCCTCCTCGACTCTCCTTTAATCAATGCCGGCGAAAACAACGTCACTTTCCTTCCCAAAAGCGACATCAATTATGGATGGAGAATTGGTCAAGGTACTGTTGACATCGGAGCTTACGAATATCAAGGCGGCGTTGATCTGACAGAAATAGAAAACGAAAATTATTATACAATCTACCCTAATCCTGTTCAGAATATACTCAATATTATCGGCGATGATAATATGAAAATAAACATCTACAATTCTTTAGGACAGAAAATTTATTCCGTCGAGTGTAAAAACAACGTAAATATTGACGCTAGCAATTGGAAAGCTGGTTTGTATATTATTGACATTAACAATCATTTTTATAAAATCTTAAAATAAATTAACATGAATATAGGAGATAGAATACCAGAATATTTAGGCATAGATCAAGACGGCAACGAAATAAAAAGCAGCGATTACAGAGGCAGAAAGATTATCCTTTACAGTTATCCTAAGGCAAATACAAGCGGATGTACAGCCGAGGCTTGCTCTCTTCAAGCTCATAAGGCCGAGTTGGAAGCAGCCGGCTACTCGATAATCGGCGTGAGTAAAGACAAAAAAGAACTTCAGAAGAAATTCGCCGATGCTCAGGGATTGGAGTTCCCTCTTATTGCCGACACCGAGACAACATTACTTCAAGAGTTAGGTTGCTGGGGTGAGAAAGTAGCTTGCGGTCGCCGCACAATAGGAACTCTCAGAACGACATATCTCGTCAATGAAGAAGGAATCATTGAGAAGATTTTCACTCCAAAAGAGATAAAGACGAAGATTCATGCAGAACAGATTTTGGAGGAAATTGAGAAATTGAGAAACTGAAAATCTGAGAAGTTTATTGAGGGAGTAGAGAGATTTGAGGAGCAGATGGCATTCAATTTTCAATTAAGTCACACGTCCATGTGACTCTACATGAGATGCTGCTGAAACTTTCACTTTTCAACTTTCAACTTTTTGCTTAAATATCTTATACCCTATCGCTGCCACGAATATCGACATCAGCGGACTTAGGATATTGAAGAAACAAAACGGAAGATAAGATAAAGTCGCGACATTCAATACCGTGGAATGTGTCATGGCGCAAGTGTTCCACGGTATCAAAGGACTCGTCACTGTGGCAGAGTCTTCCGCGCTCCTGCTAAGAAGTCGCGGTTCATATCCGTTTTTATCGTAATAATCCTTGAAGATATTACACGTCAAAATTATCGAAAGATATTGGTCGCTGACGCAGACGTTACTGAACACTCCTGTAAAAACCGTCGATGCCACCAAAGTAACCGTTCTTTTAACGAACTTCATAATAAGTCGAGTGATACTTGCTATCATGCCGCTGCCCATCATCACGCCGCCAAAACACATCGCGCATATTATCAGCCAGATGGTATTCATCATACCCGACATCCCACGCGTCGCAATCAATTCCGTCAGCATTGCATTTGAAGTCTCGACGCTCGTGGAACCATAACAACTTATCAGCACACCCTTTATAATATCAGTCAGATTCGCCTCGCCGCTCACACTGACGACTTGAAAAATAATCTGAGGTTGCGTTATTGGAATCAGCATCGCCGCCATCAAAGCAGAGAGAAACAAGACTATCAACGACGGTATTTTAAACAATATCATAACGAGCGTCAGAATTGGGACAATCATCAGCCAAGGACTTATATTAAATGCTTCAGTAAGCGCAGCTGCAAAAGAATCGACATTCTGTCCCAGGTCGTTATGAGAGATGAAACCCACAATCAAGAAGACAATCAACGATATTATCATTGAAGGAATTGTCGTTATCATCATATATCTGATATGCGTGAAAAGCGGCGTCCCTACGGTTGAAGACGCTATGACGGTGGTATCCGACAATGGCGAGATCTTATCTCCGAAATAAGCTCCAGATATGACTGCGCCAGCTATCCACGATGTCGAGACTCCGTGACTCTGCCCGATTCCTATCAAAGCGACACCGATGGTAGCGATTGTTGTCCACGAGCTACCTGTCACGATAGAAATCACAGCTGAGACTATACAACAAAGAAAAAGAAATATCTTAGGATCAATAATTTGCAAGCCATAATAAATCATCGTCGGCACCACGCCACTCAGCATCCACGTTCCTCCTATCGCACCAATAAGAAGCAGCATCACTATGGCAGTCGCTACATTACTGATATTCTCTTTTATCGCCTCTTCAAAAGAACTCCACGGGATTTTATAAAACATCATCGCTATCGCGACACATACCGCCGACGACACCAGCAACGCCACCTGACTCGCTCCTTCCATCACAGAGGTGTCAAAGACTTTCACAACAAAGACCAAACTAAGTATCAGAGTTATTATTGGAACAAAAGATAATATTAGCTTCGGGCTTTGAGCAATGGGCATTGAGCTGTTTTTATCTTGCATATCATTTTTCTTCATCTTCGCATGTTTGGACTGCAAAGATAATATCAGCCACAAAAAATAATGATTTCAGTTTGGATTATAACTTTGGTTTAACAATGACTTTTGACTTTGACACTGACTTCTACTTTGTCGACGTCAATGTCAATTCTTAGACGTGTCAATTACATTCTTGTTTATTTTTCATAGGTGTAATCGACGCGTCTCTACAAATTGACAAAGCCTGTTGACTGTTGTCCGTTGTCTGTTGACAAAAAAAGCCGCATCAACATTCTTTTATTTTCATAGGTATTGTTGATACGGCTCTACACGCTTTATTCTGAGACAGGTCGTATAGTAAGACCGAAATAACGACCGTGGTAAGCCACATAATTGTTATCATCGTCGAAACCGAGACCATACGCAACGCCGTCGTCGACGTATCCGTAGTCAGGTGTGGAACTCCAACAGAATCCATCGTAACCATCACTGATGAGTGATGACCCGTCACGAACGCCCGTGGTAGGAAGGAAGATACAGTTGCCATTAGGACCTATGACTCTCTTTCCCTCAACTCCGTTCACCTCTGTCCATTCCCACTCGCAATAATCAACCAATTCCTGACATTCTTCTCTTGTCGGCATTCTCCATCCGCCGCCCCAGTTGGCAGCAGCTGCATCGTATGATGGTGTGAGATTGCCGTTCCCGTCTATAATACCTTGCGCTTGCAGCTCTGAATTGCTTACTCCGTATGTCAAACTGTTGCTTGATGAGTAATCGCTCTTTGTCGTTGTCTCTCCCCAAGCGAAATAGTCGCCGTAGTCTTCAGGTTTATCTGCTCCTACATTGCATGTCGCCCATTTCTTGCCGGAAGGCAGGCCTAGGTCAACATAGCCGTGGCCGGAAATTTCACCATCATCACCTTCGTTCAATGTCTTAAAGCTTTTCTCTTCTCCGTATGAGATCCCTGCACTGTTAGTAGCGTAAGCTCGAACATAATATGTGGTGTTCGATTCAAGTCCACTTATCTCACATTCATAGTTGCCGATGCCTGAACCTGCACCCATACTCGACGATGTCTCAATAGTTGGATTAGCAGAACTACCCCAGCATATTCCTCGTGAACTCACCTCTGCGCCACCATCATCTGACACATTGCAGATAACTCTCGCCGAACTTGACGTGACATCAGTAATTTCTCTTGTTTCAACTGTGGCTTTCTCAGCCTCTGACACACACGACACCATAAGCATTGCAAACAGTGCCATAAGCAAATAAACTCTTTTCATATTCGTAAATTTAAAAGTTAATATTAATTTAAATTCAATTCAAATTTATGTATCGTATTAGTGTGCATAGTTTAGTGTAGCAGCTTAAAACGCTCTATTCTTTGTATAACATTAGAATTGTATAATAGACAATTACATAATTACAATTTTAAGAAAAATATCAATACAAAATCATTGTTAAAGAAAATATCATCCTGCCGTCCGGATGGGATAAAAAATACAATTATCAAATAATTACATTTTACACAAATTTCAAAGGATGGATATTTAAATATCGTATAGTTGAAATTCAGAGAAAAAATATCATAAAAATAAATACTCTTCAATAAACATTCTCACTTCTTCATCCGTCAACGAATGTTTCTCCTTATTAATATTAATGATTTCATTCCTCATCGACTCGTCATGCTGTTGTATGGCATTATAAATCTTGACAAAAATCACAGTGTTTAGATTCTCAGCAATACCAACAAGATTCTGTTTTCTAAAACTAGAATCCTTATCAACGGCATTGAGCAAACAATAAATCAGAAACTCTTCTTTTGTAAAATTCATAACCTTTTGACTTTTGACTATGACTATGACTTTGGACTATGACTTTGGACTATGACTATGACTTTGAATTTTGGACTATGACTATGACTTTGGACTATGATTATGTCAATGTCAGTGTCAATTGTCAATGTCTACTTCTATATATCAGAAACACTGCTGGTCTTTTATTCCAGTCTTTCTTAATTTTTTTCCATTCGGATATTGGCTTGCTCACGATTTCTTCGTCGGGCATTGAGATGTTACATGCCACGCAAAGCATTGTGTTTGGATGGCAGGTTTTGGTAAGTTCTTCAATCATCGCGTTGTTACGGAAAGGCGTCTCTATAAACATCTGCGTCTCATTATTTGAAGCGGAGCGGCGTTCAAGATTTCTTATTGCATTGACTCTTTCAGGAGATTTAATTGGAAGATAGCCATGAAAGCAGAACGACTGACCATTAAACCCCGAAGCCATAAGAGCGAGAATCATGGCGTTGGGACCAGTGAGAGGCACTACTTTAATTCCAGCCTGATGAGCTAGTTCTACAATGAGAGAACCCGGGTCTGCAACGCAAGGAGTTCCTGCTTCCGACATAAGTCCGACATCGTTGCCATTCAAGGCTTCACCGAGATATGTCATCAAGTCAGGATTATGAGATTTATCGTGTTTATCCAATTCCACAAAAGTCAGCTCATCGATAGGGCAAGGCATGTTCATCTTAGAAAGCATACGACGTGCAGTTCGTACATTCTCCACGACAAAAAATCTTATCTTTCTAACTATATTTAAAGTTCCTTGAGGAATAACCTGCTCAGCATCTGTCGCGCCAAGCAAGGTTGGAATGAGATAAAGTGTTCCAAATTTATTATTCATCAGCTGATATTTTTCTCTATTTCCGAAGCCAATGCTCTGAATTGTTTGTCGGTCTCCAAGAGATTCGACACTGTTTTCAAAGCGTGAATAACGGTAGCATGGTCTTTTCCACCGCATTGCTGTCCGATGACAGACAATGAGTTTTTGGTATATTTCTTCGCAAAATACATAGCAAGTTGTCGCGCCTGAACCATCTCGCGTTTTTTCGATTTGGAATAGAACTGTTCTATCGCAATGTTGAGATGATTACAAACCACATTCACTATATATTCCACCGACACCTCTTGTGATGAATTGCTAACAAAACGTTCAATGAGTTGTCGTGCCAAATCCATCGTGATAGCCTTTTTGTTCAACGACGACTGAGCTATCAAAGATATGAAGAGACCTTCCATCTCTCTGATGTTAGTCTTCGTCCTAGATGCGACATAATCAACGACGTCATCAGGAAGTTCGATACCATCGTTATAAGCCTTACGTTTCAAAATCTTGATTTTCGTCTCCACGTCAGGTTGTTGCAAATCAGCCGACAATCCCCATTTAAAACGCGACAACAACCGAGGTTCCATGTCTTTCATCTCGATAGGAGCCTTATCACAAGTAAATATCAGTTGTTTTCCTCTCTGTTGCAAATAGTTGAAGATATGGAAGAAAGCGTCTTGTGTCTTAGCTTTTCCCGACAAGAACTGAATATCATCGACGATGAGCACATCTATCATCTGATAAAAATGTACGAAGTCGTTTCTTGTCTTATTCTTACACGAACTCATAAACTGTTGGATGAACTGTTCTGAGTTCACGTAAAGCACGATGAGGTTAGGATGATATTTCTTTGTCTCAAGTCCGATGGCATGACAAAGGTGGGTTTTTCCCAAACCTGTAGGGCTGTATATAAACAAAGGGTTGAAAGCGGTCTTACCAGGGCGTTCCGCCACTGCCATACCAGCAGAACGTGCGAGTCGGTTGCAGCTACCTTCAATAAAATTGTCGAAAGAATAGTTTTCGTTAAGCTGCGACTCCACCTTTATCTTATTGATGCCTGGCAATACGAAAGGATTCACTATTTTCTTCTCGTTTTCGTCGTCCACATTGATAGGCACGCGCACCGCTGGATTTTGGGTGTTTGTTGTTCCAGTAGTAGGAACGCTGATTCCGTATGGCTTGTCGGTTCCGTAGTTATCCATGACGATACTATATTGCAGACCGCCATTAGGACCTAACACCTTATTAATTGCAAGTTTCAACAGACTGATATAATGAGTCTCGAGATACTCATAAAAGAATTGGCTCGGCACCTGAATGGTAAGAATATCGTTTTCACAGTTTATAGGCTTGATCGGTTCGAACCAAGTCTTATAGCTCTGTGGCTGCGTATTCTCACGTATCATTTTGAGACAATCACTCCATATTTCGACACAATGTCTGCTCATTTTATTAGGTCAAAAATTACAATGTTTTAAGAATCAGAAAATTAAAAGTTTCAATTTTGGCTCCTAATTTTTCAACAAAAATGAGCACAAAAAAGTTAATAAAAAAATAAGATTTATATTGATTATTAATTTTCTTTGATTTAAATTACGAGCAAAACAAAGGCTCCTATTTAACCAAATGTAAGTGTCAGATTATTAAACCGTTCGCAGATAATTAACATCAACTCCGTACAGTCTTTTTAATTTTTCTACCACTCTATCAGCATCGTTTTTTCGTACCGAAATTTCGAGATAACAGTTGAGTTCAAACTTAGGATTCTGTTGTTCAATACCTTCGTCTTTCAACACTCGCATCACCTCGTTCATAAGAGGATAATCGAACACAACGGAATAAACTTCATCGATGGTCTTTTCTATAATTGTTGAATTATCGAGAGCCTCTCTCGCTGCCGTCTTATATGCGTTGATAAGCCCAGGCACGCCTAATTTTATTCCACCGAAATAACGAACAACTACAACACATACATTAGTGACATCTTTGGAAAGAATCTGATTCAATATCGGCTTGCCGGCAGTTCCTGAAGGCTCGCCATCATCGGAAGAACGATAACAAGATTTGTCGGGATTGATGATAAAGGCATAACAATGATGACGCGCGTCGAAATACTGCTTCTTAAACTCCGCTACACGCGCTTTCACCTCATCCTCGCTATATACAGGAAACGCCTTGGCGATGAACTTACTGCCCTTCTCCTTATATAAACCGTCGCCTTCCCCGACCAATATCTTATATGTATCTTCGAACATCATTTTTCAAGTCAACGGACAACAGACAACGGACATCAGTCTTTTTCCACACCTTAGACTTTTGACCTTAGTCTTTTGCCGAATGTTACTGCAAAGATAAAATATTTTTCAATATTTTTGCAACATGAAAGTAGCATCGAATTTAGTAAGAGACATTAAGAAATATTACCGCGAACAGCTTTGTTCCATTTACGATTATGATGAGGCAAACTCATTGGTTTTAATATTATTAGAACATTATTTCAAGATTGACAAAATCAAAATGGCTTTGGATCCCGACCTACGACTCAGCGAATCGGAGATGCTGACTTTTCATTTTGCCGTAAAAGATTTGTTAAAAAACAAGCCTATACAATATATAATAGGAGAAACAGAATTCTGCGACTTGAAGTTTAAAGTCAACGAGAACGTCTTGATTCCGCGACCGGAAACGGCAGAAATGATTTTTAAAATCGTCAACAGTCAACAGTCAACAGTCAACAGTCATTGTTCAATAATTGATATTGGAACCGGTTCGGGTTGTATTGCGATTAGTCTGGCGAAAGCATTTCCTAATAGTAAAATTTATGCCTTGGATATTTCAGAAGAAGCCTTGAAAGTCGCGAAAGAAAATGCTATTAATAATAATGTAAATATCAACTTCATTCAGGATGACATTCTTAATTTGAAGAATAAAATTGAAACGAAATTTGACATCATCGTGAGCAATCCACCTTACGTGAGAGAGTTGGAAAAAGCAGAGATGCACAACAACGTTTTAGAATGGGAACCTCATAAAGCTTTATTTGTCAGCGACAATGACCCTCTGATTTTTTACAGAAGCATTTTAGAATTTGCCAAAACACATCTCAAAGAAAACGGAGAAATATGGTTTGAGATAAACGAATATCTCAGCAAAGAGATGACTGCTTTATGCCACGAATTAGGATTTTCAGATGTTAATATTTATAAAGACTTCAGAGGGAAAGAGAGAGTTGTTAGAGTTGCTGAGTTACTAAGTTACTAAGTTGCTGAGATGCTATGTTACTAAGTTGCCAAGTTGCTTTTGTTTTTAAGATTTAGACAATTTTGTTTCAACTTTCAATTTTCAACTTTCAATTTTCAATCGAATATCACTCTAGGATTCATTGCGTTAGGACGCTTCCACTCGACACCTCTTTTGGCGAGGGCAGCTCTTTTCGTACTCCAGTAAATGTGACAGAATCCCATGCCACGTAGCTCGTCCTTAAGTTGTTCATCCACTTCTTTCTCAACATCATAAATAACATCTTCCCATTCTTCAGAAGCCTGTATCGGATCTACTTTAAGAGTTCCTCCTAACGAATTCCAACAATTCAAACCATAGTCACCCATTTTACCTCTTACAATCCAACTAAGCTTTTCTATATAGCCATCAACCGTACGGAAATAATATTTATCCATATCCCTTCTCAACTCATCATTATAATCGGATTCACACTTATAATGCAGACACAACCTGTAATATTCACAATACGACTGATAAAGACGAGGCGTTTCTAGGACACTTATAAAATCACATTTCAAAATAATTTCAATAAACCAAGCCCTTAAAGCAGGATTTATTTCATCATCTCTTTCAGGTGACAAATCCTTGAGAATATGCAGAAAACGCTGAGCCAGCGGAATATTTTTCCAGATATTTCCTTCATCCCTATTAGTTTTCATCTTATCATACAAATCAATAATTTCTTGACATTCCGAATCCCAATTAATATCATCGGAGTCATCTACGCTGAAATAAAACACAAAACGCTCCGACTCGCTTATATACTGATTAGGAATATGATATGACGGCGTTCCCAACACCTGCCATTCTCTGTTGAGCCTATAAGTCACATCCTTGAAAGTGAAGACCATTTCTTTTTCATCAATAGAAATCACCTTGAGTTCATTATGGTCGAAGAAATTAAACACGCTGCCATTTTCAATATTTTCAACGAGAGCATATTCACCATCGGTTCTTCTATTTCCGACACTCATATCCCTCGACTCATAAATACGAGCTATTCTAAATCGTTGGTTCATACAAGTTCTATTTACACCTGCAAAATTATTAAAATAAATTCTCATATCAGATTATAATTTCAAAAATTATTGTCATTAAATGTTATTAAAAAAATCCGTTGTCTGTTGTCCGTTGTCCGTTGACTTTTTGTATCTTTGCAGCTCGAAAAAGCGATTGTCGCGGGCAGGAGCAATCCTGCGTGAGGAAAGTCGGGACAGCACAGAGCACCATACTTCTTAACAGGAAGGTATCTAAAAAGATAACAGCAAGTGCCACAGAAAATTACCGCTCTCCGGAGTAAGGGTGAAAACGTGAGGTAAGAGCTCACGCGAATCTATGGTGACACAGGTTCGGGGTAAACCTTATGGGCTGCAAGACCAAATATACCGACGCCGGTCGTTCGCGACCAAAAAGGCTGCTCGTCTGAGTCGGGAGGGTAGGTTGCTTGAGTCTTCCGGCAACGTAAGACCTAGAGAAATGACAATCACCTTGGAAACAAGGAACAGAATCCCGCTTATGCTTTTAGAAAAAAAAGAGTCCTTGCGGGCTCTTTTTTTTAGTTACTGAGTTGCTGAGTTGCTAAGATGCTAAGTGAGATTTTGATTTAAAAACACGTCCTTTTTTACATAATTTTTTCGTACATTTGGCGTTTATTATTTGTTATTTAATTTTTATAAAAAAATATATGAAATCTATCGTCAAAAATTTCATCTTCCTATTGTTATTATTAACAGCAAGTATTTCTGTCACAGCACAGAAGGAAGTAAATCAATACGAACCTAATGCCACCTTCGAAAGAGGCTTGATGCTTTTTGAAAACAAACATTACGCTTCGGCATTGGAATGTTTCGAAAGTTATATCGAGCTTACTAAAGACGACAACAGTCAGGAACTCGTGATGGCAAAATATTATGAAGCCGTCTCTTCACTTTATCTCGACAATGGCAAAGGCGAGAATAAGATAACCACCTTCGTGAAGGAAAATCCGACAAACCTTCTTGCTGAACACGCCAATTTCCTCTACGCCAACGCTTTGTTCAAAGACAAGAAATACCGCAACGCCTTAAAAATTTATCAAAGCGTAAATGAAAAAAGTCTCAAGGAAGAAGAAAAAGACGAATGCAATTTCAAGAAAGCTTACTGCCATTACCAGACTAACGATATTGAAAAAGCCTCTCCCCTCTTCAAAGAACTTTCCGAAAAAGAAAACGCCTACCGCAACGACGCTACATATTATTACGCTCACATTCTTTACATCAACGACAATCAAGATGAAGCATTAAACTATTTTAACATATTAAAAAATAACGAGAAATACAAAGACATCGCCAACACATACATACTTCAGATCAACTTCGACAAAGGCAACTACGCCAACGTCACTTCCGATGGCGACGACTTATTAGATAAATCCAAGAAAAAACGTAAGTCGGACATTGCCTTGATGTTAGCCGAATCGTGGCATCAGCAAGGCGACTACGCTAAGAGTTTGGAATATTATAACATAGCTTTAGAAAACTCCAACCGCAAGCTTCCGAGAGAAGTCGAGTTTAGAATCGGTTTCTGCAAGATGAAAACCAACGACTACCAAGGAGCGATAGAGCATTTTACAAAAGTTACCGACAACAAGGACGAGTTGGCACAATACGCATCTTATTATTTAGCCCAATGTTACACAAACACCGAGCAAGACAAGTTCGCAAGAAACACATTCTACAAAGCTTATAAGATGAACTTCAACGACACACTGAGCGAAAACGCCTTGTTCAACTATGCAGCTCTCAGCTTCATCCCAGGCATCGACCCATTCAACGAGACAGTCAGCACTCTCAACGATTATATCAAGAACAATCCTAACTCAAGCAACATCAGTGATCTTCAAGACATTGTCGTTCACCTTCTTCTCAACGCCAACAACTATAACGAAGCGTTAGAGACCATAGAACAATATTCTTACATAAGCCCTGAATTGGAAGAAATAAAATCGCAACTGACATACCATGTAGGAATTCAGTTATATAACGAAGGCGACTACGACAAAGCCATCGTCTATTTAAAGAAAACCACCGATACAAAAAACTCCGATCCTAAGGTCTTGGCAGAAGCTCTCTACTGGATGGCTGACGCTTATTATCAGAAGAACGACGTCACCAATGCTTTTGCAGCTTACCAAAGATTCATAAAATCGCCATCAGCAAGCAGCACTGAGGTATATCCTTTGGCTTATTATAACATGGCGTACATCTACATGAACAAAGCCGACTTCAACAATGCCTCTGTCAAGTTCAAAGAATATCTCAACTTCGACAAAAGCTCCAACAAAACACTTCAAAACGACGCCTGGATGCGAATCGGCGACTGCTATTTCATTCTGCGTCAATATAACAACGCCATCACAGCATACAGCAACGCCGCCAAGATAGACAGCAAAAACATCGATTATGCCTATTACCAACAAGGCATGGGTTACGGAGCTTTAGGCAAGACAAACGAAAAGATTAACTGTCTGAATATCATAACAAGCAATCATAAGAAATCGTCTTTCTACGACAAGGCTCTGTATGAAATAGGTCTCGCTCATCTCTCCACTAACGACAACCGCTCTGCCATCGCAAGTTTCGACAGAATAGTAAAAGAAAAACCGAGATCGTCGTATGCACGTCAGGCTCTTATGAAGATTGGAATGATATATTATAATAATGACGAAAACGACAAAGCTTTGGAGCGACTTAAAACCGTTGTTTCCCAATATCCTAACACCGAAGAGTCAAGAGAAGCTCTTAACATCATAAGCAACATCTACCGCGACCAAAACGACATACAGTCGTACTTCAACTATATCGAAGAAAACAATCTCGCCACGATAAGTGTCGATAAGCAAGACTCTCTGTCGTTCGTCACGATTAACGACTTTTATTCAAAGAGAGACTACCGCGAGACACTCAAAGGAGCGAAACAATATCTGAAGAAATATCCTGAAGGAGCATATCTCCTCAAAGTTCATTATTACGCAATGAAGTCGATGGAAAACATGAACGACACCGACAGCATAAGACCGCACATAGAATATATCATAAGTCAGCCAGATAACGACTATACAGACAACGCCTTGCTTCTCGTCGCGAGAATGGACTACGACGCCTCTGAATATTCAGCAGCGGCTAATTATTACGAGCGCCTCATCGGAATAACAGAAAACCAACAGATTCTGACAGAAGCTACAGAAGGCTGCATGAAGAGCTATTACTTCAATCAAGAATATGATAAGTCAATAGAAAAGGCAAATCTGCTCATCGCGATGTCCGACATCAGCACACAACAGAAAAATCAGGCTAACTACATACTCGGAAAATCCTATTTCGACAAAGGAAATTACGAAGAAGCCTTAAAACATTTTAACATTTGTACAAGCATCGACAACACCGAAATCGGAGCCGAATGCGGATATTTATCGGCAGTATGTCTCTACAAACAAAACAGATACGACGAAGCCGAAGAGAAAGTTTTCGATGTTTCTGACAACTACAACACATACATTTACTGGACTGCCAAGTCGTTCATAATCCTCAGCGACGTTTATGTTGCTAAAGATAATGCTTTCCAGGCAAAAGAAACATTGAAGAGCGTTATCGACAACTATCCTCAAGACGAGACAAACCATAATGAAATCGTCAGAGAAGCACAGTCGAAGTTAGAAGTAATCAATGCAGAAACAAACGAATAAGGAGGGATTCACAATGAAAAAAATAAATATCGTCACGACAATATTTCTCGTCATCTTAGGCATAACATTAAACGCTCAATCGCATAACGAAGAAGTCACCATCGAAGGCTCTTACACTCCGCATATCAAGAAGTCGGCGCGTATCGGCATAAAACCTGAGATGCCAAAACGAGAGTTCAACATACCGAATCATGAAGTAAACACAGAAGATTTCTTCTACAGCTATAAAGTCGATTTGGAACCTATAAGTCCGTTGCAATACACACAAAAAGAATTCTACGACATCACCAACAACTTCATCAAGTTCGGATTAGGAACACGTCTCTCACCAGACCTCCTCTTCCGTCATTATTCAGAATTGTCGAGAAAGACAAGCCTCGGCATAGGTCTCACCCACAACTCCACCTGGACCAATATGAAAGACTACGACAACTCGAAGTACATGAACAACGCCTTCAACTTGTCGATGAACAATAAATTCTCCAGTTTCCAGCTGCGTACATTTATCGATTACCACTACGACATGTACAATCTGAAATACAAACCCGAAATCAACACCGACGACGCTCCCGACACCAAAAGATTCATCAACTCATTAGGTGTAAAATTACTGTCCAACAACAACCAGACAAGCTACAGGTCACTCTACGACGAGTTCCTTTTAGATTATAACTACACCGGAATACGAGGCGGAGTGATGGAAAACCTCATAAAGTTTAATGCCTATTTAGAACATTCCAACTCATGGTTCAGAAACAGCGACGGGATACAGACGCTGTCCGTCGATGTCAAGGCAGAACTTAACAACATCTCGCAGACATTATTCATCATCTCTGCCAACCCTCGTCTCGACTTCGACGGCGAATACTACAACCTTCACCTCGGTTTTCGCGTCGATGCCAAGACGAACTCCACAAGTATGGGAGGCATATACCCTGACATCAAAGGAAGCCTTTACCTCTTCGAAAGAAAACTCGAGCTCTACGCAGGATTAGGAGGAAAGACAAAGATAAACACCTTAAAAGAGATATTGTCGGAAAACCCTTTCATCATCTCCGACCTGACAAATATGGGCGAGTTTGATTATGAAAAAACGAAAATCGACTTCAAAGGTGGATTGAAATTCAAAGTGTATGACAATTTCAGTTTACATACTGGAGTACGTTACAGAATGATAGACAATTACGTATTATTTATAGAGACACCTTCATATAATAAATTACGTACCTTTGACGTAATCTTGGAAGACTGCAAAATATTAAACTTCGTAGCAGACATACATTTGAGAATCAGTGATGATATTAAGGTTGCAGCCGATTTCTCATATAACCTTTACGACCTTTACAAGGAAGTAGCAAAGGCATGGTATAAGCCAGCTTTCGAATTCAAGCTGAAAGGATTTTACAATTATAACGAACATTGGAATTTCAATATAGCAACATACGTAGAAGGAAAGCGATACGCTTTGTCATACGATGATGCGGTTAAAGAATTAAAGCCAATCTGCGACATTCAATTAGGCTGCGACTATAACTTCAGAGACAACCTCTCGTTCTACGCTGAAATAAAGAATTTGATTCATAACAAATACCAATTATATTACGACTATCCGAGCTACGGATTCCAGGCGTTCTTAGGATTCAAATATAGATTTTGAGGAAAGGCGAAAGATAGAAGGCGAAGAATGTAAAAAACTTTCGCCTTTTGTTTTATATACATGGATTTTTATTATCTTTGTAAAATTTAAAATACAACTTTAAATTTGTCCACAATATGAATAATCAGTTGATAAATAGAGAATTATTAGACTCCATTAATAATGCATTCAGATATTTTTCAGTATTAACACTTACAGGACCGCGTCAATCCGGGAAAACAACACTATGTAGAAAATTATTTGCTGATTTGCCATATTATAATTTCGAAGACATAGCGACCCTATCGGCATTTCAACATGATCCAAAATCATTCTTAACAAAGCATGACGAAGGGATGATTATTGATGAATCACAAAGATTTCCAGACATCTTTTCATATTTGCAGGTTATTGTTGACGAGCAAAATTTTACAGGAGAAAGAAAAAGAAAATATATAGTGACAGGAAGTTCTAATTTTTCATTGATGCAGAAAGCAACTCAATCAATGGCAGGAAGAACTGCTGTGATGACCTTACTGCCATTATCTACACAAGAGATTGACACAATGTATCCAGACGCGAAGACTGACACTCGTATTCTACGTGGAGGTTATCCTGCAATATGGAAAACAGATGATGAAGGACGTAATTTCCTGCTCAGCAACTACTACACAACATACGTCGAACGTGATTTACGTAGTATGATAAATATTAAGGACTTGACCCAATTCAATACATTCATCAGACTTTGTGCAGGACGTATTGGTTCTGAATGTAACGCCTCAGCATTGTCGGTGGAAGTCGGAGTCAGCGTTCCTACAATTCAATCATGGTTAAGCATTCTCGAAGCATCATATATCATTTACAGATTGCATCCTTATCATGCCAATATCGGCAAACGTCTTACCAAGACTCCAAAACTATATTTCCACGACACTGGTTTAGCTGCATGGTTAATTGGAATTCGTTCTGAAGAGCAACTGTCGGTACATCCATTACGAGGAAATTTATTTGAGAACATGGTTATCAATGATTTTCAAAAATATTATTTCAACAGAGCAGAACGCGCAGATTTATTTTTCTACAGAGACAAAGGACAACACGAAGCTGACCTACTCCAAATGAATGCTGATGGAAGAATACATGCTTACGAAATAAAGTCATCAATGACATATAGAAACGATTTCTTCGATGGTTTACATTACATACAAAACCTTTTAAAAGATAATTTTATATCAGGCTCACTACTATATGACGGGGTACAAGAATCCATTCAGCAATACGATTCATATTGCAATTACAGAAACTTTCCGAAATTATTGAGGCGTTCTTAGGATTCAAATATAGATTTTGACTCGGACACGGACTGTTGACTAAAGATGAGACGCAGCAACAACATATTGTTTATTTTTATTGGTGTTGTTGATACGTCTCTACGTAGGTCACTTCAGTCACTCTAAACCCTTCGCTCCTTCTATGTAATATTAAGAAACAAAAAAAACGAAAAATTATAAAATATCTTATCGACAAATTTTGTCTAAGACGATGATTTTAAAAATCTTAAGTCTTTTTATCTGAATTTTTACGATTTGATAGTATTTCCTTTTATTCTACTTTTGTGTCATTATCGTTAAATCATATTAAAGTTATGGAGAATAAGAAAAACAACATACAAATATTAGGCAAGAACAGATTCATTAAATAAAAGTCTCTGCAAGATATGATTACAGCATTATCTACAGAGACTTTTTTATAATTTGATCCAATATAAATCTTCAATCATGGGAATAATGGGTTCTGCCCATAATTAAAGAGAAAAATGTTAATAAATAGAACCCTTAATCCATATGGCAAAGCGATTTTTCGTAATATTGGCATTAGCTCTTTTTATAGGAACGAATGCCTTCTCTCAAGAATGGGAAAATATTTTAGAATATAACAATGATGATTTTGAATGTTTTAAATTCTATGAATCTAAAGAATTATCAGATGGTAATGTTGGTGTTTCATCTGAGTATTATTACAGAAGCGGTTATGGCGATTTTTATTCGGCGCATCCAAGTGTAGCGAAGTTTTCACCTAATGGTGTCGAATTGTGTAGGAATATTTTTTACAAGGAAGGTTACGCTGCTACATCGAGAGCTCCTTACCTTTTTGAAAATGAAAATAATGAATTGTTCGCACTAACAACTTTTTCACCAGACCACGATTATACATATTTTAACTATTTTAAAAATTTTGACAACCCTCCTACTGATGCAATAGTTGGATTATATAAATTGGATGAAAACTTGCAGGTTGAATATAGTTATGAACATAGTTATCCTATAGATACTTTTGAATTTAGAGGTGACTTGTTCTGGGAAAATTTTCCTAATGAAGCAAGTGGTAACATATTTATATTCTCAGCTTTCAAAGAAGAAGGCGATATAGTTGGAGCATACGTTAAGAGTGTTAGCTCAAGTCCTGATAATTCCCGCGGTAATGATTCCTTATTCTTTTTCAGAATGAATTTTGAAGGTGAATTTTTACAAAAGAAAGGATATGATGTAGGTAATGGTGGTGGAACGTGGCAAACAATTAGACGCAGGCATCATTTGATAAGAACAGAAAATCATTATTTATTGTATGATGGAATAAACGGTGAAAGTGATGGTTATTATACGCAAGGCGTTGTAAGATACTACGATCTGAATTTTGATTATATAACGATGAAATTTATTGATTGTAAGGATTGCGGTGGAAATATATTTGAGGAATTGTCTGACATAACAGTAAAACGTAGTCGTCATAATACAACGTATTTGGTTTCATCTAAAAGAAATGATGATATTAGTCAAGATTGCAGATTATATGAAATAGATGATGATATAAATATTGCCTCTGATTATGTCACAATTAAAAGATATGTGGACAGAGGAACATCTGAATGGGATTATTGTCCAGCTACATGCAGTGTTGATATTGCTGACGACAATTCTGTTTATTTTGCCTGTAATCTAAATAGAGGTTGGATGTGGGACCGTGATTCATACGTCATGATTGAACGTTTTGATGTTGACCTAAACAGCATATCAGTATTGTTTTATGATATTGCAGGAGGTGACGGAATAGCAACAAATGTAAGTAACATCAATCTCACAAAAGACCAAGGTATAATACTTTGTGGTAATGCAACAGACATGCATTCAGATACCGAATTTAAATATATCACCAAATTCCCTGCATCGGCATTTGTCAACATCGAAGAAGCTCACTCTCACGGCTTGAAACTCGCTGTCGCTTATCCTAATCCGGGCGGAGATGTTATGAATATAAGAACAGGCTTGCGTAATGCAACTTTGCAGGTTTATGATATGCAAGGAAGAAAAGTCCATCAACAAATAATAACAGATGAAGTAACTTCAATAGACGCCTCGAAATGGGAGAATGGAACGTATATTTGGGAGCTTAGAGCGGGAAACGGGAGCGGGAACGGGAGCGAGAACGGGAACGAGAACGGGAACGAGAACGGGATTTTGGAGAGCGGGAAATGGGTGAAGTAGAATATGAGAAATTGAGTATCTGAGAACCTGAGAAAACTACGGGAGATTATCTTAGCAACTCAGAGACTTGGTGACTCGGTGACTCGGTGACTTGGCGACTCGGTGACTTGGCGACTCGGTGACTTAAAAAAATCATATAATTTTTTATCGTGCGTTGTGTAAAAATGCACGATTTTTTTATTATCTTTGTGGCGATATATATTTAATTTTTAGAATATAAACAAGTATTATTACAAAAGACGGAAATGACAGAAGAAGTAAAAAATATTACTGAAAACAACTATAACGCAAGTAATATTCAAGTGTTGGAAGGACTCGAAGCTGTCCGCAAGCGTCCTGCCATGTATATAGGCGATGTTAACGTCAGAGGTTTGCATCATTTGGTTTATGAAGTCGTAGATAATTCTATCGACGAGGCAATGGCTGGCTATTGCAACACCATCGATATAAAGATATTAAAAGACAACTCTATCCGCGTGGCTGATAACGGCCGTGGTATCCCAACAGGATGGCACGAGAAAGAACAACGCTCAGCTCTTGAAGTCGTTCTCACAGTGCTTCACGCCGGCGGTAAATTCGACAAAGGCTCTTATAAAGTATCCGGCGGTCTCCACGGCGTCGGCGTGAGCTGCGTCAACGCATTGTCGAAACACCTCATCGCCGAGATCCACCGCGAAGGAAAGATATTCAAACAAGAATATGAATACGGCAAGCCAATAACACAGGTGGAAGTAGTAGGCGAAGCTTCAGACACCGGCACCATCATCACCTTCACTCCAGACGACACAATATTCCTCACCACGATATACGACTACGAGACTTTGTCGAAACGTATGCGCGAACTCACCTACCTCAACAGAGGAATCAGCATAACATTAAGCGACGAGCGCGAAGTGAACGAGGAACTCAACATAGCTCCTAAGAGCGAGACATTCCACTCGGAAAACGGACTCGCCGACTTCATCGATTACTTAGATAAAAACCGCGAGAAGATAACACCGGATCCAATCACCATCGCTGGCGAGAGCGACAACGTGCCGGTGGAAATCGCGCTACAATATAACACCTCATTCTCAGAAAACCTTCACTCATACGTAAACAATATCAACACTCACGAAGGCGGCAGCCACCTCTCAGGATTCCGCCGCGGCTTGACACGTACGCTGAAGTCATACGCTGAGAAACAAGGCATGTTCGCCAAACTGAAATTTGAAATCAACGGCGACGACTTCCGCGAAGGCTTGACAGCAATCATCTCCGTCAAGGTTCCGGAACCACAATTTGAAGGACAGACAAAGACAAAACTCGGCAACAGCGAGGTGATGGGCATCGTCGATAAAATCGTCAGCGACCGTCTCAACATATATTTGGAAGAACATCCAAAAGAAGCCAAGATGATTGTCGATAAGGTCGTTCTCGCCGCTACAGCACGTCATGCTGCACGTAAGGCAAGAGAACTCGTCCAACGTAAAGGCGCTTTGTCAGGATCAGGACTTCCTGGAAAATTAGCCGACTGCTCCGACAGAGACCCAGAGAAAGCAGAACTCTATCTCGTTGAGGGTGACTCTGCAGGTGGCTCAGCAAAACAAGGCCGCGACAGATCGTTCCAAGCCATCCTTCCTCTGAGAGGTAAGATCCTCAACGTGGAGAAAGCAATGCCACACAGAATATTCGAAAGCGACGAAATCAAGAACATATATACAGCTTTGGGCGTTACCATCGGTACAGAAGAAGACAGCAAAGCCTTGAACATAGAGAAACTGAGATACCATAAGATCGTCATCATGACCGATGCCGACGTCGATGGTAGCCACATCTCAACATTGATTCTCACCTTCTTCTTCAGATATATGCCGGAGTTAATCAACAAAGGATACGTCTATATCGCAACGCCTCCATTATATCTCATAAGAAAAGGCAAGACAGAACGCTACTGCTGGACGGAGGAAGAACGCGCTCAGATAACAAGAGAGCTCTCTGCCGACGGCACAGAAAAAGGATTACACATCCAGCGTTACAAAGGTCTTGGTGAAATGAACCCAGAACAACTTTGGGATACGACAATGAATCCTGCCAACAGAACCTTGAGACAGATAACTATCGAGAACGGAGCCGAGGCAGACTATATATTCTCGATGTTGATGGGCGACGAAGTAGGACCACGCCGCGAATTTATCGAACAAAACGCAACATACGCAAATATTGACGCATAACAAATAAAAACAACGGTTATGGATAACAATGATAACAAATTAGACATCTTAACTAAGAAGATCTACGAAGAAGGCATCGAGAAAGCTCAAAACGATGCCAAAGAGATTCTCGAGAAAGCCCAAAACGACGCCAACAGCATCATCGCTGAAGCTGAAGCTAAGGCAAAGGCTATCGTAGAGAAAGCTAACAACGACGCTAACAATCTGAAACAAAAGACTGAAGCCGAGCTAAGCATGAGCGTGAAGCAAGCTATCGCTGCCTTGAAACAACAAATCACCAATCTCATCTCAAACAAGATTGCCGCTGATATGACAAAGACAGCCTTCAAAGAAGACGACTTCATCCACGAGCTTATGGCTAAGGTAATTGAAAAATGGAACTCCGAAGGTAACACAGACCTTAACATCATTCTTAACGAGAAAGAAAAAGTTACATTTGAGAAATACCTTCTCGCAAAACATAAAGACCTCTTCGACAAGAACCTCACTTTGGTCACCAACAACAATCAGAAAGAAGGTTTCGTCATCCAGCCTAAAGATGGCAGCTACAAAATAACATTCTCAGAAAAAATGTTCGAAGAGTTCTTCAACTCTTACCTCAAAGAATATTCAAAGAAGTTATTGTTCTCATGATATAAGATATATCCGTCATAGCGGGTATATCTTTTTTTTAATGAATATTTGTTTCATTATACCTTTTAACAATGAACATCGCAGGAGGAAATTATTATTGCCTAATAGCAGGACTGCCAGAAATCAGTCCCGACGACAAGAAGTTGAGTCTCTCGGTACAGGAGTTACGCACCTATCTGAACGACTACCTGACCAACGAAGAGATAGAATGTATCAACCTCTTTTTCTATCCTAACGACAACATACAGATTCTACGTCTGCTGCAGAAACAAGAAGCCGACACCAGTCTTCAGACAGTGTTCACCGCATCTCAGTTAGAGAGCGAGATTGAAGACCCGATGTTCGTACCTTCTTATATCAAGGATTATCTTCTCGACTTGCAGAAAGAAGACAGAGAGACAAGCAACCGTCTTCCGGAAGTAGAACTCAGCGAGAGATATTGGAAGTTCATGCTTTCGCAGAAAGAGAAATTCGTCAAGAGATATGCGGAGTTCTCTCTGAACATCAAGAATCTGATAACAGCACTCAACTGCCGCAAATATCATCTCGATATTGAAAAAGAAGTCATCTGCGACACAGCCTTCACACAACAGCTGAAGAGCTCACGCGCAAAAGACTTTGAATTGTCGGACGACTATCCATACGTCGATAAGATTCTCAATCTCTTCGACAAAGGCAATGCTGCTGAACGCGAATACAAAATCGACATGCTCTATTGGGAATTTCTCGACGAGATGACAGAGAACAAGTATTTCACGTTCGACAACGTTTTAGCATTTACACTCAAACTGATGATTTTAGAACGCTGGAGCAAGATGACGACAGAACAAGGAAAGAAGATTTTCCGCGAGTTGTTAGACCGTTTCAAGACAGAATTTCAGTTTGCCAAAGAATTTGATATATAATAATAAAAACATATAACATGAATAAGACAACAGGAAAAGTAGTAAGTATCATCTCCAACTTAGTCTTGGTTCGCATCGAAGGTAACGTCTTCCAGAACGAGATCTGTTACATCTTCTTAGGCGAAGAAAAACTGATGGCTGAGGTTATCAAGATTATTGGCGACATAGCATACGTCCAAGTTTTCGAGAGCACCCGTGGCTTGAAGCCAGGATCTAAAGTAGAGTTTGAAGGACACATGTTGGAAGTAGAACTCGGACCGGGTTTATTATCCAAGAACTTCGACGGACTTCAGAACGACTTAGACAAGATGGAAGGTGTCTTCTTGAAGAGAGGTCTCTATACACCTCCACTCGAAGACGACAAGAAATGGGCTTTCACTCCATTGGCAAAAGTCGGCGACACTGTAGTAGCAGGCGACTGGCTCGGCAATGTGAAAGAAAACTGGCTCGACCATAAGATTATGGTTCCTTTCAAATTTGAAGGAGAATATACAGTGATGTCGGTGGCAGCCGCTGGCGAATACACCATCAAAGACGTCGTTGCAACATTGAAAGACAAAGAAGGCGAGATTCATAACGTAACGATGGTTCAGAAATGGCCAGTGAAACTCGCTGTTAAAGCATATAAGAACAAACCACGTCCATATCGTTTGCTGGAGACCGGTGTCCGTGTCATCGACACCATGAACCCTATCCTCGAAGGCGGTACCGGTTTCATCCCTGGACCTTTCGGAACAGGTAAGACCGTTCTTCAACACGCCTTGGCAAAGAACGCAGAAGCCGACATCATCATCATGGCAGCCTGCGGTGAACGTGCTAACGAGGTCGTTGAGATCTTCGCTGAGTTCCCTCACCTCGAAGACCCTCGCACCGGAAGATCATTATACGAAAGAACAACAATCATCGCTAACACATCTAACATGCCTGTTGCAGCTCGTGAAGCATCAGTTTATACAGCTATGACAATCGGCGAATATTATCGCGCTATGGGAATGAAGGTTTTGTTGTTAGCCGACTCCACATCACGTTGGGCACAAGCATTGCGTGAGATGTCGAACCGTCTCGAAGAGTTGCCAGGACAAGACGCCTTCCCTATGGACTTGTCAGCTATCATCGCTGGTTTCTACGCCCGCGCTGGTATAGTTTATCTCAACAACGGCGCAACAGGTTCCGTGACATTCATCGGTACCGTTTCTCCTGCCGGTGGTAACTTGAAAGAGCCTGTGACAGAATCAACAAAGAAAGCTGCACGCTGTTTCTACGCTTTGTCACAAAACCGTGCCGACTCCAAACGCTACCCTGCTATCGACACCTTAGACTCATATTCAAAATATCTCGAATATCCAGAATTCTTAGAATATGCAAAAGAGAAGTTGGACGAGAACTGGGTTGAGTTAGTCAATGAAGCACGTAACGTATTAGTAAGAGGTAAAGAGACAGAAGAACAAATCAACATCCTCGGCGACGACAGTGTGCCAATCGACTATCACATCAATTTATGGAAATCAGAGTTTATCGACTTCATCATACTTCAACAAGACGCTTTCGATAAAGTTGACTCGACAACCTCATTGGAACGTCAAGAGTATATGCTGAAGAAAGTCATCAACGTAACACGTTCAGAATTTAAATTTGACGGTTTTGAAGAAGTCGCTATATATTTCAAGAGACTTATCAACATTTTCAAACAGATGAACTATGCTGTCTTCAAGTCGGAAGAATTCAATAAGTCCGAAGAAGAAGCCAATGCAATTCTTGAAGAAAGATTAGTCAAATAATTAAAAACAAAAACACATTTATCATGAGTGCATTACAAAAAGTTTATACAAAGATAAGTCAAGTCACAAAAGCCACATGTAGTTTGAAAGCTACAGGTGTTGGTTTCGACGAGCTCGCATATATACACGGACGTTTGGCACAGGTCGTAAAGATTTGGGGTGATGAGATCACTCTTCAGGTCTTCTCCGGAACTGAAGGTATCCCTACCAATGCTGAAGTCGTTTTCCTCGGCAAGGCACCTACCCTTAAAGTCAGCGACGAGTTATGCGGACGTTTCTTCAACGCTTTCGGTCAGCCTATCGACGGCGGTCCAGAGGTTGATGGCGAAGAACGTGAAATCGGCGGTCCATCAGTGAACCCAGTACAACGTAAGCAACCATCAGAACTCATCGCCACAGGTATCGCAGGTATCGACTTGAACAACACCTTGGTGTCAGGACAGAAGATCCCATTCTTTGCCGACCCTGACCAACCATATAACCAAGTTATGGCTAATGTGGCGTTGAAAGCTCAAGCCGACCGTATCATCCTCGGCGGCATGGGTCTCACCAATGACGACTATTTATATTTCAAGAACTTATTCGAAAACGCAGGTATCTTAGACCACATCGTTTCATTCGTCAACACCACCGAGGCTCCTCCTGTAGAACGTCTCTTGGTTCCTGACATGGCTCTTACAGCAGCAGAATATTTCGCTGTCGATAAGAACGAGAACGTTTTGGTTCTCTTGACCGACATGACATTATACGCCGACGCCCTCAGTATCGTGTCGAACCGTATGGACCAAATCCCTTCTAAAGACTCAATGCCAGGTTCACTCTATTCCGACTTGGCTAAGATTTATGAGAAAGCCGTACAGTTCCCAAGCGGAGGTTCTATCACCATCATCGCTGTTACAACCTTGTCGGGCGGCGACATCACACACGCTATCCCTGACAACACAGGTTATATCACAGAAGGTCAGCTCTTCTTACGTAAGGATAGCGATATCGGCAAGGTCATCGTTGACCCATTCAGAAGCTTGTCACGTTTGAAACAATTGGTTATCGGAAAGAAGACACGCGCCGACCACCCACAGGTGATGAACGCTTGTATCCGTCTCTATGCCGACGCTGCCAACGCCAAAACGAAACTCGAAAACGGTTTCGACTTGACAGACTACGACAACCGCGTCCTCGACTTCGCTAAAGAATATTCCAATGACTTGCTCGCCATCGACGTCGATCTTAAGATTGAACAGATGCTCGACACAGCATGGAACTTATTTGGTAAACACTTCCACAAATCAGAGGTGTCTATCAAGAAAGAATTCATGGATAAATATTGGACAGGTAAAGAAGATTGATTGCCAATTTAAAATCATAATGTTATGGCAATAAAATTTCAATATAACAAAACATCGATGCAACAGCTGGAGAAGCAGTTGAAGATACGCGTGCGCACGCTACCTACCATCAAGAGTAAGGAGTCGGCGCTGCGTCTCGAGGTGAAACGCTCCAAAGAGAAAGTCGAGGAGTTCGATGAAAAACTCGAGAACATCTTGCAACAGTCTGGCGACATCTTACGTCTCTGGGGTGAGTTCAAACCCGACCTCATCAAAGTGAAAGACGTGAAATGCGGCATTAAGAAAATCGCCGGTGTCAATACTCCAGTCTATGAAGGTGCATCGTATGAGATAAAAGAATTCAGCGTTTTCAATATGCCATCGTGGATCTTAGACGGAATAGAATATATGAAGTCGTTGATCGACATCACATTGGAACGCGAGTTCTGGGTACGTAAGATGGAGCTGCTCAGCAAGGCAAGAAAGAAAACCACTCAGAAGGTTAACCTCTACGAAAAGGTACAGATACCTGGCTTCGAAGACGCGATAAGAAAAATCAAACGCGCCCTTGAAGACGAAGACAACCTTTCTAAGGCAGCTCAGAAAATTGTTAAAATGCGTCAAGAAAAGGAGGTAGCATCATGATTACACCCATGACAAAACTTACGATGCTTATTTATCATCGTGACTATAAAAAATTCTTGACTGACCTCCGCGAACACGGCGTCGTTCACGTCCACGCTAAGAAACAGACTCTGCAAGACGAGAACATGAAAGCCAAGATGGCGGAAGTGAAGCATATCAATAATACGATTAAGCAATTGCTTGCTCTAAGTCAACGCTCAACAGTCAATGGTCAACAGACTTTGACGACAGAACTTCGCAATGAGGAGTTGATAACATTCATCGACAAGAAGTTCTCTGAGATTGACAGCATCCAACAAGAAATTGCATCCTTGCAAAAAGACGATAACGTTTATGCTCAATGGGGCGACTTCCCAGAAGAGAGACTGAATCAGATTAAAGCCAACAACTGGGACGTAAGATTCTTCACCGTGCCAAGCAGAAAATATGACGAGGCATGGGAACAAGAGTTCAACGCCTACATGGTTAACGAACTGACAGGATTCAAATATTTCACAACGATTACACCTAAAGGCAAGGAAGTCAACATCGACGCAGAGACATTCCACTTCCCTTCAATGTCGAAGTCGGAGATAGAATCTAAAATAGATGGTCTCAAGAAAGAATTAGCCGAGATTAATAGTTACTTGGTCAGCGTTGCAGAAGATGCCATCGCTCATCTTCAAGAATATAAGAAGTCAGTCAACGAAGACGCCGACTTCTATAAAGTAAGCGAAGCTGCCAACACATTGATCGACGACAAACTCATGTCGTTGGAAGGCTGGGTTCCTACTGAAATCAAAGACAACACCATCGAATGGCTCAGCAAAGAAGACATCTACTTCGAAGCTACAGAGCCAGTGAAAGGCGTCGATAACCCTCCTATCAAACTTAAGAACAGACGTTTCGCAAGATTATTCGAGATGATTGGAAATATGTATTCAACTCCTACTTACTGGGAGTTAGACATGACACCATTCTTCGCTCCATTCTTCGTCTTGTTCTTCGGATTCTGTATGGGCGACTGCGGCTACGGCGGGTTATTAGCATTAGTAGCTTTAGGTCTTATCATCAGCAAAAAATTCAAAGACATGCAGAACGTCTTATGGCTCGTCTTCTTCTTAGGACTCGGCACTGTCGGCATGGGTATCATCAGCGGAACATTCTTCGGAGTGCCGTTGTTGGATGTCGATATTCCATTCGTCAACAAGTTGAAAGCCGTGATGTTCAAGTCGGAAGGTTTATATTCAGCATTCTACGTTTCATTAATAATAGGTGTGTTCCAGATATTATTTGGTATGTGCCTTAAGATTATCAACATCATCAAGATGGAAGGTTTCGCAGCCTCCTTATCGACTATAGGATGGGTCATCTTATTATTAGGTGGCATCATCACTTTCCTCGTCGATGGAATCGGAACTCCATTCTACGCTTGTATGATAGTAGGTGCTGTATTGATATTCTTGCTTAACGGTCCGCTCAACAAGATTTACTCGCCATTCCTTAACATAGGCGCAGGCTTATGGGACACTTACAATATGGCGACAGGTCTCTTAGGCGACGTTCTCTCTTACATCAGATTGTTCGCTTTAGGTTTGTCAGGTTCTATCTTAGGTTTAGTCTTCAACGACTTAGCCGTTCAGATGAGTCCAGATATTCCTGTTGTAGGGACATTGGTAACAGTGATAATATTGGTATTCGGTCACACCATGAACATCGGATTGTCAGCCTTGAGTGCTTTCGTTCACCCAATGCGTTTGACATTCGTCGAGTTCTACAAGAACTCAGGTTTCGTTGGTGGAGCTAAAGAATATGAACCATTTAGGAAGAATTGAAAATTAAAAATTAAAAATTAACAATGTACGGGCGTATCGCATACGCCCTCAAAAAAAGATAATTAACAAAATAAATAACAAATAAAAAATTAACATTATGACAACATTAGTATTAGCTTACGTTGGTATCGCTCTTATGATTGGATTATGCGGTATCGGAAGTGCAATGGGTGTAACTTACGGTGGAAATGCAACCGTTGGCGCCATGAAAAAAAATGACGAAGCATTCGGTAACTACCTTGTTTTAAGTGCTTTGCCAGGTACACAAGGTTTGTACGGTTTCTTAGGATTCTTCTTGTTACAAGGAGTTTTGACACCAGAAATCACAATGAACCAAGCATTAGCAGTATTCTGCTGCGGTTTATTCCTCGGCGTTGTTGGTTTAATCTCAGCTTTACGTCAAGGTCAACTCTGCGCTAATGGTATCACAGCAATCGGTAACGGTCACGATGTCTTCGGTAAGACATTGATCTTGGCTGTTTTCCCTGAGCTTTACGCTATCATCGCTGTTGCTGCAACATTTATGATTTCATCAGCAATATGATTTAAAACTGAAAATCTGAGAAACTCAGAAACTTAGAATTTTTCTGGTTATCAGATTTACATACTTAAAAAAAGGACGTTAGCGTCCTTTTTTTATTAACTTTTAGCGATTGTAATCGAAAAAAGTTAGTATCTTCGCACAAAATTTAACGTTATGAACAAGGTCTCGGAAAACCCTTTAAAAAACCGATCTAATGGCGACATGCCATTTATGGTCGTGACTGCCCTCTTCGTCACGCTTTACCTAGTGTCGAACATCATGGCAGTGAAAGTAATCAGCTTTTTAGACATCATCTATTTCGACGCAGGTACCATCACCTTCCCGTTCGCCTATATGCTCGGCGACATCCTCACGGAGATTTGGGGCTACAAAAACGCCAAGAAAGTCATCTGGATGACATTCCTTTGCAACATCATCATGGTGGTGTTCACTCAGTTAGGAGTCTTTCTCCCATCGCCTTCTTATCTTGAAGGAACGGCGATAGCTTACGACAGCGTCTTCACCTACGTGCCGCGCATCGTATTGGCATCGCTGACAGGTTTCCTCCTCGGAGAGCTGTCGAACGCCTGGCTCATGGATAAGATAAAAGCCAAGCTGCACGACAAACCTCTCTGGACAAGAACGATAGGAAGTTCCATCGCGGCTCATCTCTTAGACACCGTGCCTTTCGTACTTATCGCATTCGCCGGCACAATGACATGGCGCGACATCTTGATGATGATAGCGACACAGTATTTCATGAAACTCGGCATCGAAGTATTTTTTGGAACACCTCTCGCCTACGCCGGAGTCAATTATCTTAAAAAAAGAATTAAAGGTTAAAAGCAACAAGCAACGGGCAATAGCAGAATATTGTCCGTTGTTTGTTTATTAAAAGGACACATTCAATGTGTCCGTACATTGTAAAAGCATTATCATGAAATCCATACCACTAATAATCAATTACTTATCCCAATATTTTTTTTTATAAATCGCTTGGATTTTTAATAAATAATTTACATCTTTGTAAGCACATAGCAAACAATAATTATTCATTGAAAATTCACATCATTATGAAAAGAATTGCATTAATATTTTTAATGACATTTGTCGGGATGACATTTGTCAAAGCTCAGGAACAGATGGGAGTCAAAAACGTCAAAGGCAACTTCATTGAGGAAAATAAAGTCAAGCTTTCGTGGACAAACGAAGATGTAGGTCCATATTGGGGTAATCCAGAATGCGATCTTATCACACACGAGAATGCCGGATACAATAACGGATGGAGCATCAGTTCATTACACAGTGGATTAGGTTCATTAGGTTTCGCTGCCGACCATGAGAATGGATATAAAGTCATGGAAAAGTTTACTTGTTACGAAGCATTCTACCTCAGGTTCTATCTTTATGAAGGAGCGACTCCATTCTCGACCATCAACGAGGCATATATAACAATTTACGACGGAGACCCTCTCAACGGCGGCAATGTAATTGCAGGCGGCGATGATAAAAATCGCTTTTTAAGAGGCGGCAATGCAAATATATATCGTGTTGCTGAAAACGACTTCTCCGATGTCAGCCGTCCTATCTTCTACGTTGATGTTGATATTAATGAATTGGCAGACAACCACGAGGAAAAGACATTTTGGTTTGTAGCCTCATTTGCAGGAACGTTAAATTCAGATATCGCTCAGGTTCACGTGGTTCCTCAAACGATATTAGGAGAGACGACTACTGGAGAAGCAAGAATATATTCCCCAATTACAGATTGGCAGCCAATGTTAGACGTAAACACACAAACTCAACAAGGCATCGCTATTGAAACATTAGGTTATGAAGATGCTGGAGGAGTTGTGATGTATGTCGATAGCTGCAGAGTATATCGTAACGGAGAACTTATAAGTCAGTTTGCTCCTGACGACTACAGCAGTGTCACCTTTGTAGATGAGGACGCACCTCATGGTACAAATATCTACGGTATCCAGAATGTATTTTGCTCATGGGATGAAGGCACTTCAATGGTTTATAATTGCGATGTCCGTCCATCATATAGTCCTAAAAACGCTTATTATATAAAAGTAATAAATGAAGAAGAACCAGATGCTGAAAATCCAGAAGATACAGAAGCATGGGGAATCACATACAATCTACATTGGGATATGGAAGATGAGATAGAAGGAGAGAATATAAAGACTTTTTATAACATTTATCGTAAAGAAGCTTCCGAGGACAACTTCACCCTAACTATGAGTATTCCAAAAGATAATAATAATTTTGAATTTTCAGATACAAGACCTATCGGTTCATACGAATATAAAATATGTACCTACAATGTTTATGAAACAGGTTCCTCAGAAAGCCAGAAAGTTATGTTTGAAGACAGAGGGTTTTTAGATATTAAGGAAGCCGATATTAATTTAAGTGTCTATCCAAATCCTACAGATAGAATAATAAACATCGAGATGCAAGATTTCTCACACGCAGAGATTACAGATCTGACAGGACGCATCGTCGGACGTTATTCAAACAACATCATCGACATGAAGACTCTGACAGAAGGAGTTTACTTCGTAAAAATCTTTGACACTCACAACAATTATACAATAGAGAAAGTAGTTAGGAAATAAGAATGCGATTCATATAATAAACCGACAACGGGCAATAGCAGAATATTGTCCGTTGTTTCTTTTATAAACTTTAAATTGTTATATTTGTTAGTATCGAATAAATATATTTGACATTATCAAATAAATATTTATTTTTGCAAAAAAATATAATATGATTACCAAAGAGATATTAGAAAATGTAATTGACAACCAGCAGAAAGACTTTGAAAGGATTAATGCAGGATTACAAAGGGACGTATTTGCCAGCATACCGCAGATAGATTCTTTCGCCACAGTTGTAACTGGATTGAGACGATGTGGGAAAAGTACTCTGCTGCTACAAAAGCTTCGTGAAGAGAAAAGAAAGGTAGTATTTATAAATTTTGACGATATCAGATTCAGTTCATTTGATGCAACCGACTTTAACAGACTCCATCTCATCTTGAAAGAAAGAAATATTGAGGTAGTATTTTTAGATGAAATTCAGATAATGGACAAATGGGAAGTATTCGTGCATCAATTGTTAAGAGAATCATTTACAGTTTATGTTACAGGTTCTAACGCCTCACTTTTAAGTATAGAGATGTCTTCACATCTTACTGGACGTAACATAGGTTTTGAATTATTTCCTTTTTCCTATAATGAGTTTTTGAAGTATGAAGGATTGAATCCATCCGTAGAAACTGCCAAACAATATATGGAATTTGGAGGAATGCCTGAATATGTTAAAAACAAGCAGAAAATCATACTTTCTCAATTAGTTGATGACATCTTACTGAAAGACATAGCTGTAAGATATTCTATTAGAGACATCTCATCATTAAGGATGTTGGCTTCATATTTAATTTCAAATGTTGGTAATTATATATCTTCAAACAAATTGGCTGGCATGTTCAACATTAAATCAGTGTCTGCCATCAACGAATATCTCTCATATATTGAAAACGCTTATCTGTTTTTCTTTGTTCCGTTTTTCAATTATTCATTGAGAGTACAGCAGCGACATCCTCGCAAGATTTATGCAATTGATACAGGAATAATTTCCGCATTATCAAGATCAATGAAAGATGACTATGGTCATATTTTGGAAAATCTTGTCTTCTTACATTTGAGAAGAAAATACAAACAGATTTATTACTATCAAAACAAAGGCGAATGTGATTTCGTAGCTATTGATGACAGTAATAAATATTTGATTCAAGTTTGCAGCGAGTTAACCGACTTCAATACCGAACGAGAACTTAACGGCATTTTCAATGCACTTGACGATTTATCAGTCGTAAATGGAAAAATTGTGACATTTTCGCAAAAAGACATTTTCACTTACAACAACAAAGTCGTCAATGTAATTCCATTACACGAATATCTCTTGGAATAGTTACCTTAGAATTGTCAATTGTTAATTGTAAACACTTCTCCTGGCTCCGGTATCACAATATCTTTAAATCCGGCTTTTGCCAAGACCTTGCTATATGGAACCTGTGCCTCGTAGTCGCCATGAACGATAAACAGTTTCCTGACTTTCTCAGGATTCTGGCAGCGAAGATATTCTTCCATCTCCTTATAGTCGGCATGACCGCTGAAAGCATCGATACTAAAAACTTCCGCATTGACCTGATGAGGCATTCCAAAGATAGAGATTTCCTTCTCGCCTCTTAAAATACGAGCTCCGAGTGTTGTCGGTGCGCAGTAGCCAATCGCCAAGATCGAGTTCTTAGGATCGTCAATATTATTAGCGATATGATGTTTCACCCTACCAGCTTCCATCATGCCTGACGCTGAGATGATGATACATGGTTCTTTCCTAGCATTCAAAGCTTTGGAATGATTCACGTTAGTTATATATTTCAGAGTTCCAAAACCAAATGGGTCATCGTCGTATTCCAAAACTTCTGCTACATTCTTATTGAACAAATCGAGATGCAGTTTAAAGATGTTTGTCGCATTCACTGCCAAAGGACTATCGACATAGATAGGGATACGCGGCAGCTTCTCTTCGTTATAGAAATTATTCAAGATATAAACAATCTCCTGTGTACGTCCAATCGCGAATGAAGGAATGATGAGTTTTCCTTTCTTCTCCACACAAGTATGCTTAATAATTCTTAACAATTCATCTTCCGAAAGTTGTTTATTCTGATGCAGTCTGTCGCCGTAAGTACTTTCCACGATAAGATAATCACATTGAGGGAAAGCGTCAGGAGCACGAAGTAAGTAATTGTTACTACGACCAATATCTCCAGTATAACCAATACGCGTCACCTTACCGAACTCATCGATTTCTATAGTCGCAGCGGCACTTCCTAGTAAGTGTCCTGTATTTGTGAACTTAACCTTTATATTATTATCTATATGGAACTGGCGGTTTAACGGCACGCTGATAAAAAGTTCCATACAATCGCGGGCATCTTTTTCCGTATAGATTGGATCGACAGGTTTCAATCCCTGACGTGCTCTTTTCTTGTTAAACCAATGAGTATCGTTTTCCTGTATGAAGCCACTGTCGGGCAACATTATAGAACAAAGGTTGCGTGTCGCAGCAGTACATATCACCGATCCGCGGAATCCTCTCTTATAAAAATAAGGTATCAATCCCGAGTGATCGACGTGAGCGTGTGTAAGAATGATATGGTCAATCTCCGCAGGGTCAACCATGGTGTTACGATTCAACGAATCCGTCTCGAGACCTTTACCTTGAAACATTCCACAGTCGAGGAGAATCTTCTTTCCATGACACGTAGTGATGAGGTGTTTGCTGCCTGTTACCTCTCTCGCAGCTCCGATAAACTTTATTTCCATATCATTCAGATTTAAAAAGGGCACCTAAAATTAGATGCCCAGTATATTATTTAACTATATTTATTTGTCTTGTAACCATTCCTGTTTCTGTCTCTACATTCAACAGATACATTCCTGAATCTAAACCGCTGACATCCAACACAAACTCATCAGCATCTACAGATTGTCTCATCACTGTCTGTCCCATCATATTTACTATCGTCAAGGAAGTGATTTGACGTGCCTTGATATTAAGTTTGTCGTTTGCTGGATTAGGATACACGTTCAAGATTTCAGCAGCGTTTTCATCTAAGGTTGTGACATCTACCACCACAAAATCCTCATCTGAGTTCTCTGCGAGACCGAAATCCGATTCGCAGTCAGAGTCTGCGTAGTAAGCCGACACCTTATAATAATATGTACCTTCCGAATTATTCATATCCGAATATTGATAATGTGTCATACTTGGAACATTGACGAGGTTTCCTATCAGTTTATAATCCACATTATCAACGCTTCTATAGATTCTATATTCTGTGAGGTTAAGGTAAGTGTCTTGTTTATCCCACGACACCACAGCGCCGAACTCGCCATCGTACCAATAATACTCAGCCTTCAAGTTCTTAGGAGCCACGCAGCCGAAAATATCGACGCAGACTTCGTCAGAATCATACGACTGAAGAGCATTGTAAATAGAACGAACTGCATAGCAATAATTTCCGTCTGGAACATTTTCATCAACGAATGTTGTTTCTGGTGCGTATGATGAAATCACAGCGCCGTTGCGTAACACCTGATAATAATCGGCTTCTTCCACGCTCTCCCATTCTAAGGTGACATTGTTATCATCTACCTCCGCTGTGAGATTCTCAGGATGTACGAGTACCTTCAACTCAACAGATGCAGTAACTGACTGTGTTCCACATGTTGCAGTAACGGTGAATGTTGTTGTCACCTCAGGTTTGGCTTCTGTGATAGCAGCGTCTGGACTGACAACAAACTCTACAGGTTCCCATCTGTATGTCACTTCTGCACCACCGACGCCGGTAGCCGTTGCAATCAAAGTTGCGCTTCCTCCTTCTGCAATAAATCCCGGATTTGAGAAGGCTGTCACATTCATATCATAAATCGTTGCCACCACCTCATCGCTCTTATGTGATTCTATGCCATTATAATAAGTTCTCAACGCATAATGATAAACTCCTGCGTCTAAGTCATCATCGACGAATGATGTTGCATAAAGGTTTGTAGCGATAAGAGCATTGTTGCGATATATCTTGTAATAAGCACCGTCGTATGCTTCGTCCCAAGAAAGATTTACGTTATTGCCATCGACAGTAGCTACGATATTGGTAGGAGGAGCGATAACAGTCACTGTGACTGAAGCTGTCGCTGTTGTCTCACCATCGTTGATAGTACAGGTATATGTCGTTGTCTCTTCAGGTGTTGCAATAGGATTTTTGATATTAGCGTCATTCAACGACTCAGCCGGTGTCCATGAATAGGTGTAGTCGTATGTTCCGCCATAAACATTGACATCCAAGTTGACAGGAGTTCCTTTGGCGATGACAGTAGGACTTGCCACTGCTGTTGCGAAGAGTTCTTCGTTGGCATCATCGACAATATTGATTGTTGTTTGATATGTCTTTCTGTTAAAACCGAACACTGTCAATGTTGCTTGTCCGTAGTCGCCTGGAGCTTCGTAACTGATGATAGCGCTTCCGTTGGTGATTACCGCAGTTCCCATCATCTCACCGTCCATCGACAAGGTAGCAGTAGCGCCTTCTGCATTGGCAGCTGTAAGAACGAAGTTCGTTGACATCTTAGACATCTCTGAGTTATGTGTCACGCTCATATTTTGAGGGATGGCATTACGCAATGTTAATGTTGGGTCGCCAAAGAGAATCCATGTGTTGTATGTTCCATAATAGGCTGAGTTGTTCTGTCCTAAATCCAAGAGTTTCATATTACCGTTGAGAGAAACGCCGCCCATAGTACGTTTAATGTTTTCCGGATAAGACTCCACGATAATGTCAACCATCTCATCTTGTCCAAACATAGGAGGTGTCCATGGCTGTGATATATAAGAGAACATTCCGCCTATAGCTCCTGTCGGATTGCCAGTGTTGTCGTTTGTTGCTCTCATCCATGTCTCTGCAAAACAAGGTTGACTATAATATGTATATTCTCCATTGTTACAAGCCACTGAGATGATATAAGGAAGTTTATTATCGTTAGTTAAAGCATTGACATTATTGTTATTGTAATTATAAACAGCCCATCCTGTTGGAAGTCCGTGGTTGCAATAGTTGATGATACTTACGCCGGCGTTGATATGTTCGCTGATAAGAGCTGCCGATGAGCTGACGCCCGACACGCTGCTGTAATCGCGATGCACCGTTGAATAATTGTAATCCAATAAATCTTCTCTGATTTTATCTATATGCTGATAGTCGTCTTCGCCGTTATGTCCTGAAGCTCCTTCTCTATGAGAGACGCCTTGACCTTTGGTAATCCATGTTGCGTTGGTTGGCATGTCTTTCTCATAATAAATGACTCTATCTACTTGTGTCGTAACGTTAGCTTCTGTCTCTGCCGAGAAACGTCCTACTATTAATTCATTGTAATAGTCATTGCCTTCGAGCTGACCGAACCACCAGTCAGAATAACCAGAGTAACCTCCTGCCGACATATTTTTTCCTGGCATTTGAGCATAGTCACCGACTAACAAGATGTGCGTGAGATTTGGATTGTTATTGTATTGTGTTGTGATATATGCTTTGATAGCGTCTGCTGACGAGCCAGCCACACTTGTACCAACGATAGTTGTTTTTCTTCCGATAGTTTTTTTCCATTCAACGAAAGGCTCCATCGCTGTCATGAATGCATCGTGACAGATGATGAGCAAATCGCCGGTTTCTTCAACGATAGTATATTTTGCATTTGATTCTTTATAGTTTATGAAACGACTTGAATACATCTTATTGAACTCAGCATCCATTGTGATGGTGTTGGAGCGTCTCGACTTAACATTCATAGCATCGCCTTCGGTAGCAAACACTTCCACTCTCATCTTATAATAGACTCTCAAAGTCTTGGTGACAGGGTTATATGCGAAAGGTGTTACTATGATATTCTGCGCGCGGAAGTCGCGTAAGATATAAGGAGAGTCGAGTCTTACGTTTGAAGAAGGGAAAAACTCATTCTGTTGATAAACTTCTCCGTATGTATAAGGGACGTCGTCGGGGTTGACGGAACGAGGAAAGTCGCCTCTTGAAGGTGCTATCTCTACGTCTTGATAATCGATGTATTCGAGTTTCGTAATGCGAACATCCATCTTAGAGAAATCGTTTATGATGATAGGTATCGACAATGAAGGGACATCAGGCTGACCCACTTCCATCAGAGGAGCCATATCTTTATTAGAAACGACGACTGAAGCATCGCGTGAGGTCTTGACTTCATTAGTAAAAAAACCGTTCAATGAGACATCGACGACAATAGATTCGTCTGTCGATTTGATTAAGTTTGTCGAATAACTTTCGTTAGAATTAGTTTCGATTGAGTGCCATTTCTGTGCGTATGAAAACTGAAGCAGAAACAATGCGATAAGTGTTAAAAATAATCTCTTCATTCTTAAAGTATTTTTTTGCAAATATAAAAAAAAGAGCGACATTTCAGATGCCGCTCATGACTATTCTTGCTAAATTTATTTCTTGACTTTTCCTAATGTAAACACCAAGCCAAGGCGCACGTTTGCCGAGTCGTATGATGTAGCCAGTTCCATCGTTGATGCATCCATTTTAGTCAATATCATGATATTGTCAGTCACTGCATAAATGTTAAGAGGTCCGAAGTTAATGCTAACGCCTGCGCCTATAGAGTTACCTACATATTTAGATGCTGTATAGCTTGCAGTGAAGTTAAGGAATCTGAAGAACGAGCCGCTATAAGCTAATGTCAATGCTGGACGGAATTTATCTTTGACATAATACATCTGTCCGATAGCTGTGAATCTAGCTATTGGCATCAGTTCGTAATATCCTTGTAACATGATTCTTGTCTTAAGTGTTGTCTTATAATCCTCTCCATGATAGAGTGAGTCGTCATCCCAGATGTCTTCGATGAGACCTTCATAAAGGCTTGGCAGGTCAAGGTTCATGTTCAAGACGTCGTTGATGTCATCTATCAAAGCATCGTTCACCACGACATTATCTTTATGGTTGTGTTTCTCTTTTGCCTCTGTCCATTTGATATATCCGAGGTCGTAAACTCCGACCGACACTCCTGCATGTTTATTGAAGGTATATGTAGCGCCGAAATCGATACCGAAGCCATAGTTCTCTTCAAAATTCAAAAGGTCATCCAAGCCTATAGAGTCGAGGTTGAGATAATCATTAAACTCACTCATTCTATTAAGATCGACATCAAATACTGTAGCAGCTTTGATATTAATGTTGACATCTGCTGTCATCTCGTAAGTGTCTGGATCTGTGTAGATATATGTTCCATCATCATTTACCAACAAATTAGCAACACCGCAAAGAAGTTTAGGTCTGATACCTACCGACAACTTATCTGTGACATCATATCTCAATCCGACGCCGAGTTCTGAAAAGATATTAACATCGGCACCTATGCTGAAATCAGCAGGATTGTCTTGTCCGAGATAATGGCCGTTACCATTTATAAAGAATCCCAAGAAATCTCTCGAATAATGGAACTCGCCATTATAACGAAGACGCCAGTCAAGATCAACGAATAGTTTTCCGAACTTCATACCTACACGTGCCAAGTCGATAGAGAAATTGGTATTTATGAAGTTATCATGTTCATCCAAGCTATTGATAAACTTATTGGCATCCAAAGAGACCGGCACTCCATTTTCAAAATTATACAAGTTGTTATATTTAACACTTGAGTTATAAATCGAGAAATGCAAGTTTGATATTCCCAGGCCAAAGACCACCTTCGATTCAATCGGAATTGATGGATTGTAATAGTTGTTGTATGAAAGATGTGGCAATAAGGTCATAGAGATACCATCATTCTGAGCTTTTGCTGTCATACTTCCGAACAACAAAGCCACTATAACAAATAATCTATATATTCTTTTCATATCTATATCGTTTTAAAAGTTTAAGTCTTCAGTGTAAATCTCTGTTGTCTTTGTCTTCAAACCTATTCTGAGATTGAAATAATCGTTGGCGTTTATCACCACATTATTTCCATGAGAAGAGAATCTAATGTTAAGAAGCAATTGGTCGGCGAGCTGGACATTATGCAGTTTTTCCTCAACAACCTTGACGACTATAACATCTTCTATCAATGTACCATCAAAGTTACCGTGAATACATGCGTTACCATCAAACAATGAGTCGACAACTGCACCATTTTGCATAACATACATCTGAGGTTTTATCTCTATTGGGAGGCCGTTTTCAAAGACAAACTTAAACTCCAATTCATCGAAGACATCTTCCACATGGAAACCTTCTTCATCTTCAGAACCGAGATCAAGATTAAAATCGAGAGTATCGATGTATGAGAGATTATCGATATTAAATTCTAAAGGAAGAGCGAGGTCTGCAATAACATCAATATGTGACTCGTCTGTAATCATATTTCCTGATACTTCATCACATCCCATGATGATATTACCTGCAAATGTAATGTTCTTATAGTCTTGTAAGAGATTTATCTCATCAACGAGTTCATCATCCAAATCTGTGATAGAACCGTAATTTTCTCCTGTAGAATGTAAAACTATTTCGACTTCATTCCAGTCTTTAACAAGGGATGTCATCACTCCATTAGCATCTTCAAGATATAAAGAATCTATAGAGCATTGTGCTTCAAAGCCAAATGAGTTAACATATTCTATGGTAAACTCTGGAGTAGCTATTTTCAAATCACCATAAAGGTTAGGGAAGTTGAGACTGAAATCGTGAGTTCCTTTGAAATCAAACCTGCTGTCTTCAATAGCGCCGTCGATAGATTCAAATTCGATATCACTTATAGATCCGTCTATATCAAAATTATATATTCCACCATAACTTTGATTAGCTGGCACGGTAGCTTTAATAGCCACAGAAAAAGTAACACTATTGTTATTAGGTGTGATAGTACAGTTTGTTAAATCTATCTCTATAGATGAACTGCCCTCACCTAAATTTAGGTTAAGTTCAAAATCACTACCATCATTCAATTTTATTTCATCTGTCAACAATGTCAATTCATCTATAATATCTAATTCAGTGTCGATATTCAAATTAATCATACCGCTTTTTAACACTACGGATGATATCTCATAACCTTCGTATTCAAATGGTATTGAGAATAAATCTTCAAAAGGTAGATCTAATGGAATCTCCACCGGTGAAGGTGGCAGTGTCGGCAATTCAAACTCATTGCTCGATTCAAAACTCACGTCACCGAGATTTCCCAAAATATCTTGGGCAACGACAGCATTCTTTATAGAATCCGAATAATAAGCATAAATATTGCCATTTTCACTAACCTTGATAAACTGAGACACCGTCGAATCCATTCCATCTAACAAATCACCTATTCTTACGGTGTCGCAAAATAACGACAAGGCAAACTGATTGTCAATCTCAATTTTCTTGATGTCATTTTTCTTGCATGAACAAATGCACGTCACAAGAAGCACTACAGCTAATGCCCGAGTGAACAATGATAAATTCCTTTTCATAATCTTAAATCTTAGTTATACTTAAATCCTAATTTTCTCTTAATATCTGACAACCATCATCTAACTATCACCTTGCTAATATAAACTTTATTTTCTGTCTTTATCTCAACAAAATAGATTCCCGCTGCTAAGTCAGTCACATCAATTTGTGAATTGTTATTATAACATCTCTTCACAATCTGACCTTGATAGTTATAAACCACAGCATCGAAAGACTCTTCAATATCCACATACAATACATCTGATGTTGGATTTGGATATACTTTCACCGACTCAGCATAAACCACATTAACGTCTAAGGAATTTCCGACCTCAACAGCGATGAAAGCTGGAAGTGAATAATTCGAGCCATTTCTTGAAACAATATTATAAGTATATAATCCATCTTCAAGCTCTTCGCTGAATGTTGTTTCTGTCTGAACAGCGATTTGCTCTCCATTGCGTTTGATGATATATTCTTCTGCATCAGCACTTGCGTCCCACGACAATGTTACTGTTGATTCTTCTACTTCGCATTTCAAGTTTTCGACAGCTGGCATTGATGTTATTATATTTAAGGAAGGTAAGATGACGTTATCAAGATATACGAAGTCGGCACCGAAACTGTCAGAAAGGTCTTTCTTATATTTCCACTCTACGGTGTGTGTGCCTTTTGTCATATTGCATGTATATTGCTCCCAATCGACTATTGTTCCGTTGTTACCGCGCCACATTGCGACTTCAACTCCATCGATATAGAAGAACAATTTGTCGTAATAGTCGCAGTGTAATTTTTTATAGAAACTTAACTCGCCGTCAGCAGGAAGGTCTAATGTAAGGATAAGACTTGAGCTTTCATTATCATCGATGTCGCCAGATCTTGCGCATAAAGCTCCTTCAAAAGCAGCGTCATTGTATATTGTCCATTCCGCCTCGCCTGCAAATTCCCATGCCAAGGAGGAGAAATCTCCCGACTCAAAACCGTCGAAGGCATTTCCGATATTGACAGAATATGTGTCTTGATAGATATAATATCCTGAAGAAACAGAATAAGAAATCTCGTATGTCGAGCCTATCACTGCTGATGAAGAAACGCTGAAGTCTGATGTAACAACGGCACTCTCTCCTATCTCGAGACTTTCTGTTTCAACAGTTGCGTTTTCAAATTCTATCTCCGATGATGAAGCGAATAATTCAGTCACAACATCCTTCACATCGCTATTGCCATCGTTGATAATTTCGAGACGCAATGTCGCATTTGAACCTGGGTCCAAAACATCACCTTCACTCTCTATGCTCACCTCAGTGACTTTTATCACAGGAGCGTTGGCAATCAACTCGAAGGTGCTTGTCCATGTCGATGTTGTTGTTGAAGAACTGCATTTAACAGTAAACGACAACAGCTCTTGGTCTGGGACTTCTTTAGTTACATAGAATTGGAATGCCTTATCTAATTCAACGACTTCTTGAATTGCCATCGATGCTATTGTAGCGTTATTGTCTATCATAGCCACATAACTTGAGTTTGGAATAACTTCCACATTGACATCATCAACATCTTCTATACCTATATTTTTAACTGTCAAGGAAAGGTCAATTATCTCGCCGTAATCCAGCTGACCGTCTTCTTGGTTAATGTCGAATCCTGTATGGACGACGTGAGCGCCTTCTGTAGCAATGACTTCAATATCTCTTACGTAAGTGACTTTGTTATAGCCTATGACGACAAGTTTTATTTTACCACCTTCCGATAAAGCAGGAAATTCAAGTCTTGCCTGACCGTTTTCAACGTTTGTAGAAGCTATCACTTCGCCATCTTTCGACAATGTTGCGATAGCATATTCTGCGTCCGCTTCTATCGTCATCTCTGTCATTCCCATCATAATAGCTTCGTCGCATACTACGTTCATGCTTTCTGGTGCTTTGGTTCTGAGCATCATCGAAGGGTCGCCAAAGAGCAGCCATGTGTTGTGAGTGTCGCCTTCATCTGTAGGACACATATCGAGGATGTACATATTGCCGTTTAATGAAGCGCCGCCGAGAGTGTGTTTGTAACCGTCGCGCCACTCTGTCAAGATAGCTACCATCTCATCTTGTCCATACATAGGAGGAATCCAAGGCTGTGATATCCATGAGAACATACCGCCAATGGCACCTGTTGGAGCGTCGGTGCTATTATTTCTTGCACGCATCCATGACTCAGCAAAACATTCTTCAACACTAAACTTTCCGTTATAACAAGCCGACGACCAAATAAATGGCAACATATAATCGTTAGTCAATTCGTTTACTCTATCTACATTGAAGTCAGCCACTACCCAGCTTGTGCTTGTTCCGTGGTTACAATAGTTAGCGATACCGATACCATCATTCAAGTCGTCTTCTATATCGTCGGTATCGACGTAGTTATAATCCACACCATCGTATCTTTGAGAGACGGCAGTGTAGGTATAATTCAAGAGAGTATCTCTGATAAGGTCTATGTGTTCATAGTCGCGTTCACCAAAGTGACCGTTGCCTTGTACCGAACCTATACCCATACCTCTTGAGAGCCATGTTGCTGTTTCATCGATGTCGCGTTCATAATATATAATCTTGTCAATCTGATTTGCCGCATCTTGAACGTCTGCAACAGAAAGACGACCTACGAATACTTCTTCATAATAATCGTTACCTTCGAGCATACCGTAGTAGTTATCTGTCTCGGCGGAGATAGCTCCGTTGCCTACTGTTGTCGGATAGGGAGGCAAGTCGTCGTATTCGCCTATCAAGAGTATGCTTGTAAGATTAGGATGGCTGCTATAATAATTCTGTATGTAAGACTTCATTTCGCCTTCTGTTCCTGTCTGGAAAACTGGAACCATTGTCGTTGGACGACCTGAGATGTTTTTCCATTCCACCAAGTCTTCAACTGCTGAAGCAAACTCATCAACATAAATGACGAGCATCTCGCCTGTCTCTTCAATGAAATCATATTTGCTTTGTTGGTTGAAGTTGATGAAACGACGTCCGTATGAAGCTTGTGTTTCCGGGTCTAATGTGATGACATTGCTTCTACGGCTTGCTTTTACATTTTCGCCTTCCTCGCTGACTTTCTTAACAGCGAGACGCATCTCTGTATAGACGCGTAATGTCTTTGTTACAGGATTATATGCGTATGGATAAACCATCACGTTTTGTCCGCGGAAGTCTCTCAAGATATATGGTGCTTCCAAGGCTGCTTGTTGTGCTGGATAGAATGCATCTTGTTGGTACATCTCACCATAGACATATTCCACATCGTTTGGATTTATCTGACGGCTGAAATTACCTTTTGATGGAGCGACTTCAATATTCTCAAAATCTACGTAATTAGATTTAACGACAGAAACTTCCATCTTGGCGTTGTCGCCGATTATCATTGAGATAGGATACATTGGAAGGTCTGGCGCTCCTTTGACGAGCATCGCTGCCATATCAGTAGCGTTGATGACAAATTGTTCTCCGTTTGGAGTATGTCTTGCATCTTTATAGAAACCGCCTACCTTAACGTCAATGACGATTTCGTTTTCTGAAGATGTCACCAAACTCTCTTGAATTTTCACTGGCGTGTTTTTGTTAACGCCAACCCATTCTTGCGCATAACCAAAAGTAGATGCTAACAAGAACATTGCTAAAAATAAAAATAATCTTTTCATCAAAAAATACTTTAGATGTTCCTTTAAATAAATTCTCTATACGAATTAAAAATAAAACTGATTTTGAGTGCTGCAAAGATACTATTATTATTTTGTAAAAAAACAATTTGACTTCAATTATTTTAATAAAAAAAGCCCGACAGAGACTGTCGGGCTAAAAATTAAATGTCTATGAAAAAATTGTCTTAATTATTCAATAACAATCTTTGTTACAGATACATTGTCATCTGTTCTTACTTCCAAGAAGTAAACGCCTGATGAAAGTTCAGCTACGTTGATTTGTCCGTTGCTGTTATAATTTCTCATGACAACTTGACCTTGATAGTTATAGATTGTAGCATCGAAGCTTGTGTCAACTTTAACATTCAAAACATCTGTTGCTGGGTTTGGATATACCACAACTTTGTTATCTTCTATTTCGATAACATCGATTGTTGTTCCGACTTTAACTGCTACGAAAGCTGGTGCTGAATATTTGTTACCGTTTCTTGCTATCACGTTGTAGGTATAGACGCCTTCTTCCAATGTTTCTGTGAATGAAGTTCCTGTTTGAGCAGCTACTTGTACGCCGTCACGATTTACGAAATATTCGTCAGCGCCTGACATAGCTTCCCATGAAACAGTGACATTGTCGTTATCAACTTCTGCTACTAAACCAGCTACTGGATCCAATGATGTGATTACGCTTACTGGAGGGAATGAGATATAGTCAATCCATGCGCAGTCTTCACCTGAACCGTATGAATAGTCTTTGATATATCTCCATTCTAAGTTGTGAGTTCCAGCTTCAAGATTCATTGTGAAGAATTCCCAATTTACTTCACCTGACCAGTTACCTACTTCTACATTGTCAACTACGAAGACCAACTTATCGTAATAGCTTTCTGAAGAAACTTTTACGTAGAAGCTGAATTCACCGCTTGCAAGGACTTCTGCTTGTAACTTCAATTTTGAGAATCCGCTGTCGTTACATCCGCCTGATTGAGCGCAGTATGAACCTTCGTATGCATCTGTTGAATTGATAACCCAGTCTGAACCGCCTTGTGATTCGAATGTCCAAGGATATGATGAGAAGTCACCTGTCTCAAAGTCTTCCAACACTGAGCCAACGCCGAACTGTGTTGATACTGTTGCTACGTTATAGCCTGCTGATGCTGAGACGTACATTTCGTAGAGTGAACCTAACATTGCTGATGAACCGATTTCAAACTCTGTTGATACTGTCACGCTTTCACCTGCTTCGAGTTCTTCTGTTTCAACGACAGCGTTTTCAACAACGATGTCTGATGAGCTTCCGAAAAATTCTGTCAATACATTGTATGCTTTGCTGTTACCAACATTGTTGACTGTTACTTCTATTGTACCTACGCCACCAGGAACCAATTCGCCTTCTAACTTCAAGCCTGAGAGTTCAAATACAGGAGCGTTAATAGCAACTTTGAATGTTGATTCCCATGTGTTTTCAGCGTCTGAACATTTTACGTTGAAAGTAATCTTTTCTCCGTTAGGAGCGTTTGGCAAGATACCAAATGCGAATGCTTTGTCTAAAGTTACTGTTTCGTCACCTTCTATTGCAGCGATTGTTGCTGCGTTATCTGTGATAACAACATATTCTGATTCTGTTGAAATTTCGACATTAACATCTGATGCTGGGTCTGTACCAACGTTCTTGACGCTCAATGTAAGTTCTATTTCTTCATTATAGTCAGCTTGGCCATCTTCTTGGTTGAGTTCGAATGAATTGAAAACGAGATATGCACCATCAGCAGGAACTATTTCTATGTCTATGATTTCAGTAACTTTATTGTAACCTAATACTACGAGTTGTGCTGTACCAACATTGCTCAAAGCTTCGAATTGGAGTGTTGCTGAGCCGTCTTCGATATAAGCTGATGCTAATACCTCACCGTTTTGTGACAATGTAGCGATACCGAAATCTGCATCAGCGTTGACTGTCATTTCTGTCATACCGAGAAGGAGTGCTGCTGGGTTAGCAGAAACGCCCATGCTCTCAGGAGCTTTAGTTCTAACCATCATTGATGGGTCACCGAAGAGAATCCATGTGTTGTGAGTGTCACCCATATCGCTAGGACTCATATCGAGAACGTACATATTACCGTTTAATGATGCACCGCCGAGAGTGTGTCTGTAGCCAGGACGCCATTCTGCCAAGATTGTTACCATCTCATCTTGACCGTACATAGGTGGTTGCCATGGTTGTGAGATCCATGAGAACATACCGCCGATAGCACCTGTAGGTTGTGATGTTGTGCTGTTCTTTGCACGCATCCATGCTTCTGCAAAACATTCGCCGTATGAGAACTCACCGTTGTTACAAGCAACTGACCAGATAAATGGAAGTCTGTTGTCGTTTGTCAACTGATGGACGTGAGAGTTGCTGAAGTTTGCAACAGCCCAGCCGTCAGGTGAACCGTGGTTACAATAGTTAGCGATACTCGCTCCAGTGCTGAAGTCGGTAATCATATTCTGTGCAGAAGGGTTATTTACGTATGCATAGTGTTGTGAAACTTCTGTATATGTATAATGTAAAAGAGTGTCACGAACGAAATCCATGTGTTCGTAGTCGATTTCACCATAGTGGCCTTGACCTTCGTCAGCGCCGATACCAACGCCTCTTGACAACCATGCTGCTGTTTCGTCGATGTCGCGTTCGTAGTAAACAATCTTACTTACTTGATGTGCTGCGTCTTCTGCTGAGTTAACTGAGAGACGGCCAACGAATACTTCTTCATAATAGTCATTACCTTCTAACATGCCGTAGAAGTTGTCTGATCTACCACCTGATGTTGAATATCCGTTCATACCTGGAAGGTTATTATGTTCACCTACCAATAAGATATATCTCAAGTTAGGATTTGATGCATAATAATTTTCAATGTATGTCTTAAGTTGTTGTTGAATACCTGTTTCAGAAACTGGAACCATTGTTGTTGGACGACCTGAGATGTTTTTCCAATCTACCAATGTTTGAAGTGCTTCCATATATTCATCAACGCATACTACGAGCATTTCACCTTCGTCAACTAAGAAGTCATATTTGCTTTGTTGGTTGAAGTTGATGAAACGGCGTTCGTATGAAGCTTGTGTTTCTGGGTCTAATGTAATGACGTTGCTTCTACGGCTTGCTTTTACGTTTTCGCCTTCGTCGCTGACTTTCTTAACAGCGAGACGCATCTCTGTATAAACACGTAATGTCTTTGTTACAGGATTATATGCGTATGGATAAACCATCACGTTTTGTCCGCGGAAGTCTCTCAAGATATATGGTGCTTCCAAAGCTGCTTGTTGTGCTGGATAGAATGCATCTTGTTGGTACATCTCGCCATAGACATATTCCACATCGTTTGGATTTATCTGACGGCTGAAGTTACCTTTTGATGGAGCGACTTCTATGTTTTCAAAATCTACATAGTTTGACTTCACTACACTGACTTCCATCTTGGCGTTGTCGCCGATTATCATTGAGATAGGATACATTGGAAGGTCTGGTGCTCCTTTGACGAGCATCGCTGCCATATCAGTAGCGTTGATAACAAATTGTTCTCCGTTTGGAGTCTGTCTTGCATCTTTATAGAAACCGCCTACCTTAACGTCGATGACGATTTCGTTTTCTGAAGATGAAACCAAACTCTCTTGAATTCTTATTGGCGTGCTTTTGTTAACGCCGACCCATTCTTGCGCAAAGCCGAAAGTCGATGCTAACAAGAAAACTGCTAATGTTAGAAATAATTTTTTCATGATTAATATTTGTTTATTAATGTGAATAGGGTAAGCGACATTGCACCTACCCTATTCTGATTTTTCTTATTGTACTAATACTTTGTTAATTGATGTTTCACCGTTAGCGATGACTTTCAAGAAATATACACCTTTATTAATATTAGTGATATCAAGTTGGTGTTTACCTGATGATTGTCCGCTTACTACTACTTGACCCAAAGCGTTGATCAATTGATATTCATATTCTGAAGCATTTGAATTGATGTTGATAACGTCGTTTGCTGGGTTTGGATAAACAACAAACATAAGGCTTTCGTTTTCCATTACATTGTCATCACCAACGATAACTGTTACAGATACTGGCATTGAAGCGCCTTCTTCGTAAACAGCTGTTACGCTGTATGTGTATGTACCATCAGCCAATTCAGAATCTACGAATGTTGTTTCTTCTGTTTCAGCGACTTGAACACCGTTGCGTTCTATTGCGTAATTACTGAAAGCACGTGGAGCATCCCATGTCAATGTAACTTGATTCAATTCAACTTGAGCTTCTAAGTCTTGAACTGGATTGAGAGTTGCACCACCTTCACCTGCGCAGCTAACAACGAAATCAGTGTTATAGCCTTCGTTAGGTTCGCCGTTTGAATTGTAGATTTCATCTCCTTCATGATATTTGATGAGATATGAACATTCGTATGTCCAATAGTTACCGTTTGCGCTGAAAGACACTGTTGTCTTAATGCCTGTACCGATTTCCAATGTATGAATCTTTTCTTCACCACCATCGAATGCTAAGCTAACTGATGGGTCACCGTTGTCGAATGTCAAGACTAAGGTTGAGCCATTCCAACCGTCACCGTAGCTATCTTGCATAACGAAGTCAACCAAACAAGTGTTTCTCAAATAACCTACGCCTTCTGCTGTGACGCCATTGTCGGCTGTAAGTTCAAAGTTGATTTCAAGAACTTCTGTTGTTGGGCATGATTCACCTACTGTTACATCGAAGCTGAAGATACCGACGCCGTTAGGGTCTATTGTTCCAAATTCGAATGTATCTTCTGCTATTGTAAGATATTGTGATGTTGAAGAAGCGACGACTTTTGCATTAGTTGCTTTGTAAGCGCCTCTGTTTTCAAATTTAGCTACGACTGTGTATGTCTCACCTGCTTCATACATACCTGCCCATGAGAAATCTTTGAATTCCATTTTAGGAGCTATAACTTCCATTGAGAATCTGCCTTCCCATGAGTCAGAACCTGATGTTATTGTATAGAACACATTGAATTTTGTTCCGTTAGCTACGCCTTCTTCAACGTTGAGTTTGAATTCGTTTTCTAACTCGACAACTCCGTCAACAGCGATTGCGCTGAATGAACCTTCTGCGTCAGTGAATGTAACGAAATCTTCTTCGCATGACAATGTGATTGTGCCGCCTGATGTTGTCGCATCTGCACCTACATTCTTAACAGATAATGAGAGAGTTGTTTCTTCATTGACAGCTATTTGAGATGGTGTATATTCTGCTACTGAGAGGTAAGCGCCGTCCATTGCTGCTGCAGGGATTGTTTCAACGTATGGGATTCTGTTAGGATGTGTTACAACGATAGTTACGTCGCCACCTGATGTAATAGGTGTCATTTCGATGTCTTCTGAACCTGAGTCACCGACCATACCTGCTCCGTATAGGACGCCGTCTTTAGAGATACCCACGTATGAACCAGGAGCTGCTGCCACTGTGAAGAAGTCCATTCCGATAGGAAGTGTTGGGAGGTGTGATACATCGTTATCTGATGGCATTGAACGATATGGCATTACAGAAGCGTCACCTAAAACGTGATATGCTTCGAAGTAATATCTTGTTGTAGCTGAACCTTCATAGTTATTATCGTGTGAGTAAGCAACTGCTAAGTTACCTGCGAATGGAACAGCTGCAATTGGGTTGTATGTGTCTTCCATGAAGTGTGCATCGTAGTTACCCATTGATGTCTCTTCATACAAAGGCATTCTGTTTGTTACATTTGTTGCGCCAACACCGAAGTAATAGTCTTCCCACCAGTATGAAACAGGACATGAACCGATATAACTCCATGCGCCTTTTTGATTACCACGAATCATAGCTTCACCAAGACATACTGAACCGTAGCCCCAGTCAGCAGCGTTACAGCAGTTACCCATTGCCCAGAAATATTTATCTGTGTTTGTCAAGTTGTTAGCATTTGAAACTGTGAATGATGGGTCTGCCCAGCTTGTTTCACTACCGTGTGCTGTGTAGTTTGCGAAACCAACACCAGTGCTGAGGTTGTTATAACATCCTGAATATGAGTTTAAGTATTTATAAACATTTTCATATCCGTGTTCTTCGTTGAAATAATAGTGTGAAGCATATTCAATTGTAGGTTGACCTACGATAGGATTCCAGTAGCCGTCAACACCAGCAATCAAAAGAACATTGTCTAAGTATGATGGATCTGGCATTGTATATTGCTCATATTGAAGAATCTTGTGGATAAGAGCTTCCATTTCTGCAACTGTCTCGCAACACATACGGCTGTGATAGATGTCTGGGAAATAGTCGCCGTCAACACTTGAATAGTAAAGGTCAGTTACGCGGCCTGAGTCAACGCCAGAGTCTTTACTTGGAACAACTTGTTCTTCGTCACCGAATACGATAACGAATGTTGGAGGTGTGTCAGTATTGTATTGTTCTGTAACGTATTGTGTTATGCCTGTAGCTGTAGCATTTGACAATTCATCTGTGTATTTAACTGTGAGATAGAAACCTTTTTTTGTTTTCCATTCTAACCATGGCTGCATAGCATCTTCAAACATACGGTTAGCGATAACCAACATTCTTACAGGTGAAGAGAAGATGTCAGGATGATCGTCATAAACGTCTTCGATTGCTCTTGAGTTGAAGAGTTGTTTATAGATAACATCGAAGTAAGGGCTATAAGTATTTACCAATGTTTGTTCTGTGAGAGCTAAGTCAGCGTTTTCGAAAGTGACTTCCACTTGGATGTCGTTGTAAACACGGAGAGTGTTGTTTGCTGGATTGTAACTGACAGGTTCAATTTGCAAAGCACCGAGTTGGATACCACGCATTGTTCCGAGAACTTCGAAGATAACTTCAGGAGCGTTAGTTAATGCTCTAGTTTGATATGCCTTTTCATTATATTGGAAAACCATATCTTCAACTTTTGTACTCTTGCTGTATGAAGGTTGTTGTGGATAAACCTTATTAATTCCATAGTCGCTGAGGTTATAGTCTTGTGTGCTGTAGCTCACGACTTTCACTACTGGTGTTGCACCGAAAGGAACTGCTATAAGTTCACGTGCGATTGGCAATGATGGAGCACCAAGTTCGCCGGCATTAATAGTTTTACCCATTGTGATTACTGAAAACTCTCCTTTTTCAGTTTTCATGGCTGTACCTTCAATCTTGTCGAATGAGAATGTCGATTGGAATCCTTCAAATGAAGATTCTGAAATTTGTACTCCTCTTGAGTTAGGAGTAAGCTCTATTTGTCCTTGTGCAAATACTGTTGCACCTGCAAATAACAACAAACTTGCAAGGGCAAGCTTCTTAATAAGTGAGTTGATTTTTTTCATCTTTTTCTAATTTAGTTAGACTATCTATTTCTGTTTAATTAAACTTTTGAATAAAGTCCACAAATATAGCATTTCTCACGAAATTATACAATGATTTTTTTCACATTTTTATAAAAAAAATTGCAGGTATCTACCCATCTGAAAAAAACAAAGTTCCACCTCCGTAATAAGAAGTTGCGCGAATGAAATTGTAAATAAAAAAATTTTGTGCCATAATCATTTGTGTTAATTGTTAATTATTTGATTATGACACAAAATTAGAATGAAACTACAAACTTGTCAAGTGATAAAAATTCAGATATAACAGACTAAAGTTTTTAAAATCAGTTTCTTATGAAAAATCTTTCGATAAAAATTTAGTATCTGAACAATTATCTATTCAATATTTTTCTGTACTGATTACTATCGTTCAAAATCTCAATCGCCTTGTTAACAACCTTATCTTCCTTCATAACGACCTGGTAATATTTTTCCATATCCCATTCATTACGAGCAATCAAGGCTTTCAGTTGTAACTTAATCATTGGTTCAGAACGCAGATATTGTTCATCGTTCCATTCAACGCCTTCTTCTTCAGCCAACTTTTTAAAGTCTTCAATTATGGAGTCTGTTATTGTGAAATTTTCATTGAAGTTATTGAAATTTCCATATTCATTAGAGAGAAGTTCTCTATTTTGCATCACATAATCGACAGTGAAACGATTGAATATTCCTTTTCTAATTAAATCGGTGTATAAAGTCGTTGCGAAAGTTGTGTCGACAGGTATGAAAATATCTGGCATTATACCGCCACCGCCATAGACTGTTCTCTCACTCACCAATGTTGAATATTTGAGAGAATCCGGGAATTGGATGCTGTCGGCATGATAGAACTCACCGTGTTTCATTCTCTTGGTCATCTCCTTATAATAATCTTCCGAGCCTTTGTCGTAGGAGCGTTGGATACATCTTCCTGTTGGAGTGTAATATCTTGCTGTAGTAAGACGTATAACTGAGCCGTCAGGAAGGTTGAAAGGTCTTTGTACCAAACCTTTACCGAAAGAGCGACGTCCAATCAAAACGCCTCTGTCCCAGTCTTGTATCGCACCAGAAACAATCTCACTTGCAGAAGCAGAACCTTCATCTATCAAGACAACCAATTTACCATCGGTGAATTTTCCGTTTTTGTCTGTGTTGAAAATCTGTTTCGGACTCTTGTCGCCTTCTGTAAAGACAATCGTCATATCTTTTTTCAGGAACTGATTGCCAAGTTCAGCAGCTACGTTAAGATAACCGCCAGTATTGCCTCTTAAATCCAAAATCAATGATTTCATTTTCTGCGACTTAAGTTTTGCCAACGACTCTTCGAACTCAGTATTGGAAGTCTTTGCAAAACGGTCGAGTTTAATATAACCAACATTTTTATCTACCATAAAAGCAGCGTCGATACTATTCAACGGAATCTTATCTCTTATAACGTCAAAATCAATAAGTTCGTCACTTTTTCCTCTTTTAATTCCAAGAGTTACTTTTGTACCTTTCTTGCCACGTAGATGCTCTGCCACATATTCGTTGGTAACTTTTTTACCGAAAGCGTCCTCACCGTCAATCTTAACTATCTTATCGCCGGCCAAAATACCAACTCTGTCAGAAGGACCGCCTGGCACCGGCGAGATAACCAAAATAGTATCCTGGAAAATCTGGAATGTGACGCCAATTCCTTCAAAACTTCCTACCAATGGCTCATTAGCTTTCTCCACGTCTTTCTTTGAAATATATGCCGAATGCGGATCTAACTCTTTGAGCACCGCAATTATAGCTTCTTCCGTCAACTCTTCAAGATTGGCAGCGTCAACATAGAAATTGTTAATTAAATAAAAGGTCGTAGATAATTTCTGAAGTGTTGTTTTTGGATCTATGTCATTATTTTGTGCTTGTGAATCAAAGGCGAACTGAGTTCCAAGCATTATCAATACTAAAAATAATTTTAAATATTTCATACGTTTTTAATTTTTTAACAAATAACAACTTGATTGGTTCAAAATTATTGTCGGATAATCTCAAATGTATTGTTTTCGTACAATCTTATTATGGTTGAGGCTTTTGGCTTTGTCAAGACGTCATGATAAAGCTGCACCACATAATCCACCGACGATTTAATACGTTCTGAGATTTCTGCGTATATCGAAGGAGCGGCGTCGCCGGTAAGATTGGCAGATGTAGAAGTTATCGGTCTTCCTAACTTATGAATCAAGGCTTTACAGAATTCATTATTAACGACTCTTATACAGATTGTCTTATCAGATGAAACATTTTCAGCAAGACCAACAGATTCTGAATAAATGATACTCAAAGGATTTTTTGCCGATTTAATAATATCAGGAGCAATCTGCGGAAAATTCTTGACATATTTTTTTAACATCTCGATACTGTCAACCAAAATTATCAGACCTTTCCCTTTGGAACGTTCCTTAACTTCAAAAATCTTCTCGACGGCCTCTGGATTCGTAGCATCACATCCAATACCCCAAATCGTATCTGTCGGATATATAATGACTTTACCTTCGTTCAACAAGTCGCAACATTTGTTTACTTCTATCTCAAAATTATCCATGTTCGTATTATTTTTTCTCACAACAAAAATAATTCTTTATGAAATATAAACGAAATTATTCATAATATTTTTTAACAATAATTATTGATATTTCATCAACTTAGGTATGTCACTTTTTATTAACTTTGCGAATTATTAAAACAAAAACTAAAAAGCGACATGTGGTCAATCGTAATCGCCATATTTACAGGACTTTGCTATGCTTCACTCTTATATGTTCGCAATAAGAAACAGCATTACGGCAGAACCTTATCAACGATTCTCTTTATCTTGAGAACCGTCGTGGTCGGCATTGCGGTTTTACTTTTCTTCAACCCATTCCTTAAAATTAAAAACTACAAGGAAGAAGCAGCTACAATTATCGTCGCTCAAGACAATTCATCGTCACTCATATTGACCAAAGACTCAACTTTTCACAAGACAGATTATCTTCTTTCTCTCGACACATTAATTAATAGGCTGGAAAATAAATATAATGTTGATAAATATCTTTTCGGCAACAGCACTCGCGACTTCGACTCTATTGATTATTCAGATTATTATACCGATATCAGCGAAGTCTTAAATAATTTTAAGAAAAAATACTACAAGAAGAATGTAGGAGCTGTCGTACTTCTTTCCGACGGAATCTGCAATAAATCCTCACTACCAGAACAAAACATAGAATCATATCCTTTTCCTATCTACAGCGTAACACTCGGCGACACAACAACTTATCCAGATATTTTCATTAAAGATGTTTTCTATAACAGAACTTCTCCTTCCAACACAATGTTTCCAATAAGATTAACCGCCAATGCTGTTAATTGTCGCAACAAAAATATGGAAGTCAAAGTGTTGCTCGATAATGAGACCGTTGAAAAATTAGTCGTTCCTATTAACTCAAATCGTTTTTCAAAAAACATCGACTTTAATTTAAATCTTAAAGACGAAGGTGTCAAGCAGATTGACATTCAGATTAAAGCCATCGACAAAGAACAAATAACGAATAATAACAACAAGCGATTCTTTATTGAAGTTATCGACAAACAATACAAAGCATTGTTCTACGCCAAGTCGCCGCATCCTGATTTAGGAAGTTTGAAAAATATCTTAGGCGACCATTTTGAAGTAGAAACTGTTTTCTCAAATGAAGAACTGCCAGATTTAAAAGATTACGACATTTTATTCTTACATCAAATTCCTTATATTGGAATGCAAAATCTCCACGATTTTGATAAGAAATTGAAAGACAATAAGAAGATTCCTATTTTCCATATAGTTGGCGGAGAGACAGACTTCGAGGCTTTTAATAAGATTCAACCTTCTATGAAGATAGACAAAGGAGCTGTCAGCAGCGTTCTTGACATAAAGCCACATTATAATCAAAACTTTGGATTGTTTAGCATTGATAACGAAGTGATTGAATCTGTCAACGCATTTCCTCCTCTCTCACTTCCTCATTTGGAATTTTCGTTAAATTCAAATCACGATATGCTTTTGCAGATGAATATCAACGATGTTATAATGCAAGCTCCTTTATTAAGTTTCACCACTGATAACGAAGGACGTAAAAACATTTTCCTCTTAGGAACGGGTATCTGGAAGTGGAAGTTATACAATTACTACAACCAAAAGAATCACGATAATTTTGAGGAATTGTTTACTAAATCTGTCAAATATCTTTTAACAGAAAAAGATAAGGAGTTAATTGTCAGACACGAAGACAGCTATTTTAGCAACGAAGTCATCGTCATCACAGCCGACTTAAAGAATCCTAGTCAAGAACTGACAAACGAAGCTGATTTAAAGATTCGACTTGTCAACAAACATACTAAAGATGTTTACGAATATGATTTCTCAAAGAAAAACAAATCATATTTCTTGAATATCAACAACCTGCCAGAAGGAATATACAATTTCAATGTTAAAGGTGAATTTGGAGGCAAGATTTATACTGAAAGCGGAAATTTCTCTGTTGTCAGCGTGGGAGCTGAAGCGCAAGATCTCGTTGCCAATACATTAAGAATGCAGACTTTGGCAACATTAACAGGAGGTAAGAATTTCAATGTTAACGAATTATCATTACTTGCTGAGACATTAGAAAACGAAGAATCTATCACATCAATAATGAGAGAAGAAACAAATTATAAAGATTTAATTAATCTCAAATCAATATTTTTTATAATTTTATCGCTCATTACGATTGAGTGGGTTTTAAGGAAAATGTTTGGGACATACTAATTGAGTTGAAAATTGAAAATTATTATTAACAAATTAAAAAGATAAGAAATGAAAGTAGCAAAAAACACAGTTGTCACAATGGCATACGTTTTACATCGCGAAACAGCTGATGGTGAAGTTATTCAAGAAACCACAAAGGAACAACCATTCCAAGCTATCTTTGGAGCAGGAATGTTGTTACCAAAGTTTGAAGAAAATTTGGACGGTTTAGAACCAGGTGCAACATTTGGTTTTGCTTTGACACCACAAGAAGGTTATGGCGAACGTAAAGAAGAAAACATTTTAGACGTAAACAAAGACATATTCGTTCAAGACGGCGTATTCAACGAAACAATTTGTCAAGTTGGCGCAACAGTTTGGTTTACAGACAACAACAACCAACCTTTCCCAGGCAGAATCATGGAGATTGGCGAAACAACAGTTAAAGTTGACTTCAACCCTGAGTTAGCTGGTGTTCCATTGTATTTCACAGGAGAAATTTTGGATGTTCGTGAAGTCAACGAATCAGACTTCGGCGGCGGTTGCGGCGGCGGTCACTGCCACAATCAAAGTTGCTGCGACAGCTGCGGCGGCGGTTGCGGTGAATGATTAAAACAAAAAAGCGACTTTTGAGAGTCGCTTTTTTATTTTAATTTCAGATTTTAGAACAAATACACAAAACCAAATGAAGCTATTGTTCGAGTATTCGCACCTAATTTAAATTCATTAGACCTTTCAACAACATCATTGAATTTTGTTGTCTTGGTGTGCATATAGTTAATACTCAACAAACCTATTTCTGTCGTGAATAAAATATGGTTATTAAACTTATATGTCAGACCTGGTATAAGACGTGCTCCGATTGCAAATGTCTTAGCATCATACATCGGATTTATCACGCCAGCAACCTTTGTGTGCATATTACTGATACCTATAGGCAACTTAGCATCGACATATAATGTAATCTTCTCAAACTTAGCGTATGCATAACGGAAGAAAGGAGCGATGTCGAATATGTTAGAGTATTCTTTTTCACAATCATTCACCAAAACATCACCATTTTCTGGTACATACTGATCATTTTCGTCTTTTACAGAAGCGTAGGCATATCCCAAGCTAAGACCAAAGCCGTAGCTCTTTCCTGGAATCATATAACCCACAGCCGGTGTAACAGCAAATCCATTTTCAACGGGGCCAAGAGCAACCGTATGAAACGGAGATTTATATGAAGTTGAACCATCCTTATGATACGCACTTATAGAACCAGCAACGAATAACTGAGCGTTGGCGGCAAAAGCCATCGTCATCAACGCAATAACAAATAATAACTTTTTCATTCAAACGTAATTTAGATTTTAAAATAATTGTAACTCAAGAGTTTGAATTTTCAGCTATGCTCAAATTCATATTTCGCAAAAGTAGTTATTATTTCAATCTAAAAAACGCAGACTATAAATTATTTTCAGCGGTTTTTTGAGAGCATAAGATAGATTCTACATTCAAGGCAACGACGCCTTCTGCAATAGTACTTGTACATATACAAAGCAGCTTGCGTTTGGAATGCATTCTGAAAGCTCAATCCACATTGACAGAAACTTCTTATTATAAGATTATTTTCCGCTTCAATATTTTCCAAATAGCTCATCGCCTTCTCCTTATGACTTTCCAAGCCATGATATTTCCCATAATGAAACAACATCGGCACTACAGTATTAATCATCGACAATTCCACTGCTGTCTTTCCTAAAACTTTCTTCTTCACATAATCAGACACCTTATCAAATTGAAAATGATTATTCCAATATTCATCCAATTCAACATCAAAAAGCTCCATTATCTCTTCAATGTTATCAGAGTCTCTTATCTTAGAGAACATAGCTCCGTTCTTAGTTATAATCTTTGAGACCTGTGCTATTCTTATCGTAGGAAAATTTGGCGGTCGCAGCCTTAGAAACTTCCAGTTTGAACTAGGCATCACTTTAAGTCCGAATTTTGACTTAAGCATACGAAACTCTCTTTTCAAGAGATTTGGATATTCCTCTTCAAAATCATTTTCAAGAAAACCTGCGCAACCAAACATCATCGCTGCCACATAAACCTCATTATCGAGATGCCGTTGGAGAAGATTAAAAGGCAGCAGTCTTGAAAGATATTCAAAAGAATCGTTGTTGACTTTCAATCCAAAATAACGCATTAGCCGCTGATAGAAAGTCTGTTCCCAGTCATAGCGATTATTTTTCAACCTAAAATCCAGTTCCTTACATTCGTTTTCGAGATGTTCTATCAGCATTCTGTCAAGCCACGAGACTACGGTGAAAGCATGTACATCACCAATAGAATCCTCACATGGAATCCAATTTTTTGAATTAACGAAAGTTTCATATTTATGCAACAATGAAACATCGAATTTACCTTTAACCTCAAGTGTCGGTATTGGAGGCGATTTGTTATCGCATTCATATACAACGTGTAGAATCACATTGTTGTAATTATCATCATTCTGATGGTTATGCTTAAACCAATCTGAAGAATGCACATGAATCTCTACTTGTCCAGCCCATAATGTCGCACCTATTTTGATACGCGCATTATTATAATCCGCACCAGAGTCGTAATTACGCGTTCCTACAGAAAGTATCTTAATATCCTCTCCGTCGATGGTTTTCAAATCAAGCTGCAAAAGACGATTTTCCCACAAGTAATAAATAAAGTCCTCTTTCATAATCGTGTCTCATAAATTTTGGACTTCAAAATTACAAAAATGATATATGACTTGTCAAGTGTTTTTCCGACTATTTTATTGAAATTAAGTATTTTTAACTTTTAGAAGACTGATAATGTTTTTTTCTCTTAAAGAATATTAACAACTCAATGTCTTTTGTCATTAGTTCTTAGACTTTCATCATTCCTCGAACCATGTCTGCGGCATTTTTTTCAAGTCTTTTAGCATATAAACAAAAACATATTTAGCAGGCTTGCCGCAACGTTCAATCGTGATTGTATCTGTCGGGATTATTTCCTTAAAATAAGGTTTGAGATACCTGTTAGGTTCGTAATAATCATAGCTTTCCGTCAAGAACCAATAATCTTCACCAAGTTTCAAATCGCCGCGTTCCTTATTAATCCAAGCATATTTATGAATCTCAGAAGGCGTATTAAAGCCATACATATTGATTCCCAAAGGATAAGCCACATAATAATCTAAATTAGCCAACGGATACCATTTCAAGGCAATCATTCCATCATCCATCTTCATCTTTCCTTCCTCAATCAGATTATCTCTAATAATTTGAAACTCAGGCTTTATCTTTCGCCATCCGTACATATCAAGAGTGAAGTCACCTTCGCCATAACGCTGCACCGTTTTCGATCTCTCTGAAAAATTCAATGGAACCACACCAGTTTTAATTTCAACAACACCAAATATCAAAACAAAAGCAAGCACTGATAACGAAGCTATTATAGACTTAGGAATCACAATAGAACCATCTTCAGCCTCATGTTTCTCTGAGAGATAAGCCGCCACGATAACAAGCAAAATAACAAATGACGGAGAAGTCCAATGAGGAAGAATCTGACGCGTCAAAGAGAAAATCCAGAACATCAATATCAACGGAATACTGAAACATAAAAGAAGTCTCTTCGGCAATTCAGGGATAAACTTCTTACCTTTCATCAAAGCCACTAAAGCTATGATAACCAAGACATAATTAACAGGATTATTATATCCCATTTCAGCGACAATCTCAGTAAGAAAATATTCGATATGTAATTTTCCGAAAAGACCTACCCTATCACCGTGGAAGGTAAAACTAATAAAATCATTATTTAGATTCCATATCAAAACTGGCATCAAGCAAATTAGGGAAATAATGACTGACAGATACATAAACGGATTTTTAAATTCTTTTCTTGAATAAAAAATCACGTATAATCCTACACCAATCCATATAAACAAAGCCGAATATTTTGACAACATCGCCAACCCAGCGAATAATCCTGCAAGAATAAGATTAAGATTTTTTTCATTCTGAAAATACTTAATAAATTGTAATACAGCAAGAAGAGTAAATAAAGTAAGAGGAGTATCGGGCAAGATAAAAACACCCGTAATTACGAAAGCATAAATCGAAGCCGTATATAACAAAGCCGCATAAAAGCCAGTCTGCTCATTTTTGACCTGCCGACCTATATGATAAACAAGATACGTATTGACAGTCATAAATATAACTGAAGAAAGACGCAGAAAGAACTCGTGAGTAAAAAGAAGATTACAACTAAACAGCTGAATAAACCAACCCACCATAGGAGGATGGTCGAAGTGACTCCAATCGGGATACATGGCGTAAGTCCAATAGTAAACCTCATCATTACCAAATTCCACGAAAGAAGCTAAGAAGCCTCTTAACAAGGCACTTACACCTAAAAGAATGAACAAATATTTCTTAATGTAATTGTCTTTTATTTTCATAAATATCAGAGCCGATTCTTAATATTTTTTAAACCAAATGCGTCAAAATTTGTTTTTCAAACAAGTTGTTCAACACTGCAAATATAACACTAAAAATGGACTTAAACGTATCATTATTTTTTGTATTTTTGTAAAAAATTAAAACAAAATATACCTTTTATTATTTAAAACCTAAAACGCAATTATGGATTCTAATCCTAACGAAAATATAATAGAACAAGTAACCGGCAAAGAATACGAATTTGGTTTTGTGACTGATATTGAGACAGATTTCGCGCCCAAGGGACTTAACGAAGATATTATCAGACTCATATCAGCCAAGAAAGAAGAGCCGGAGTGGTTGCTCGAGTTTCGTTTGAAAGCCTATCGCCAATGGTTAGGCATGAAGCAACCTGACTGGGCACATCTAAACATCCCGCCCATTGACTATCAAGACATTATTTACTACGCAGCTCCTAAAAAAAGAAAAGAGCTACAGAGTTTGGACGAAGTCGATCCTGAGTTACTCGACACCTTTAACAAATTAGGAATTTCTTTAGACGAGCAGAAACGTCTTACTGGCGTTGCCGTTGACGCTGTGATGGATAGCACTTCAGTGAAGACAACTTTCCAAGACACATTATCCAAACACGGAATCATTTTCATGTCGTTCAGCGAGGCTGTCAAGCAACATCCCGATTTAGTTAAAAAATATTTAGGAACTGTAGTACCTCACACCGACAACTTCTTCGCAGCATTAAACTCAGCTGTATTTAGCGATGGTTCATTCTGTTACATACCTAAAGGCGTACGTTGCCCATTGGAATTATCAACATATTTCAGAATCAACGCTGCTAACACAGGACAGTTCGAGCGTACTCTAATCGTCGCTGACGAAGGAGCTTACGTCAGTTATATGGAAGGCTGCACAGCACCTCAACGCGATGAGAATCAACTGCACGCAGCTATCGTTGAGATTATCGCAGAGACTGATGCCGAAGTAAAATATTCCACAGTACAAAACTGGTATCCGGGCGACAAAGACGGCAAAGGTGGCATTTATAACTTCGTAACGAAACGCGGCATCTGCAGAGGCGACCGCTCAAAAATATCATGGACACAGGTAGAGACGGGCTCTGCAATCACTTGGAAATACCCAAGCTGTATCTTAAAAGGCGACTATTCCTCAGCAGAGTTTTATTCCGTAGCAGTGACCAACAACTACCAACAAGCCGACACCGGAACCAAGATGATACATCTCGGCAAAAACAGCAAAAGCACCATTATTTCAAAGGGCATCTCCGCAGGCCACAGCCAGAACGGTTACCGCGGATTGGTGAGAATAGCTCCTAACGCAAGCAACTGCCGCAATTTCTCACAATGCGACTCTCTGCTCTTGGGCGACAAATGCGGCGCTCACACATGGCCTTACATTCAATGCAGCAACGACACTGCAATTCTCGAACACGAAGCTACCACATCTAAAATATCCGAAGATCAATTATTCTACTGCAATCAGAGAGGCATCGACACCGAGAAAGCAATAGGTTTGATTGTCAACGGTTATGCAAAAGATGTTTTAAATAAACTTCCAATGGAGTTTGCCGTGGAAGCTCAGAAATTATTGTCAATCACTTTGGAAGGAAGTGTTGGTTAATTATTTTTAACTTAAAGAAAATTAAGAACTATGTTATTCGATATAAAAAACTTACATGTCTCAGTAGGAGGCAAAGAAATATTAAAAGGATTCAACCTTAGCGTCAACGAAGGTGAGGTTCACGCAATTATGGGACCTAACGGAACTGGAAAGAGCACTTTGGCAGCCGCCATCACCGGAAGAGAAGGTTACGAAATCACAGAAGGTGAGATTTGGTTCAAAGGTAAGAATATCATGGAGATGAGTCCTGCCGACCGTGCTAACGAAGGTATCTTCTTAAGTTTCCAATATCCGGTTGAAATTCCAGGCGTCAGCATACAAAACTTCATGCGTACAGCTATCAATGCAAAACGTGAATATCAAGGACTTCCAAATATTCCGATGCCTGAATTCGTCAAGATGATGAAAGAGAAACAAGCGATGGTTGAGATAACAGCAAAGTTGCAGAATCGCTATGTTAACGTAGGTTTCTCAGGCGGTGAGAAAAAGAAAAACGAGATTTTCCAAATGGCGATGCTCGAACCTCAACTCGCAATACTAGACGAAACAGACTCCGGACTTGACATCGACGCTTTGAGAATCGTAGCTAACGGAGTAAATCAGCTTCATAACGACAATAATGCATTCATCGTTATCACTCACTATCAACGACTTCTCGACTACATCGTTCCTGATTTCGTTCATGTGATGTACGACGGACGCATAGTGAAATCAGGCGATAAATCTCTCGCCTTAGAACTCGAAGAGAAAGGTTACGAATGGATTAAAGATACCATTCTTTAATTTTAAAAATTTGTAACTCATGGAAAATCAAGATAAAATAAAGATAACACAAGAGAGATTCATCGAATATGCAAACAATTCGATGGAAAGCATCTCATCTTGCGACATTCCTAAAGTCAAGACTCTACGCCAAGATGCACTTAAACGCTTCATCGAGAGAGGTTTCCCAACTAAAAAAATGGAGAAATGGCGTAACTCAAGAATGATGGAATGCCTAAGCGAAGATTTCAATATAGAATCTATAGAGAATAAAAACCACGATTTCTGCTGCGTAATTCAGAACCTTGACACTGAAGTCGTTACTCTAACAAACGGAATGTTTTCCGAAGAGAATAGTTTAAGAAAATTAAGTAACGGCATTGTCATCGGCAGCACTCGCAGAGCAATGCAGGAATATCCGGAACTATTCGAGAAATATTTTGGAAGTTGTAACATAAACGACGACAATGGCTTCTACGACATCAACACAGCTTTGTGGCAGGACGGTTTCTTTATTTACACACCAAAAAATGTCGTAGCAGAGAGACCTATTCAAATAATCAAGATTAGCGATGAGGATAACAATCCTTTCATACAGACAAGAAACCTCATCATCGTTGAAAGTAACGCACAACTTCAAATCATTGATTGTGACGACTCTATTAAAGAACAATCGAGTTTTGTAAATTCATATACAGAAATTATCATCGGAGAGAACGCTCAATTGGAGAACTACAAACTTCAAAATTTGAACGATAATTCTTCACTCTTGAACACAAATACCGTTAAACAATCTTCCAACAGCAGACTTCAAACTCATGTTGTAAGTTTTAACGGAGGCAAGATTCGCAATAATATTTTCGTCAATATTAATGGCGAAGGCGCAGAATGCAACATCTACGGACTTTATTTAGTTGACAAGACACAACATGTTGACAACCAAGTTAAAGTCAATCATAATGTAGCGAACTGCAATAGTAATGAGAAATTCAAAGGCATACTCGACAACGAAGCGACGGCAGTTTTCAACGGGCACGTTCTCGTAGCACCTAACGCACAGAAGACCAACGCATACCAAAATAACAGCAATATTATTTTGACAGATAAGGCAAAGATAAACACTATGCCATTCCTTGAAATATATGCCGACGACGTGAAATGTTCTCACGGCTCTTCGATAGGACAGTTAGATCAAGAAGCAATGTTTTATATGCAGCAAAGAGGTATCAGCAAAGAAAACGCACGTATGCTTTTGATGTACGCCTTCGCTGCTGAAATAAGTAATAACATTGGCATCGAGGCACTTCGCGAGCGCATCGACGATATGATAAAACGTCGTTTAAAAGGCGAGTTGTCGTGTTGTGAAAATTGCGTTTTCCAATGCAGCACTCCAAAAGAATATGACTTCAAGATAGACTTAAGCAAAATATGAGTTTCAATAATTTAGATATAAACGCGATACGTCAGCAGTTTCCGATTTTAAGCAGAACTGTCTATGGAAAGCCGTTGGTTTATTTCGACAATGCAGCTTCGACTCAGAAACCTCTTTGCGTAATCGAAAGAGAACGTGATTATTACCTAAACGAAAACTGCAACATACATCGCGGAGTTCATTTTTTAAGTCAAGAGGCAACAGAAGCTTACGAGAACGCTCGCAAGACATTAGCACAATTCGTCAATGCAAAAGATTCCAACGAGATAATCTTCACGAGAGGAACAACGGAATCGCTCAATCTTCTCGCCACGAGTCTTGGAAAACTTCTTGTCAACGAAGGAGATAAAGTATTAGTATCAGCGATGGAACATCATTCTAACATGGTTCCATGGCAACAGATGATACAAGAAAAACATGGCGAGTTGCTGGTAATTCCGATGGACAAAAATGGCGTTTTGGATTTGAACGCTTACGAAGAATTATTAAAACAACAGCCTAAAATTGTCAGCATTGCTCACATTTCCAACACATTGGCAACAATTAATCCTATCAAGGAGATGATAGCGATGGCACATAAATACGACATTCCTGTAATTATAGACGGAGCACAGTCGATGGCACATCACATCATTGATGTACAAGACCTTGACTGCGATTTCTTCGTATTCTCTGGTCATAAGATGTACGCTCCTATGGGAATAGGCGGACTTTACGGCAAGATGGAATGGTTGGAGAAGATGCCACCGTATCAGTTTGGAGGCGAGATGGTTGACAAAGTAAGTTTTGAAAAGACGACCTTCAACAAAGTGCCATTCAAGTTTGAAGCAGGAACGCCTAATGTAGGAGCCGCTTTAGGACTCGAGACAGCAGTGAAATTCATACAGAGTCTTGACAGAAAAGCCGTTGAAGAATACGAGGAACATCTTTTAAACTACGCTACTGATCAACTTTCAAATATAGAAGGACTTAGATTCATAGGACAAGCACCTAAAAGAAGCGGTTTGGTTTCATTTATCATCGACGGGATTCATCCTTACGACTTAGGAACGATTGTCGATAAGATGGGCGTTGCTTTAAGAACAGGACACCACTGCGCTGAACCTGTGATGACATTCTTCGACATTCCTGGAACCGTAAGAGCTTCATTTGCATTATATAACACGATTGAAGAAGTAGATATTTTCATAAAGGCTGTTAATAAAGCCGCCAATATGTTAAGATAAAATATATTAAGAAATGACAATAAAAGAGATACAAGATTCTATAGTGGAAGAGTTTTCCATGTTTGACGATTGGATGGACAGATATGCGATGCTCATCGAGATGGGGAAAGATTGCCCGATGATTGACTCTCAATATCGTAACGACAATTATCTCATCAACGGATGTCAGTCGAGAGTTTGGTTGCACGCCAAGATGGAAGACGGAAAAGTATATTTCAGCGCCGACAGCGACGCTGTCATCACAAAAGGAATTATAAATTTGTTAATCAAGGTTTTATCAGGACAGAAACCGAAAGACATCATAGAAGCCGACATGAGTTTCCTAGATGAGATTGGTTTGAAGGAACACCTCTCTCCTACCCGTTCTAACGGTTTGCTGAGCATGGTAAAGCAGATGATGTTGTATGCAGAGGTGTTTAATTCACAACAAAGTTGATAGTTGATAGTTAATAGTTGATAGCAGTTACAAAGTTGAAGGTTAATAAGTTCACAAGTTATCATTAACCAACTCAATTTCTCAACTATAAACTATTAAACTACTATAAACTTTACACTATAAACAATAAACTTTTAAATAATGTTTAATATTTTTAAGAAGAAAGAACCAATGACAGCTGAAGAGAAAGACTTATTAAAAGAAAGAGTCATTGCGGTATTGGGAAGCATTTACGATCCTGAAATTCCGGTTGACATATATAAATTAGGCTTGATATACGAGATTGACATCGACGACGATGCCAATGTAAGAATCTTAATGACTGTCACAGCGCCGAATTGTCCTGTTGCCGATCAGCTGCCAGCACACGTAAAGGAAAAGGTTGAAACAATGATGGGTGTAAGAAAATGCAAAGTTGAATTAACCTTTGAACCAGCTTGGTCACCAGCTATGATGAGCGAGGAAGCACGTGCCGAGTTAGGATTCGACGATGACTTTGGAATGTAAAAAAAGTGCCGATTGGCACTTTTTTTTATAAACTATCGTAAGCTTCAATTAAGTCTTTGGCAAAACCGTAGAACATCTGAGCTACTGCTGTAAAATCCATGTTAAGGTCTTTGCTCAGCCCTATCATTTCCTTGAACATCGCCACGTTGTACCATTGCAAGCATTGGAAAGCTCTGTGGAAATGAAGTCGTTTAAGTTCTTCGCTTGTTGGCTTATGACCGAGATAAGTTTCCAAAAGACTCAACGCCTTATCAAAGCCAGCGTTGCCATAGCAAGCGATATCATAATAAGGGTCGTTCATACCAGCAAATTCCCAGTCTAAGATATAAAGTTTATCTCCGTCGATAACAAGATTTGTTGGTTGGTAGTCACAATGACAAGGAACGTGTTTTATATCTTTATATGAATCTCTCATTGCATCAAGGCGGTTACGCAAGTCGATATATTCTTGAGGATGAGTAAAACCTAGGTCGCGGCAATATTTCTCATAATTATCGAGACGACCGAAAGCGTCATAATCTTTAAATTGCAAATCACTATTATGTAATTTCTTCAATGCCTTTGCCGACATCTCATTATATGAAACCACATCAGTATTCGACATTATAGTACCTTCCACATAGACTGCAAGTTTCTCACCTGTTCTCAACTCCACATAAACTGTTTCGTTGTTAACCTCCAATTTCTCGACTTTTTGTATGTTATCCCACTCTTCATTTCTATCGACAAATCTCTCTGCATATTTTCCAGGAACACGATAAGTATATTGTTTTCCCTGACACTCCACCACGTAAGTATAATTACTCATACCACCTTCGAGACGTTTTACTATTTTAGCATCTTCTGCATTCATCAAGAGATTCACTCTCTTTACAATATAAGCTTCTATTTCCATTGTTTCGTCGTTTATTTTTAACGCGCAAATGTATAAAAATTATACGAAAAATAGATATAAAATCACTCGATTTTTTTAGTAATTTTGCGTCGCAACGAAATGGGGGTTTAGCTCATCAGGTAGAGCGTCAGGTTCGCAATCTGAAGGCGGCCGGTTCGAGTCCGGTAACCTCCACATTGCAAACACAATGACATATTATTACGTTATCACTATACGTAATTTACAGAGCTACTAACTATTGATCACCCCAAGGTAATGGATTTGTCTCATCATAACCATAACCCACATTACCAACAAACAATGTATTACTTGGCAATATCGGGAAAGTATATCTTCCCTTACTACATTCTAAAGTAACAGACTCTTCAATAGGCAACAACGCTATTAGAGATTTTTTACCAACATTACCTGTTACATCCATCGTTTCTCCTTCAAGCATCTCACAACTTTCAACAAATTTAGCACCATCCCATATTAAAGTATATGTTTGTAAAGCAGCGGCTGTTCCTCCAAGAGCTGTTTCACCTTCCAAATCTAACATTGCTATAGACATTGTATTATTGAACGATTCAGCAATCAAATCAAAGCCTATTATATTATTTTCCTCATCTTCCAATGTATTTATTCTCACGGGAATGGACGCCAAGTGATAATCTCCAAGATCTCTTATATCTCCCGTTTGCTTCGCAAAAGATACTTGTTTACCTATCACACAATCAGTAAATTTTTCATCATAAATATTGGTGACATTCGTTCCCTCCAGTGCATTGCCATTATTACCAAAATAATATAAAGTACATCTTTTTGCATCCCACAATAAGTTTTGCGGCACCATACCAGAAAAAACCAATCGATCTGTAGATTCAACAACTTCTGCCGAAAGTTCAAACAACTCTCCAACTCTTACAGTCTCTGCCAATTCAATAGAATAATATAAATGACTATTACTTACACCAAGATATATATACTCTATATTATTATCATTGCCCCAATTAATATTTCCCGATGGCAATATGTTCGTAAAATCCGATTTAGAAACATCTTTCGACATCTCAAACGTTACAGGTACAAAGTCTGTTGAATTATCAACAAGTTCTGCATCTTCTTTCTTACATTGAGTAAACAGCAATATTGCTGAGATCATCACAAGACAAACTTTTTTCATTTTGCGGTCTCCTTTCTTTTTGACAAAACATAAACCATTGAGATAAGAGTACTAATAAATAAGCCATTTCCGATGGGAGTTACATGCATATTATTAAAACCCTGGCCATCACTTGATTGAGTCGGAACAGGAGTCTTATCAATGGCTCTATCATGAGTTTGATAATTAAAAAAGGAATCGTGTTTTTGTTGTGCGGTTATTAACATAGATAACATCATACACAACACAAATGTTGTAATTTTTGTTTTCATAAGATTAAATTTAGGTTCATACTAATTTATATTTTCGTTGCAAAAATATAAGGATTTTTTCGGATAAAAAAGTTAAAAATAGTTAAAAATGAGGGAGTAAAAGTAATAAAAAATTAACATAATAAAAAATCGCGAGACTCTATACTCCCGCGATTTTTTATTGAATATAGGTATATCTACACCTTATTATATACACGTTGTGAAATCTTCGTAATTTCTCTTCAGGAGATTCGGCGTGTCAAGGCCGTATGGACATCTGCTCTTACATAAATTACAATGCAGACAATTTTCAATTCGTTTCATTTTCTCCTGACTTCGTC
>JAFTUF010000024.1 GCA_017466405.1 Bacteroidales bacterium
GAGTTTGTTTGAACAGGAAAATACGATGGAATCGTTGTCGAAGATGGGCAATCCTCTTGTTGTTTTAAAAGACATTATTGATTTCGAGCAGTTTAGGAGCATACTTGAGAGCTTGTTTGCAAACGACCATAAGAAGAGCAGCGCCGGACGCAAGCCAATAGATCCTGTCTTCATGCTGAAAGTCCTTTTTCTTCAAAGGCTGTACAACATCAGCGACCATCAGATAGAATATCAGATCAAGGACAGGATGAGCTTCAGGGAGTTCCTTGACATCCAGAGCGTTGATGATGTTCCGGACGAAAAGACCGTATGGAAATACAGAGACATCATGTCGGAATCGGGAGTTGGCGAAAGACTATTTGCGAAATTCAACGAGCAACTGGCTTCGATGGGGCTGATTGTCAATGAGGGGAAAATAGTTGATGCCAGTTTCGTGATAGTGCCGAAACAGAGAAACACCCGCGAGGAGAACAAGAAGATAAAGGAGGGTAAAGGCAATGAACTCTGGAACGACAATCCTCACAAGAAATGCCACAAAGATATTGACGCACGCTGGACGAAGAAAGGCGGAGTTAATTATTATGGATATAAGGATCATACGGTAGTTATAGAGAAGACCAAGATAATCAGGAACTTCGTGGTAACACCGGCAAGCGTTCACGATTCCACACCTGTTGGTATTCTGATAGAAGGCGATAACAACGAAGGAGAATTCTGCTGGTTCGACTCGGCGTATGTCGGCACTGAGGAAATGGTGAAGTCAAAAGGTCTGACCCCACTGATAATAGAGAAAGGATACAGGTACAAATCACTTACGGAGGAACAGAAAGAAAACAACAGAGTCAAGTCGAAGACACGCTGCCGCATCGAACATGTCTATGTCTTCATGGAACAGAGCATGAAAGGACTGTTTTTCAGAGGAGTGGGAATCTTGAGGGCGGTATTCTACATCGGATTCACCAATTTGGTCTATAACATGTGCCGATTAGTTCAGATAAAGAAGTATCATCCCGAATGGATAATTGGTTAAATATTTAATATTCAACTAATTACCCCCCCCATTTTTAAAAAAATATTAAAAAATGTTTGGAAAATTGAAATAAAAATATAAACTTTGCGGAACATAATAGAGAAGTAAAAAAAGATATGGAGAACAAGAAAAACGACATACGAATTTTAGGTAAGAACAAGTTCATAGAACGTTTGTCTCGATGAATATAGCATTTATCGAGAGCTGTTTTTAAAGAAATAAATCAAACTACTGACGTGGGAAAATGGGTTCTACCCATTGATGTAGGAAAATTAATAATAAATAGAACCCTCCTATATTTAATTAACGTGAGTTCGATATGATGTCTTACATTTCTATTTGGAAACTAATTTCTCACTAATAAAAAATATTTCCCCATATTATATTTTAATTAAAAAATAATATTACTTTTGCCATCTGAAAACGAAGTGTAAATCATTAACAAAAAAATAAGAATTAAGAGACAGGTATTAAGGTAGTTTTGAGATATAAATAAAGTTTACTTTTTGCTTATTATTCATAAAATCGCCAATTTAATGAATTAGCCAATGATAGCAATGAGTGGGCTGTACTGTTTTGGTGCGGTGCTATTTTGCTTATTGGCGTAGGTGTTTGGCGATACCTTTGAATGGAGCAATGTAATGCCGTACCTTTTTTATTACTATGAAATAATGATGATAATAAAATAAAAAATGAGATGTAAGAATAGGGGATAACATATAAAGAATAAGAGGATAGTTTTGCTTTTTGCTATAACATTCAAGAAATCGCCAATTTTAAGAACACGTTAATGAAGCAATAGAGTAATCTCGCACGTATATATACACTAGCGATGTTATATGCTTTAACGATGGTCGTTGTTTTTGACGATGATGTTGTTAGGCATTTAATATCGCTTTTTTTTATTGGCAAAAAGCAAATAGCAAACTTGGACAAAGTCTGTTGACTGTTGTCCGTTGTCTGTTGACATTTGAAAAAATCATTAAATAAATTAACATTTAGAACCCGATGCGCCGATGGGATATAACAGGCAACAGAAAAAATGAAAAAAACTTTATTCTTAGCTTTAATGCTTATGATTGCTGCAACATCTTTTGCACAACAACAAATGGCAACCCTTAACCATAACGACACTATCACTGTGTTCTATGGGAACTATGCTTTACGTGATGCGCATAATGCAGCGGTAAATGGAGATATTATTACCTTATCTTCAGGAAGTTTTAATGCTTGTAATATAACTAAGGCTATAACTTTACATGGTGCAGGATGTGATTTTGATACCATTACAGGAATGACTAGTACGATTATAATTGGTAATTATAAAATAGACATAGAAAATGATTCAACATATAACTTAACAATGGAGGGGATTTATAACAATGAACAAGTTACTTGTTTAGAATGCTATAATTCAAATTTTATAAGATGTTATTTTTATGTTTTTTCTCTTAATAATTCTTCAACATATGTTACGGATTATGATACTAAAGCCGAGAATTTATCTTTCATAAATTGTATAGTAGATCGTTTTTATGGAGGAAGTTACAATGAAAATACATATACTTCCATAAATTCAATACTGCGAGATGTATCTTTGCGTACCGGAATTTCAGATAAATACTCTGTGTTAAATGCATACAATTCAGTAATACAAGCTACGACAAACAGTTCAGATTTCCGATATTCCACATTTCATAATTCTATATGTTTAGGAATCAGAGGTTTGGTAAACTATATGATAAAATGCATATGTTATAATGTTAGTTATGATAGTTCTACAAATATGTATATATCTAAATTGTCAGATGTATTTGAAACATATCATGAGCTTAGCAACTTCTCCTTCGATGAACGTTACATTCTCAAAGAAGAAATAGCAACATCTTTCTTAGGTTCTGACGGAACAGAAGTGGGTATTCATGGCGGTATGTTCCCATTCGATATAAGACCTTCATATATGGTTGTGAAGAAATGTAATGTGGCTAACAAATCTACTATAGACGGCAAGCTCAGCGTGGATATTGAGGTAATGGTTGAAGAATAACAAATAAAATCTTATAGCAATGAAACGCTGCATATTATTATGCTTCTGCTTGTTGCTGTCGTCGTATCTCTTCTCGCAGAATGTCTATACCTATCAGTATTGGTTCGATAATAAGTATGAGGACAAAGTAACTGCCACTTTCAACGACAGCATAATGCAGGCGGATTTGGATGTGGGGAGCCTCAAAGATGGCTTGCACTTCATCAACATTCATGTAAAAGACACTTCCAACGTATGGAGCGCTCCGCAGTCTTATATGTTCATTAAAATGGCGGAGATGGAATACGATAGCACCGGAGCAATCTCTAATCTTCAATATCAATGTTGGTTCGATCAGGACTATTCCGGCAGACAGACTGGTGCTTTGGGCAATGGTCATATCATGCTCGATGTCACGGGACTTTCCGACGGCATGCATACCGTCAATGTGATGCTGCAAAACAACAAAACTTATTCAGCCCCGCAGTCTTATATGTTTATCAAGATTGCTGAGATGGAACAAGACACCATTGGCATGGGAACTAATCTTCAATATCAATGTTGGTTCGATCAGGACTATTCCGACAGACAGACTGGCGCTTTGGGCAATGGTCATATCATGCTCGATGTCACGGGACTTTCCGACGGCATACATACTGTCAATGTGATGTTAGAAGGAAATATGATGTCATCTCCGATGTCTTATATGTTTATAAAGGTCGCTCCTTCGGTAGGAACGGAGCCTCTTCAATATCAATGCTGGTTCGACAGAGACTATTCGTCGTTGCAGACTGGAATGTTGGGTGAAGGCATTTTTAATTTAGATGTGAGCGAACTATCCGACGGACTTCATACCGTGAACATTCAGCTTTATAACGGAACATATACCGCGCCGAGCAGTTATATGTTCTACAAACTGCCTCTTGGAGGAACGAAGATAAAACGTTGGGAATATTATCTCAATGGAGATTATGAAAATAGAGAGAGAATAGACATAGATCCTGCTTTAGCAGATCTCTCGATAATGACACTTCTTCCTGTCGAGACGCAGCCAATAAGAAGTATGTGCTTCGAGTATGACGCCAACGATGGCGAGCCTGTCATCTACGCCAAGAACGAGATCTCGTTCCGTTTCTGGACTACTGACGATCGTTTTGTCGACAGGACGCATTTCTACGTAGATGAGACCGTAAGTCAGGACGTGGTGGCTGATGTATTTGAACCCAACACTTCCGAGTTGATAATTAAGCCTGCCGAGAACGAGATACGTTGGTTTAAGATTATGGCGCAGGTAGGCGATTCGTTGACTTTCAAGGCGGACAAAGCATGCAGTTTGCAGTTGTTTTCTCCGTCGGGAGAAGAAGTCTATAATGTATCGGGACAAGAGTCTATGAGATACGGCGGACGTCACGCTTGGGAAGACGGCTATTATTATTTAGCTGTTCATGATGTTATGGGAAGCGGCAGTACCGTGAATGTGTCGTATCAACATATTGAGAAATTCGCATTGTTGGTACATACACCGCATAACATAGGAAACAAAACCGGGAACATATTTGTCATGGATTATTTCGGCAACGGATTCAACTTCCTGCAAGATGCGAAATTGATTTCAGGAAATGATACGTTAGTATATAACGAGATAATCTCGCAAGAAAGAACTGAGGCAACTGTAGAATTCAGAATAACAGATACGATACCAAATGGCAAATATGATTTGCACCTCACTTTCGTAGATAATGAGGAAGTGGGACATCTGACGATAGAAGATGCTGTTGTGATGGAAGACATTGACTACGGCGAGAAGTTAATAAGTATTACCGAACCAGCTAGAATGGCAAAGCCATATCCTGTTGTCATAACAGTAAAAAATACAGGCAATGTTGATTATGCCTATGTGCCGTTTAATATAGCATTTACTGGAATAAGAAAAATTGAAAAAGTTGAATTTGCAGATTTCTATATAAGTATTCCAAAAGATAAAGACTCATTAGGATATACAAATGCCGTTTTGACAGAAAATCTATTAAATAAACAGGAAGAAGGTTTTATGATGTACATGTATATACCGCTTATGAAAGCTAATGAAGAAATATCCTATACATTAGAATATACGGCACCTGGTCATACTCGTTTTAAGCTTTATGCTTGGACTGGAAATGGTTATATATTTGGTCAAATACCTGATTCAATTTTAGACAACGAAAACTTACGTGACTCTCAACAAACTAGAAATATGCTTGAAATGGGAGATATGGCAAATATGGTTGGAGGTAGAATATCAGGTAATGTTGGAGCAGCATCAAATTTAACAAATAATGCTATTAAGAATGCAGCTACCTTTGGTAGTATTCAAAATGCAGTGGCATATAATCAAACTAAATGTAATCTTGACAATAATTGGGGAGTTGATCCAAGTGACCCTTTGTATCAAAATGTATTAGAACCATACAATAACATGGTGTCTCCTGGCGATATAGTAGGTGGTGCTTTAGGTGATTTGATTAATAGGTTGTTAGGTGCTCAAGGCGGAGGTTGTGAATCTGAAGACCCTAATCCAGGAGATCCAACCGAGATAGAAATCGTCGTTCCAGGCGACCCTAACGACATCTACGGTTATACAGCTGAGTCGGGCAGCCGTTATATGCGTCAGGATGTTCAGAAGATTAACTATGAGATTGAGTTTGAAAACGACACCACCTTGGCAAACGCTGCCGCTCATACTATAGTGGTGACAGATACCTTGGATGTCAATCGTTTCGAGCTTGCTTCTTTGGAAACTCATGGCGTTACAATAGGCGAGAAGATTCTGCAAGTCGATGGCGAACAGAACTTCGTATATACATTAGACTTACGTCCGGAGATTAACGTAATCGCTCAGATAGAGCAGGAATATGATGCTGAGACGGGTATCATCAAATGGACTATATCTTCATTAGACCCAATGACGATGGAACCTTCAACAGACCCTGACCAGGGCGCTTTGCCTGTGAACTATTACGGCGACGGCGTGGGTACTTTCAACTATAGCATCAACCTCAAAGATACCTTCGAGGATGGCACCGAGGTAAGCAACAGAGCTTGCATAGTATTCGACTTGGAAGCTGCTATCGTGACCCCAACATGGACCAATATAGTCGATGCTTATAGTCCGGTTTCTGAGATTGAGAGCGTGACGCCATTTGCCGATAGCCTACGTTTTGTTTTCAATTCGGAAGATAATCGTTCAGGTGTGTGGTATCATACCTTATATCACCGCAACGATTCCACCAAGTCGGAATGGGATATACTCAAGACTCGTATCTTCGATGATACATTCACCATGAAACTCGAGAGCTTGCAGACTACTGACTATCTCGTTATGGCAACAGACTCGGCAGGTAACAACGAGACAAAAGTCTTAGAATCGGAATATCTCTTCACCTTAGATTCGTTGAACTATTACGAGCTTCAAGCTTATAGCACAAATGAATTCGGCGAGGTGTTGGGATCTGGCGTTTATGTAGAAAACAGCGACATCAAGATAGAGGCTGTCCCTGTTGAAGGTTATCACTTCGTACAATGGAACGACTTCAATTCCGATAATCCAAGAAATATCCATCTGACAAAAGACAGCACCTTCATCGCTCAATTTATGATAAACCAATATAATGTCGAACTCGCAGTTCAAGACACTCTGAATATGGGAACTGTCGAAGGCGCAGGCGTATATGAACATAATGAGATGGTGAATGTGATAGCCGACAGCAACAAAGGTTATATCTTCCTCTATTGGTTGGAGAGCGACACCATAGCATCGACGGAAGCTGAATTTAGCTTTGAGATTAAAGGCGACAGAAATCTTACCGCAGTGTTTGGTCCTGCCGACGCTCATTACACCTTGCTCAAGGAAGGATGGAACTGGTATTCTACATATATCGATGTACGTCGCGACAAAGGTTATGAAAAACTTACCGATGGATTGGATACCAATGGCGTTGTCATAAAATCGCAGACACATTTCGCTACATATTATGAAGGCTATAACACTTGGGACGGAAGTCTCACCGAAGTAGATAACAAGAATATGTATATGATTGATATGTCGTCGGAACATTATCTGATGATGGACGGAAGCATCAGCAATGTGTCGCAGACATCGATGACCTTGAAGCCAGGCTGGAACTGGATTAGCTATCCTATCAACAAGACTCAGACTTTGACAAGAAGCCTTCAGAATTTCACCCCAAAAGACGGCGACTATTTCAAATCGCAGACCGGATATGCCACATATTATGAAGGCTACGGATGGGACGGATCGTTGTTGTCGTTAGAACCAGGTCAGGGTTATATGTATATGAACAGCGACACTGTCGAAAAGACCCTGACATATTCTAAATCGTATGTGAGAAAGAACAAGATGAAAAACATCACCACAGACGGCAACTACTGGCAGGCTGACGTCAACAAATATCCTAACAACATGAACATTACGGCTGTCGCTATGATAGACGGAGTGGAGCAGATGTCGGATAATTTGGAGATTGGAGTCTTTGCCGATGGCGAATGCCGCGGAAGTGCTAAGGCTGTCTATAAGGAAATGATAGACAGATATGTGTTCTATCTCACCGTATATGGAGAAGGTAACGAAGAACTTACGTTCAAGTTGTATGATGCCGACATGAACGACATTCAAGAGGCTGACGTAACAATCACCTTCGACATAAACGCTACGATAGGAAATATCAACAATCCTCATATCATCAATTTCACAACAATGGATATTGATGAACATGAAGTAGTAGAGACAGATGCTATTTATCCAAATCCTGTAGCTACGGGTGAGGTGGCATATCTCGATAAAAAATATGAAAAGGTCGAAATAATCAACTCTCTTGGCATGACGGTACAATCGTACAGCAACACAGATAAGATTGATGTCGTTATGGGATCTGGAGTTTACATTGTCAAGACCATAGAAGGAAAAACAATTAACTATAACAAATTAATAGTCAAATAATGAAGAAGTTATTTATAACAATAAGTATGTTTTTGATTGCCAATTTTGCATATTCCACAGATTTGTATTGGCAGGTTAATCCATACGCCTTTGAATTCAATATGAATGTGACAGCCACAGTTTATATTGATGATGTCGAGCAACAAAACGAAATGTTAGAACTTGGTGTTTTCTGCGGTGACGAGTTAAGAGGTTCTGCTTTGCCTCGACTCTCGCCATTGGTAAACAAATATATCTACGACCTTACGATTTACTCTGACCAAGCATGTGATTTGTCGTTTAAATTGTATGATCATTCCACAAATACAGTATCTGATCTCGTCAATGATCAGATACTTGTATTCGTCGCGAACGGAACAGCAGGCAATGCTTTCAATCCGTATGTCGTTAATTTCACAACTCCAATCCCAGCCGTTACCTTCACCGGTAACGGCTCCTGGGAGGAGACTTCCAACTGGCAAGGCGCTACTTTGCCAACAGAAACCGACGATGTCGTTATTGACGGCGATGCTCTTATCTCTAATGAGGTCGTGATAAAATCATTGGTAATAAATGCAGGCAAGTCGTTGACGATACAAAATGGCGGAATCCTTACTGTGACAGAGACAATCACCAATACCGATTACGACGCTCTGATTATAGAAGACGGAGGTCAGATTATTCAGACAAATGAAAACGTCGCTGCTACTTTCAAGAAGAATATCGTCAATCCTACATCGTGGAGCAATCCTGTGAGCGGATGGCAGTTCATATCTTCTCCAATGTTGGATGCTGCAACAGAAGGCTTCGTATCGGCAGAAGGCGACTACGACTTGTATAAGTTCGACGGCGCAGCAGAACTTCAATGGGTCAACTATAAAAAACATGACGACTTTGAAGAGACATTTACTCCAGGAGTAGGTTATATAGCTTCTTACGAATCACAGACTACAGCATCTTTCCAAGGAACACTCAATAATGAAACAGAATATTTCGACTTCGGTATCGATTACAATTCAAGTAATGATTGGGTCAATTTCAATCTGTTGGGCAATCCTTTCTGTTTCGATATTGTATGGGAAGACAATATTCATTGTAAAAAAATAGCAGAGGATGGATTCATAACATTAAATTCTACTACAGGAGGTTATGTTTATAACGTTGAAGGTGTGATAAAGCCAGGTGAAGGTTTTATGGTTTATGCCGAGACAAAGAGGGTTTCATTGGAATATTATAAGGAACTCTCAAAATCAAGAAATGAAATTACTGATTATATTAATGTAATTGCGTCAAATAATAATACTTTCGACAATGTCATTATTCGATTAGGTGAAAAGGAAGTCGCGGGCTTGCCAAAATTAGATAACATTAATCCTAACATCGCCGAAATCTATGTTAAAAATGATGAAAGACGTTATGGCATTTTTTCTTATAGTCCAGATGTTACAGAAATCCTTCTTCATTTCGACGCAAAAGAAATGGGTAATTATACACTGACTTTCGACATCAACGGAAACTACGAAAATCTTTATCTCATCGACAAGATGACAGGAGAGAGAGTAAATCTTCTTTTGGAAAACGAATATACATTTACAGCGATGTCAAATGATAATCCAGAACGTTTCATCATTAAGATGGACAACAGTCAACAGACAACTGACAACAGTCACTTCGCATATATATCAGGAGAAGAATTATTCGTCAACGCTGAAGGAACAATTCAGATTATAGATTTGATGGGAAGAGTAGTTATGACAGAAGAAAATCATAGTGGTTCTATCAATATCGGTGAATTGAAAAATGCAGCTTATATTGTACGTTGCGTGAATGAAAAAGAAGTAAGAACTCAAAAAATCGTTGTGTTATGAAAAAGAAATTAATGATAATATCAAGCATAATAATATTAGGTTGCAGCACTTTGTTTGCTCAGAGCGACGGCTTCTTTACATCTAACTATTCTGAATACAGAGGAGCTGAAAACGATTGGGATATAAATATGCCTTTCTTGCCAGGTTCTCATGGCTATATAGACGACTACTCATGCGCAGAACCAGCGCCTCTCGGCAACGGACTGCTTCTCTTAGGAGGCTTAGCCTTGGCGTATGGACTTCGTAAGAAAAAATAAGATGCTAAGATACTAAGTTGCTGAGATACTAAGTGTCTCAGTAACTTAGTATCTCAGTAACTCAGTATCTCAGTAACTCAGTAACTCGGTAACTTAGTAACTCAGTAACACTTTACAAAAACAAATCGTCTAAAATAACTTCACTTTGAATCATGCCAGAATATGAATTCTGTTTTAAACCGTAAGTTGTTATCATTGTGAGATGTAGGGCTTTCTTTGTTTTGGAAATGCTTCTGAACAACTCTCTTCGTTCTCTCAACTCCTCATCATATTTTTTACTTATCTCAAACTCATTAATGGAATATTTCATCTCACATAAATTGATTATCTGATCTTTCCTGTCAATCAAGAGATCTATTTGTCCACCTTTGTGTTCTTCTGTAGATGCTGTATTCCATGAGCATACGTCGCTCTGTATTCCACTGATTCCAAGTCTGTTCTTAATCTGAAAGATATGATGAAGACATAATTGCTCGAAAGAATATCCGCACCATGTCCTTCTTTCTGCCGAATCTATCATATTCGACCAAAGATGTTCGTCTCTGCCATTGCTATTTTTTACAAATTTTAAATAAAACAAAGTGAACAGATCGGTGAGTTGATACAAGACATCTCTTTCTTTCTTTCCAAAAGCCGAATATTTTCTTATAAAATCACAGTTGCATAAATTTTCAAGAACTTGCGTAAAGTTTCCGCCATCATTTAACTTTAGGTTAGTTTGAATTTCTGCTCTCGTCATTCCTTTTGACTTTTTACTCAAAAGTTCAACTACATTACGATAAATGGCAGAATTGTTGAATAATGATCTAAATAAAAACGTATATTCATCTTTAAGTTCAGCATTTTCTGAGAAAAAAAGATAGTCGATATTTTGAGAAAGACTATATGATTTCTGCAACATCTGAAGATAATAAGGCGTTCCTCCCAATATCATATAAGCTTCTGCTATCTGATAACGATTCCATACAATACCTTGACTTTTCAGAAATTGCTCTGTTTCATACAAATTAAATGGCGATAATTTCATTCTTCTTGTCACCCGATTGTGAAGTCCACCTTTGTCACCCAAAAGATGGGACATCATCCATGTTGTAGCAGATCCGCAAACTATCAATTTAATTTGCGACTTGTCTGAAGCCCAACTATTCCAAAACAATTCAAAAGCTTTTAAAAAACGAGAACGAGGTGTATCCAACCATGGCAACTCATCGATAAAAATAACTATTTTATCTTTTTTCAGCGTTGATAAATAATGCTTTAACTGATCGAATGCATCAAACCAATTGTCAACCATTGGATATAACACTTTGGAGTAGTCGCACAATTGCTTGTTGAAAAAAGTAAGCTGTTCCTTTTTACTACCTTGATATATGCCCGTTATATAAAACGCAAACTCATCCTTAAAATAATTTTTAACGAGATACGTCTTTCCCACACGTCTCCTTCCATATACTGCAACAAGTTCAGCCTTCTCAGATTCATAACAACTCTTCAATATGGAACATTCCTGCTTTCTTCCTATAATTTTATTCATTGTGATAATAATGTTTTACTCGTCCGCAAATATAAAAAAAAATCACTTACGGACGTTGTAAAAATAAAAATACTCGTCCGTAACTATTATTTTTTAAGGCTTACGGACGAGTTTAAAGTAAAAATATTAAAGTCGGAAAACTCTGCGTTCCTTTGCGTCTTTACGAGATATGAGCTTAATAACTTCCGTTGTCTTCAAATACTGAATAAAATCCTTTCGGAATATCACTTTCAAATCTCATGTCTTCACCGGTGACAGGATGCTTGAAGCATAATTTATATGCGTGAAGTCCGAGCCTGTTGATAGGGTCGCTGCCATCACCGTATTTCAGGTCACCAACAACAGGACATCCTAAATCTTGAAGATGAACTCTGATCTGATTCTTACGACCTGTCTCTAACTGCAACTCAACTAACGAATAACCGTTGCCTGACTTCAATTTCTTATAATGTGTGACTGCGAACTTGCCGCCGTTGTCTTCCTGAGAGGAATGTGTCACATAATGGCTGTCGTCTTTCAAATATGAAGAAACACTGCCTTGCGATTTAGGAAGCTCGCCATGAACTAAAGCGACGTAGCGTCTGTCATAAACTCTTTCTTTCCAATCTTCTTCAAATTCAAGAGCTACTTTCTTGCTCTTGGCGAATATAATCAAGCCGGAAGTGAATTTGTCGAGACGATGAACGGTATGAGCCGTAGCATGCTGATGTGTCTTATCTAAATAATAATTTAAGATTGACTTAACCGACTCGTCTTTAGGACTTGTGCTGCTCGATAAAATTCCAGGTTTCTTATCGACGACAATCAGATGGTCGTCTTCAAAGACAATCTTAATCCAGAAGTTTTTGAATCTGCTGCCTTCGCTCGACTTCTTAATGCTGACTCTCATATTAGGCTTAAGAATGAAGTCGTGCTGAGAAACGCTTCTGTCATTGACATGTACCATATCGTTAGTAAGCATTTTCTTAACTTTAGTACGACTGATTCCGTCCATGACCTTCATTAAGAAATTCATTAATTCGCTCTCTTCTCTCACGATAAAAACAGTCTCCTGCGACTTCTTTTTATACCTATTATTATAGTGTTTTGCCATCTGAAAAACTTTTATGCAAAATTATTAAAAAAAAGTAAAACTATCACAAAATTCATTACATTTGCATAACATAAAAATGGTAGAGACGCGTCAATGATGTTCTTTAAGTCTTGACATATTTTGACGTTATAAAATCATCATTGACACGTCTCTACAGAATTAAGAATAATTATTAATCCTAAAAAAAATATCAAAATATGGAAATCAATCAGTTGAAAGATGTCGCATCACAAGTGAGACGTGATATCATCAGAATGGTTCATGGTTGTCAGTCAGGACACCCAGGTGGTTCATTGGGAGCAACCGACATTGTCACAGCTCTTTATTTCGATCAAATGCAAATCAATCCTGAGAAATTTACTATGGATGGAGCAGGAGAGGATATGTTCTTCCTTTCAAACGGACACATCAGTCCTATGTTCTACAGTATCTTAGCTCATCGCGGATATTTCCCAGTATCTGAGTTGGCAACATTCCGTCGTCTTGGAACACGTCTTCAAGGTCACCCGACAACAGCTGAAGGTCTTCCAGGCGTGAGAGTAGCAAGCGGTTCATTGGGACAAGGTCTCTCCGTAGCTGTCGGCGCTGCTCAGGCAAAGAAACTCATGAAAGACGATCATATCGTTTACGTCTTGATGGGTGACGGCGAACAAGAAGAAGGTCAAATCTGGGAAGCAGCAATGTATGCTCCAGCAAAGAATGTCGATAATATCATCGCCATCGTTGACTATAACAAAAAACAAATCGACGGTCCAACAGACGACGTCTTGAACCTCGGAGACCTCAGAGCAAAATACGAATCTTTCGGCTGGAGAGTATGGGAATGCAACGGCAACGATATGCAAGAAGTCGTTGACACTCTTACTAAGATGCGCGAAAACGCTCATAAAGGTCAGTCACAAGTTCTTCTCGCTCACACCGAGATGGGTATGGGTGTTGATTTCATGATGGGTACACATAAATGGCACGGCGTCGCTCCAAACGACGAACAAGCTGCTAACGCTTTGTCACAACTTAAAGAGACTTTAGGAGATTATTAATTTAAAAAACACATTACCATGGATTTCACAGTACAAAATTATAAAGATACAAGATCAGGATTTGGTGAAGGTCTTTTAGAAGCCGGTAAACGCAATCCTAAAGTTGTTGGACTCTGCGCCGACTTAATCGGTTCTCTCAAGATGGACGCTTTCGCAAAGGAATTTCCAGAGAGATTTTTCCAAGTAGGTATCGCTGAAGCTAATATGATAGGCATGGCAGCAGGTTTGAGCATCGGTGGTATGGTTCCTTTCACAGGTACTTTCGCCAACTTCTCAACAGCACGCGTCTATGACCAGATTCGTCAAGTGGTTTCTTATTCAAATAAAAACGTTAAGATTTGTGCTTCACACGCTGGTATCACTCTCGGCGAAGACGGAGCTACACACCAAACCCTTGAAGACATTGGCATGATGAAGATGTTACCTAACATGACTGTCATCGTTCCTTGCGACTTCAACCAAACAAAAGCAGCTACTATCGCTGTGGCAGAACACGAAGGTCCTGTATATCTCCGCTTCGGTCGTCCAAAAGTAGCTAATTTCACTCCAGCCGACGAGCCATTCGTAATTGGTAAAGCTCAGATGATGCAAGAAGGAACTGACGTCACTATCTTCGCTTGCGGTCACTTGGTATGGAAAGCAGTTCAAGCACTTCCAATCTTGAAAGAAATGGGAATCAATGCTGAACTTATCAACATCCACACACTAAAACCATTAGACGTAGAAGCAGTTATCGCTTCAGCTAAGAAGACAGGCTGTGTCGTGACAGCAGAAGAACACCAACTCAACGGCGGTTTGTTCGACAGCATCTCACAAGTCCTTTCGATGAATTGCCCAACTCCAATCGAGCCTGTTGCAATCTTCGATCAATACGGACAAAGCGGCACACCAGACGAACTCATGAAACACTATCATTTAGATACAGAAGACATCGTCGCTGCTGCCAAGAAAGCTGTCGCTAGAAAATAATCAATAATTGTAGAGACGTATCAATTACACCATAAAAATAAACAATCTGTAATTGCTGCGTCTCAAATTGACAATTTTAAAATTAAAAATGGACACCTCTCATTATTGAAGTGTCCATTTTTTTATTATATTTGTGAGTACTTAAAATTTTTATCTTATGAAAAGATTTACAATGTTTTACGTTTTGATTTCTTTTGCGATGATGATGCTTTTATCGTGTAAAGAACCTAATGGCGGTGACGAAAACGACAATCCAGACAATAATGAGACAATAGAGACAGCGTTCTATGAAATTCAAGATGATTCAAAGCTTGTAGCTTTAGATTGTGTGGAAGATTTGTTTTCATCGATGGGACAGGACGAACAGATTGCTTCTTTCAAAGAGTTTATGGTTAATTACATCAATAATGTAACTCAAAAAGTTGAAAGAGAATTAGGTGTCGAAGGAATAGAATTAGGATTGAGAAAAGTATCGTATATCTATAACAGCGTTGATGTTCATAACGAGCCGACACAGTTGTCGTCGGTGGCGTTTTGGAGAGGATACTATCTCAACGACGAATGGCACGATTTGTCACCAGATAATATCTGTCTGATGGAACATTACACCATAACATCAGATAATGAATGTCCAACCCAAGGCTTCCCAATGGAATTGATGATAACAGGCAACACTCTCACTATCATGCCTGACTATTTAGGATATGGTCTTACAAGACATCTTTCTCATCCTTACCTTAATCACGAGATATGCGCAGTCAATTCCGTTGATGCATTACCTTCAGGTTATACCTTATTTAATGATTTATCGTCAGCCGATATGAAAGAGGATTGGGAGTTATCTGTTCTCGGCGCATCTCAAGGCGGCGCTAATGCTCTCGCAGTTCATAAATATATTGATACACATAATGACTTTGCAAACACATGGAACTTCTCACATTCTTATTGTGCTGTAGGTCCTCATAATCCATCACTTACGATTGAGAAATATTTCGAGTCGGGAAAGAGTGCGCTTCCTGTGGTTTTTCCTATGACTATAAAATCGATGTTCGATTCATATCCTGAGATTCTTGGCAAATATACAGAAGAGATGATGTATTCGGAAAACTACTTGCGTATAAAAGACACTATTGATGCCATGTTGGAAAGCAAGAACTACAGCAACTATGAAATTGCTTTGGTGCTTCTTGAGAATGTGAAAGTTACTGTAGATGAAAACATCGCTCCTGATGAGATATATCTGACAGATATTCTTAGCGAAGTTATGTTTGACGAGGATTCTGAGATTGTTAAAGATTTATACAGATGTTTGGAAAAGAACAATCTCACCACAGGCTGGACGCCGTCGCATCCGATAAAATTATTTTATGGCAAAGGCGATAGAGTAGTGCCATACGAAAATTCTATATCAGTTCAAGAAGCTTTTGGCTCTGAGAAAGTAACCCTGATTGAAGCTGACGAAACTTTAGATCACCAAACCATCACCGTGATGTGGATGCTGGGTGTTCTTCTAAATGGAATATGACATGTAGAGACGTATCAAAATTCGATAGAATTTTGCTGCGTCTCATAGAAATTTAATATGTCTCTTTTTTAATTCAATCCTAACATTTTATATCCCATCTCATTGAGTTGCACAGCCATTCCCATAAGATAAAGCTGACCTAGACTTTGAATGTAAGCTTCGATAGCATCTTTAGTTCCAGGTTCTATATTGGAATGTCTTAAGAAATCGTTGGTGATACTTGAACATTCAGCGACGAGTTCAGTCGTTTTCTTACATTTTTCTTCGTCAAACTGAAGCACTTCTTCAAGGATGTATTCGTCCATCTCGTCGAAACCTCTCTTGTCGCGGATGTATTCATACAAGAAAGACATATTGTCGTATTTCACCCAGTCTTCGTCCCAATATTTTGCAATTGCCATTCCGAGGAACATCGTCCATCCGAGAGAGACCATAGGGTAATCGTTGAATTCTCTAACTCCATCAGGGAGATAAGCTTCCAAAAGAGTCTTCCATTTCTCTTCAACGTCGGGGCAGATCGGGAAACGCTCGCCGATAGCACCTTCTTGTCTTAAATATTGCAATAATATCTGTTTTAATTTATCTTCAAATTTTTCCATGACTAATATTAATTTTTATTGTTTTTTATCAATTCATTATATAATGCCAATCCTTTTACAGTTAAAAGGTATTTTTGTTTTGGATGGCGAGGCGAATTAGGATAAAGCATACGAATATAACCTTCTTTGATAGCAGGGTTGAGGTAAAGAGTCACTACGTTTTTTCTGTCATTTAATCCTATTTCTGCTAATATCTCTTTCACTGATAATTCTCGTTTGCATATAATAGATATTAATTTTATAATGTTTGAATTATCTACGAGGAACTTGTCCTGTACTTGTGGGGTACTTGTAGGGTACTTGTAGGGTACTTGTTCGGGTTTTGACAGATTAGGTTGTTCGCTCCATTCTTCTGTCGGATAAATATGCAGATACCGATTTCGTAAATCCCATTGTTCGCCAAATAATAGATTTCTGAAGAAACGTTCCAAATATATTGGACTGTAATCAATTCCTTTTCTTGCATTACGGTAATTAGCTCTTACTAATGCGTTACGGAAATACCACGAATGCTCGGCGAACATATCGTTAGCAACATTAAAACCAATATTGCGCAAATACAAAATAGCGAATACTGCAGTCGTACGAGTGTTGCCTTCTCGAAAAGCATGAATCTGCCAAATTCCTGAAATAAAACGAGTGATGTGAGATATAAAATTATCCGATGAAATACCTTTATATAGAAAGTTACGTTCTTGTTCAATATCATAATCTAATGCACGACGTAAATCTTCCCAATTCAAGTAGTTTACGGTATCACCATTCAAAACCCATTCTTTTTTAGTAATATCATATTCTCGAATTTGACCAGCATGTTTGAAAACGCCCTCAAAGATTCTTCGATGTAACGCAATGTATCCTTTGGTACTGAAATCCAAAGCATCAGAAGAGAGAATTTTTGTGATGTTTGCGGAAACCTGATCCGCTTCTTGTTTTTCATCATCATCAGGTTCGTGCTGAGTTTTTGATATATAATAGTTCTTTATCAGTTCTCTCGCTTCATCGATGGAAATCTCGCCTTCAATGTTTCTGCGTGCGGTCTCGTGCAGATATTCTGATGTCTTCAAACCATCAACAGCCTGCAAACCAATCGCAACGCGCCATGCCTCAGCACGTTCTTTCATTTGCGGCTCGCCTTGTCTGATGTATTCGTCGAAATCTAAATATCCGTTTTTCATAAAAATTGATGTAGTATAAACTTGCAATGAAGAGTTTACAAATTTACGAAATAAAACTCAATTTGTTTCATAAAAAGGGATTGATTTGCTAAAAAAATAACTGACACTTTTTATAAACAAATAATTAGAATACTCAAAGTCTGTTGACTGTTGTCCGTTGTCTGTTGGCATAAAATTAACAAATCATTGCCAACATTTATTTCATCAATTTGTTTTTCAATCAAAATTAAAAAACAGAAGTTATGAAAAAGACCTTTTTATTAATTGGATTATTTATCCTTTCATTGCCTTTGGTTTTCACAAGCTGCGATGAAAATGACGGACCTGATGAGGTGATTCTAACAAACAACGTCATCACTATTGGCGACGCTATTTCACCGATAACATCGGTTTTTAACAAAACAGAAAACGATGATGCTTATCTCATTGTCAACACCGACGCTATGGAATTAATCATAGAATTTGACAATAAAGATAGCATTCCTACAGGAAACTATCGCCTTACATTCAATGGTGACAATAACGGAGAGATAACTATGGTATGGACAGGAGTGGAATATGTTCTTACGGGAGATCTCAGCATCTCTGTATCCGACGACGTTTATACAATCTCTGCTATCGGAAATGCTTTCTTAGATTATTACACTTTTACTCCTTTTAGCCTGTATTATAAAGGCAAGATCACTGATGGAAATTAAGGGATATATTGATTAAAAATTAAAAGACGTGTTAATGCAGATGTTTGTAATCACATTAACACGTCATATATCAATTCTTAGATTCTGAATTTCTCAGATTCTCAGATTTTTATTCAACAGGAATATCTTTGTTAACGTTCTTTGATCCTACTAAAGCGTAGAACAACAAGAATGCGAGACCAGCTGCTACAACCCAGTAACTTACTAAGTAGTTGCCGCTTAAGTCAACGACGAAGTTCTGTACGAAAGGCAAGATACCGCCACCGCAAACCAATGCCATGAAGATACCTGAAGCTTTCTCAGTGTATTTGCCGAGACCTTCAACAGCTAAGTTGAAGATGCCGCCCCACATGACTGAAGTGCAGAGACCGCATAATACTAACAACGCTGCGTTGACAGGAACTTGTGCGATGCCGAAACCGTCTGTGCCTTTGAATACTGGAAGACCGACAACTGTTGATGGGTTTAAGAATATCGCCAAAATGACGAATAATAAACCGATGCATGATACTGTTGTCAACATAGCTTTTGCTGATACCTTAGCACCGACTGCTGCACCTAACAAACGACCGACTAACATTAAGAACCAATATGTTGCTGTAACTGTGCCAGCAATAGCTTCAGCACCTGTTGCAACATTCAAACCTCCGTTTTGTAACCATTTTTGCAATACGTTTGGAATACCAACTTCAACACCAACGTAGATGAAGATAGCTATGGCACCAAATACGAAGTGACGGAATGACATTGGACCGTATTGTGAATTTTCTTTTTTCTCGATTTTTTGAACTGGGTTCTCTGGGATGTCTGTCAATGAGATGACGATGAATGCCAATGCGAAGATTCCTAAAGCGATGAACATCAATGGGAATACTTGACTGATTTTAGCGTTGACGATGCTAGGAACGAAAACACCTGTCAAGAAGATACATGCTGTACCCATCAATGAGTTGAATGAACCACCGACTTGTACGAGTTGGTTACCTTTGTTACCGCCACCGCCGAGTTTGTTAAGCATTGGGTTGACAACGATGTTTAACATACACATTGAGAAACCTGCGATGAAAGCACCGAGGAGATAAACTCCGAAAGCTGTGTTGCTATCAATCAAACCTGAAAGTGTTTGAACGCCAACACCGACGAAACCTACTGTAACAGCAGCTAAAGCTGTTTTCTTGTAACCATATTTTTGCAACATGTTACCTGCTGGAATACCCATCACTGCGTAAGCGATGAAGTTTGCCAAAACGCCTAAGGTACCCATCCAGTTGGCTACGCTAAATTGATTTTTTAAAATGTCTCCCATTGGTGATGCAAGGTTGGTGACGAATGAAATCATACCAAACAAAAGAATCATCACGAGGATTGCTAAGAAATTACCTTTTTTCTTTTCCATTGTTTTAAGTTTTTATAATACTGAAAATTTAAATTTAATTACTTCTTTATATTCTTCTCCTGGACGCAAGACTGTGTTAGGGAAGTTTGCCTTGTTAGGAGAGTCGGGGAGTGCTTGGCATTCCATCGCTACGCCTTCGTAGTCTTCGTAGCTCTTGCCGCATTTTCCTTCTGGGCATCCGCTCAGCCAGTTGCCTGTATAAATCTGAAGTCCAGGTTGTGTGGTGAACACATCGACTTTTATTCCTGAAGCGTCGCTGCTTAATGTAGCGGCAGGATTTATCACACCTTTGTTATAATTGTCGAGAACCCAGCAGCTGTCGTAGCCTTTGCCGTTTACCAATGCAGGGAAGTCGGCCTTGATGTCACGACCGATGAGTTTTGTCTCAGTGAAATCCATAGGTGTTTCTTTGACGGTAGCTATTTCGCCTGTTGTAATCAACTCGTTTGTTGCAGGAAGATAGTTCTGTGCGTAAATCTTAAGATTGTGATCTATGATATTGCCGTTGCCTTCGCCTTTTAAGTTGAAATAAACGTGATTGGTGAGATTTACTACTGTGGCTTCGTTGGTTTCGGCTCTTAAAGTAAGAGTGAGTTCGTTGTCGTCGCTCCAGTGATATTCTGCTTTAGCGAGGAGCTCTCCAGGATAACCGCATTCGCCGTCTTCTGAGAAATATGTGAATTCTACGTTGCCGTTATCATTTATCTCTCCGACCCAAAGTTGGTTGGCGAAGCCATCATTACCGCCGTGGAGGTGATGCTTGCCGTCGCCGGTATTGAGAACCAACTGATATTCTTTGCCGTCGATGCTGAACTTGCCTTCGCATATTCTGTTGGAGAAACGTCCAGGAACCTTGCCGGCGCAAGGACCATCGCCGATATATGATTTCAAATCTTTATAACCCAAAACGACATCTGTCATTTTGCCTTCTTTGTCTGGAACCACGATAGAAACGATGCCAGCGCCGATGTTACATAATGTCACGCTCGCGCCAGAAGCGTTAGTGAGTTTGTAAACATAGATAGCACCGCCATCTTCTAATGTTCCATGTTCTATTCTTTCGATGTTCATATCTTTTATTTTTAGTCAACGGACAACAGACTTCGTCCAATTGTTAATTGTACATTGTAAATTGTTAATGTATTATTCCCAAAGTTTATTTGGATAAATTCCTCTGTCAACGAGGTTCTGAATCTTAGCGACTACGTCTGGCTTATCTTCTTTATATGTCACGCCGAACCAGACAGCATCGCTCGACAATACTCTCAACTTAGCTTCGCCGCCAGTGATGAGCTTGTTGACCATCAAAGGAATGAAGAACTCTGCTTTGATGTTTGTCTTTGCTTGTGTGTCTAAGAATTCTTTGAAACCTTCTGTTGAATATTCGAAGAAGTCAGGTGTGAAACCGAAGAAGTTCATTGACACTAAAGTCTCGAGGTCGAGTGGGTGAGAGCCTTCTTCATCTGTGTAAGCAGCGCCGTCTTCTGTCTTGGCGATGGAAGTACGTTCGACGATTGTCTGGAGATAATGATTTTCGTCTTGAGTACAAACGCCTCTTGATACGGTGCCGAATTCTGACAATGTGTTTCTTAATTTATATGCGACCATGCTATAAGCGCCTTTCTTGCCTTCGCATTCTGTGAGATATTTTGCCATCACTTCGTAAGCTTCCTTGCCATAGAAGTCGTCGGCGTTGATGACTGCGAAAGGCTCCTTGATGGTGTTGGCTGCCATCAAAACAGCGTGGCATGTTCCCCAAGGTTTCACTCTGCCTTCTGGTACGCTATAACCTTCAGGAAGACATTCCAATCCTTGATAAACATATTCTACAGGAATGCCGAAACGCTCGGTGTTATTCACTTTTTCAAAAGCTTCAGCGAAATCTTTGCGAATCACGAAAACGACTTTGCCAAATCCAGCTCTTTTTGCATCATAAATTGAATAATCTAAAATAGCCTCGTTGTTTGGACCAACGCCGTCCATCTGTTTCAATGCGCCGTAACGAGAACCCATACCGGCTGCTAATACTAATAATGTTGGTTTCATTTTTTCTATTTTAATGTCAACGGACAACAGACAACAGTCAACAGTCTTTGTCCATAATTATTTTAATTTTCTTTGGACGTTTGCGATACGTCCCTACAAATTTTCAACTTTCAATTTCTCAGACGTGTCAACGACATATTGTTTATTATTATTGTTGTCGTCGACGCGTCCCTACAATTATGAATTATGCATTATGAATTATGCATTATGAATTATGCATTATGAATTATGCATTATGAATTATGCATTATGAATTATGAATTATTTAATCCTTCTCGCTCCGTCAGAAATCACCACGTCATAGACTTTAGGTTCGCGGTTGAATTTTGCGAGATATTCTTTCTTCGCCGTCGCGATAAATCCGTCGTATAACTCTTCTTTGACGAGGTTTATTGTGCAACCGCCGAAGCCGCCGCCCATCACGCGTGAACCTGTTACGCCACATTGTTTTGCAACGTCGTTCAAGAAGTCCAATTCTTCACAGCTCACTTCATATTCTTTGCTCATGCCGTAGTGTGTGCCAAACATTCTGTCGCCTACTGTTTCATAGTCGCCTTTTTCAAGAGCGTCGCAGACATCAAGGACACGTTGTTTCTCGCCGATGACATAGACAGCGCGTTTGTAATCTTCTTCAGAGATTTCAGATTTCACTTCTTCGAGCATCGCCATTGTGGCGTCGCTGAGGAAATTCACTTCTGGATGTCTTGCCTTGATATGAGCGCAGGCGTTTTCGCATGACTCACGGCGTTTGTTATATGCTGATGATGCGAGTTCGTGTTTTACTACAGTGTCGAGGAGAACGACTTTATAACCTTCTGGATTGAATGGGAAATATTCGAATTCCATAGTAGCGCAGTTGAGGCGCATGAGATGACCTTTCTTTCCGAAGACAGAAGCGAATTGGTCCATGATGCCACATTTCACTCCGCAGTAGTTATGTTCTGTTGATTGTCCGATTCTTGCGAGTTCGAAACGGTCGATATTAAGGTTGAAGATTTCATTCAAGGCATTGGCGAAAGTGCTTTCCAAAGCTGCTGATGACGACATGCCAGCTCCGAGAGGAACGTCTCCTACGAAAACAGTGTCGAAGCCTTTTGGTTCGAAGCCGCGTTTCTTCATCTCACGGCATACACCGAAAATATAACGAGCCCACGATTCTTTTGGAGCGTCATCTTCGTTCATGCCGAATTCCACTTGTTCGTTATAGTCGGCGGAATAAGCACGAACTTTATCTGTTCCGTTAGGATTTATAGCAGCGTAGATACCTTTGTCGATTGCGCCTGGGAAAACGAAGCCGCCGTTATAGTCGGTGTGTTCTCCAATAAGATTGACGCGACCTGGTGAGGTGTAAACCATATAATTATCGCCAAATAATGACTTGAATTTTTCTTCGATGATTCTTGTATCCATAATTATTATGTTTTAATTCAAAAATATTGAACGGATTTTATTTAACCCTCAAAAGTACGAAAAAAAATCATACGAAATATTATTTTCTTTTATAAAAACTGATGTTCATTGTCTGTTGTCCGTTGACTTTTATTATCTTTGCCAAAATTCTTTTACGATGAATTATATCTCTATCGACAATATATCGAAGGCTTTTAGCGACAAATTATTATTTGAAAATATCAGTTTTGGAATCGAGAAAGGTGAGAAGACAGCTTTGGTAGCAGCCAACGGAACTGGCAAATCTACAATGATGAAGATTCTTGTCGGCAAGGAGGAAAGCGACAAAGGCTCAATAGCATATAACGAGAATATTAGAATAGGTTACTTAGAACAGCTTCCTCAGTTTGACCCAGAGCTTACTATTCAGGAAGTTATCTCTACAGGTCATACTGATATCATGAATGTCATTCAACGTTATGAAAACGCCTTGCTTAATCATGTCGATGATAATAATATATCTACGAAGAAAGAATTGGAAGACTCTATCTCACAGATGGACTCTCTTCAGGCTTGGTCGTACGAACAACGTCTGAAACAGCTTCTCTACACATTTGAAATCACCGACTTAAGTCAGAAAGTGGGAACTCTATCTGGAGGTCAGGTTAAGCGTTTGGCACTCGCTCTCGTGCTTCTTGATGATCCGGATATTCTTTTCTTGGACGAGCCTACCAACCATCTCGACATGGGAATGATAGAATGGCTGGAGAAGTATCTCACTCAATCGACAAAAACGCTCTTTATGGTTACACACGACCGATATTTTCTTGACAGAGTTTGTAATAAAATATTTGAGCTTTATCAGGGAACGATGTACACCCATAACGGCAATTATGATTATTATGTGAGAAAGAGCCGCGAGAGAGAAGAGAATAAACGCGTCGCTGCAGAACGAGCCGGTCAGCTTCTGAAACATGAACTCGAATGGATGCGCAGTACTCCACAGGCTCGCACAGGCAAAGCCAAAGCTCGTATCGATGCTTTTTATGACCTTCAAGAAAAAGCTAAGATGCGTCGCGAGAATAACGAATTGCAATTTGGAGCCGATATGCAGCGTCTCGGCGGTAAGATTCTCGAGATGGACAGAGTGTCAAAGTCGTACGGAGATATGACAATACTCAAAGACTTCGATTATATATTCAAAAAAGGTGAACGCATCGGTATCATAGGAAAAAATGGAATAGGTAAATCGACATTCCTAAATATGATTACGGGAAATGAGAATCCTGATAAGGGAAGTATCGTTACTGGCCAGACTGTCGTTTATGGTTATTATACTCAGAAAGGCATAAAATTCGACGAGCGAAAGACGGTTCTGGAGACGATAAAAGACATTGCTGAGGTGATTCATTACGGCAAGGATAAGACTTATTCCGCCGACCAGCTTCTGGCGCATTTTATGTTCCCGTATCCAATGCATCGTCAGCCTGTCTCGCTTCTTAGCGGCGGAGAGAAAAGACGTCTGTATCTTCTTACAGTATTGGTTTCCAACCCTAACTTCCTGATTCTCGACGAGCCTACCAACGACCTTGACTTGTTGACATTGCAAAAGTTAGAGGATTTCCTTCAGACTTACAAAGGTTGTCTTTTAGTTGTATCGCACGACAGATTTTTCTTAGACCAGACCGTAGATCAGCTTTTTGTTTTTGAAGGCGATGGAAAGGTTAAGGGATTCATGGGCAATTATTCTCAGTATCACGATTATCTGGAAGAAAAGAATAAGGAAGAGAAAAGAGAACAAGCTGCTCTTAAACAAGAGACTCGTGCCGAGAAGCCGACATCCGAACGTAAGAAGAAAAGAACATATAAGGAACAACTGGAATATGAACAGCTTGCTAAAGAAATAGAAGCATTGGAAATAGAAAAAGCAGGACTCACTTCTAAGATGCAGGAAATGTTGGATTATCAAGAGTTGGAAAGATTAGGTAAGAGAATGAATGAGATAACAGATCTCATCGATGAGAAAGAACTACGCTGGCTCGAACTCGATGAAATAGGAGGATGATTTTTAATCTGAGAAATTGAATTCTAAATTTAAAAAATATGAATAACATTGAATTATTGAAGAATTTTATTACGGAAGTAAAAGAGAATGACAACTTCTGGTTGTTGGAGGCAAAACCAGGACTTTTTGCTATGGTTGAAGATGGAAACGAAAACTCTTTCATTCCTGTATGGAGTAAGGAGCAAGACGCTCTCAACAATGCGAGTGATGACTGGGAAGGCTATAACGTGTCGAGTATGAGTATAGATGAGTTTGTCGGTTGGATGCGTGAGCTTCATGAAGATGAGATTGGAATCGCTATCTCTACAGGTGAAGACGGACAGATGCTTCCGATGCCTGCTTTGTCGATGAAGCAGATTTTGGTAGGCGCAGAGGTCGATGTCGAAGAGGACAAGAAACTTGTAGGTGAATATTACGACGAGGAATGGGCAGAGGGTATCCCTGACAACTGGGAAGAAGAATTCTTAGACAGCCTCAGCGATGACGAGGACGATGATGATGAATGACCTTAGTCGCTGATGACAACCTCTTTCCAGCTGGCGCTTCCATCGCCCCAGTTTCCTACTAAGGAAGGATGCTTGACGTAGTTCTTCAATAATTTCAAGAAATCTTTTCTTGGAATGGTGTATGCTCCCATTCTTCTGAAATGCGGTGTGTCTTGTTGTACGTCGATGATGTCGAAACCATTATGTATTAAGAAGTCGCAGAGATTATATAACGCCACTTTTGATGCGTCAGTCTTTGTGTGGAACATCGACTCGCCGCAGAAGACGCTGCCGATAGAGACGCCGTACAAACCGCCAACCAATTCGTTGTCTAAGTATGTCTCGACAGAATGAGCGAAGCCTAACCTGTGAAGTTCCTTGTATGCAGCTATCATATCTTCGCTGATCCAAGTTCCGTCCTGGTCTTTTCTCTCTACGCTGGCGCACATCTCAATGACTTTGTCGAAGTTGGTGTCGATAGAGCATGAATATTTGTTGGAATCGATGGTCTTCTGTAAAGATTTCGTTATTTTCATCTCGGTAGGTTTCATTACCATCCTCGGGTCGAGCGACCACCACAATATAGGTTCGCCTTCAGAATACCAAGGGAAGATGCCCGACGAATAGGCGATGATAAGTCTCTCTGGTGACAAGTCTCCTCCAATAGCGAGGAGCCCGTCTTTGGTGGCTAAGTTCGCAGATGGGAAATCGAAAACGTCGTCTGCTAAAAGATATATCGACATGGCGTAAGCGTTTTTATTAACTATTGGATTTTCTTCCTTGCAAATTTATATATAATGATATACGAATGCAACTAATTTTATGATTAGTTATCCACAAAAATTATATAAAAATTGTTGATAAATAATTTATTCCCCAATAATTGATAACAATTCAATCATACGTCACGTCTTCTAAAAATAGAGCGTGTGCTGGCATGGAAGTTCCTGCCGAACATCTATCCTTGTTTTCTATTATGTTTCTGAATTGTTCGATGCTTAGTCTGCCGCGTCCGACTTCTAAAAGTGTTCCCACTATGGCTCTGACCATATTCCTTAAGAATCTGTCGGCTTTTATCTCAAAAACTAACAAGTCATTTTCTTTGAAAAATCGTGCCTCCATGATTTTACAATTGTTGGTCTGAACCTGTGTATGTAATTTCGAGAAACTTGTGAAATCGGTATAATCGAATAATGTGTCAGCTGCTTGCTGCATGGATTCTATATCTAAACTTCCATAATAATAGTAAGCGTCTTGCGTGTGGAACGGATTTTTGTTTTGTGTTATGTAATAATGGTAAGTCCTTGAAGTCGCGTCAAATCGAGCGTGTAAATCGTTGTCAACTTCCCAGCATTTGTAAATGACAATGTCGTTTGGCAAAAATATATTAAGACGATGAACGAATTCTTTGCAGTCTGAAATCTCTTTCTCTACATCAAAATGAGCGTAGAAATTTCGTGCGTGTACGCCGGCGTCAGTTCTTCCGCAACCTGTGATGCTTACCTTTTCGCCAAGTTTAAGACTAAGACATTTTTCTAACTCCTCTTGTACCGAAATTGCAGACGGTTGAATTTGCCATCCGTGATATCGAGTTCCATTGTAAGCGAGGTGTAAAAAATATCTTCTCATTGTTAAATTCTTTTAACTTGTCAGGACTTTACGTCGAATTTGTAATATCTATAAATCATTATCAACGAAAGTATTGTCGCTATAACGTCTGAGATTGGGATGCTCCACCATACACCTTTTATTCCGATGAAGTTAGGTAATATTATTAATAAAGGTATAAGGAATAAGACTTGTCGTGATAATGACAATACTATTGATTTCTTGGCTTTTCCTATGCTTTGGAAGAAGTTACCAATCACGATAGGGAAGGCGATGATTGGAAATGTCGCCATCACTATCCTCATGCCATCGACAGAATAATTCAATAATTCTTCGTCGTTGGTGAAAAGCGAACAAACAAATCTTGGTATCGTCTCTCCAACTAAACATCCAAAACTTAATGTCGAGATGGCTAATAATATGGCTTTCTTAAGAGCTTCGGTAACGCGTTCGTATTGTCGAGCTCCGTAATTATAGCTGACGATAGGCTGCATTCCCTGCGTGATACCCATGACAATCATGGTGAAGAAGAATGTCACTCTGTTGACGATACCGTAAGCTCCTACGGATAAGTCGCCACCGAATTTCTTAAGTCCGTTGTTGATCAAGATGACTATAACGCAAAGTGCCGAGTTTAATAATAATGGAGATATTCCTATCGCGAGTATGTCTTTGATAATCTTTATGTCGAAGACGAAGTCCTTTCTGTCTAAGTGGACGAGTTCGTTTTTGTTTAAAAATATCTTGAAGAGATAGATGAGTGGCAGGGTCTGAGCCAATATTGTTGCGATAGCGGCGCCTCTGATGCCCATTCCGAGAGGGAAGATGAAGAGCCAGTCGAGGACAACGTTTGCCAAGACTGTTATTATCGTCGCAACCATTGCTTCGTTAGGATGGCCGGACGCTCTTAATACAGAGTTAAGTCCGTGATATAAGTGAGTGATGATGTTACCTAACAAGATGACCTGCATATATTCGTATGCGTAAGGAAGCGTGTTTTCGCTAGCGCCGAAGAAGAAGAGTATCGGCTTAAGAAATGCGAGGCATACCACTGTGAAAATAATTCCGAAGAAGACGTTGAGCATAATGGTGTTTGCCAAGGCGCGGCAGCTTTTCTCATAATTCTTCTTTCCGAGTTCTATGGCTGTCACTGTGGATGCGCCGACACCGACCATAGCTCCGATTGCTGCTCCTAAGTTCATGAAAGGGAAGGTGATGGCTAATCCTGAAATTGCCAATGGACCTACACCATGTCCGATGAAAATGCTGTCTATCATATTATACAACGACGAGGCTGTCATCGCGATGATAGCAGGTGTGGCATATTTCTTTAATAACTTACCAACGTCTTCTGTTCCTAAAAGCAAAGCTCCCTTCGGTTCACTCATATCTATATATGTCCTTATATTTTTTGAGGTGCAAAGTTGCAAAAAAATCCTCAAATATAAACTCAATTTGAGGAAATAATTTTTTAAATGAAAATGTTAAATATCAATATTTTAGAAAATAATTACAAAACCTCCGCCTTTACGCATCGTGGCTTTGTAGGTGTTGTTTTCTATAGTGATATTGTTTTTGACGTAGTCTTCAGCGATTTTGTTTGCGTTGACGCCATCGCGGAATTCTATCGCTTGATTTGTCTTGAGGTCTAATTCTGTGAGGTCTATCTCGATTTCGCGTTCGTCCCAATTTGTTATGCCGCCTACATACCATCTGTCGCCAGAACGACGAGCTATCACTGTATATTCACCGACTTTTCCGTCTAATGCAATAGTTTCGTCCCATACTGTTGGAATTTCTGCGATATATCTTGTACACTCGTCTTCGTCGCGGTAGTTACTTGGACTGTCGCAGAGCATATTGAAAGGTGATTCGAAGATGACGTATTCTGCGAGTTGTCGGCATCGTGTTCCCTGGCTCATCGGCTCGCTCCACACGGCTCTGTAGTTGTCTTTGTTTGCGTTTCGCATTGCTCCTTGTGTGAAATCCATCGGACCGGCGAGCATTCTTATATAAGGTGTTGTCGTCTCGTATGTCACCAAGTCGATGTCTGGAGCCCATTTGACTTGTTCCAATCCGAAGACGCCCTCAAAATTAAGGACGTTAGGATAAGTACGGTTCATGCCCGTAGGTTTATATGCTCCGTGGAAATCGACGATGAGATGATATTTGGCTGCCGTAGCTGCCATTCTGTAGTAGAAGTCAACGGTTTTCTGGTCGTCTCTGTCCATGAAATCGACCTTAAATCCTTTGACTCCCATCTCGGAATAATATTTACAAACTTCTTCCATGTCGCGGTCCATGGCAAGATAACCAGCCCATAATACTATTCCGACGCCTTTGTTGTCAGCGTATTCCACTAATTCAGCGATGTCTATTTCTGGAATGACATCAAATAAATCAGCTTCTTTGTTGACGGCCCAACCTTCGTCTAAAATGACGTATTCGATTCCATATTCGGAAGCGAAGTCGATGTAATGTTTGTAAGTCTCGTTATTAATTCCTGATTCAAAATCGACATCTTTAATGTTCCATGCGTTCCACCATTCCCAAGCGACTTTTCCTGGGATAATCCAACTTACGTCTTCAATACGTGATGGTGATGCTAATCTATAGACCATGTCGTTGTTAGCTAACTCCTTGTCTTCCGTCGAGATAATCATGCAACGCCATGGAAAGTCGCGAGTGCCTTGAACTCTGGCAATGTAATCTTCTCTTTCTTCGACAACATATTGCAGCATATTATGTCCGCCTTGTACTTCGGTTTTTGGATATGTAGCATGCAAGCCTTTGATGCTGTTTTCTTCGCTGTTCCTGATAAGATATGTCCCTGGATAATTCTCCAAGTCGGCTTCTGTTATAACGACTTTCTTTCCGTCTTCCAAAGAGACTAAGATTGGCATGAAGGCTAATCTGTCTGTAATCATATCAGAAATAGGAGTGATGGCGTATGTGTTTTCAAAGGAATTGAAGAATTGTTTCGTGATGAAATCCAATTCGCTTCTTCTTGCGTTGACGTATGGGATGTGTGCCGTGTGATTGTCGCTGAAGTTATATACGATACCTTCTCTCACAATGGTGATTGGTTTTGGGTATCTTGTGCAGAAACGATAAGCTACGCCATCGTTATAAGCTCTGAATTGAACGTTGTAACTTCCTTTAAATGTTATTGTCAATTCATTGTAATAATCTTCTACGTATTCTTTTTTGTAAAAGTTAGCTTTGATAAGTTTATCGACAGTCTCAGTTTTATAGTTCCTCACGACTGGATTTTTGCCTAAGACTTTACCATCGCTGAGTTCCATAGTGATAGGAGAGTCGTTGATTACGATGGTGCTGTCGTGTGTTACGGAATAAGTAAGATATTCTTCGCCTATAGTTACAACGACATTGATTTTTTTATCGGGCGACTGCAATGAGTATTTTTTTTGAGCTAAAACAAAATTACTGCTAATCAATAAGACGATGCAGATTATTAAGGATTTAATTTTCATAATATTATATATTAAAGTCTGTTACAAAATTATTGTTTCAAAGATAAGAAAAAATAATGGATATTATAAGAAAAATGCTTAACTTTGTCAAAATTAAAAATTAGAAATTATGAATTTATTATTGATAAGTAATTCAACCAATTTTGGTGAGACTTATTTGGCTTGGGCAATGAGTCAACTTGAGTCATTTTGTGAGAAAAACAAACTTAATTCCGACAGTAGAATCGTTTTCGTTCCTTTTGCAGGTGTATTTATTAATGGTAATCCATATCCACAAAGTTACGACGCTTATACAGCAAGAGTGAAGAAAGTGTTTGAAGAGAAATTAGGACTTGGCAATTTTGTTTCCGTTCATGAAGTTGAAGATAAGATCAAACTTGTTGAAGAAGCAGCATGCGTCGTCGTCGGCGGTGGCAATACGTTCCATCTCGTCGCTGAACTTCATAAATATGGTCTGATGGACGCTATCTCAGCTGTAGCTAAAAAAGGCACACCTTATATTGGATGGAGCGCAGGCTCAAACATCGCTTGTCCAACATTATGTACAACCAACGACATGCCTATCGTACAGCCAGCTTCTTTCAACACTTTGAATTTGGTTCCATTCCAAATCAATCCTCACTACCTCGATCCACATCCAGAAATCGACAAGATGATAAAACACGGAGGTGAGACACGTCAGGATCGTATCAATGAATATCTTGCTGTAAATCAGAATATGAAAGTTGTCGGACTTCGTGAAGCATCAGCATTATGGGTGACAGGCGACAAGATTGCTTTGAAGGGCGGCAAGAAAATGATGGTCTTCAAATATGGAACAGAGCCTCTTGAATTAGAGCCAAATACAGATGTGACACAATATGTGATCTGATAAATTTAAGTTTCATTGAAACAAAAGACGATGTTTGATGTTTAGTGGAAAAACATCAAATATTATGAAACCTAAATTATTAACATTAACATTATTCTTGGTCTTGGGCGGCAGTCTCTTCGCACAGAGTGCCGCCAAGGCTGAAAGAATGCAGCGTCGTGAGGCACGCAAACAACGTCAGGCTTTAGAGTTGGCACAATCTAAAGCAGAGATGATTAAGTTGGTGAAAGACACCACTTTCGTTCTGGAAGCTAATACTTTCATCGGTCCGTTTGGACAAGAGTCTCCTGTTTCTTCATTTCAAAATTATTTTGCGATAATAGGTGATAAAGTCGCCATCAATATCGCTTTCGACAATCCTGTTTCAACTTCATCAGCAGCTCCTTTGGCATGGTATGGACCAGGAATACCAGGTGTGGGTCCAGGATATACGAGTCCTGGTTGGCCAGGCTGGAACTGGCAGTCATGGGACACACCTAACACTCCAGCCACGTTGACATCATACGACATTGACCTCTCTGACTCAGACGGTCCTTTCGTCATCACCGGCGCATTCAGAACATGGACAGGCGTGATACCAGTCAACTTTAAAGTGTATGTGCAAGCAAACGGAACGGGAAGAATCATCTTTTATTCCAACGACGGAGGTCAGGTGACATTCAGCGGCGATATTGTTTCGCCTGATAACGCATCAACCATTTATCCGTTACCGTAAACATTTAATTACAAACCATTTATCACTATTTAAAAGATGTCTGTTATAGGCATCTTTTTTTTAATATTTTTTTTATAGATAATTTGTTTTTTGTGGAAATAACTTTATATTTGCAAATGAATTTAAATTAAGTTGTTAATGTAAATTCACGAGATAGATAGAATGTTAATTAAAAATAGTTTTCTATGAAAAAGTATTTAATGCTGTGTTTGCTTGTCGTAATTTCCATTGTGTCAATGGCGCAGGCAAAGAAACCTACAATCATGGTTGTACCAGCTGATGCATATTGCTCAAGAAATGGATATACTACGGAATGGGTAGATGAAAATGGTAACTCAAATGTTGTGTCAGATCTTTCAAATATTTTCAAACAAGACAACATTGAAGATCTGCGACTTGTCATTTCGGAATTGTCAAAGATTATGGCAGAAAGAGGATTCCCGCTGAAAGACTTGGAGCAGACCTTAAAGTCGATACAACAAGAGAGTGTTGAAATGGGATTGTTATCAAGTTCATCTTCCGGTGCATATATTACAGAATCAATGCTTGATAAGGTTAAAAGAACAGCAAAAGCCGATATTATAATAGACCTCGACTACACACCTATGCAAAAAGGGCCTCAACGTTATATCTCATATAATATGAGAGCATTAGACGCATATACTAATAAGGTAGTAGCTGCTAGTTCAGGTGTCGGTTCTCCTTCTACCTCAGCGCCAATCAACTTGCTCCTAGAAGAAGCTGTGCTTAATCACATGGATTCTTTCTGCGCCCAGCTGATGTCGCATTTTGAAGATATGTCGCAAAACGGTCGTGAGATAGTGATGAAATTCAGAGTTTGGGATAATGCTGATGTCAACTTTGAATCGGAATTCGATTTTGAAGACGAATATCTGGAACTGACAGATATAATCTCTTATTGGATGGAAGACAATACATTGAACCATGCTCCGACACGTACTAACGCTACTGAAAATTATATTGTCTTTGAACAGGTTAGAATACCTTTGTATAAAGAACGTAACGGCAGAATGTCGGCACTTGATGCTCGTGGTTTTGCCAATGGCATAAGAAGTTATCTTAAAAAAGAACCGTTCTTGATAGATAGTAAAATTTATGAACGCGGACTCGGTGAAGTCTGGATTATTATAGGAGAGAAGTGATATGAGAAGAATTAAGTCTATACTATTGATATTGTTTTTAGCTGTAGCTTCATTTTCGGCAGAGGCACAGAATCTGAGAGTGTTAACGCCTTCAACATCAAATATTAGCAATGATGCAGCTTTGACATTATATAACAGATTGAATCAGGCAGTGACTCTTAACGGAATCGGCTCGACGGATAATTCAAACAAATTCTTGATGATACCTTCTGTGATTGTTACTTCCATAGAAGCAACGGCAACAGCTCCAATAAATTACGTGGCAGAGTTAGAAATAACTATTTATATAGTCGATAATAGTAGAAAACTGTTGTTTGCACAAGAGACTCTCGTTAAAAAAGGTGTGGGTGAAAATGAAACCAAGGCTGTCATGGAAGCGGTTAAATCTCTCAAAGCTCGTGACCCTAAACTTAAGAAAATAATTACAATAGCCAAAGATAAAATAGTTGAATATTACAACACTGAATGTGATAATGTAATAAAAACCATCAATACATATATAGAAATGGGAATGTATGATGAAGCGCTTAGCGAATTAAACGCGATTCCTCAAATAGATGGATTAAATGGTTGTTATGATAATACATTGAATATCTTAATTAAAATATCTCAGGAACAACAGAGTTCTTCTCAGACAGCAATAAAGAATTCCGATCCTGATGTATCATGGATAAATAAATAATAAAAAAATATGAAGAGATATATTATTATATTATTGTTGCTTGTAATTCCATTTGTTGGTTTCTCTCAAAAGGATTTTAAACTTGTAGAACAAAGCAGCAAGAATAAACCAAACTGGATTTATGCAAATCAGATGGATACATATATGATTCAGGCAAATATGGCTGCAAGTATTGAAGAAGCACAGGATATGGTTATGACATCTTTGTTAGATAGAATAGCTTCATCGGTGGCGGTGGTTGTCGCAAGTGAATCGACGAAAGAGACAGATTGGACTGTTGTCAATGATAAAGATTCGTATGTTGAGAATATAAAGGCAAGTACGACGCTCAAAGTAGCAAAGATGCCTGCTCTTCAAGGTATTAGCCTTTCAAAAGCTGAAGTATATTGGGAACGTTATATGAATAAGAAGACTAAGGAATCATACTACGACTATTATATACTTTATCCGTTTTCACAATTTGAATTGCAAGATCTAATCAATACTTATAATGCGCAAGAGAAAGCATATAATGATAAGATAGAATCATATAAAAATTCCTTAGCAGAGAAGAATAGTGTTGATCAGATACTTACTGATATAAATGATATGAAAACCTTGATGAAGGAATTTGATGAAGCTGATTCTAAATATGGAAATATCAAGAATATCATATCACTTTATGAAAAGACAATATCAAATATTTATATTGATGTATTGGAAAATGAAAATGGCAAACTTGTAATACAATTGAAATATGATGAGAAAGTAATGGAGACGAAATCATTGCCAAAGCTTAAGAGTGAATGTGCAAGAGATTTCTCTAAAAAACATAATGGTGATAAGATAGAATTGACGTTCAATACTTTCGATTGCTATGAACAAGATGATAATTATGTTGAAATACGTTTCGATTTTGGAAAGAAAAGAATAGTTGAGAAAGTTAACATTAAATTATAATATATGAAAAAGTTTAGTTTGTTTATTATATCAGTTGTTATTGCAATAATAAGCGGTAATAATTGTTTTGCTCAGGTTGAAGATCCGTTGAATCAGCATAAGAAAGTTCATGGAGAATGGAGCAGTGAATCAGAAACAGTTATAAGCAAGAAGAAAAAGGACCAAAATAAAGAAGAGGATAAAACAAGTACTAACAATGTGCAATCGGCAACACAGTCGAAAGTCAAGATTAATAATTCATGTCCCGATGATTTGACAGTGGAACTTATTTCATTGGTAGGCAATAAGTCATCACAAGAAGTTACGATTACAATTAGATTTACAAATCATAAAGTCAATGACTATTATTATATTAGAAATTTCTTAGCATTCAATCAAGAAGGTGATGAGTTCTCGTCTTATACAATAGGAGGTTATAATACATTGACAGATGTCCCTCAAAAGACATCATGGAAAGTCGGACAGATGTTGCCTTCAAAGAATATGAAGTTAACGGCGCTTTCCTTTAACATAGGAGGATGCACTGTGGAAATGAGAAATATACCCATTGATTGGAAATAATTAAGTTAAATAATAAGCGGAAGCCGAAAAGCAAAGAGTAGGCATAAACGAAAAAATTAAAAAAATGAAAAAAGTTACTTTATTTTTAGGTGTAGCCTTGATGACTTTAATAATGGCATCATGTGGTTCAGAAAAACAAGTTGCATCAAACTTGCCATGCCCAGAATGTAGATCTACAACAGACGTGTTCAAATATTTAGGTCAACATATTGCAAGTAGTGATAGACAAATGCAACAAGCACGTTCTCAGGCTGCTAATGCAGCACGTTCCGAATTAGCAGCTCAAGTGAGTGCAACAATACAACGCGTTGTTGACAATTATACAAGCGAGTATGTTACAGGAGCTGAGAGTGATTTTAGACAACGTCTTCAAGACCTTTCTCGTACAGTTATTAATCAATTATTGGTCGGTACTCCAATAACATGCGAAGGCACAATGCCAAGCACTTCAATCCAAGGTGCAACAATATGCTATGCATGCGTTGAACTCACTGGCAAATCAGTGATGGATGAGATTGCAAAGAAAGTTTCAAACGATGAAAAACTCAGAACAGACTTTGAATACGAGAAATTCAAGAAAGTTCTTGAAGAAGAAATGGGTAAGTTACAATAAGCTATTGTAAATTCAAATAATATGAACGATACGGAGGATTTTATTAGTCCTCCGTTTTTTTTGAGAAAAATATTTAGGTCTTACATATATATGAAATAAACATTTATTGAAAATAATTGTTTTATATGATGTCGAAGGTTATTAAAATGTGAAAAAAATTGTAAATTTGCATTTCGTATTTTTCCGATAACATAATGTAACAATTAGGAATTATTTTTTACATAACAAATTTTTTATGATACATAAAGGTTTAACTAACGAACAGGTTGAAGAAAGCCGTAAGAAGTACGGCAGTAATGTTTTAACACCGCCAAAGAAAGAATCTCTATGGCATCAATTCTTCGAGAAACTGACAGATCCAATCATTAGAATATTGCTGATAGCATTGGCTTTGTCTGTTGGCGTTTCTCTTTATCAATATTTCACGACAGACGAAGGCTTCGCTGTCTTATTTGAACCTCTCGGAATCTTTGTAGCAATTATGCTCGCTACTTGTATCGGTTTCGCTTTTGAGGTGAGTGCAAACAAAAAATTTGAAGTACTTAATAAAGTTAGCGACGACGAGGAAGTAAAGGTCGTTCGTAATGGCAATATTACAGTCATAGGTCGTAAGGAAATAGTAGTAGGAGACATCGTTATTATTGAAACCGGCGATGAAGTTCCTGCTGATGGAGAGCTTATTGATGCGTTCTCATTGCAAGTCAATGAGTCGGATCTTACAGGTGAGCCTATGGCAAATAAGACCATCGACCCTAAAGATTTCAATCCGGATGCTACATATCCTTCAAACTGGGTCTTGCGAGGAAGTAAGATAATCGATGGTCACGGCGTGATGCGCGTTGAAAGAGTAGGCGATGCAACAGAATGGGGCAAAGTTTATAAAGGCTCACAAATTGACAATAATATAAAAACGCCTCTCGATAACCAGTTGGATCGTCTTGGCAAGATAATTACAGTCGCAAGTTATTGTATAGCAGCTATAATATTAGTGATGCGTCTCGTGATGTTCTTCACAAGCAACGAACAATTTGAGTGGCTTGCTTTCGCTCAGTATCTCCTCAATACTCTTATGATGGCTGTGACAATTATTGTTGTTTCTGTTCCAGAAGGTCTTCCAATGAGTGTCACTCTCAGTTTGGCTCTCAGCATGAAACGTATGCTTACAGCAAACAACCTCGTGAGAAAAATGCATGCTTGCGAAACAATGGGTGCTGCTACTGTAATATGTACAGATAAAACAGGAACATTGACTCAAAATCAAATGAGTGTTAACGATTTGAGTTTCCCAGCTTTCCCTGAAAAACAACTCTCAGATAACGAAATAAGCAATCTTATAAAAGAAAGCTTAGCACTTAATACAACGGCATTCCTCGATTTCAGCGACGAAAAGAAAATCAAAGCTATCGGTAATCCTACAGAAGGTGCTCTCTTGTTATGGCTTAACAAACAAGGCGTTGATTACATGAAGATTAGAGAAGGTGTTAAGATGTATCAACAGGTTCCTTTCTCTACAAAATATAAGTTCATGGCATCTATCGTGGAGTCTCCTGCAATGGGAAAACCTATATTCTACGTGAAAGGAGCTCCTGAAATGATTCTAAAACATTGTAATAAGATAGCTACACAAGAAGGTAATGTTGATATTACACCTTACCGCTTAGATGTTGAAAAGCAGCTTCTTGAATATCAAGGTAAAGCTATGCGTACATTAGCGTTCGCTTATAAAATCGGTGACCCTAATGAACAATCCTTCGATCCAAAGACCGATGAACTTGTAGCAGAAAACTTTATATTATTAGGTATCGTTGCTATCGCTGACCCAATACGTCACGATGTCGCTGACGCTGTCAAGAATTGTATGTCAGCAGGTATAGATGTTAAGATTGTTACAGGCGACACTCCTGGTACAGCCATAGAAATCGGTCGTCAACTTGGATTGTGGCTCGGTACTGACTCTAAGGATGTTAACCATATCACTGGTAAAGATTGGGAAGCACTCTCAGACGAAGAAGCTCTTTCTGTCATTCATAACATTAAGATAATGTCGAGAGCACGTCCTATGGATAAAGAACGTCTTGTAAGATTGTTGCAATCTGAAGGTGAAGTCGTAGCAGTTACAGGCGATGGCACCAACGACGCTCCTGCTCTTAAAGCTGCACAAGTAGGTCTCTCAATGGGTGATGGAACAACTGTAGCAAAAGAAGCATCCGACATTACAATCTTGGATAACTCCTTCAACAGTATCGCTCGTGCTGTGATGTGGGGAAGATCATTGTATATTAACATCCAACGTTTCATCGTATTCCAAATGACAATCAATGTGGCAGCATGTCTTATCGTTATGCTCGGTGCATTACTCGGATCAGAAATGGTTCTTACTGTTACACAGATGCTTTGGGTTAACTTAATCATGGATACATTCGCAGCTATGGCTCTCGCTTCATTGCCACCTTCACCATTGGTAATGAAAGAGAAACCTCGTAGCAGAGAAGCTAATATCATAACAAAGCCAATGGCATATTTCATCTTTGGCGTCGGTATATTCTTTGTTCTCCTTATGTTCGGTCTCGTCCAATATTTCAAACATGTCGATGTGACTTCAATGTCAGATTTCTCATTCGCAGAATATCTCAGGAATTATTTCAATTTCAATATGGTTCATGAAGGAATCTCTGCAATAGAGCAGACATTCATCTTCACAATATTCGTGTTCTTGCAGTTCTGGAACTTATTCAACGCTAAGGCATTCCATAGCGAGAGTTCAGCCTTGAAAGGATTGTTCTCCAAAGATGTCATCGCTGGATTCGGATTAGCATTGCTCGTAATATTAGGCGGTCAATATCTTATCGTTACATTCGGCGGCGAGATGTTCAACGTCACAGCTATGACAATGAAAGACTGGCTGTATATCTTACTCGGAACATTCCCAGTCTTGTTTGTTGGTGAGGCTGTTAGAGCAATCAGGAAATTGATAAAATAATTTTAAAATGTAAATGTAAAGACGTCACACTGTGGCGTCTCTTTTTTTACATCATATCCCAACAATAACGCTGAACATAAAATTAAATCCGGCTTGTGAAAAATATCCGTCTTCGATATATTCTTCACCACCGACTAAAGCTTTGTAAACCCAAGCGTTACTGCAATATCTGCTGTTAAAGATATTATTCAACGATAAGTTGAAATTCAACTCTTTAAAGAGCGACTGCTTCCATTCATAATTTATATTAACATTGCTGATAAAATAAGGATCCAAACTTCTTGAATGGGTAGAGGTGTTGTCGATATATTGTCGTCCTACATATTTCTCCTGAAAGACGATATCTAAATATCTCACCGGACTTACTTTCAGATTTAAACCTGCAATGATATTTGGAGAAAATGAAATGTCTGTGCTTCCTAAATGATTATCAATCTGTCCTAAATAATTCCAGTCGGAATCGTAATTATCGACATAATCAACGAAGTCGATAATCTTATTTTGACTCAAAGCGAAATTACAGTCTATGGCAAAATATCTGTTGAACTTAAACAAAGCGCTTCCTTCCAAACCAAATCTGTAACTCTTATCGACATTCATCATGATTGTATTTCCAACATTATTTATCTCGCCGGTCATGACAAGCTGGTCTCTGTAATCCATATAAAATAAGTTGGTGTTGAAAGTCATTTTGTTGTTTCTATGAGAATATCCTAATTCATAATCAATGAGCTTCTCGTGTGTGACACGCTCTCTTTGAAATTCGTCGGCGTCAGTGTAGATGTCGCGGTTTGGTTCTCTATTGGAATAAGCCACCGAGAAATAAGCGTTGTTTCTGTCGTTAATGGTGTAGAATATTCCGCCTTTAGGATTCCAGAAGTTAAATATGTGATTCTGTGTTACGTCGTTCAAATCGTCATGGATTCCTTCTATGTCGTAGCGGATGTGACGATATTGCATCTCTGCGAAGAAATTAAGGTGTGAGTTTAACTCGTAATTCGCTGATACATAAATGTTGTAATATTCTTTATTGCCTGTGTTCTCATACCATCTGTAATTTAGCGGAACTCCATATTCTGCCCAGTTTATTATTCCGAAATGATCACCATCATATTTGTTCCAACTTCCGCCATAATTAATGTCGAGTCGTCCTGCCTTCTGGTTCAAAGCAAGGTTGAATCCGTAATATTTATTGTCTAACCATTTCTGTTGTATTAAGTTGAGTCTGTCGATGACGGTGTCGCCGATTACGAAAGAAGGCAATCCGTAACTCGAAAACTTCTTGTCGTTTTTGTAATTCTCGTAATAACCTTTTCCTGTTGTGAGAAATGCTGAGGCTGTTAATGTAAGTTGTGTCGAGAAGCTATGAGCATAGTGCAGCTGATAATACGACTGATTATATTTGTCGATTTCGTTATCATAATAACCTAAGATATTTCCTTCTTTGTCGTACATAATTCCCGAAGGGTTGTAAGTAGGATTTGTGGCAAGACTATCTTTAGGAGCGCCGTTCCAAGCCTGGTAAGTCTCTTCCTTACCATTCATAATCATAAATTTAAGGAAGTTGTTTTCATTCGACCACGAAGCCGAGAGTTGATAAGAAAATAAATCAGAATAAGCTCTGTCGATGTAGCCGTCAGAATTTATCTTGCTTATTCTTCCGTTGAAGTTGAATCCGTTTTTGTCGCGGCCTGATGAGAAGTTTATTGTGTTTTTCAAGGTGTTAAACGAACCAACTGAAGAGCTTATTCTCGCGAAAGGCTCTGTTATCTGTTCGTCGGTTTTGATATTTATTGAAGCTCCGAATGCAGCAGCGCCGTTACTTGAATTGCCGACACCTCTCTGTATCTGTATGTTATCTACGGAAGAAGCTAAGTCGGGCAAATCTACGAAATAGACGAGATTCGATTCTGGATCGTTGACAGGAATTCCATTCAGCGTGACGTTGATTCTTGTTAGGTCGCTGCCGCGTATTCTCATTCCGGTGTAGCCTACGCCAGATCCAGCGTCGGAGGTCACTATTAAAGAAGGTGTGTTTTGCAGAAGATAAGGAAGGTCGGCTCCTTGGTTGCTTGTCTTCAGTTCTTTGGAAGAAATCTCAGAGTAGGTGAGAGGTGTCTTCTCTCCGACACGCGATGCCGTGACAATGATTTCGTCTTCCATCATGAAGTCTTGTCGCATCATAATATTTACATGATGATTCTTAACTATTTTAATTTCAGTCTTATAATTCTGAAATCCTACGAAAGAAGCTTCTAAACTATAAGAACCTTTAGCGATGTTGTTAAACTCGAAATAACCGTTCTCGTCGGTGACGGTAATCATGTCGAGTTCTTTTAAAGAGATGTGTGCGCCTATCAAGGCTTCGTGGTTTTCTTTGTCGAGGACATTTCCGCTGACGTTAAATTGTGCCAGCAGTTGCATTGGCATCAGTACTGCCAGGATGATGATTGTTGTGATTTTTTTGAACATAATTAATTGATTTAATTGTTAATAAATTTAATTAAATCAATAGGAGGAAATTTTTTGATGTATCTCATTTCCCGGTCTCGGCATTATCCGTATCCGGTTCAGAGGGTGTGATCTCAGCCTGTTTTTCATTTTACTTTCGTAAAAAAGGCACCCCTATTGAAAGTCGAGGCAAAGGTATTACATTTTTTTTTAAGTTTGCAAGAAAAAATTACGATGAAGATATTAATTTTAAACGGACCTAATTTAAACCTCATAGGCAGAAGAGAACCACATATTTACGGAACTGTCTCGCTCGTCGATTACATCAACGTGATGAAAAAGAGATTTCCAGAGCATCAGTTAGATTATTTCCAGTCAAACCATGAAGGCGTTTTGATTGACAAGTTGCATGAAACTTGGGATAATTACGACGGTGTAGTCTTCAATCCGGGAGCTTATTGTCATACTTCAATTGCTTTGGCAGACGCTATACGTTCTATAGAAACACCTGTCGTTGAAGTGCACATCAGCGACATCTATTCGCGAGAAGAATATCGTCATCATTCTTATACGGCAGAAGCTTCTGTTAAAAGCATCGTTGGCAAAGGACTTGGCGGATATGCTGAAGCGGTGGAGTTTTTGATTGAGAATTGACAATTGTACGGACACATTGAATGTGTCCTCCAGTAATTGCTGCGTCTCTCTTTTTTTTGAAATTCTTTAATTTTGAATTTTTCATAAAGGAAATATTTATAAATTTGCAGAAATCAAAATCTGTAAGTCAATTCTGACTGTAAATTAAATATTGTATTATGTCACTCATCAATAAAGAAAAGAAATACAAGTGGAGCTTTGTTAACATAGGAGGCTCGGCTCGTGTAAGGATAAAATCAGGCGACGATATCGCTCATCTCGCAGAACTCGACCCTAAAATGTGGACCGTACTTTCATGTCCGACGACAGGTCTCGAAATAGATGATAAGAGTCTGAAATATATGGATTGTGATGGCGATGGCAAGCTTCGTATCAACGATATTATTTCGGTATCACAATGGATAATGTCGATTTTGAAAGACAAAGACTTAATCCTTAAAGGTGATGATTCTATCGACATAAACCAAATTAACACTGATGATGCCAATGGCAAGAAACTCTATTCTTCAGCGAAACAGATATTAGAGAATCTTGGCAAAGAAGGAAACCTTATCTCATTAGCCGATACCGCCGACATCACAGCTATTTTCGCAAAGACACGCTTCAATGGCGATGGTATCATCACTGAGGCTTCTTCCGATGACGCGGATATAAAATCAACTATAGCAACAATAATATCAACAGTTGGAAGTGTTGCCGATAGGAGTGGAGCCCAGGGTGTTGGAGCAGAACAGATAGAAGCGTTTTATAAAAACATAAATGATTATTTAGCTTGGACTGCCGCAAAGGTAGAGGCGCCATTTAGTGATAAGACAGATGCTATCATCGAGGCTTACAATGCTTTAGATGCAAAAGTAAGAGACTATTTCATGCGTTCTAAATTAGCAGCCTTCTCTCCAAACAACACAGCCGCCCTCGACATCCAGACTTCTCAGATTGATGCCATAAGCGCAGAAAACCTCTCGACAAAAAATAATGAAATAGCAGCATATCCGCTCACTCACATAACAGGAAAAGCTGAGTTAAATCTCAGGGCTGCAATAAATCCTGCCTGGGAAAAATATTTCAACATAATAAAAGATAACGCAATAGATACTTCTAAAGACGTTATCACTGAAGAAGATTGGAATGCTGTAGCAGTAAAATTCTCTGCATATAACACTTGGAAAAACTCTAAAGCTGGTGCCGCTGTAGAATCTCTCGGCATCGATGCGATGAATAACTTCCTTACTCAGGATAAGAAAGCGGAACTCCTTGATTTAGTCGCTCAGGATGCAGCATTGAAAGAACAATCCGATAATATTGATATGGTCGATAAATTCCTTCATATCTATCGCGATTTTTATAGACTGCTTAAGAACTTCGTTACTTTCAACGACTTCTATGATAAAGATAGAAACTTGAAGTCGATATTCCAATGCGGAACACTCATCATCGACCAAAGAGCGTGTAAGTTCTGTATGAAGGTCAACGACACTGGTAAACATAGCGCTGCAGCTGGTACGAGCGGTATGTATCTCATCTATTGCGATTGTACTACAAAGACAAAAACAGCTAAGATGCAAATCGCTGCAGCTGTTACCGTCGGCGACATAGGAGAATTGACAGTAGGTAAGAATGGTGTTTTCTATGACAACAACGGTTTGGAATGGGACGCTGTGATTACCAAGATTGTAGATAATCCTATAAATATTTCACAGTCGTTCTGGTCGCCTTATCGCAGAATGGCGACAGCGATAGAGAATCTCATTAACAAGAGCGCTGCTGAGAAAGACGCTAAGATGATGGCAAACGCTACAGCTAACATCAACGCTGCTCCAACAAAGACAGCTGCCGATGCCAAAGCAGCCGCTGCGACACCTCCTTTCGACATCGCTAAGGTCGCTGGTATCTTCGCAGCTATAGGTATGGCTTTCGGTATGATAGGAACAGCATTGGCAAGTATCTTCAAAGGTCTATTCGCATTGAAATGGTGGCAACTTATTATGTTGTTCGTAGGAATCATCATTCTTATCTCAGGACCTGCTATGGTAATGGCATGGCTTAAGTTACGTCGTAGAAACATAGCTCCTTTACTCAATGCTAACGGCTGGGCTGTCAACGCCGCCTCGAAGATAAGCATTCCTTTCGGTGAGACATTGACCGACATTGCTAAATATCCAAAGATGAAACTAAAAGACCCATTCGCAAAGAAAGGTCTTAAGACATGGCAAAAATGTCTCATTACATTTGGTGTCATAGTATTGACAGTTGGCGCTTTATGGATTTTCAATGTCTTATCTTACATCAATCCAAAAGTGAAATCACCGCTGCCAAGATATAATAAGGTAGAAGTCGTTGAGGGAGTCGTTAGCGACAGTCTTAATGTAGAACAGGTTGAAGTTATTGAAGAAGTTGTAACAGAATAATTTTTGAGTATGAGACATTATTTTTTAACATTAGTATTATTTGTTGTTTCTACGATAGTTTCGGCTCAGACACTTGAGAAGATGCAGTGGTTCAATGAACCAGAGAACTGGAATATTGAGAATGAAACATTGACAATGGATGTTACTCCACAAAGTGACTACTGGCGTATATCTCATTATGGTTTTACCGTTGATGATGCACCTTTTTTATATACAACGAGAGGAGGAGAGTTTGAGGTGAAAGTAAAGATTTCCGGTGAATATAAAGAGCGCTTCGATCAAGCAGGACTTATGATTAGAATTGACAAAGAAAACTATATCAAGACAGGTATCGAGTTCGTGGATGGAAAATACAATCTAAGTACAGTCGTGACACATACTACCAGCGACTGGAGCGTTATTGAATTAGATGAACCAGTTGAGTTCGTATGGATTAAAGCTGTTAGACGACTTGATGCTGTTGAGATATTTTATTCGTTTGACGATAAGAACTACACCATGATGCGCAACTGCTGGTTACAGGACAATACTCCAGTCATGGTCGGCATGATGGCAGCCTGTCCCGACGGAAAAGGATTCAAGGCAACATTCAGCGATTTCAAGATAAAACACCTTCCAGATCAGCGACGCCTGGAATGGCTGAAGAACAATTAAAAGCGTAAAGGAGATATGATTAGATTCTATCTCCTTTTTTTAGGGTTTGTAGATTGAGATAAAGAAAATAAGACTTCATTTTTAAATCATGAAAATAGAGGAAGCCATTTTATATTGTCTTGAGAGTACTAACAGAGGAATTCGGACTGAGCAGATAGCGGAAATGATAAACCGAGAGCGTCTGCATATTCGTAAGGACGGACAGCAAGTAACATCGCAGCAAGTATATGCGACACTGATTATTGTTATGACATTGTCCATATATAAGTAATACGTTTATGTGTTTATTTTACTTTCCAATAACCGCCTTTGGCCGGACCGATACGCTCTATGATGCCATTGGCTTTAAGGTTGGCAAGGTGTTTTTCTACAGCCTTGGCTGAAATGCCAATCTTTTCAGCAAGTGCCGCCGCGCTCAGCTTGCCATCTTCCGATAGCAAAGCAACGATTTTCTCCCTACTTTTTGTCGGTTTCACCCCACCTTTTGGAGTTTTCTCCTTACTTTCTTCATTCCCGATAGATTCCAAGTAAGTCGCAATTTCGTTTTGTAGGTTTTGCTCCATCATAGAGGTCATAAATCCTCTAAAAACATCAAGGTCATCATCCTCTCGGGTGGCAACTAACGCTTTGATATATTCCTCTTTATCATCTTTGAGAATCATTGTGGGGATGAGACTAAATTCAAACTGCAACATATTCATCACCAAACGAGCCATACGACCATTGCCATCAGCCCAAGGATGAATTGTCACTAAATTGTAGTGAGCATCAAATGACATTTGGTATAGTTCATCGACCGTCATTGTAGCAGACTTTGCTCTTTCTGAGTTAAGTTTTTCGCAAAATTCTGCCAACC
>JAFTUF010000007.1 GCA_017466405.1 Bacteroidales bacterium
TTGTTGTTGCTGCTGCTGTTCTTGATTCTGTTGTTGCTCTTGATTCTGTTGTTGCTCTTGATTCTGCTTCTGTTGCTGTTGCTGTTCTTGCTCTTGTTCTTGATTCTGCTGTTGTTGCTCTTGATTTTGCTGTTGCTGCTGTTGCTGCTGCTGAATCATTTTCATGCGAGCATAATTCAGATTGTAGATAGCGTCTTCGTCGTCTGGATTTATTTCCAATGATTTCTTAAATGAATTGAACGCTTCGGCATATTTTTCTTGTGCCATCATGGTGTTGCCGAGATTATAATATGCAGACGCTTCCATTTCTTTGGAAGTATTTCTTTCTGTTACTCCAGTAAATGCTTGTGCAGCGTTCTCATAATTCTTTTGCTCGTATAGTGCGTCGCCTAAGTTGAATTCTGCTTTTGGGTTGTATTCTTTGTCTAAAGATTTTCTGTAATTGACTTCAGCCTCAGAATAATTCCCTTTCTTGAAGTCACTATTGCCGTGACGGATAAAACCTTTGTCAGTCTGCGCATTAAGCGACAAACATAGAAAAGCAAATAATATGCTTGTTGATATTTTATTGATTGTCTTCATCTTTTGGTTCAAAAAAATTGAATTTGTTTTCCCAATCTTTCTTTCCGGAAGAAATTAAGATTTCGATTAATAAAAGTATGATGGCTGCGCCTAAGAACCATTGGAACTGATCTTCGTAATCAGTAAACACCTTTGAGTCTATTTCTGTTTTTTCAGATTGGTTTATTTCATCAAATATTTCGTCTAAGCCTACATTGGAGTTGCTTGCTCTTCTATAGATGCCGTCTCCGATCTCTGCTATTTGACGTAACATATTGTCATCTAATTTTGTAATGACGATGTTGTTTTCTCTGTCTTTCTTATATCCGATTCTTTTTCCGTATTGGTTGTAAATTGGAATTGGGGCGCCATCTTCAAGACCCATACCTATAGTATATATTTTTATTCCTAACTGTGCAGCATCTTGTGCGGCTTTAATGGCATTGCCGTTTTCGTGGTCTTCACCGTCTGAAATAATCACGATAGCTTTTTGGTGTTCGCTTTCTCCAAAAGATTTAGCTGCTAAGTTGATAGCTGCACCTATTTCGGTTCCTTGTGATGGAATGAGACTGGTGTTTATTGTAGAGAGAAACATCTTTGCAGCTGCATAATCTGTCGTGATAGGGAGTTGTACGTATGCATTGCCAGCGAAAATAATAATACCGATTCTGTCGCCGTTGAGTTTGTTAATGAGATTGTTAATGGCTTGCTTAGAACGTTCTAAACGATTTGGTGCTATGTCTTCTGCATTCATTGAATTTGAAATGTCGATGCAGAAGTACAGGTCGATGCCTTCTCGTTTTACTTCTTCCATCTTGGAGCCTGTCTGTAAGTTTGCCAAGGCGACAATGCCTAAGGCTAAGACTATCATATAAATTGCAAATTTTGTATTGCTCCTTGATTTCGATGCAAGTGGTACAAGAAACTCTGCAAACTTGCTGTCTGCAAACTTCTTGAATTGTCTCTTGTTAATAATTCTTAACAGTATATATAACGCAATGAAGATTGGTATTACAAGAAGTAAATACAAATATTCAGGATGTTCAAATCTTAATATATTGGTTTCCATTTGTTTTAAATTTAATCGGTTATTGATTTGAAAATCGTATGTCTTAATATTAAAGATAAAACGAGTGCGAGTAGTCCCCAAAATACGAGAGGATAAAATTCTTCGTGTAATCTCTTGAATTCGTTTACTTCTATTTTTGAACGTTCCATCTTGTCAATCTCATCGTAAATCTGTTGCAGTTTTTCCTTTGTCTCTGCGCGGAAATATTTGCCGCCTGTTTCATCGGCAATTTGTTGTAATAATTCCTCGTTGATATTTACAGGAACTTGTTGGTATTTAATGCCGCTGAATGTTTGTACTGGATATGGTGCTGTGCCTCTTGTGCCAGCGCCAATAGTGTAAACTCTGATTCCATATAATTTCGCCATTTCAGCAGCTGTCGCTGGGTCAATAGAACCTGCGTTGTTGTCACCGTCAGTAAGTAAAATAACTACTTTGGAAATAGCTTCGCTGTCTTTAAGTCTGTTAATGGCCGAAGCTAAACCGTCGCCAATGGCGGTGCCATCTTCCAACATTCCGCACTTCATGTCTTTTAACATGTTGAGCATCATGCCGTGGTCTGTAGTTAAAGGTACTTGCGTAAAGGTTTCACCACTAAAAACAACTAATCCCATTCTGTCGCCTGGACGTCCGTTGACAAAGTCGGAGGCTACGGCCTTTGAGGCTTCTAACCTGTCAGGCTTTAAGTCGGCTGCCAACATACTGCTTGAGATGTCCATCGCTAAAACGATGTCGATTCCTTCAATATTGATCTTCTGGTTTTTAGAACTGCTTTGCGGACGAGCTAATGCCACAATAAATAATGATAAAGCAATTATTTCTAATGCAAAGACGATATGTCTCAGATACGCTTTCCACGATTTTGGAAGCTTGTTGAAGAATCCGGTGTCTGAAAAACGTAGATACGCTTGCTGTTTGTTGCAGTTGAAAATATACCATATAATCAATAGCGGTATGATAATCAGTCCAAAAAGGAAATGCTGTGACGCAAACTCTATTGAATTCATTTTGTTTCCTCCATTTCTTGATTTTCGCTTGCTTGTTCTTCAAATTTGTATTTCTTTGCCTTGGCTTCTTCTTCTTTTTGCTTTTCTAATTCCTGATGGAAGATGTAACTTTCTTCAACAAAAGTATTGATGTCGTTGAATGCCATCTCATTTTGTGATGAATCTGGATTTGCTTTGGCAAATTTTACAAGATCGGCAGTTACAAGTGTTTCTTGCAACTTTCTGTAAATATTGTCGCTAAGATTCAATCTTCTGACTTCTTCTAAAATTTCGTCAGATGTCATTTCTATAGCTTCAATGTTGAATTGACCTTCGAGATATTCTCTTGCGATATCCGTTAAATCTGTGTAATATTCTTTTGACTTACCTGATTGCCAGAGATTTGATTCCTTAAGGCTGAGAAGTTTCTCTCTTGCAGTTACGATAGCTGGAATAGAGGGCTTTGTTTCCTCTTCTTCGATTCTATCTTTCTTCTTGGAACGCTTGATGAGATATGTTATCAACAGTATCAATCCTGCCAAAACTATGACTCCGCCAAAGTATGGTATTGTTTCTTCGACAGTTAAGCTTTGTTTGATCGGCATTTTTATGGGCTTATATGCCACCGTCGTATCAACTGAAACACCTTTTACGTAGATGTCTTTGTAATCGGTGAAACAAGTGAATTTTGTAGTGTCATCTGCTGACTTTGAATATTTTATGCCAATACTTGGAATCTCGATGTAGCCAGTATCGAATGTCGTCATTATTAAATCTTGAGATAAAATGACATCATTACTATTATTAATAGGTGTCCTGGTAACTTCACCTTTCTTAATAATTTCAATATTGTTGATGCTGTCTTTAATTCCATTCCAGTCGATGATGTAACTGTCTGGGGATTTTACTTCTAATTTGAAATTAAAAGGCTGACCAGCGGAGATACTATCTCTGTCGATGGTTCCACTTGCAATGACGTTTTGTGCATAGCAATGAATATCAATGAAAAATATTATTGCTAAAACGATGATTGTACTTATTGAATGCAATTTTTTTCTCATCTTCTTGATTCTCTTTTCTTAAATAACTGCATTAAAGGTTTTACGTAATCTATGTCAGTATAAATCAAAGCATTATCAATACCATTGTTAGCAAAAATCTTATTTAGTTTTATAGACTCTGCTTGAATGTATTTCTGATAGGCTTCGTTCCAAGAACTCATTGAGGTATCTACCCAAACGTCTTTGTTTGTCTCTGAATCTCTGAATTTTACAAGACCTATTTTAGGGAGAACGAGTTCTCTTTTATCCGTTATTCTTAAACATACGAGGTCGTGCTTGTTAGCGGCGATTCTTATCTGTTGTTCAAAAGGTTTCTTCGAGATGAAATCGGAAATAAGGAATGCTGTCGTACGTTTTTTAATAGCACTTGTTAAAAAACGCAGACCTTCACCGATGTCTGTTCCTTTATGTTGTGGTGTAAATGTAACAATCTCTCTGATAATACGTAAGATATGACTTGAACCTTTCTTAGGAGGAATGAATTTTTCAATCTGGTCGCTGAAGAATATCACACCTACTTTATCATTATTCTGAATCGCTGAGAATGCCAATACGGCTGCTAATTCTGCTGTGAGATCTCTCTTTGAAATGTTGACTGAACCGAAATCGTTTGAACCCGATACGTCGATAAGCAACATCACTGTCATCTCGCGTTCTTCTTCAAAAATCTTTACGAAGGGACGATTGAAACGTGCTGTGACATTCCAGTCGATGTTGCGAATGTCGTCACCATATTGATATTCACGAACTTCGCTGAAGGTCATACCACGACCCTTGAAGGCACTATGATACTGACCAGAGAAGATGTTGTTGGTCAAGCCACGTGTCTTGATCTCGATTTTTCTAACCTTTTTAAATAGTTCGTTTGTTTCCATAATTCAAAAATAAATCACGGCACTTCAACAATATTGAGGATTTCGTTGATGATTTCTTCAGTTGTAATGTTCTCGGCTTCAGCTTCGTATGTTAATCCGATACGATGTCTCATTACGTCAGGAGCGATGGCGCGCACGTCTTCTGGGATTACATAACCGCGACGTTTAATGAAAGCGTATGCTTTTGCTGCCATGGCTAAATTGATTGTTGCACGTGGAGAACCGCCGTAGCTAATAAGACCTGCGAATTTCTTCAGTTTATAATCGTTAGGATAACGTGATGCAAAGACGATGTCGGTGATGTAGTTTTCAATCTTTTCGTCGAGATAAACTTCACGGCAAACTTTTCTTGCATTTAAGATTTCCTTCGTTGATGTGACAGGTTTGATTTCTGGATATTCTCTTGTAATATTTTGACGAAGAATGATTTTCTCCTCTTCTTTCTTAGGATAGTCAATCACGACCTTAAGCATGAAACGGTCAACTTGAGCTTCTGGAAGTGGATATGTACCTTCTTGTTCTATAGGGTTTTGTGTTGCCATTACGAGGAATGGATCTGGTAAAGCAAACGTATTTTCACCAATTGTAACCTGATGTTCCTGCATCGCTTCGAGCAATGCACTTTGCACCTTAGCAGGTGAACGGTTAATTTCGTCTGCTAAGACAAAATTTGCGAAAACTGGACCCTTACGAACTATAAATTCTTCGTTCTTCTGACTATAAATCATTGTACCGATCAAGTCGGCAGGCAAGAGGTCTGGAGTGAACTGAATACGACTGAAGTCGGCATCAATAATGCTTGATAATGTCTTGATGGCAAGTGTTTTTGCTAATCCAGGAACACCTTCGAGAAGGATGTGCCCGTTTGATAATAAACCTATTAATAATCTCTCAGTCATGTGTTTCTGACCAACGATTACTTTACTCATTTCAAGATTAACAAGGTCAATGAACTGACTTTCTCTCTGAATTCTTTCGTTAAGTTCACGAATATCTGTCTCTATCATAGTTGACTTTTTTTATTTAATTAATGTGCAAATTTAACAAGAATTTGTCAATTTTATTGTATGACGACCTAACAATTTTTTCAATCAAGACAAATCAAACGACTTGTCTTGATTGTAGTAAAATTTAATTAGGACAATATTCGCTCATTTGACTCATCAATTTTTTGCGACTGTAGAAAATTCTGCTTTTTACAGTGCCGATGGTCAGGTGTAAACAATCTGCGATTTCTTTGTATTTATATCCGTCGTTGTACATATCGAATGCGCGTCTAAATTCTTCGTCTAATTTCTTTATACCTTTTTCTAATTCTATTGCGTTAAGCATTGACTCTGGGTCGGTATCGGTATGTGAATTGCTGATGTTCAAATAGTAAAGATCTTCACTTTGGTCGATGATAGTTTGTGCTTTTTTAGTTCTACGATAGTTGTTGATGAAAATGTTTTTCATAATTGTGTAAACCCATGCTTTGAAATTGTTATGGTTTACATACTTTTCTCTGTAAATCAAAGCTTTGAGAAAAGTTTCTTGTGTTAAATCTTTGGCGTCGTCTTCGTTGCCTGTTAACTGTTTTGCAAATGCTTCTAAATTTCCTTGAAGGTTTGTCAAGCTGCTGTTGAATTCGATTGCTGTCATTTTAATGTTGTTTTTAGTTTTTAAAAAATCGGTTGTTTGTTGTTGTTGTGCTTGCAAAAATAATAATCAATTAAATTTTGTCAAGACCCTTTGAGCCTCAATGACCTATGATTTTGGCCTTGGGTGTTCTATGTAATTGATTTATTGAGTGTTACTAAATGTTAAATTTTTGTTAAATTTAAAAAGTTAACGGATTTTAATATAAAGTTAACGGAAATTAAGGTAAGTTAACGTTTTTTAAGATTAAGTTATCGGGTCTTTTTTGGAGCTTATTTTGCTCTTTTTTTCCACATGGCAGATGTGTCAATATTTTGGTAAAGATATTTTTTGTATCTTCGTGAAAATTTATTTTATATGATTCCATTTAAGAAAATAGCTTTGATTGGTGCGGGAAATGTGGCGTGTAATATTGTTAAAGTGTTGAGAAATAATGGAATCGAACCTTTTTGTATTTATACTCGTTCTGTAAATAAGGTTCAAGAAATACAAGAAAAGATAGGTATAAAAGCGGTTTGTAATTATAGCGAAATGCAAGATTGCGATTTGGTTATAATTGCAGTGAAGGATGATGCGATAAAGGAAGTTTCGTTAAATCTTAATAATTTTAAAGCATTGGTAGTTCATACTTCTGGAACTCAGAGTTCTTCTTTGTTGAATCATCTTGATAATTACGGTATTATGTATCCTTTGCAAACATTTTCAAAAGACGTTGAAGTGGATTTTAAGCAAATACCTTTTTTGATTAATGCATCATCCGCAGAAAATTTGGAAAAGTTGAAAATGTTTGTCAAGAGATTGTCTGATGTTGTAATAGAATGCACTGACGAAAATAGAAGCTTTATACACATGAGTGCAGTGTATGTTTCTAATTTTGTTAATGTTATGCTTCAGATTGGGAATAAATTTCTTGAAGAGAAGGGTCTTGACGTATCAGTTTTGCAGCCCTTGGTGATGGAAACTGTTAAAAAAGCTTTCGCAATGGGAGCTGAAAATGCTCTGACAGGTCCTGCAAGAAGAGCAGATTATGACACCATTAATAAGCATAAGCTCTTGCTAAGTGATTATGATGATGAGAAAAAAATATATGAATTGTTAACAAATTATATCTTAAAAAATATAACAAATGAAAAATTATAAGGAAAAATTAAAAGATATTACAACTTTTATCTTTGATTATGACGGTGTTATGACTCAAGGTGATGTTTTGGTGGATGCTGATGGCGTGCCTTTACGTAGCAGCAATGTCAAAGATGGTTATGCTGTTCAACTTGCGGTGAGACTTGGTTATAATGTCGCTATAATTACAGGTGGCTATTCAGTTTCTATCGAGAAGAGAATGATGATGTTGGGTGTTAAAGATGTTTTCGTTCGTTCTGCAAATAAAGTTGAAGTCTTGCAAAAATATATGGAAACCAATAATTTAAAACCTGAACAAATTGTTTATATGGGTGATGATATCCCTGATTATCCTGTGATGAAAATGGTTGGATTGCCTGTTTGTCCAGCTGATGCTTCTTCTGAAATTAAGGATATCAGTTTATATATCAGTCATTATAATGGTGGTAAGGGCGCTGTGAGAGATATTATCGAACAAGTGCTTAAAGCCCAAGACAAATGGATGAAGGATTTTGCTTGTTATATCTGGTAAAATGATAAGAATGAATAAGATAAAGGCTTTCTTTAAGTTGACTCGATGGTCAAATCTTCTTATGATAGCAATAATGATGTTAATCGTATATTATTGCTTGATGTCGCCTTTGTTTGTTTCAGGTATTGCTTCAGTAATGCCATCTCCGCCGGCATTTCTGTTACTTCTTATTTCATTGGTTTTCATAGTAGCCGGTGGCTACGTAATTAATGATTTGTTCGATGTGGAAATTGATAAACTGAATAAACCTGATAAACTTATCGTAACAAAAAACTTTACAGAAAAAGAAACAAAAATTTCATATATTATGCTGACAACCATTGGACTTGCTTCAGGATTGGTATCAAGTCTTATGATTGAAAAAAATGATTTCCTTACACTATTTGCATTATTGTCTTTATTGGTCGCATTGTTGTATTCTTACTCGTCAACGTATAAGAAGAAATTTTTTGTAGGTAATTTAATAGTCTCATTGTCAGTGGCTTTTGCCGTGTTTTTACCTTGGCTGTTTGAATTGTTATATTTATCCGACAATCTTTTGGTTTTATCAGCAAGTAAGGAATTGATGATGGGAGTTCTTCCTTTCGTGTTGATATATACAGCCTTTGCTTTTTTAATGACTTTGATTAGGGAAATTATAAAAGACGCTGAAGATTATAAAGGCGATTCTGTGACCCGTTGCAGGACAATACCAATTGTCTTAGGTATAAATAAAACAAAAACAATACTTTGTATAATGGTAGTTGCTTTGATGTTACTTTTGTTCTATTATAGTTTTATCCTTTTTAATTTGAAATTATATGTCGCATTTGCAATGATGTTACTAATTGTTGTATGTTCGATTTTTCTTCTTGTTAAAATTTATAAAGCTGATGTTAAAAATGATTTTCATTTCATGTCAGGCTTGTCTAAGATAATGATGCTCATAGGAATATTGTCAATGTTATTTATATGATGATGTTAGAAAACTTAAAGAAATTTAATATAATCCTCGCTTCAAAATCGCCGAGGCGACAGGATCTTTTGAAAGGAATTGGTATTGATTTTCAAATATTAACTAAAGATGTTGATGAGTCATATCCAGAGAGGATGTCGGTTTTTGAAGTGGCTCCATATCTTAGCGTTAAGAAAGCTAAGGCTTTTGAAGAAAATGAACTTCCTGATAATTATATGGTTATCACCGCTGATACCATAGTCGTGGTTGATGATAAAATATTAGGCAAACCGAAAGATGCCGATGATGCTCGCAGAATGTTGCGTTTGATGTCAGGTAAAAAACATTCTGTTATCACTGGCGTTACAATCTTGACTAAAGAAAAATCCAAAACGTTTTCTGTTACATCTAAAGTGTCGTTTGATGTTCTAGATGAAGAAGAGATAAATTACTATATAAATAATTATAAACCAATGGATAAAGCAGGTGCATACGGCGTTCAGGAATGGATTGGGTATATTGGCGTTAATTATGTTGAAGGTTCATACTTTAATGTGATGGGATTGCCGACGCAGAAGTTGTATCAAATGTTAAAATGTTTTTAGATGAAAATGTTAAAAAAAGATAGTTTTTTCATAGGCGTAATCTTGACAATAGTCGTCTTTTTTGTGTTGTATAGCGTGATAAGTTTTTTTACAGATTATCCATATTTTTCACAAGAACGCGACTCTTTGTGGGTTTATATGATTTCTCTTATACCAAGTCTGATATTGTCGCGTTTTATGTTGGTGAAAAATAAAATGGAATCGACGGGAAAAGGAATGATGTTTACTACGTTGATTGCCATAGTTTTAGTAATGTTTGTTGTGTTAAAATGAAATATTATATAATAGCGGGTGAGCCTTCTGGTGATTTACATGGCTCGAATTTAATTGCATCAATAAAACAAAAAGATCCTCGTGCAAAGATCCGTGCGTGGGGCGGTGACCTTATGAAGCAACAAGGTGTGACTTTGGTGAAACATTATAGAGACCTTGCTTTTATGGGTTTCGTAGAAGTGTTAAAGCATCTTGGGAAAATCTTAAATAATCTTAAGTTTTGCAAAAAAGACATCTTGAAATTTGCTCCAGATGCGATAATTCTTATTGATTATCCGGGCTTTAATATAAAGGTCGCGAAGTTTGCTCATGAACATAATATAAAGGTTTATTATTATATCTCTCCACAGGTTTGGGCATGGAAAAAACAACGTGTTCATACTCTTAAGCGAGTCGTTGACAAGATGTTGGTTATCTTGCCCTTCGAAAAAGATTTTTATAATAATTATAATGTTGATGTACATTTTGTTGGGCATCCAATCCTTGATGAATTGTCGAAGTTAAAACCTGTTAACAAAAATATCTTCTCTAAACAGAATAATCTTAATCCTAAAAAGGAAATTATCGCTCTTTTGCCTGGGAGTAGAAAGCAAGAAGTGTCGCGTATGCTAGAAGTGATGCTTAAAGTTGTTAAGATGTTTCCTGAATATCAGTTTGTTATTGGAGGAGCACCTTCTTTGTCGGAGGATTTCTATAGAAGTATAATAGGAGAGGAGAATGTTGATATTGTTTTTAATAAAACACATCAATTGATGCAGGTGTCGAGCGCTGCTGTGGTTACTTCGGGAACCGCTACATTAGAAGCTGCATTGCTGTATGTGCCTGAGGTTATTTGCTATAAGGGAAATCAGATTTCATATCTCATAGCTAAGAATCTTATTAAAGTTAAGTTTATTTGTCTTGTAAATCTTATTATGAACAAACCTGTGGTTAAAGAGCTGATACAGCATGATTTAACTCCTGAAAATATCGCTGAAGAACTGAAGCAGATTCTGACTAATCCTAAGAAACAAAGAGCTCTTCTTGAAGATTATGAAGAACTTAGGTCTGTTTTGGGAAATGCCGGCGCCTCAAATAATGCTGCGTCAATTATAGTTTCAGATCTTAAAAATAAATGATAAATCTTAATAAATTTTAACATAAAATATTGAAAATCATTTGATTGTGTATTAAAAATTTTATTATCTTGCAGCCGTGTTTTAAGATATGTGCTGTATGGAAATTTCGTGGTTTAAATATCCGTTTATCAGAATATTGATACCTTTTGTCGCTGGCGTCTTTATTGGATTTTCCACAGATAATCTCTCTTTTTCAAAAAATACCATCCTTCTTTTGTTAATAATTCTTACGTTTTTATTAACAATTTTGATTGCTGCTTCTCAACTGATAAAGAACTATCGTTATAGATGGGTTTTCTTTATGTTATTTAATGTGTTCTTTTTTACGCTGTCATTTACATTAGTTGTAATTCGTGACTATAAGTTGAGTTACAATGCGTTGGATAATGTAAATGCTGATCCTGAATATTATGTGGCGCGTCTTTTTGAATGTCCGACAATCAAAGATAAGTCTGTGAAAGTCAATTTAGAACTCTTAGGAGTTGCCGATTCTGTTAATTATTTGATTGAGAAAAATACAAAAGTTATTTCTTATTTTGAGAAAAATGAAAGTTCGCTTTCATTGAAATATGGCGACTGTATTGTTTTTTTTACAAATCCTAAAGAGATTGAAAAACCTCCGAATCCAGAGCAATTTGACTATAAAGATTATATGTATAAAAAAGGTGTGAACTATCAGGTTTATCTGAAATCTGATGATTGGTTTAATCTTGAATATAATAAGTCGAATGTAATATTCGAGTTCTCTTACAAGATTAGAGATTACCTTCTTGAGACTATGCAGCGACTTGGTGTTCAAGGTGAAGAATATGCTGTTGCATCGGCTATATTGCTAGGTTATGACGATAGTCTTCCTTTGGATCTGCGGCAGAAATATGTTGCTGCAGGGGCAATGCATATCTTATGCGTGTCGGGACTTCATGTGGGAGTGGTGTTTATGGTATTCTCTTATATTCTTGTATTTCTGAATGATAGAAAGAGAATTCAAAGTGTGATAAAGCAATTATTGCTTCTTTTGCTTGTGTGGTTTTATGCTTTGCTCGCAGGACTTGCGCCTTCAATATTGCGTTCAACGATTATGATTTCTTTTGTGATAATAGGAAATATAATCAATAGAAAGGGTGTGTTGCTTAATTCGCTCGCTGCATCAGCTTTTATATTGTTGTGTTTTAATCCTTCAAATTTGTTCGATGTTGGATTCCTTCTTTCGTATGTCGCTGTGATTGGGATTGTTGTGCTTCAAAAACCTATTTCAAGAATGTTTTATTCTAAATATAAAATTGTCAATAAGATATGGGAAATTACTTCTGTGACAATTGCTGCTCAGATTGCAACGACACCTTTTAGCATATATTATTTCCATCAGTTTCCAATCTATTTTTGGCTGAGCAATCTCTTTATGACGCCAATTTCTTCCATAGTGATTATCGGTGGAATGATAATGCTGTTAGTGTCCTTTGTACCTTATTTAAATATATTTGTGGCTTGGTTTGTCTCAAAGATGATTTTTGTGATGAATTACGGAGTGTCGTGGATTGAGACGCTGCCTTACTCTATAATAAAAGGTATCTATATTGATTCGGTTCAATTCGTGATACTTTTAATAACATTGCTCTTGATATTATTGATGGTTGAATTGAAACGTAAAAGAAACATAATTCCTATAATGATTATGACGTTTTTGTTTTTGTTGATAAATGTTAAAAATAGTATGAATAATAATAAGCAGAGAGGGATAATGATTTATTCGTTAAATAATATGACGGCTGTTGATTTTATCAATGGAAGGGAACATTTGCTTCTGGTGGATTCTGCCTTTTTGGAAAACAAATCTGCTTTTTCATATAACATTGAGAATTTTTTGATAAAAAATGGACTTTTTTATAATGGAAAAACAAGGCTTATTCAAGACGATTTTGATGAGGTTTTTGTGAAAAAACGAAAAAGTGTCGTAACTTTTGATGAAAAACTGCTTGCTTTGTGCGAAAATGATGATTTTTTTGAAGATAGTCTCAGTTATAGAATACCGGTAGATTATATGTTGGTTTATGGTAAGAATAATAAAAAACTATCGCAGCTTTTGAAGGTGTATGATATTGGTAATCTGATAATTGACTCGAGTGTTCCTTATTATATTTCGTTGAAAATAACAGAAGAAGCGAATGTTTTAGGTATAAAATGTCATTCTTTAAGAGAAAATGGTGCAATTTTTATTAAATAATTTTTTTAAAAATAAAATATTGATTATCAACTAAATGAAAAATATTTTTAAAAAAAGTGAATTTTTTTTAAAAAAAAGCTTGCAGGTTTGAAAAAAGGTCGTATCTTTGCACCCGTAATCAAGAACAAAACAAGCGCTGGTGCTGTAGTTCAGTTTGGTTAGAATGCCTGCCTGTCACGCAGGAGGTCGCGAGTTCGAGTCTCGTCAGCACCGCAAAAGCCTCTCAAAATCTGAGAGGCTTTTTTTTGTCCGCGAATCGGCGCGAATCTGACGCTAAATGGTTCCTGTTTTACTCTAAAAAAGATTAGCGTAATATTAGCGACGATTAGTGGTCAGTATTTTGTCCACGAATCGGTGCGAATCTGATGCTAAATGGTTCCTGTTTTACTCTAAAAAAGATTAGCGTAATATTAGCGATGATTAGTGGTCAGTATTTTGTCCACGAATCGGCGCGAATCTGACGCTAAATGGTATCCTATTTTACTCTAAAAAAGATTAGCGTAATATTAGCGATGATTAGTGGTCAGGGTTTTATCCGCGAATTGGCGCGAATCTGACGCTAAATGGTATCCTGTTTTACTCTAAAAAAGATTAGCGTAATATTAGCGATGATTAGTGGTCAGGGTCTTGTTCGCCAATCGGCGCGAATCTGACGCTAAATGGTATCCTATTTTACTCTAAAAAAGATTAGCGTAATATTAGCGACGATTAGCGGTCAGTATTTTGTCCACGAATTGGCGCGAATTATGATTCGTTAAAATTTCCTGAAAAGGTTTGCTAAGGTGTTTTTTAATGAAATCATAAAGTTGGTGTTCTTGCAGTGGTCTTTTGGTGTCCTGTATTTTATCACATCAGAACATTCTGCTTTAAGATCTAATTTCGCTGCCTCTTCAAGAAAGGCGTCAACATATTTTCTGTCTTCAAAGTTCTGCAAGAAATCGACGGTGAATGTTTCTCCAACCGACATCATTTGTAAGCTTATTCCTTTTGTGCCACTGCTGTAAACGTGAATTGAATCGATGTATTTTTCGGCGTCGCCCATATTCGCTTTACCAGTGTAACTGCAAATAAATGAGTTTATTGGTCTTGATGTGAAATTACTTACAGTCTCGACTTTCTTTTCGTAACTTCCGAGAGAATCGAGCATATCGGACATATATTTCATCGTGTAGGCGCTACATCTCGCAGAATTAGTTTCTTTCTGCTTGGAAATCAGTTCTCTGAAATTACTTCCTATATCTTTCAGTTCTAGATTATCTTCTTTGTTGCTGTAAGGTAAATAGATGGATGTTACGCAGTTGCGGAATGTATTGGGTAACCCAATAGCATCTCTCCAGTCGCTGCTCATGCTACAAAGTATCGGCTCTTTTGCGAAAGGATTATTATTCTTAACGCCTTTTTGCATCAGAATCGTCATTAAAATAGCTGGCGTGCAATTGTTCTCCTTACAAACTCTCATAACTTCGTTAACGTCAAAAGTTAGCTCGTATCTCCAGCTGTCGCCGCCTGCGTTTTCGCCGTTTTGTACTTCTGGAATGGCAAATGCGGTTCTGTCAGCTTGATATGCTTTTGCTTTGTCGAAGTTGAAGTTTCCTTCGTTGACAGGGTCTGATAGCTCGTTTCTCTTAAATCCTTCTCCAACAAGTCTCACATCTGGAATTAAGACGTTGTTGTGCTTGTATCTGAAATTAAGGTAATAGTAAAGTAATGTCTTGATAAACTGCATTATACCTCTGCCATCACACATGGCGTGATGAAAGGAAATGAAGATTCTGTTTTTGTAGAACGTAATGTCTAGAAGATTGTTGGCGGTAGTGCTTCCGCCGAGTGGACGTAATTTTCTGATTCTAGCTGGCGCTGGAGAGACGACATTTTCACAAAGATAAACGCTTCCTTCGATTGTTTTGAATCTGCTCTTGAAATAAGGATAGCGTTTGTAAGCCAATTTCGCGGCTTTTGTGATACAGAACTGATTGACGTTATTTTTCATACGAATTTCAAACACTTGACTTTCTGTGCCTTCTTCTCTATATAAAAAAGTTTCGCCAGCTCTGATTTTAAGTTTGAATTTATTCTTCATATAGTCACAATTATTTTGTCATACGCAAAAATATTGTTTGAATATAATCTCGGTTGGTATATACTTCTGTAGAATTGGTTGAAAGTTCTAACAAACACTTTTTATGTTTGGGTTTGTTACAAAAAAATGCTAATTTATGTTTGGATTTGTTACAAAAGTCTTATTTTTGTGAAAACATCTTTCAGTATGATTGAGAAAATAAAAGCATTAACAGAAGAGATAAAAGATGATATTGTCGCTTGGCGTCGTCAGATTCATAAGTCGCCGGAGTTGAGTTTTGAAGAATATGAGACTTCGCAAATGATTCGTAATCAGCTTGATTCTTGGGGAATAGAAAATATAATTGTCAATAATACTGGAGTTGTCGCTACTGTTAAAGGCAGAAATCCTGATTATAAAGTAGTTGCTCTTCGAGCCGATATCGACGCTCTTCCGATACAAGAGATTTCGACGGCTGAATATTGCTCGGAAAATGAGGGCGTGATGCATGCTTGCGGTCATGATGCTCATACCGCGATGTTACTTGGTGTGGCTTACGTACTTAATCAGTTGAAAGACAGTTTTGAAGGGACCATAAAACTTATTTTCCAACCCGGAGAGGAGAAACTGCCAGGCGGAGCCTCTCTCATGATAGAAAAAGGTGTGTTGGAAAATGTTGATGCCATCATAGCGCAGCATGTCTATCCTGATCTCCCTTGTGGAGAGGTCGGTTTTTATGCCGGCGATTATATGGCTTCCTGCGATGAGATAAACATCACCGTAAGAGGAAAAGGCGGTCATGCAGCGAAGATAAAAGAACGCAACAATACAACAGTCGCTGCTGCTAAGATATTGTGCGCCATATCAGAACTGAGTTCTGAGTTTAACAAAGAAGAAAGAGACAATCCCATAATAATTGCTTTCGGAAGTTTTATTGCAGATGGTACTTACAACGTGATTCCAAACGAAGTGACGCTTAAAGGAACGATGCGTACTTTCAACGAAGAGGAAAGAATGTTAATAAAAATTAAGATTAAGAATATCTGTTCTGAGGTAGATGATGAATTCGGAGTTGAGACTACGGCTTTTATTGAAGAGGGCTATCCTGTTTTGATAAATGATGTAAGTCTCACAGAATCATTGAAGGACGGTGCTATAGAATATTTAGGAAACGACAACGTTAAACCTATTCCCCAACTGTTTACCGCAGAAGACTTCGCTTGGTATTCGCATAAAGTAAGGTCATGCATGTATCGTATAGGAACTTCCAATATTGAAAAAGGCATTGATTCTAAACAGCATACGCCGACTTTTGACATTGACGAAGATGCAATGGAGACGGGAGTAGGGTTGATGGCGTATTTGGCAGTGAAAACTTTGTTAATTAGGAATTATGAGTGAGGAATTAGGAATTATGGGGGATTGAAAACTGAAAATGGAAAATTGAAAATTGAAAACGGAAAATTGACTTTAGACCTTTGAGCCTTTGAACCTTTACCAAAAATAATTTTATAAAACGATTGAACTGATATTCTTTAATTCTTACCTTTGTGCATTGCAAATTTTACTTGATACTATGAAGAAGTTACTACTTATATTATTGATATTTATATCTTTGAATGTTTTCTCGCAGATTAGGGTGAAAGAAAATTCCTTTCATCAGATTGATGGGTTTGTGATGTTGGATAAGACAAAGCATTTAGATGTTAACGACGCTCCAATGGCATTGATAAAAATCTCTACCGAAAATATCAGTGCCGAACAGAGACGCCGTATCACTTTTAAGGGAAACCTTGCAACTTATTTTGACGTGCAGTTTGAACCTTCGGAGATTTATCTTTATATCACAGCAGAGGCGGCTAACTTCATAGAGATTCATCATCCCGACTACGGCAAGACCGAATATTGGCTGCCTCAGACTTTAAAACCATACTGCGGTTATGAGATGGTGGTGCAATATGTGCCGTTGATTAATAATGCAGAACAAAATTATCTTATCATAAAGACAGACCAAGCCAATGCCGATATTTATATTGATAATGAATATGTAGGAAAACAATTTGCGCATAAGCAATTGATAGTTGGTTCATCATACAATTGGAGGATTGAATGTGAACTTTACCGTACTGAAAGTGGCAACATTACAATAACGAATGAGGAAAACTTAGTCGAAGTGACGATGCAACCTGAATATGGTTTTCTCAATGTTACGACATCTCCTGAAAATGGAGCATTAGTATATATCGATGATGTGATGGTGGGTGGAACGCCTTATAAATCTGATAAATTGTCTGTTAGAGATTATACCGTGAAAGTTGAGAAAGACCAATTCAAGACCACGGAGAAATTGGTTACGGTTAACGACAAAAAGACGATAGATGTTAATATAGAGATGCTTTCGATTTACGTTGATGTGACTATAAATACAGATTCCAATTCCGAAATTTTTGTAAACAATGAATATAAAGCCAAAGGTAAATGGAACGGTAAATTACTCGAAGGAACATATACTTTTGAAGCAAGGAGAAAGAATTATAGAACGACACAAAAAATAGTGACGCTTGTTTCCGGTAATAAGCAAACAGTAAAATTAGATACTCCGGAAGCTATTTATGGTAGTATAGAAATTAGCAGTTATCCCACTGGTGCTGATGTTTATATCGATGGTAAACATTATGGAAGTACGCCTATTTATATCAAAGAAATGCTTATAGGAAAACATGAGTTGAAGATAGATAAAGATAGATATAAGCTGATAACCAAGAATGTTACTATCAAAGAAAATGAAATCTTGAAAATAAACGAGAGACTTCAACCGGAGAAAGTGTCATTAGATAGATATTTAAGTAGAGGCGTTAAGTTTATTACTGTTAATGGTGCTTATTCTTCTGCACCGCAACTTTCATACGGAATTAGTTTCGGTTCCGTTAAACAAGTGGGATGGTTTGTCAGTGCGATGAGTAATTTTGATTTTACAGGATTTGATGTAATTGACAAATCACACGAGGAAGTGATTCTTACCGGTGAGAGCAGAAGTACGCGTCTTTCTGTGACAGGAGGTGTTATTGCGCGCATTGGCGGACCAGTATATTTTAAAGCAGGTGCGGGTTATGGTGCGATAATTAGAGTTGCAGAGACAATAGACGGTAATTATGCGGAATACAAACCGGATACATTTAAAGGAGTAGATCTTACAGCAGGATTGCAATTTAATTTGAGAAACATAACATTTGGAATTGACGCTGTAACGACAAACTTTAAAATGACGGAAATTAAATTAGGAATAGGAGTGAATTTTAATTAGGATTTCAGGATTTCAAGAACTCTGGATTTCTGGGGAATCTCAAAATTTCAGAACTTCAGAAACTCAAAATTATAGAATATTTGAAACTCATAGACACATAGACTTATAGACTCATAGACTTTTAAAGAATAAAAATTATGAAAAAAACGATATTACTATTAAGCGCGATAATACTTCTCTTTGCAGGATGCAAGAAATTTGATGATATAGAAGCCAGCAAACTTGAGATAAAAACTGAAAATATAGAAAAAGGCTGGGATTATATTAAGATAAGTGGTGAGTATTCTTATCCTGTGGAGTTGGAGTCTCTGACATTGTTACTTTCCGAGATAGAAGACATGAGCGGAGCGAAGACATACGACTGTGTTTTAGAAGGAAAGATATTTAGTGTTGAAGCAACAGATTTGAATGATGGAATATCATATTACTATTGTTATGAATATGACAATGGATATACAAAGGAGAAAGGAGAAATAAGTACGCACGCCAAACCTATTGTTGTTACAGAAGATGCCACTAATGTTACTACCAAGTCTGCCATGTTGAAAGGTAGTGTTACTAACAGCGACGCCATAAACAAAATTACAGCGCGAGGATTTTGTTGGAGCATCATGCCGAATCCTACAATAGAAAACGACTTCGTTGACAACGGCAGCAGCAGCGGAACAGGAACCTCAACCTTTACCCATTCGTTTATTAACTTAACAGAAAATACAACTTATTATTACAAAGCCTACGCCACCACAGACTGGGGAATAATTTACGGAGAGGAGAAGAGTTTTAAGACGGTGGAGATAATGACGCCGGAATTAACAACTAATAACGTTACAGATATTACAACAAATTCTGCTAAATGTGGAGGTAATGTTACTTCAGATGGTAATGCCACCGTAACAGCAAGAGGTGTTTGTTGGAGTACATCTCCAAATCCGACGATAGAAGATAATAAGACAACTGATGGTAACGCTACAGGAAACTTTATTTCGAATCTAACGAATCTAACAGATAACACTACATATTACGTTAGAGCCTACGCAACGAATGAGAAAGGACCGAGTTATGGAGAGGAGAAGAGTTTTAAGACGGCAAAAGTATTCGACGAGACAATTGATTCAAGTGGAAATAGGATAATAACATTGAATGGAAATGTGGTCTTTACTATGATAGCAGTGGAAGGAGGTACTTTCCAAATGGGTGCTACCTCAGAACAAGGTGGCGACGCTTATAGTAATGAAAGCCCTGTTCATAATGTTACCTTAAGTGATTATTATATTGGAGAGACAGAGGTGACACAAGAACTATGGCAAGCTGTTATGGGCAGCAACCCGAGTCATTTCAGTGGTTACCCTCAAAGACCAGTGGAATATGTTTCATGGAACGATTGCCAAGAGTTTATAACGAAGCTTAACGAATTAACAGGCAGGAATTTCCGACTTCCTACGGAAGCGGAATGGGAATATGCAGCAAGAGGAGGCAATAAATCTCAAGGTTACAAATACAGCGGCAGCAATACTTTAGGCAATGTTGCGTGGTACGATGACAACAGCAGTTCTACACATAACGTAAAGACCAAATCTCCAAACGAATTAGGCATTTACGATATGAGTGGTAATGTATATGAATGGTGTCAGGACTGGTACGGCAGTTACAGCAGCAGCTCACAGACCGATCCTACAGGACCTTCATCGGGCTCTCTCCGCGTTCTCCGTGGCGGCAGCTGGAACCACTACGCGAGGTACTGCCGAGTGTCGTATCGTGACCGCAACAATCCCGACTACGGGTACGACGGCTACGGCTTCCGCCTTGCCTTACAGGAACTACAATAACATTCATCATTTTGTACTAAGCTAAGGGAACCGAGTTCAATGAATGCAGTGGAGCAAACGAAGTGAGGGACGAACGAAGTAAGCGGAACGGAATACATTGAACTCGGGAACTATATAGAGACGTCACTCCTGTGGCGTCTTTTAAATTGAAAATTGAAAACGGAAAATTGACTTTAGACCTTTGAGCTTAATCTGACTTTGACGGATACGAAATTTTAAATCTACAATCCAATTTTTGTATTCTGATGTGATTATGTTTTTATCCTCCGATTCAAAAGTAATGTCTTTCAGATAATGTTTGTCGTATTTTTTTTCATGAAATTTTGGTTAATAAGTTTAGGCGCAAAATTAAACCATTCTTTTCAAATAAAAAAGTTAAAAATTGTTAAAAGTAAAGTCATCGAGGTTTGGGAACGATTTGAATCACAAATTCAAAATTGAAAATCTAAAAAAACTCAATTGTCAACTGTAAATTGTTAATTGTAAATTCCATCACACCTCCTTCGTGTCACAGTCGTACCAAGTTCGTGTCAGGTTCGAGTGAGCGTGTAATGAAAGCGGAGATAAAAAAATCTATTGTCCGTTGTCCGTTGTCCGTTGTCTTTTATTATCTTTGTAAAAAATAATTACATGAAGATATTAGTGACTTACGCCTTTGAGGAAGAAGTTTTTCCCTTTGATATTCAAAATGCTGAATTGACATTCTTAAAAACCGGAATGGGTAAGGTGCTCTCAGCTTTTAACCTCACCAAAGCTCTATGCGAAAACAAATACGACTTAGTACTTAATGTTGGAACTGCCGGAACGCTGAATCATAATGTTGGCGACATCTTCGTCTGCCATCGTTTCGTGGATCGCGACATGGAGAAGATAGAACTTCCTAAGGTGTGTCACGATATTTCTTTCATAGAGAAAGTCGGAGTGGAACTTGTTGATAATTATGAGAATATCGGCGTATGTAACACAGGCGACAGTTTCGTGACAAAGGTCGGTAATTTCACTGGCGACGTCATCGATATGGAGGCTTTCGCTCAGGCTCAGGTCTGTAAGGAAATGAATGTTAACTTTGTTTCAGTAAAATATGTTACCGATGTCATCGGACAGAACTCGGGACAGGTTTGGTTGGATAAGCTTCGTGACGCACGCGAGGCGTTAAAAGAGTTTTTCGCATGAATCTATTAGACTGGCTTCCGATAACAAAGAAAGAGACCGACTTACGCGGTTGGAGCGAAGTCGATATTGTCATTATCACTGGTGACGCTTACGTTGATCATCCTGCTTTCGGCGCTGCTGTGATAGGTCGCGTCCTCGAAAGTCACGGCTATAAGGTGGCTCTGATTCCGCAGCCTAACTGGCGCGACGACCTCCGCGACTTCAAGAAATTCGGCAAGCCTCGTCTTTTCTTCGGCATCTCCGCCGGTGCTATGGACTCTATGGTGAATCATTATACCGCCAACAAACGTCTGCGCTCTAACGACGCATATACTCCTGGCGGCGAGGCTGGCTTCCGTCCCGACTATGCGACAATAGTATATTCCAACATATTAAAAAAATTATATCCCGACACACCTGTCATCATCGGCGGCATCGAGGCTTCTCTGCGAAGAGTGACGCATTACGACTATTGGGCTGACGAGCTGAAACCTACGATAATGCTCGACTCTAAAGCTGACCTCGGCGTCTATGGCATGGGAGAACTCGCTATAGTGGAAATCGCTAAGGCGCTGGATGAGAATAAGAAAATTGAAGAAATAACAAACATACCACAGACTTTCTTCCTAAAAAAGAAAACGCAACACATCGCATCAGATTGGAATGACTTGCGTCTCGCTTCACACGAGGAATGTCTTAAAGACAAGAAGACATACGCCTCGAATTTTAAGAATGTCGAGATAGAATCGAATAAGAAGCATGCCAACCGTCTTCTTCAGGATGTGAAAGATTACACCTTATATATTAATCCTCCTTATCCGACGATGACGGAGCAGCAGATTGATGCTTCTTTTGATCTTCCTTACACTCGTCTGCCTCACCCGAAATATGCTAAACGCGGCGTCATTCCGGCTTACGAGATGATTCGTCACTCGGTGAACATCCATCGCGGATGTTTCGGAGGCTGCGCTTTCTGTACGATTTCGGCACATCAAGGTAAGTTCGTGGCTTCTCGAAGCAAGGCTTCTATCATGAAAGAAGTGAAGCAAGTTGTTGAGATGGAAGATTTTAAAGGATATATCTCCGATCTCGGCGGTCCTTCTGCCAATATGTATAAGATGAAAGGCAAGGACGAGAGTCTCTGTGAGAAATGTGTCCGCCCGACTTGCATACAGCCTAATGTTTGTAAGAACTTAGATACTAACCATCATCCTCTGATAGAGTTATATAAGGAAGTGGATAATATGCCGCAGGTGAAAAAAGCTACCATCGGCTCTGGCATTCGTTACGACTTGTTTTTGACTAATGAAGACCCTTCAGGAAAATTGGGTTATGATGAATATTTCGAGCAGCTCATGAAACGTCATGTGAGCGGTCGTCTGAAAGTGGCCCCAGAACATTCGAGCGACGCTGTCTTACGCCTGATGAGAAAACCGACTTTCAATCTCTTCGTGAAACTGAAGAAGAAATTTGATAAGGTCAATGAGAAATATCATCTTAATCAGCAGCTGATTCCTTATTTTATATCAAGTCATCCGGCTTGTACATTGACAGATATGGCGGAACTTGCTGTGAAGACAAAGGAACTTGGTTATAGATTGGAGCAGGTTCAAGACTTCACGCCAACGCCAATGACATTAGCGACGGAGATTTATTATTCTGGTTACGACCCATATACTCTACAACCGGTATTTGTCGCCAAGACAAAACAAGAGAAATTAGATCAGCAGAGATTCTTCTTCTGGTACAAACCAGAAAACCGACAATTCGTGAAGAATGCTATGCGAAGGAAAAGGTAATTTATAATTCATAATGCATAATTCATAATTCATAATTATGCATTATGAATTGTACTCGTACTTGTCTTTACAATAGATGTAAGTATCTTAATAAGTTCTCGGCAATCGTTTAAAATACTTTCAGTCTCGGGTTCTGTTAAATAATTTGATTCATTTAATATTTCAATCCAATATTCGGTTTCGCTGGCTTCTTTTAAAGCGATGTTCATTTTAGATTTAAAATCAGCTTTGCTTTGTCCTCGGATAGCTTCTTTGATATTGGCACCAATAGAAGTCCCACTTCTAAGCAGTTGTTTTGAAATGATGTACTCGTATTTTTCATTGCACAAAAACTGATATAGTTTGATGCATTTTAAAGCGAAAGACTTGCTCTTCGCCACCACGATATTATTAGGTTTCATAAAATGTAATTGGTTTTAAGTTAATTAATAATTATGAATTAAAAAAGCATAATTCATAATCATTCGGTTCCAAAATAATTATGAATTATGCATTGTGAATTATGAATTGATTATTGAATCGCCAATCTAAATCCTGTGTTATAGTCGCGGTAGTGGATTCCTTGTTGGTAGCGTGTTGTCACTCTTGCTTGTTGAGCGTTGGTATTCCAGCTTCCGCCGCGGAACACTTTATAACCTTGATTATAAACATCGCCTACTGGGTCTGTCACGGCTTCTTCTGTATAGTCATAATACCAGTCTTGGCACATTTCCCATACGTTGCCGCTCATGTCGTAGAGACCTAAGCCGTTAGGGTCTTTCTTTCCTACTTCGCTACACATATCGCTGTTTTGGTCAATCCATGCTACTTCGAGAACATTGCCGCCACCTGCATATAAGCTATATGATGTTGAAGCACCGCCTTTTGCAGCATATTCCCATTGAGCTTCTGTTGGAAGAGCGAAGTTCAAGCCTGTGAATTCGTTTAACTTAGCGATGAAAGTCTCGACTTCGTCGTATGAAATTCTGTAAGCTGGGAAGTTGTCGCCTTTACCGAATTCTTTTTCCCATTGCATATCGTTCTCGTTGTTAGGAGTTGCGTTCATCACGGCTTCCCATAAACTTTGTGTCACTTCGTATTTGTTGATATAGAAGTCGCTGACTGTTACCTCATGAACTGGAGCTTCGTTAGGAAGGGCCTCTTCGTCGTAACAGTAATATAAGACAGAGTCTTTCTGTGCGCCCATGTAGAATGTGCCGCCATCGACTTTTACCATATTGGTAATCATGTCTCTGATAGCGTCTTTTTCTGTTTTGCCTAAATCGCCAGTCCAATTGATTTCAAAACCGTTGATAGTTTCATTTTTTGTATTGTCTTTATCGCATGATTGTAATGCCAAAAAACAACATAAGATTACTAATACTTTTTTCATAACGTTATGATAATAAATGATTTAATTCTAAATGAAAAATATTGTCGCAATTTAAGACGACATTTTCTTTTCGGTTGTAAATATAATTATTTTTTAAATATGTAAGAGATATAGAGGAAAATTATTTTGTTGTCAAAAGTCTAAAGATGAAAGACAAAAGAAAATAATATTAAATGTGCATTGAAAATTTTATCTTTGCATATAAAAATGAAGAATATGGATAGGGAAGAGGCTTTGAAGAAATTATTGCATTATTGTAATTATCAGGATAGGTGTGAGAAAGAGATAGTTACGAAGTTAAATTCTTTTGAATTGGAAGAATCCGACAAACGATTCGTTCTTGAATTTCTTCGTGAAGAAGGTTTCGTTAATGATGAGCGTTATTGTCGTTCTTACGTAAAAAGCAAGTTGAATCTCAAGAAATGGGGTGTCAATAAGATAAAGCTTTCTTTGATTGCTAAAGGTGTTGGTAAAGAAATAATCGATGCTGTTCTTTCTGAGATCGATAGAGATTCATATAAAGAAGAACTTGTGAATCTTTTGAGAAATAAGAAGATAGAAGAGAGCGATCCTTATAAGCGTAGGGCAAAACTCATTCGATATGCAATGAGCAAAGGATATTCATATTCTGAAATTATTGAGGCGATAGACTTGGGAATTGAAAACTGAAAGTTGAAAATTGAAAGTTGAAAATCTTGGCACGTATTTTCTCTTTTGATTTGAAAAAAATCTTTGAATCGTGATTTTTTTTCTTTAGATTTGTACCCGTTAATTTTACAAGGACAATTATTGTATAACTAAAACTATTATTATGTTAAACAAATTATTCGGTTTCGACCCAATGAAGCACAATCTCCGTACTGAGATTGTCGCAGGTATCACAACCTTCCTAACTATGTCTTACATCTTGGCAGTGAATCCGTCGATGTTTTCTATTCTTGACGGAATGCCTGCTGGTGCTGTCTTCACAACCACTGCTCTCGCAGCTTTAGTTGGTACTCTTGCAATGGCGCTTTTAGCTAAGCTGCCATTTGGTCTCGCCCCTGGAATGGGACTCAACGCATTCTTCGTATTCTCTGTATGTCTCGGAATGGGATACTCGTGGCAGTTCGCTCTGACAGCAGTTTTTATCGAAGGTATCTTATTCATAATAATGACAATAACAAACATACGCGAAGCTATCGTTAATGCTATTCCTAAGAATCTGCGTTATGCTATAGGCTCAGGTATCGGTCTCTTCATAGCCTTTATCGGTATGCAAAACGCCGGTATCATCGTTAAAGATGATGCTACACTCGTAGCTCTCGGTGACATCACTTCTGGAACAGCACTTCTCGCTATGATTGGTCTCGTCATTACAGCTGTGTTATATATATTAAAGGTGAAAGGCGCTATGCTGATTGGTATCCTCGCAACAACAGTGATTGGTATCCCAATGGGAATCACCGAGTTCAAAGGCATCGTCTCGGCTCCAGAATCTATAGCTCCAATATTCTGCAAATTTGAATGGGATAATATCTTCACTCTCGATATGCTCGTCATCGTCTTCACATTCCTCTTCATAGACTTGTTCGACACCGTTGGAACTCTCGTCGGCGTTTGTACCAAAGCCAAGATGATTGACGAAAACGGTCGTATCCCAAAACTGAAACAAGCTTTCATGGCTGACGCTATCGCTACAACAGCCGGCGCTATGTTAGGTACATCAACAACAACAACATACGTCGAAAGTGCTGCCGGCGTGACCCAAGGCGGCCGTACAGGTGTTACAGCTTTCGTTATTGCCTGCTGCTTCGCTATAGCAATGTTCTTCTCACCATTATTCCTCTCAGTGCCAGGAGCTGCTACAGCACCAGTGCTTATCATAGTAGGTATGATGATGTTGGAACCAGTACGTAACATCGACTTCGACGACGCAACAGAAGCAATACCAAGTTTCATCTGCCTCGTTATGATGCCTCTCGCTTATTCAATCTCAGCAGGTATCCTTCTCGGCATGATTTCTTACGTTGTTATCAACTTAATATCAGGTAACTATAAGAAACTGACACCTGCGATGTATATATTAGCGGTGTTGTTTATTTTGAAATACATATTTATATAGTCTGAAGGCTAAAGACGAAAGTCAAAAGGTAGAGATGCATCAATCGCACATTAAAAATTAACGATGTGTGATTGATGCATTTTTTTTGTTTGATGCATCTCTACCCTCGGCGACTTGGTGACTTGGAGACTTGGTGACTCAAAATGTCCGTGGACAAAGTCTGTTGTCCGTTGACCGTTGTCTGTTGACAAAAAAATATTGTTGAGACAATATTTTTTTTATCTTTGCCATGAGAAACAAAAATTAGTAATTGTATGAAACATGGTAACAATTTGAAAGACCTTATTTACGTAGTTCGCGGGGTGCAGGTAATGCTTGATGCCGATTTAGCATTAATATATGGTTATACAACAAGAACGTTTAACCAACAGGTAAAAAACAATATCGAGAAATTTGATGACGATTTTAGATTTCAGCTGACCAAGGATGAATATCATGAAATTCTCAAATCAAAAGAGACGGCAAGAGAACGAAATATAAATCTTTACAAACCAAACGATGAAAATAATCAGGACAACTTGATATCAAAAAAATTGACATCAAATTGGGGTGGAACGAGAAAACTTCCATTCGCTTTTACAGAACAAGGTATTTATATGCTTATGACAGTCCTAAAAGGTGAAATGGCTATCAAACAAAGTAAAGCTCTGATAAGAACCTTCAAAGAGATGAAAGATTTTTTAGTCGATAACAGGTACATAATAGGAGCTGGCGAATTGTTGCGACTTTCAATACAAAATTCTAGAAACACAAATGATATCGCAGAAATCAAAGAAATAATGGTTACTAAATCCGAGTTGGCAAAGGTAATACAAAACTTTTCAAACATTGAGATTCGACGAGAATACCTTATACTAAACGGAAAGACTGTAGAAGCTAATATGGCTTATAGCGATATATACAAAACTGCAAAACGAACAATACATATTATTGACAATTACATTGGTATTAAAACATTAGCATTACTTAAAGATGTAAAATGTAATGTTGAAATAACAATCTTTAGTGACAATATTGGTCATGGCTTACACCAATGCGATTATAACGATTTTCACAAACAATATCCGAATGTCAAGATTCTATTACGTAAAACATGCGGCATTTATCATGATAGATATATAATTATAGATTACGAATCTGAAGACGAAAGAATATATCACTGTGGCTCTTCATCAAAAGATGCCGGCAATAAAGTAATGAGTATCACTGAAGTTTATGACCGTCAAGTGTATCGCCAAATAATAGACACTTTGTCTAATAATCCTATTCTTCCTTTATAAAATGTATTAATTATTGCAAAACCTAAAAACCTTAGCATCTTAGTAACTCTGAATCTCAAATCTGAGACGCATCAATTACATATTTCTCATTTATTTAGGTGTAATAGATACATCTCTACCCTCGGTGACTCGGTGACTTGGCGACTCGGCGACTTGGTGACTCAAAATGTCCGTGGACAAAGTTTGTTGTCCGTTGACTGTTGTCTGTTGACAAAAAAATATTGTTGAGACAATATTTTTTTTATCTTTGCAAATCAATAATTTTTAATCAAAACACGATGATAACAATAGAAAACTGCAAAGAGTTAAGTAAGAGGATTGAATCATTGAGGAGGTATCTTTGACATCGACGGTAAGTTGATGCAGATTAAAGAATTAGATGAACAAACTAATGCCGACGGTTTCTGGGACGATCCTAAGGCTGGTAAAGTCATCATGCGTAAGTTACGCGACGTGAAGAGCTGGGTGACAGCATACGATGAAATAATAAAAGCCAACGACGACCTCGGCGTTCTTTTCGAGTTTGCCAAAGAAGGTGAAGCAGAAGAAGAGGAAGTCGATAAACAATATGAAACCACCATTCAACTTGTTGAAGATTTAGAATTTAGAAATATGCTTCACGAAGAAGCCGACCAGATGAGTTGCGTCTTGAAGATTAACTCTGGCGCTGGCGGCACCGAGTCGCAGGACTGGGCCCAGATGCTTATGCGTATGTATCTTCGTTATGCCGAGTCGCACGGCTATAAGGTGAGAATAAGCAACTTGCTCGAAGGTGACGAAGCTGGTATCAAGACCGTCACTATGGAAATCGACGGTGACTTCGCATACGGTTATCTCAAAGGTGAAAACGGCGTGCATCGTCTCGTCCGTGTCTCTCCTTACAACGCACAAGGCAAACGTATGACATCGTTCAGCTCCGTCTTCGTGACACCTCTTGTTGACGATTCTATTGAAGTCGTCATCGACCCATCGAAGATTTCTTGGGATACATTCCGCAGCGGTGGAGCAGGTGGTCAGAATGTTAACAAAGTCGAATCTGGTGTTCGTCTCCGTTATCAATACAAAGACCCTTATACAGGCGAGGAAGAGGAAATCCTCATCGAAAATACCGAGAGCCGCGACCAACCTAAGAACAGAGAAAATGCCATGCGTCTCTTGAAGTCACAACTCTATGATAAGGAACTTCAACATCGTATGGAAGAGAAGAATAAGATCGAGGCTGGTAAGAAGAAGATAGAGTGGGGTTCTCAGATTCGCAGCTACGTCTTCGACGACCGCCGCGTGAAAGACCACAGAACAAACTATCAGTCGAGCAACGTACAAGGCGTGATGGACGGTAAGATAGATGAATTCATCAAAGCCTATCTGATGGAATTTGGACAAAAATAAATTTGTAGGGACGTATAGCATACGTCCTTATTTTGTAAATAAATAAACTATGGTAACATTTTCAATAGCATTAATAGTCCTTGTATTAGGATATGTCATTTACGGAAGATATATCAGCCGTATGTTCGGTGCTGATGAGAAACGTCAGACTCCGGCCATAACAAAAAATGATGGCGTCGATTACATCGTGATGCCTACATGGAAAATCTTCATGATTCAGTTCTTGAACATCGCAGGACTCGGTCCTATCTTCGGCGCCATCATGGGAGCCAAGTTCGGCACATCGTCATATCTATGGATTGTCTTCGGAACCATTTTCGCCGGTGCCGTCCACGACTATCTCTCTGGTATGGTGTCGATGCGCAACGAGGGTGCGAGTCTCCCTCAGATAGTAGGTAAATATCTCGGCAAGAGAACAGAGAAAGTGATGATAATATTCACCTTGTTATTGATGGTTCTCGTTGTAGCTGTCTTCGTCTTACAACCGGCACAACTCATCGCCAATATGACACCTGCTAAACTCAACGTATATTTCTGGGTCGTGGTGATATTCGCCTATTATCTCATAGCTACAATTTTACCTATCGACAAAGTCATCGGTAATATCTATCCTCTCTTCGGAGGAGCCTTGATGTTCATGGCTATAGGAATACTCGTGATGTTGTTTGTCAAACAGCCAGATCTTCCTGAGATGTGGAATGGCTTCGGAACAAAATATGAAGCCGGACCGATATTTCCTATGATGTTCATCTCTATCGCCTGCGGCGCTATCAGCGGTTTCCACGCTACACAGTCGCCTCTCATGGCACGTTGCATCAAGAACGAAAAACACGGACGTCCTGTTTTTTACGGTGCTATGGTAGTAGAAGGCATCGTCGCTTTGATATGGGCTGCAGCGGCAACAACGTTCTTCCAAGAAAACGGATCTGACTTCACCGCTGCTCAAGTCGTTGACTTCATCTGTAAAGACTGGCTCGGAATGTTAGGCGGTATCTTGGCGATACTTGGTGTCATAGCAGCGCCTATCACTTCTGGCGACACTGCCATGCGCTCGGCACGTCTTATCCTCGCCGATATGCTCCACATGGAACAGAAAAGCATCTCTAAGAGATTATTACTCTGCGCACCTTTGTTTGTGGCATCATTGGGAATACTCATCTTCAGCATCATCAACGCCGACGGTTTCACAATAATATGGCGTTATTTCTCATGGTGCAATCAGACTCTTGCGGTATTCACCCTTTGGGCTATAACGGTTTATCTCGTCCTTGAAAAGAAAAACTACTTCGTGACACTCTTGCCAGCTTTGTTTATGACATGTGTCGTCACGACATATATCTGTGTGGCACCGGAAGGATTCAGACTTAACGAGACGATAGCTTATATCATCGGAGGTGTTGCTACAATGACAGCTGTCGTTTGGTTTATAAGTTGGAAAAAGAAAAACGCACCTGTGTTATGATAAACATGTGGAGGCGCGTCAACATTACCTGTGAAAAATAAGCAATGTTGACACGTCTCTGTGTCAATAAATTGTGCATTATGAATTATGAATTGAATAAAGATTTTGTAAATGCGCATCTTAACGATGATGTCAATAAGCTGGCGTTATCGAAATTTCCTGAAGATATTGATAAACAATTTGTCATACGACAGATACAAGCGAGGCAGCTTCTGAAAAAGAAGTTGCCTTCTTGGTCTGAAAACGACGAATTGCTCTTTCCAAGACGTCTCTCTCTTGAACAATGTTCCTCCGAATTAACAGCAAGATATAAATCATTTCTGACCACGAATCCACACGAATCCACACGAATAGAGATTAGTGTCGATTCGCGTAAATTAGTGGACGAAACAAAGACCACGAATCCACACGAATCCCCACGAAAGATTAGTGCCGATTCGTGTCAATTAGTGGACGAAACCAAGACCACGAATCCACACGAATCCACACGAACTGATATTAGTGCCGATTCGTGTCAATTAGTGGACCGAACCAAGACCACGAATCCACACGAATCCACACGAAAGATTAGTGCCGATTCGCGTCAATTAGTGGACGAAACCAAGACCTTAGTGGACCTCACTGGTGGTATGGGTGTCGATACTTCTTTTCTCTCTGACAATTTCGATGAGACGATTTATGTTGAATCTCAAGAAGAACTCTGTGAGTTGACACGACATAATTTTAAAGTTTTGGGAAAGAATATCACCGTCGTTAATGATAAGGCAGAAGACTTTCTTGAACGCTGCCCCGAAGTAGATTGTATCTATTTAGACCCAGCACGCCGCGATGAATACGGTCGCAAGATGGTATCTCTTCATGACTGTAGCCCCGATGCCGCTGAACTTCAAGACTTACTATTGAAGAAAGCAAAGACCGTGATGATAAAACTCTCTCCTATGCTCGACATCGACATTATCAAGAAAGAGTTAAAAAATATTAAGGAGATACATATCGTTGCGGTGAGAAACGAATGTAAAGAGGTGCTTGTGGTTTTAAGACAACAGACAACAGACAACGGACAACAGACTTCATCCAAAGTTTGCCCACAACTTATAACAAAAGACCTTCGCGAAGACTGGAATTTTACCTTCACCGAAGATGAAGAACATCAGGCTCAGTGGACTTTAGCTGATTCGATAGGAAAATATCTCTACGAACCTGGCGTCGCCTGTATGAAAGCAGCGTGCTTTAAACTGTTGTCGCAACGTTTCAATTTGAATAAGTTACATAGAAACAGTCATCTATATACTTCCGATGAATTAGTTGCTGATTTTCCAGGAAGAATCTTTGAAGTTATAGGCGTATTCCCATTCGATAAAAAGATAAAGAATAACTGCTCTCAACTTACGGCTCAAAGTTCAAAAGCCAGCATTGCGGTGCGTAACTTCCCGTTGATAGCTGAGCAGCTACGAAAACAACTCGGCTTCAAAGATGGTGATGATCTCTATATCTTTGGAACAACCACGAAAGGAGATAAGAAAGTCGTTATAGTGACGATGAAAATTAATAATGTCTAGAGCGGAAACTCAAATATATTCAGTCACACGTCCTTGTGACTCTACTTGAGATTCTGTAATTTTCAACTTTCAACTTTCATTTTTCAGCTATTAACTATAAACAATACACCAATTTTTTCTATCTTTGGACAATATTATTTTTAAACTTTTGTTAACAATAAAAACAACACAATTTTAATGGAAATACTCATAGTTTTTGTTCTTATCCTTGTCAATGGATTTCTCTCCATGTCGGAGATGGCTGTCGTCTCGGCTCGTAAGTCGAAGTTGGAAACCGACGCTAAGAAAGGAAGCAAGAAAGCGAAGGCAGCTCTCGAACTCGCTGATAATCCAGATGATTTCTTCTCGACATTGCAAATAGGAATCACTTTGATAGGAATCCTCACGGGTCTCTTCTCAGGTGAGGCTTTCGCTGCCGACTTGTCGATATATATCGCGAAAATATCATTCTTAGAGTCATACGCTTTCGTTATTTCAAAAGCTATTATCGTGATATTTGTCACCTATCTGACTCTCGTGATAGGAGAACTCGTTCCTAAGAGGTTAGGTCTTGCAAAGGCAGAGAGCATTTCAAAATTCATCGCAAAGCCGATGATGATTCTTTCTAAGATAACTTATCCTTTGGTTTGGGTCTTGGCAAAGAGTACCTCATTTATTTCCAATCTATTAGGACTTAATAATACCAAAGATAGTCCCGTTACTGAAGCTGAGATAAAGGCTATGATGAAGGAGTCTCTCGATGATGGTGAGTTGGATGAGGCGGAACATGATATGGTGGAACGCGTCTTTGATTTGGGAGACCGGAAAATATCTTCCATCATGACGCATCGCTCAGAACTCGTTACTTTGGATATTAAAGATTCTAAAGAAATTTTAAGAAATAAGGTAGAAAAACATCTCTATAACAATTATCCTGTCGTATCAGGAAAAATCGATAATGTGATAGGATTTGTAAGCCTTAAGTCCATGTTTGTCACAATCGATGACAAAGATTTCTGTTTGAAAGATATTATAACAAAAGCGTATTATCTCCCGGAAAGCATGAATGTTAACAAGGCTTTGGAGTTCTTTAAAAATAAGAGGATTAAATCGGCGCTTGTGACAGACGAATTCGGCAGTGTGTTGGGAATAGTCTCTCTAAAAGATATTATGGAAGCTATTGTAGGAGAGATGCTTGAAGAAGATGAGCTTGCCGATATAATAGAAAGAGAAGATGGAACTTATATCGTGGACGGACGTTATTCTTTCTACGATTTCCTTTCTTATTTCGATAGGGAAGAACTCTTCGACGAAGACATCAACTTCAACACTGTGGGAGGCTTGATTATCGATATATTGCAAGAGATTCCTGTTGAAGGTCAGATAATCAGATGGCATAACTTTATTTTTGAAGTTGTGGATATGGATGCAGCAAGAATCGATAAGATATTGGTTAAGATAAACGATTGATTCTTACGTTTGAAGAAAGTTCTTTAACTTTCAATTTTCAGTTTGGACGTATGCGATACGCCCCTACAACTTTCAATTTTCAACTTTCAATTTTCAACTTTTTTATTATATTTGTAGAGTTTAATAATTAAATAATACCATTATGAAAAAGACTTTACTAATCGCATTGTGCTTGTTAGCTTTCTTCAATGTTCAAGCACAGGAAACTACCTTCTCTTACAATTTCGATAACAACTCCTTCGATGGGTGGTCGGGCTACGACGCTGACGGCGATGGCTATACCTGGGAACTGCATAACTCCACGATATCAGGTGGATTTGATGGTTCTTATGGTTTGTATTCGTCGTGTTATATGAACGGACCTCTCACTCCAGACAATTATCTTTATACTACGGCAACTTATTTAATTACAGAAAATTCAATACTGCATTTCTTCCATTGTCAATCAGACATAGTATATTTTCAAGAAAATTTCGGAGTGATTATCTCTGAAGATGGAATTAATTTTACTGAGATTTGGAGCAAGGAATATACAGAACCATATCCAAATGACAAATGGGGTGAAGAATACATTGACCTTAGTGAGTATGCTGGAAAAAATCTTTATATAGGTTTCCGTCATCACGACTGTAATGGAAACACCGCCAACGGAATAAGAATCGACAATGTCGAATTGACATCAGTAGAATCAGTGCAAGAAAATGAAATATCTTTCAAAATATATCCAAATCCAGCGAGCGACTTTGTGAAAATTTCTGCTGTCAAGAGTCAACTGTCAAAGGTCATAGTTTATAATAACATCGGAGTTTTAGTCGATGAGATTGAACTTGATTCTGATGAGGTAGAAATCAATATATCAGACTACTCTACTGGAGTTTATTTCTTTGATGTTGATGGAAAAATCGTTAAAATAATTAAGAATTAACAATTTACAACTGTAGAGACGTATCAAAATTCGACAGAATTTTGCTGCGTCTCACAACTCTTTTAATTCGACAGAATTTTGCTGCGTCTCACAACTCTTTTAATTCGACAGAATTTTGCTGCGTCTCACAACTCTTTTAATTCGACAGAAATTTTACTGCGTCTCTCCTCATCTCCCATTCCCATTCCCGTTCCCGTTCCCATTCCCGTTCCCATTTCCCGTTTCCCATTTCCCGAACTTATTCCGTCGGAATCTCTGGATGCAAAGACAAATATAAGTTTCTCAATGGAATGCTCAGTGCAAAGCATACATCACCTAAACTTAAGTCGTGCTTTTTATCTTGACCTTCCTTGTTTTTAATATCGTAGGTTGGGGAGTTGTAAATAAAAATCTTGATATAATCGAATTCTTCTCTTGAACTGCATGCGACACATGCCATAAATGCTGCGTTTTCAACATCTAACGCAGTTCTAGGATTGTCGTCGTCAATCTTTGAAATAAGGAAATCTTTGTTATTGTCGATAAAATCAAGACCGTTTATCTCTTTCAAAATAAGGTTCCCGAACTCATTGAGTTGCGACGGACTATTCTTGACATTGAGGATTTCCGACGCTTCCTTATGCTCATATACTAATATCGATTTTATCGAAGCAAGAACTTCGAATATTTTCCCAATATTTTCTTTAAGCTTGTCAATACTTTCATCATGAGCCTCGCATTTGGCGTTAGCGGTTTTGTTTTCCAGGACCTCAATACGTTTAGGCAGATTGCATTCTTTCAATTTATTGATACTTTCATCATGAGCCTCGCATTTGGCGTTAGCGGTTTTGTTTTCCAGAACCTCAACACGTTTCGGCAGATTGCATTCTTTCAATTTATTGATACTTTCATCATGTGCCTCACAATTGGCTTTTGAAGTTCGTTGATCAATTAGATCGATACGATGTGATGTTTTTCCAAAATTAAAAGCTTTGTTTACAATAAACCAAACACCTCCAAGGATAGTGGCGATACTGCCGACAATAATTCCAATTAATTCAATAGTATTCATAAAAGTTATTTTTTGTTTCTCTATGCTTTGCAAATATACAAAGAAAATTTAATACTAAAGCATTGTAATGCAATTTTTTATAGTTAAAAATTATTAAGATTTATTGTTGATGATTTTAGTGTGTCTAAATGCCAAAAATAAGTTTTCTGTATCAAAAAAAATTATGAATTATGCATTATGAATTATGCATTAATTTCCTATCTTTGTCATCTATTAACAAATGATTTAAAATGGCTCAGAAACCTTCTATACCAAAGGGAACGCGTGACTTCTTGCCAGATGTCATGGTGCGTCGTAATTATATTTTCGATACTATAAAATCAGTTTTTAAACGTTTTGGATTTCAGCCTATTGAAACGCCGTCGATGGAGAATCTCAGCACTCTTCTTGGAAAATACGGCGAAGAAGGCGACAAACTCCTATTCAGAGTCCTTAACTCTGGCGACTTCATGTCGGGTGTGGAACAGAACGGTGAAGCACTTCAGTCAGAAAAGATTGCTGGAAAGATTTGTGAGAAAGGTCTCCGTTACGACCTCACAGTGCCTTTTGCTCGTTTTGTGGTACAATATCGCGACAAGATTTCTTTCCCGTTCCGCCGCTATCAGATGCAACCTGTGTGGCGTGCCGACCGTCCTCAGAAAGGTCGTTACCGCGAGTTCTATCAATGTGACGTCGATATTGTAGGAAGTGATTCTCTCCTCAACGAAGCTGAACTCGTACAAATAGTCGATGAGGTTTTCAACGCCTTGAAGATTAACGTAGTGTTGAAAATAAACAACCGTAAAGTCCTTGCTGGTATAGCAGAATATATTGGAAAACCAGATGCTTTGGTTGACATCACCGTCGCTATCGACAAACTCGATAAGATTGGCATAGATGCTGTCAATGCAGAACTCGCTCAAAAAGGTTTAGACGAGGCTGCTATCGAAAAGTTACAACCAATTCTTTTCATGAAGGGCGACGCTCGCGAGAAATTTACTCAGCTTAAGTCTCTCATGAGCGGTATTGAAGTAGGAGAGAAAGGCGTTGAAGAACTTGAAACTCTCTTCAACTACATCGACGCTATGAATCTCGGCATCGAATACGAACTTGACCTCACCCTCGCTCGTGGTTTGAATTATTACACTGGTGCTATCTTTGAGGTTAAAGCAAAAGATGTTGCTATGGGAAGTATTTCCGGTGGCGGTCGCTACGACAACCTCACTGGCATCTTCGGTCTTCCTGGCGTATCTGGCGTAGGTATCAGCTTCGGCGCCGACCGTATTTATGATGTGCTCACTGAACTAAATCTCTTCCCAGAGAAAAACGCCGACAGCACAGAAGTGATATTCCTTAACTTCGGAAAAGAAGAAGAACGCTACTGCCTACCTTATCTCTCGCTCCTCAGAAAGAACGGTATCAACGCAGAGATTTATCCTGACTCGGCAAAAATCCAGAAACAGATGAAATATGCAGACCAACGCGGAATACCTGTAGTGGTGATGGCTGGCGAAGATGAAAAAAATAATAATACCTTCACCGTGAAATGGATGAAAGAAGGAAGACAAGAAAATATTAAAGCAGAAAACTTATTGGAAATAATCAAATAATAATTTTAAATATGAATACTCATTATATTTCAGCAGAAACATTAACATTTGCAAGAGTTAATGAAATCGTAACAAAAGGTTATAAACTCGCATTGTCAGACGATGCTAAAGCTCGTATCCAAAAATGCCGTGACTATCTAGACAAGAAGATGGAGACTCAGACAACTCCTATCTACGGTATCACAACAGGTTTCGGTTCTTTGTGCAATCATAACATCTCTAAAGAAGACCTCAGCACTCTTCAGAAGAACCTCGTGATGTCGCATGCTTGCGGTACCGGCGAATACGTTCCAAAAGAAATCATCCGCATCATGATTTTGCTTAAGGTTCAAAGTTTGTCATACGGTAACTCTGGTGTTCAAGTCGTTACAGTACAACGTCTCATCGATTTTTTCAACAACGACGTACTTCCTGTAGTTTATAATCAAGGTTCACTTGGCGCATCAGGCGACTTGGCTCCTTTGGCAAATCTTATGTTACCTTTGCTTGGCTTAGGCGAAGTTCATTATAAAGGTGAAATCGTTCCTGCTGAAGTGGTTATGAAAGAATTCGGTTGGGAACCTATCACACTCCAATCAAAAGAAGGTTTGGCACTTCTCAACGGAACACAGTTTATGAGTTCTTACGGTACTTACGTATTACTCAAGGCTTTCCGTCTTTCATATCTCGCCGACCTCATCGGTGCTGTTTCATTAGACGCTTTCGACGGCCGTATTGAACCATTCTTCGATCAAGTACATCAGATCCGTCATCATGAAGGTCAAATCAAGACTGCTGAACGCTTCCGTAAATTGTTAAAAGGCAGTGAATTGATAGCACGCGAAAAGAAACACGTACAAGACCCATATTCATTCCGTTGCATCCCACAAGTTCATGGCGCATCAAAAGACGCTATCAAATATGTAGCTTCTGTATTCTCAAATGAAATCAATGCTGTTACCGACAACCCAACAATTTTCCCAGATGAAGATTTGGTAATCTCAGCAGGTAACTTCCACGGACAACCTCTCGCTATCACCTTGGATTTCTTGGCAATAGCAATGGCAGAACTCGGTAACATCAGTGAAAGAAGAGTTTATCAACTTATCGCTGGCAAACGCGAACTTCCTTCATTCTTAGTAGCAGAACCAGGTCTCAACTCAGGTTTCATGATTCCTCAATACGCTGCTGCATCAATCGTAAGCCAAAACAAACAATTGTGCGCTCCAGCTTCAGTAGATAGCATCGAATCATCACAAGGTCAAGAAGACCACGTCAGTATGGGTGCTAACGCAGCAACAAAAGCATTGCGCGTAGCAGATAACTTGGAAAGAGTTCTTGCTATCGAATTGTTCAACGCTGCTCAAGCTTTAGACTTCAGAAGACCTCTTAAGTCATCAGAAGCAATCGAAGCTTTCGTGGCAGAATATCGCAAACACGTTGAATTCGTTAAGACAGATAAAGTCATGTACACTGAAATAGCTAAGTCAGTGAACTTTTTACAAAACTATAACGTTGAAATATAAAGTTTATAGTTAATAGTTAAAAGTTAATAGCAGTTGGAAAGTCGAAAGTCGTTTGGTTTAAAAGTTTATTTACCAAATGACTTTCAGCATCCAGCAAATAAACTCTAAACTAAATTTTCAACTTTCAATTTTCAACTTTCAATTTAAAATAATATGGAATATCAAGAAGATTACAATATCGAGCAAGAAGAACCTCAGAAGAGACCGGAGATGTTAACGGTCTTATGTATCTTGTCGTTTATCAATGCAGTATGGAATGCAATAAGTAATTTTATCAATTTCGCCTTTTACGATGTCTTTCAAAATATCTTTGTCCAGATGAAAGAGGGAACTGGTATTTTTGAAGAAGTCACTGAAGAAATGATAGAAGAAATGGGTGATAGCTGGAATATGATATTAGATGCAGCATCGCTCTCGTATTCAGTAGGAAGAGGATATTATTTCCTTGAGATGGTACTTTTTATAGCTTCATTCATCGGTGTGTTGATGATGTGGAGATTACAGAAAAAAGGATTCCATGTCTATACTGTTGTTCAGATTCTGATGCTCATTGCAGCTTCAGTATTTGTGACAAGCAAAGTCGGTGGCGGTTTCCCATTCGGTCCTATATTCTGGACTGCGCTTTTCGTATTTATGTATTACCCACACTATAAAAAAGCTATGAAATAATGGAGAAGAAGAGGAAAAGGATTACGGATATTTTTGTCAGAGGCAGAAAACTGACATTGGGCGTCAAGCTTGTCGGTACTTTCGCCATAACATATTATTCGTTCTATTTCATTCTTCTTACTATCTTCGGCTTTTATTACAGAAGCGTATATGAACCAGCATATTCCGGAGAGACATTGTTCCAGAATATGCTGATGTCGTTTATACTTTGGTTTATAGTGTTGATGTTAGTTGTCAGCTTGTTGCTTTTGTTCAGCCGACGACGTTCTGGAAAGTTCCTTTTTATGATATTTTCTGTTTTCTTGATTGCATATCAACTTATTACTACAGAGAATCATATCTGGGTGATTTATTTTATCGAAATTATGATAGTGCTCGTTATGGCTCCTCTTAAAGTCTTCGTTAATATCAACAAGAAGATTGATGAGATTATGAATAATAATGTAGAAGATAATTCAATAACAAAATAATAAATATGATTAATATTACAATAGCTGGCGACCTCGGCAGTGGAAAAAGTACAGTCGCTAATCATTTGATAAATAATATAAACTATAGAATAGAATCGGCTGGACTGATTTTCAGAAGATTGGCTGAAGAACACGGAATGACGGCTAAGGAATTTAATCAGTTTATTGAAAGCAACCCGAAGTACGACAATATGGTTGACGATGCCATCAAGGAAATGGGTAGTAAAGAAGAGAATATTATTTTCGACTCGCGTCTCGCATGGTTCTTCGTGCCTAAGTCGTTCAAGATTTATATGTATGTAGATGTTGATACTGCCACAGAACGTATCTTCAACGACAAAGGACGCGTGAGCGAATCGTATTCCGACATGGCGACAGCCAAGAAAGAAATTATCGAGAGACGCCAGAGTGAGGTGTTGAGATACAAGACTTTCTATAATGCCGACATCAATAATTTTAAGAATTACGATTTTATTATTGACACAAGTCACGCTACAAAAGACGAAGTCAATGATTTGGTTTTAGGCAGTTTCAGATTATTTGAACAAGGTCAGGAATACGACAAGATTTGGCTTTCTCCTAAGAATTTAGATTTAAGCAAGAATGATAATAACGAAGACGTTCAGTCTGAAGAGATAGAAGTCGTCAAGACAGATGGTAAGTTTTATGTCTTCAGAGGCCACGACAAAGTCAAGGCAGCGATAGAGGAAGGAAAGAACCTTGTCGCAGTGGAAAAGATTTTTGAATGATAGTAGGGACGTATCGCATACGTCCTTTTTAAGTTGCTGAGTTACTGAGTTGCTAAGATTCTAAGTAGAGACGTTACATTGTGGCGTCTTTTTTTTGAGTTACAGAGAAGCTTTTCAGTTTTTCAGATTCTGAGGTTCTGAGTTTTATTTAAAGATTGTTGCTCTTCATTGAAAGGTGTATAATAATATCATCATGTTGTTGTTATCAGAGAAAAGTTTAACCTAAAGACAATCAACATGAGTGCAATTGAATTAAGAAATCGTGGCGACAGAAAGAAGATGATGAGTCACGTTCGTAACCTGGTAGCTTTGGCGTATGCCGACGGCAAGTTCTCCGATGAAGAAAAACAATATGTCGCTAATGTGGCGGCGGAAGTTGGAATGACTGCCGACGAGATGAAGCAGATTATCAACGACCCTGAAGGCATCAGATTTGTGATGCCGACAAACGACATTGAGAAGATAGAACAGCTTTACGACCTCATCTTATTAATGATGATTGACGGCGACCTCAACGAAAACGAGATGATATTCTGCCGTGCTATGGCGATAAAGATGAAGATACCGTATCAGGTCGTTGATGAGATGGTCGCGAAAGTCATCAATTTCATCACCGACAATTTCTATATCGAAGATGTCATCGGCGAGTTGGAAGAGACGATGAATGTTTAAAGTTGCTAAGATGCTGAGTTGCTGAGACACTGAGTAGGGACGTCACACATTGTGGCGTCCTTTTTGAATTGCTAAGATTCTCAGTTTTTGAGGTTTTATTTAAAGATTGTCGTTCTTCATTGAAAGTCATATATAATGTCATTCCATTCATGTTATAGCAAAAATAATTCTCTTAAAGACAATCAACGAGAGTGCAATTGAATTAAGGAATCGTGGGATAAATGAAGTTTCACACTCTGAAAAAATCTATTGCTACTTCCCTCATAAAATTGTATATTTGCGTGTTTTAAAATTTGCATTATTATGAAAAGAAATCTTTACTCAAAAGTTATCAGAATCATTGCGATGACAATCGTCTTGTGTTGTGCCTGGCCTTCTTTTGCACAGCATAATCCTTGGAAACAGGTTCACAAACTCCCAGCAACAAACGCATTCTTTATCACAGAAAACGGAAATATGCTCCTTGCAGACTACCTCTTCGATCTTTCTGGCGGTATCTATGTGTCAACGAATAATGGCGGAACTTGGGAAAAATGCGCTGTAGAAGATAGAAACTATAACATCTTTATTGAAAACGACGGTTATATCTTTGCAGGCGGATATGGTGGTTCTATCGCTCGCTCTGATGATAACGGACTTACATGGGAATTATTTAACTACGGTCCAGCTGTTGTTGACCTTCTCGGCGAAAACCTCGATTACACCGTTTGCTACGCTATGACAATGCACGACGGAAAACTTTTCGCTGGTGACTTCAGCGGAGGTGGTATCATCTACTCTGAAGATAATGGCGAGACATGGAATAAGACCGATGTCGCTCCTCTTAGCTACGAAGTAGAGGGCAAACCATGTGTTGAAAATATCTATAACTTAGTGTCTTACAATGGCGACCTCTATGCTTTCGGCGTCTTCATGATTTTAAAATATATCCCAGAACAAAACTCTTGGGAACTTCTCCGCGAAGACAGTAACTTCATGGCAGTGTCAACATTCTATAACGGTATGTTGTGTACAGGCCGCTCAGTGATGAACGACAACGAGAATGCTGCTTTCATCGAGACGTTGAACGAAGAAGGTGTTTGGGGCCAACTTCCACGTCCTGAGACAGTAGATAACAATATCAGAGCTATCTACGCTGATGGCAAAGACCTCTTAGTCGGTATGGGAATGTCGGGCTTGTACTATACTGATGACGCTGGTGAGACATGGTACACTCTAAACGATGGTATTCCTTACGCTTCAGGTACTTACTTCACACCTATGTTCTTCCAAAGCGATGAGGATTTCATTTACCTCGCAGCCTACGAACCCGATTTCGCAACAACAGAAAACAGTGGCCTCTATCGTCTCGCTAAGGCAGACCTTCCAACATGTGAACCTGGTGAAAACAATCTCCCAGACGCTCCTGAAGTAACAGCTGAAGCTATCAGCGCTACAGAAATTGAGTTGACATGGAATGCTGTAGAGACAGCTACTTCATATAATATATATCTTGAGAATGAATTGCTTGCTTCTGTCACAGAAACAACATGGGTGGCTCAAGGTTTAATACATAGCACAGATTATTGCTTCGAGGTCGCAGCGGTTAACGATTTTGGAGAGTCTGATAGAACTGAAGCTTGTGCAAAGACATTATACGACGATACTGTTAATGAGTTAGAATTAGCATTCAATATCTATCCTAATCCAGTAGAAAATGAAATCTTCGTTGAAGCAGATGCTAACATAGAAGAAGTCTGTATCTACACATTGACGGGCGTGTTGGTAGTTCAACAATCAACAGTAAATGGACAAAAGTCATTAGGTATTAATGTATCGGAATTAAACAGCGGAGCATATCTCGTTAAAGTCAGAACTAACGATGGTGTGACAGTTAGAAACTTCATAAAGAAATAATCTATTAAGATTTGATAACAAAAAAGGACGTTTCAAAAAGAGACGTCCTTTTTCGTTTTACAAAGTGATTTCCTGATGTTGCGAAAGATATAAATCTCTAAGAGGAATGCTTAAGATGAAACAAACATCAACTAATCTAAGATTACATTTCTTGTTATCTCCGTTTTTGTCTTTAACATCATATTCGGGGGAATTATAGACAAAATTCTTGATTTTGTCAAATTCTTCGTTATCACAAAATGATATACATGCCATAAGCGCAGATGACTCTACATCTAATGCTGTTCTTGGCTTATTATTATCAATTGTTGAAAATAGAATCTCTTTGTTCCTTTGGATAAGTCCTATTCCGTCAATCTCTTGTAAAATAAACTTTCCAAAGTCGCTAAGACTCATCGGACTATTCTTTAATGAGAAGAATGTCAATGCATCTTCATATTTTATAGATAAGAAGTTCTTTATGGAAAAAACATCTTTCTTTAGTTCAGCGACATCAGTCTTTAGTTCAGCGACATCAGTCTTTAGAACAGCGACATCAGTCTTTAGAACAGCGACGTCGATCTTCAGGTTGCTAATATCTTCTTTTACAATCTTGAAGTTTTCTCTTGTTTCATCTCTTAGATTGTCGATGCTTTGTTGAATGTCTCGCTTGAACTCGTAGAGCTGTTTTTTTAATAGCTCTATACTCTCATCATGAGAATCGCACTTCGCATGAGCAGTACGTTCATCGATCTGATTGATACGTTGTGTTGTCTTACCGAAATTAAACGCTTGATTTACAATAAACCAAACTCCACCTAAAATTGTAGCAATACTTGCAATGATAATGCTTAGTAGTTCGATAGTATTCATAACTCTTACTTTTTGGATTACGCTGCAAATGTAAGAATTATTTTTGATATTAAAGTGTTGATATGTAATTTTTTATAGTTAAAAATTATTAAGATGAAGTCTATGTTTTTTTAACAAAATTGTCAGTGTCAACAGTCGGTGTCAATTAATAGTCTTCAATTCTTCATTTCTCATTGAAACGATTTCGTCAAATGCAGCCTTGTTGGAGTCGTTTACCGGCTCTACAGAAGGCGAGTCGAATGTCAAAGGATTGATATATGTTCCATTCTTACATAGTCTGAAATCGAGGTGAGGACCTGTTGAAATACCAGTGCTTCCTACGTAACCAATCAGGTCGCCTTGTTTCACTTTGCTTCCTTTCTGTATTCCTTTGGCGAAACCGTTGAGATGCATGTAGGTTGTTGTATATGTGCTGTTATGTTTTACCTTAAGATAGTTGCCGCCGCCATTGTTATCCCAGCCTTTCTCTATTACAGTGCCGTCGCCAATGGTATGTACCGGAGTTCCTGTAGGAGCAGCGTAGTCAACACCGTGATGCGGGCGAACGATTTTTGTTACAGGATGTTTTCTTGCGTGGCTAAAGGAGGAACTGATACGACGATAGTTGAGGGGCGCCTTCAGGAAAGCTTTACGGAGGTTGACTCCGTCTTCATCGAAATATTCGCCTTTGCCGTTTTGTTCAAAGTAATAGGCATAATGTCCCTTTCCACTGCTTTTGAGATATGAGGCGAGTACGTTGCCAATGCCTATTGGCTCGTCTTTTATATATTTGTTTTCATATATGACCTTGAAAGTGTCGCCAGGCTGAATGCCGAAGAAATCTACTGTCCAGGCGTATATGTCTGATAGTTTCAATGTCAGATAGGGGTCGTATCCCTTTGATGTCATTGCTTCCCACAATGAACTTTTTATGACGCCTTCAGCTACCTCTATCCTCGTCTCGACTTCTTTGTGACCAATCCATGCTGTAAGAGAGTCGGTGAGACTGAATACAGCGTAATCTGTCTTGTTGATTTCATAGATCCAAAAAATCGGTGTCGGTATGCTGTCGCGTGATATAAGGAAAGTGTGTCTTTGTCCAGGTCTTATCTTTCTGATGTCAAAAACACTTCTATGTTTCTTTTCAATATGAGTGATGACATTGTAATTGATATCTTTATTGAGCATGATGTTAGATAGAAACTGGTTCTTTTTGATTGTGTCGATTTCTACGTCTAACGAATCAATGCAGATTCCATAGAGATATTCTGGTTCTTTGGCAATTTTCTTTTCTTTTCCTTTTTCTTCACTTTTATCATTAGAATTTCCGCATGAGAACAACGATAGGCTCAGAGTGACGAATAACGAGCAAAGAGCAAATAATCTTAAACCTTGAATAAGCTTACGGAATGCCATAATGATAAATATATTTTTCAATTAAAAAAGACAAGAGATGGTATATCCCGTCTCTTGTCCTTGTTTTTTATATTATTGATTTGAAGCTTGCTTGAAACCTGCTTCAACGGCTTTGAGGTTGAGGTTAACAACTTCTTCGCCTTTTTTTCCGAATTGTTCGCGGATACTGTTTTCAATAGTTTCCATTTCGAATCCGAGGAACGGAACTGCTGCACCGAATATTACCATGTTAGCTGCACGTACGTTACCGCATTCTTTAGCGATGTTATCAGCATCGACGATAACTGCGTTGTGTTTTTTCAACTCAGCATAAACATCTTCTACCTCTGGATAGTTGTCTATATTAATAAAAGGTGTGCTTGCTGTGATGATAACGCCGTCTTTTGCGAGCATTGGAAGATAGCGGAGAGCTTCCATTGGTTCTACAGAGATAATGAGGTCGGCTTTACCTTCTGGAATGAGGTCTGATGCAATCTCGTTATCTGAGAGACGAAGGTGTGACTGAACGTCGCCACCTCTTTGGCTCATGCCGTGGACCTCAGCTTGTTTGAGATACATGTTCTTTTCTACAGCAGCGATGCCAATACAAGAAGCGATACTAAGGATACCTTGACCGCCAACACCAGCTAAAATTATATCTTTTTTCATGATTATCTTATTTAAAGTTTATTATTTGTTTTCTGCTGCTTTTTTTGCACGCATCTTTCTGCTTAATGTTTGGATACATTCACGACGTGGAATGATTACTGATACGCCTTCGTATGCCAACTCTTCTTTAATGACTTGAACGTTGATTTCGTGTTGGTTTGGAAGAGGTTTGATAACTCTTACGTGATCAGGATCTACGCCTATGCCCTTACAGATGCTTTCCAAACGGCCTTCTGCTGATGACTTCTGACCGCCTGTCATACCTGTTGTTGAGTTGTCGAGAATCATAACGACGATGTTGTTGTTATTATTAACAGCGTCGAGTAAGCCTGTCATACCTGAGTGTGTGAATGTGGAGTCGCCGATACAAGCTACTGCTGGATAGAGACCTGCTTCTGAAGCACCGATGGCCATTGTGATACTTGCACCCATATCGACTGTACTGTTGATAGAGTTGAGTGGAGGTGTAGCGCTGAGTGTGTAGCAGCCGATATCGCCGAATACTCTACCTTTTTCATATTGTGACATTGCTTCGTTGAGAGCTCTGAATGAATCCCAGTGAGGACATCCATCGCACAATTTTGGAGGACGAGCCTGTACCAATTCAGGGATAGGAACGCCTACCTCGAAAGGTCTGCCAACAGCCTTAGCAGCGATGTTAGGATTGAGTTCGCCGTCGCGTGGCAATGTGCCGTCTAAACGTCCGTGGATTGGTTTGCCTGTTGCTAAGAGACCCTTTAACAATTCTTCAACGATTGGATAACCTTCTTCCATGACTAAGATTTCATCACATTCGTCATAAATCTTTTGAATCATGGCGATTGGAAGTGGATATTGGCTGATCTTAAGTACCGGATAAGGTATTGTCTCGTTGTTATAATTTTCTTTCAAGTAGTTATATGAAAGACCGCATGCTATGATACCTAACTTTTTGTCGGTTCCTTCGAAGTATTTGTTGAAGCCGCTTTCGTTGCTATCTTGTTCCATGACAGCTTGCTTTTCAAGAAGTTGTTTGTATTGTCTTCTAGCAATTGCAGGGAGTAATACGAATTGACGTAAGTTTGAAGGAAGAGCCAAAGCGTTTTGTTGACGTTTGTCGGTACATACTACGCCAGCGCGTGAGTGAGCCAAACGTGTTGTGACGCGTAACATGACTGGTGTTCCGATTTTCTCTGAGAGGTCGAATGCGTAACGAGCCATGTCGTAAGCTTCCTGTTGGTTTGAAGGCTCGAGCAATGGAATGAGAGCGAACTTAGCGTAAGTACGTGAGTCTTGCTCGTTTTGTGATGAGTGCATTGATGGGTCATCAGCAGCGAGGACTACCATACCGCCGTTGACGCCTGTGACTGCTGAGTTGATGAATGGGTCGGCAGCGACATTGACACCGACGTGTTTCATACATACGAGTGAACGTTTGCCTGCGTATGACATACCGATAGCACTCTCCATAGCGGTCTTTTCATTGGCTGACCATAAAGCACGAATGCCTAATTCTTTAGCTTCTTTTGAGCCTTGGATGAATTCCATAATCTCTGTTGATGGTGTGCCAGGATATGCATAAACACCTGAGAGACCAGCGTCGATGGCGCCTTGTGCAATGGCTTCATCTCCAAGTAATAAAATCTTCTTCATTTGTTATTATTTGATTTTGTTGTTAAATTTACGAAAATGTTTTATAGGATTGCAAATGTAACAAATTCTTTCGTTACTGCAAACCTTTTTTGAAAAAAATCTTATCTTTGCCGTCCGATATAAGGAAAGATGAAAAAGATAGTTAACAAGTCTGATATTACTAAGGTTCTTGGTAAGGATAATATCTTTACCAATGCTCTTGCTTCCGTAGCTATGAGTGTTCTCGGCTTCAACGAAATAAATAGATTGTATTCTCCATCTGCCGATTTGAAAGATCTTTCTTTCACCGAACACATGCTGAATATTTATGGTATAACATACGACAAGAACGAGTCGGAGATGAACGTCATCCCTAAGGAAGGTCCTTTCATCATCGTGAGTAATCATCCTTTTGGAGCTATCGAAGGCATCATCTTATATGATGCTATCGCACGTGTACGTCCCGACTTCAAAGTGATGGCTAATTTCATCCTTTCTTATATCCCGAATCTTAAAAACGTTTTCATTCCTGTTAATCCTTTTACCGAGAATCCGGAGTGGGGAAGCAGTGTCGGCGGTATCAAGGCTGCCATGCAACATCTCTCCGAAGGCAAAGGTCTCGGTATCTTCCCGGCTGGAGAAGTGTCGAGGTATTATAACGACAGCCAACAACCAAAAGACCTTGACTGGTCAATAACGATAGCTAAATTAGCAAAGAAAAGCGGCGTGCCTGTCATCCCTTTTTATTTCGATGGAACCAACTCAAAGAGATTCTACCGTCTTGCGAAACTCAACTCATTGTTTGGAACAGCGATGTTGCCTCATGAGATGCTTAACAAACGCAACAAACACATAACGATGAAGATAGGTAAACCAATCGTACCTTCCGAGTTGGAACCTTACACCGATTACAAGAAAATAGCTGCTTATCTGCGTGCACGCTCATACGCCCTCGAGGCAAATATTCATAAAGACGATATAAAATATCCTAACACAAAAATGGAAACGTTGCCGCCACCGTTAGAATCTAATATGATGGTCAACGAGTTGGATAATATTCGTAAGAAGTCGTTCCTCTTCGACTGCGCGCAATATGAGTGTTTCTTCGCCGACTATGACGATATCCCTAACATTATGTACGAGGTGGGGCTGCGACGCGAAGAGGCTTTCCGTGCGATAGGCGAAGGCAGCGGTAAAAAATTGGATACAGACGATTACGATACTTATTACAAACATCTTATCTTATGGGATAAGGAAGAGAGTCGTCTCGTCGGCGGCTATCGTCTAGGAATAGGAAAGGATATTGTCGAAAAAAAAGGTATCGATGGATTCTATATCAGTTCCTTGTTCGAGATACAAGACTCATTCAAAGATGTGCTTTCTAAATCTATAGAACTCGGTCGCTCTTTTGTTACTGTTGGTTATCAGAAAGATATTCTTCCTTTGATGTTGTTGCTCAAAGGTCTTATGATGGTGGCTTATCGATATAAAGATGTGGAACATTTCATTGGTCCGGTGAGTATAAGCAACTGGTATCCGAAGTTTTACAAGAGTCTGATGGTGCATTATATCGTAAATGAATTTCCTAGTCCATACGCCGGCATGGTAAGTGCGCGTACTCCTTTCATTGCAGACTTCTTAAAAACAGACCCAGATGTCTTGTTGGAAAATAACACTTCTTCTGTCGAGAAGTTTGACCGTTATCTCTTGAAGCTCAGCAATGGAGATTATCGTTTGCCGACTCTTTTCAAAAAATATCTCAAAATGCAGTCGAAGTTCTTATGCTTTAACATAGACCATGATTTCAACGATACCCTCGACGGACTTCTTTTGCTTACATTCAAAGATATTCCGGAATCAGAACTTCTTATGCTTATGAAAGACAGTAGCGACGAAGAGAAAGAAATGCTGCTGAAGAGGTTTTTGAGTTGCTGAGTTACTAAGTTGCTGAGTTGCTAAGTTACTAAGTTGCTGAGTTGCTAAGTTACTAAGTTGCTGAGTTGCTGAGTTGAGTTCAATTGTTAATTGTAAATTGTAAACTGTTCATTGTTTTCATGCAGCATTTTATAAATTTTATTCGTTACATAATCGAATTTGAATAATAATTGTTATTTTTGAAAATGCAATTAAATCATGATTAGTAACTAATAATTTTTATACAAAATGACTGAAAATAAAAAACTTGAACGCAATCCAATGAATAAAGTCGTTGGTGGCGTCTGCTCAGGATTGGCAGATTATTTCAACTTAGATGTCGCTCTTGTCAGAGTGGCTTTCGTTATCGCCGCATTATTCGCCAGTTTCGGATTCTGGCTTTACATCATCTTGTGGATCGTCCTCCCGGAAAATAAGTTAGACATCAATTTCCAAACTCCACCTAATAACGAAACTCGTCAAACTTATGGCGACACTCAGCAATCAAAGGAAGACGATAATCGTTCTAAGAAGTCAACAACGCTCTTCGCTGGAATCTTAGTCATCTTGATAGGCTTGATATTCTTAATAAACAACTTCATTCCAATTTCTTGGGTATGGAAGCTTTGGCCTCTGATTTTGGTTGTCATCGGTGTGGTGATGATTGTTAATGCAAGTAAGAAAGGAGCCGACAATGAGTAAGGAAAATAACAAAGATAATGGTTTAATCAACGGTATAGTGCTCATAACGATAGGTGTGATAGCACTCTTGGTTACCGTCTTCGATTTTACTATAGAATGGGCTGAATTGGCTAAGTTATGGCCTGTCTTCATCATAATTTTCGGATTGTCAATATTGCCTATAAATAAAATAATAAAGTCAATATTGGTTGTAATAATGATATTGTTATCTTGCCTTCTTTATTATAATGCTGTAAATGAGGATGATTCATACGAAGAAGAATCTTATTATTATGATTCAAATAATAAAGATGTCAACGTTCAGGAATTTTCTGAGACTTTCAGAAATAACATCAATACAGCTAAGGTTGAGATAAATTATGGTGCAGGTTCTTTGCGTCTCGGCGCTCCTGTTAGTGAACTTGTAAAAGCTTCTAATGCAAGTAACTATTATGTTCAAGATTTCTCTGTTAGGTATAATGGAAAGCATGCCGATATTTGTTTCGGAGGAGAAGATAATATTTCTGTAAATGGAAAGACTGTCGATTCTAATCGTTTTAATATTGCATTAAATAATAATCCAATATATGATTTTGAGATAAATGTTGGAGCCTGCGGATTGGACTTCGATTTCAGCGATTATAAAGTTTCCGACATCGATATCAATAGCGGAGCTTGCAATATAGAACTTAAGTTGGGCGACATTTATGACAAGACGAAGGTAGAAATTGAGACGGGCGTCAGCGACTTGAGGATTGGCATTCCTTCAAATTCTGGATGTCGCATTGAATGTGAGTCGGTGATGAGCAGCAAAGACTTCGAAGGCTTTGATAAAAAATCGTCTAATGTTTATGAGACTCCGAATTATCATACAGCGGATAATGTCATCGACATTCATTTCAACGGAGCCATTTCAGATTTTAAGGTCTATAAATATTAGATGAATTTGAGAATTTGAGAATCTGAGAATCTGAGAACTTGAGAATTTTTTATGATAAAAATCGAGTATAGCAAACATTTTAAGTATAAAATTGTTAATAACGAATGAAATGCTAAAATATAAATTGCGGAAATAGATTTTCAGATTTTCAAGTTTTCAGATTTTCAGTTTTAAAAGAAATAGACAATGGAATATAAAGATTATTATAAGATTTTAGGTGTTGAGCGTTCTGCTTCGCAAGATGAGATTAAGAAGGCATATCGTAAGTTGGCTGTGAAATATCATCCCGACAAGAATCCTGACGACAAGGTGGCGGAGGAGAAGTTCAAGGAGATTTCGGAGGCGTATCAGGTTATAGGCAATGCCGATTCGCGCAAGAAATATGACGAGCTCGGAGCTAACTGGAAACAGTATGAGAACGCAGGTTTCGGTGGTTTCGGTGGAGGGGGACAAGGCTTCAACACGAGCGGATTCTCCGATTTCTTCGATATGTTTTTCGGTGGCGCGCAAGGCGGTGCCGGCTTTGATATCAGAGACTTCATGGGTAATATGGGCGGTGGCCGTCGTTCCACACGTCCGGCAAAGGGCAGCGATCATAATGCGACGATAAGTCTTACTCTTTTAGAGGCGTATCAAGGCTCGCAGCGGCTCCTCGACCTCAACGGCAATACCATAAAAATCTCTATAAAGCCAGGAGTGCGCGACGGTCAGGTTTTGCGTATCAAAGGCAAAGGCAATCCGGGAAGAAACGGCGGCGACAACGGCGACCTCATGATAAAAGTGGCGATAATGAACGACCCTGCTTATCAACGTGACGGCGACGACCTGATAAAAAATGTCAACATCGATGTTTATACAGCGATACTCGGAGGTAAGATAACTGTCAACACACTCAAAGGTGAAGTTAATGTCCCGATAAAACAACAGACACAGAATAACAGTACGTTACGTTTGAAGGGACTCGGAATGCCTCATTACGGCAAAGAAGGTGCAGGAGCTCTTTTACTTAAAGTGCAGATTCTTCTTCCAGAACATTTCTCACAAAAAGAGTTGGAACTGATAAGGGAAGCGCAAGCTCAACAATAAATTCTCAGCTCTTTCAAATACATAAAAGAAGGTTTGATGTCGCAATTTTGCAGTGTCGTATTTTTTGTGTAGAAAACAATGTTTTTATAACTATTTTTAATTAACTTTGCGTCCTTAATATTTATAATGTTTTTATTAGAATGCAAAGAAATTTACGACTTACAACCATTATCATAACCTTCTTCTTATTCCTTATCAATAGTGCTGTTTTCGCACAGAACAACAACGTCAAAGGCTTCGTTTATGAGAAATCGACGGGCGAACCTATGATGTTCTGTAATGTCTATTTCAAAGGAACGACCATAGGCGCTTCAACAGATATTAACGGTTTCTTCAACATAACGAAGATTCCTGACGGCGAATATCAGCTTCTTATCACTAACCTCGGTTACGATACTATTGCTGATAATATCAGCCTGAAAAATAACGAGGTGTTGAACAAGAAATATTATCTTGAAGAATCTACGGTTGTGCTTCAAGCTGTTAACATCACCGCCGATAAGATAGAGGCGAGGACCGAGACTAAGACTTCCGTCGTAAATATCACGCCAAAGACCATCACCAAGATTCCTTCTATGGGAGGACAAGCCGACCTTGCACAATATCTTCAAGTCATTCCGGGTGTCGTTTTCACCGGCGACCAGGGAGGTCAGCTTTATATCAGAGGCGGTTCGCCTATTCAGAATAAGGTGCTCCTTGACGGAATGGTGATTTATAATCCTTTCCACTCCATAGGTCTCTTCTCGGTATTCGATACCGACATCATCAGAAATGCTGAGATTTATACTGGAGGCTTCGGCGCCGAATATGGCGGACGTATCTCTTCGGTGATGGATATCACAACTCGTGACGGTAATAAGAAACGTATCGCTGGTAAAGTGGGCGCTAGTACCTTCGGCGCTAAGGTGACTCTTGAAGGTCCTATAAAAAAAGCTAAAAATCCAGAAGATATGAGTATGTCGTTCATCCTATCAGCAAAGAACTCTTATTTAGAACAGACAAGTCAAGGCATTTACAAAGGCATACTGGGTGGTGAAACGTTGCCATATAATTATAGGGACCTTTATGGAAAGATTTCTCTTAACTCTTCAAATGGTAGTAAGGTCAACTTCTTCGGATTTAACTTCACCGACGATGTGAATAATTATAAGTCAATATCGACATTCGGTTGGGATTCTTATGGCGGCGGTGTCAACTTTGTCGTTATCCCTGGAAAGTCACCAGTGCTTATTGAAGGTAACATCGCGTTTTCAGATTATGAGGCTGTGTTAGAAGAACAGAACAATCCCGACAGGTCGAGTTCTATCAATGGTTTTAATGCCGGCTTTGCCTTCACTTATTTCGTCGGAAAGAACTCTCTCAAATATGGTATAGAGATGCTTGGCTTCAAGACGGTCTTCGATTATACCAAGTCAAATGGAATCAATATCAGTCAGGTGGAAAATACTACGGAGTTAGGTGCATACGTGAAATACAAGGCACAGTTCAACGACTTTATCTTAGAGCCGAGTCTGAGAATACAGGCTTACGCCTCTCTCTCGGAGGTGTCGCCGGAGCCTCGTCTCGCTCTTAAATATAATGTCACCGACTGGTTCCGTGTCAAGGCGGCAGGAGGATTGTATTCGCAAAACCTCATAGCGGCCAACAGCGACCGCGATGTCGTCAACCTCTTCTACGGATTTCTATCCGGACAGTCGAATATCCCTACATATTTCAACGGTGAAAAGGTCACGACAAAACTTCAGAAGGCAGCTCATTACATACTCGGTACAGAGTTCGACGTGGCAAACAACACTACTCTTAATGTGGAAGGCTATTATAAAGACTTTCGTCAGCTGACAAGCATGAATAGAAACCAAGTCTATAGTGAACAAGATGCTCCTCCTGGAACATCGCAGATAGAGAAAAAAGACTTTATGATTGAGACAGGCGATGCTTACGGCGTTGACATCTCAATAAAATATGAAGATAAGAGATGGTATCTCTGGGGCGCATATTCCTTGGCTTACGTCAATAGAGACTTCGAGAACGCTGAAGGTCAGATAATCACTTATAGAACTCACTACGACCGCCGTCATAACGTGAACCTCATCGCTACCTATACCGCAGGCGCAAAGAGTCAATGGGAACTCAGCGCTCGCTGGAACTTCGGTACGGGCTTCCCATTCACTATGGTGACTGGCTTCTATGAGGAACTTCCTTACGATAATATTTATTTCGACCCTTACACAGAAAGCGGTAACCTCGGATTATTATACGGCGACCTCAACCAGGGTCAGTTGCCAACATATCACCGACTCGACTTTGACGTGAAACGTAAGTTCTACTTCACAGAGTCGGTATTGCTCGAAGCTGACTTCAGCATCACCAACGTATATGACAGACGCAATATATTCTATATCGACGTGGTGTCGGCAGAGTTTATCTATCAGCTGCCTCTGATGCCAAGTCTTGGATTAACACTATCATTCTAAACATGGAAAAACCTATAGCAAAGAAATATCCCCGTGAACTCATAACTCACGGGGATCTTCGTATAGACAATTATTATTGGCTTAACGAACGCGAGAATCCTGAAGTGATTGAGTATCTTGAACAAGAGAACCTCTACCAAGAGACAATGATGAAAGATACTGAACAACTTCAAGACGAGATTTATCATGAGATATTGGGTCGCATCAAACAGGACGATGTTTCTTATCCTCTGAAAAGAAATGGATATTATTATTATTCGCGCTACGAGGAAGGTAAGGAATATCCTGTGTATTGTCGTCGTAAAGATAATATGGACAACCCGGAGCAGATTCTTCTCGACGGTAATAAAATGGCTGAAGGTCATCATTATTTCGACATCGGAGCGTATAGCATAAGCCCCGATAATAGACTCATCGCTTATAGCATCGACACTGTTAGTCGACGTCAGTATAATATCTATGTTAAGGATATTGAGACGGGCGAGATTTTTAATGATGAGATAAAAAACACCACTGGCAACATGACCTGGGCAAACGACAATGCGACGATTTTCTATAGCGAGAAAGATGAGTCGCTGCGTTCATGTAAGATTAAGCGCCATCGCCTGAACGAGGATTCTGAAAAAGACGAGTTGGTATATTTTGAAGAAGACACTGCCTTCAACTGTTATGTAGGTAAGACAAAGTCAAGACGTTATATCATGATAGTGTCGGAAAGCACGCTTTCGTCAGAGGTGCGTTATGTGGATGCCGACAGACCTTACGATGAATTTAGGATTTTCCAAAAACGTCAGCATGATATGTTGTATGGAATAGGTCATTATGGCGACAGCTTCTATATCTTGACTAATGCCGAGGGAGCTAAGAATTTCAAGATTATGAAGACGCCTATTGATAAGACGGAGAAGGAAAACTGGGTAGAGCTGATGGCACATCGCGATGATGTGCTGATAGAAGACTTCGACTTGTTTTCAGAATATCTTGTCATAGAGGAACGTCATGAGGGTTTGGTAAAGATAAGGATAACTACATGGGACGGAGCTGAGGATTATTATCTCGACTTCGGTGAACCTTCCTACACAGCCTACACTTCTGCCAACCCCGACTTCGACTCGCATACTCTTAGATATGGATACAACTCCATGACGACGCCGAGTTCTTTGTATGAATACGATATGAAAGAACGTAAGACGACACTCTTGAAACGACAGGAGATTGTCGGTGGTTACGAGCCATCGGATTATGTCACGGAGCGTCATTATGCTACTGCACACGATGGCGTCAAGGTGCCTATCTCGTTGGTTTATAAGAAAGGTCTCGTGAAGAACGGCGACAATCCTTTGGTGCTTTACGGTTATGGCTCGTATGGAAGCAGCATGGATGCGTATTTCTCAACGCCGCGACTGAGTCTGCTTAATCGAGGTTTCGTCTGGGCAATAGCGCATATCAGAGGAGGCGAGGAGATGGGTCGTCAGTGGTATGAGGACGGAAAGCTTTTGAAAAAGAAAAACACCTTTTTAGACTTTATCTCATGTGGAGAATATCTTGTGAAAGAAGGTTTTACCAATAACAAGAAGATGTTCGCTATGGGAGGTAGTGCCGGCGGACTTCTCGTAGGTGCTGTCGCTAATATGGCGCCGCAGATGTGGCGTGGAATAGTAGCGCAGGTGCCTTTCGTCGATGTGGTGACAACTATGCTCGACGAGTCGATACCGCTCACCACGGAAGAATACGACGAATGGGGTAACCCTAATGTTAAAGAATATTATGATTATATGAAGTCATATTCTCCGTACGATAATGTTGATCGAAAAGAATATCCAGCCATGTTGGTGACGACGGGCTTGCACGACAGTCAGGTGCAATATTGGGAGCCAGCCAAGTGGGTGGCTAAACTAAGGGAACTTAAGACTGACGACAACCCATTATATCTCAAGACCAATATGGACTTCGGACATGGCGGAGCCTCCGGACGTTTTGAGAGCATCAAAGAGATAGCTTTGGAATATGCGTTTCTGATAAGGAGTTGTTAATTCTTAATTATCTTAACGACTTCTCCGTCAATGTTAAGGAAATAAACGCCAGGATTATAATCTGATATATTGATTTCGATCTCCTTGGAATAGACTTCAATTTGTTTTATCAGAACTCCTGTCACATTATAAATCTTTACCGATGACAACTGTCCGTTATTGGCTGATATCCTCACAAAATCTTTTGCTGGGTTAGGATAGATGTCGTATTCGGCGACTTCGTTTTCTGCAATGTTAAGTTCTAAGTCGTAAAGCTCAACGATACCAACAGAGCTCTTGTCGTCATATAAAGCCACGACTTCAACAACGTGCATTCCGCTTTCGAGTCTTATGTCGTGTGACAACTCGCTGCTGTTTTCTAATATCTGCTCGTTGTCAATGAATAAATTATATCCGGAAGGACTTGCTTCCTCAGGAGCGTTCCAGCTGATATGAAGGTCGCCTTCCTCGTTAGTTTTTTCTATGATAATATCTTCAACAGGATAGGCGTGTCCTGTGTATTCGTAGGCGAAGCTGCTGTTATAAACCTCGTCTGTCGTTATATCTTGTATCCATAAAGCTACTTCCAAATCGTTGAGCTCTTCGACGAAAGTGGAGCTCATGTCGTAAGAGAACTCGAGACGCTGATATGAACCGGCGCTGATATTTATTTCGTTGCCTTCCGCGTCGTCTAACATCTTCATCATGATGTGATGAAACTCTGTCTCGCCATTACTGCCGGTATTATTTTTTGTCGTTTTCTCGTTGATGCTAACAAAAGCCTCTACATTATTTAAATCGATATACGACATGAAGTCGGCGGTGATGTTTATGGTGCTACCTTCCATATCGAAAGCGCCTTTTATGTTGACGATAGAAGGAATGTTGTTGACATAGTTCAAGTTGTCTTGGTTTATGACGCTGAGTTGTTTCTCTCCGTCCAAGTAAAGACTCGGGACGCTTGTCACGCCGTAGTGGTCTCTTCTCACACCACCTTCGTTATTATAATAAGGGTCGCCGCTGGCAGGCCAGTCCATAGCGTATTTTACGTAAGTGAATTTTTTTATGTTGTTGTTTGTCAGTTCTTCCATCTGAGCGTTAATCTCTACGCAAGGACCGCAGGTGGAGCTGGAGAAATGTTCTATCAGCGGAGTCTTCTGACTTACGTTGGTAGCAGCTACTATGACTTTCTCGGCGTAGTTGTTCTCGCTTATCTCGTCTTCAATTCCATTGACAGAGTTGATGTTGATGCTTAAGTCGTGACTTCCTAATGAGAGTTCTTTTATTGTCTCGAATGTGAATGTTGCGCTTTCCATTGATGAGAGGTTTGTGTAGAATGTCTCTGTCACTACTTCATCGTCGATAGTGTATGAAGCTTCGAACGATTCTATGAGAGTCTCTCCAGAGTTGCGTGCTGTGAAGCTTATCGCGTTCTCTCCGAATACGGTATATTCATGATTGTTGACGGAAGTCAGGTTGATGTCGAGTTGGTTTTGGCTTTGTATGATGATGTTGTCGAAGAACCAGAAGTTGACGTTGTAAGAGTTACCTTCGAAGAAGAGGCAGAGTTTCACGTTATCTTTTCCTAAGTCTGGAGTGTTGAAGAGAGTATCGACTACGTATGTTCCGTCGGTGTCGTACGACTGTGACCATACTGTGTTCCAGGTGTTACCGTTGTCGGATGAGGTGGCGAATCCTATTGTGGAGCTGCCTTCATAAACATCGACGCTATGAAGCAGCGACAGTTTCGCTGATGTTATTCCGCTTAAGTCGATGGGCTCTGTGGTGACTCGTGAGATACCTTCACATGGTGGGGTCCATCCGAATTGTAGCTCGTTAGGTTCGCCGCCGGCATTACAGCTCTGCGCTATCATCCAGTTGGCTGCTCCTAAGCCGGTTATCGACCATGTCGATGGCAGTGTGGTAGAATCGAAGGTCTCTTGAAAAAGGATGTCTCTGTTCTGACAAAATAAATTCATTGATAAAACAGATAACAATGTGATAAGTAATAATTTTCTCATAAGCGTAATGTTTAATTAAGACATAGCAAAGATAAGAAAAAGTTACTTCAAAAATCTTTATACTTTTATCTTTAGTCTTTCGACTTTTTATTATATTTGCAAGAGCTAATAAAACTCAAACTTTATGAAAACAGAAAAATACATCAGATTCGATTGGGCTATGAAGCGCATGCTTCGCGATAAAGCCAACTACGCGGTGTTGGAAGGTCTTCTGACAACTTTATTCAAAGAGAAAATTTCTATCAACAAACTCTTGGAAAGCGAGAGCAACCAAGAAGACGAGTTCGACAAGTATAACAGAGTTGATATTCTTGCGGAGAATAGTAAGGGCGAACTGTTTATCATCGAGGTGCAGAATAATGATGAGTACGCTTATTTCCAGAGGATGTTATTTGGAGTATCTAAGTTAGTGACGGAATATATCAATAGAGGAGAAGGCTATCAAAATATCAAGAAGATTTACAGTGTAAATATCGTTTATTTTGATTTAGGTCAAGGCAAGGATTATTTGTATCATGGCAAGACAGAGTTCTTGGGAGTCAACACTGGTGAGGTCTTAAATCTCAGTCCGTTCCAAAGACAGAAGTTCAATGTCGATGTCGTCAGTGAGTTGTATCCCGAATATTACATTTTGAAAGTCAACGATTTCAAAGGCGAGCCGCAGACTCCATTAGAGGAATGGATTTATTATCTTAGTACCGGCGACATAACTAATGAATCCACAGCGCCAGGACTTGATGAAGCGCGTAAGAAATTAGAGCTGGCTTTGATGAGCAAAGACGAGTTGTCGGCGTATTATCGTCATTTGGATAATACAGTGATATTGAAAGACAACATCTACACTTCTCGTGGAGAAGGCATGCTTGAAGGCAGAGCTATGGGAAGGAAAGAAGGAATGCGAGAAGGCTTAGAGAAAGGAATCAAGAAAGGTAGAAAAGAAGGTCTGGCAGAGGGTCTTAAGAAAGGCCGGGAAGAAGGATTGGAGGAGGGAGTCAAGAAAGGTCGAGATGAGACCATAAAAAATATAGTCACAAATCTTAGGTCGGCTGGTGTTGGCATAGAGATTATAATGGGTGTCACCGGTTTGCCGAAAGAAGACATAGAAGAACTGTTGTGATTATCACAATTTAAATATGCTATAGACGTCGTTTTAAAATGCGGCGTCTCTTTTTTTCAAAAACATCTCAGCAACTTAGCAACTTAGTAACTTAGCATCTTCTCAGCGACTCATAAACGCAGAGACGCTTCAATTACATCTTGTTAATTTTTATAGGTGTAATTGGAACGTCTCTACCAAACTCCAAAACCTCAGTAACTTAGCATCTCAGCAACTCAGCATCTTCTCAGAGACTCAGAGACTCGGTGACTTGGCGACTTGGTGACTTAAATCGGGGTGGGGCGAGCGAAGTCTTTGTCACTTCGCCCGCAGCAATGAATCGTGATTGTAAATTCAAACCACCAATATTCTGTATTCTACAAAAACAAATCTCAGCAACTCAGCAACTTAGTATCTCAGCAACTTAGTAACTCAGTAACTTCCCTATTCAAAGAACGTCTCTGCTTCGTGCAAGGCATTTTGGTAACTGTCGGAACTGTGCAGGACGTTGCGCATTACGTCGATGCCGTATCGTCTTCTGTATTTGTCTTTCAACAGCTTAAGCGCATCCGTCGATGACTCCCTGTCGGAGAAAGGCGATTTTAATATCATCCCTATGCACGGTCCACTCGTCATATAGTCGATGAGCTCCCCGAAAAACGCCTTCTCTTTATGGACGCTGTAAATCGTTTCCGCCTCTTCTCGCGTCAAGGTCTTCTCTAAAGACTCCACGATGATGAAGTCGCGGCGCCGTAAGTCCTTTCTGACATCTTCACAATATTCCAAAAAACCTGGTTTGAGAATGATGAAACCGTCATAATCTGGCAGCATCGTCTCATTATATCCGAATCCCTCGTTTTGTTTCATAAATATAGGTTCCATAAATGTTGTTTTATTCGTCAAACAATAAAAAACAATAATTGTTTTCTTTCTGAAATATATTTGTTGAAACTTGGACACATTCAATGTGTCCCTACGTGAAAAACATCTTTGAAAAAATAAAACTAATTATTATCTTTGCAACTCATTGTCATTAAGACTTGTAATATGAACATATATCAACTTTTTGTAAGGACGTTTGGAAACAAAAATACTGATGTTGTTTTCGATGGTGACAAATCTCAAAATGGATGTGGTACCTTCTCCGACATCAACGATAAGGCTTTGGATGCCCTTAAGAAAATGGGAATCACACATATCTGGCTGACAGGCGTCATTCGTCATTCTTCGATGTCTTCATATCCGGAATTAGGAATAAAATCTACGAACCCGCTTATTACTAAAGGTAAGGCGGGTTCGCCGTATTCTATAATGGATTATTACGACATCGACCCCGACTTGGCGACGAACCCGAGTAACAGAATGGAGGAGTTTGAAGAGCTTCTATATCGTATTCATGAGAAAGGGTTGAATGTGATAATAGACTTCGTACCTAATCATCTTGCCAGAGAATATAAGTCGTTGAATAAGCCTTATGATGTTGAAGAGTTTGCTGAGTATGATAATACGTCAGTGGCTTTTGCGCGAGACAATAATTTCTACTATTGTCCAGGTCAAGATTTCGTCGTTCCTAAGTCGGAGCAAAATCCAGACTCTTCATTAATATATAAGGAGTCTCCGGCGAAGGCTTCTGGCAACAATGTGTTTTCGCCTACGCCATCTGTCAACGACTGGTATGATGCCGTGAAACTGAACTATGGCATCGACTATCAGAATGGAACTAGAGATTTTTACCCAATTCCAAATACGTGGTATAAGATGCTGAGCATTATGAGATATTGGTGCGAGAGAGGCGTCGATGGCTTTAGAGTCGATATGGCTGAGATGGTGCCATTGGAATTCTGGCGTTGGTCGATAAATATGCTCCGCGAGTCATTCGATGTTATTATGATAGCGGAGATTTATCAGCCTCATCTTTATAAGGATTATGTCAACGCAGGCTTTGATTTTCTTTACGATAAGGTTGGACTTTATAACACTTTGGAAAACATATATCGTCATGGACAACGCGCAGAGACTATCACCGAGGTCTGGAATTGTCTCGCTGGTCTCGGCGATGCGATGCTACGTTTTATGGAGAATCACGATGAGCCTCGATTGGCATCGAAACATTTTATTGGCGACGCTTTTAAAGCATTGCCAGCTGTGGTGATGTCGGCGCTGATGAACCGCGGACCTTTCATGATTTATAATGGACAGGAGAGTGGGGAAGACGCAGAAGGAGCTACAGGTTTCAGCGGTGATGACGGTCGTACCTCGATATTCGATTACGCCGTGATGCCGCGACATCAGAAATGGATGGCAAAAGGTAAATTCGATGGCAGCGACTTCAACGAGGAACAGAAGAAACTTCACGACTTCTATTCAAAACTGCTTAACTTCCGACTTGAAAATAAAGCTATTAATAAAGGTGCGTTCTACGACCTTATGTGGGTCAACCCTTGGTATTCGCATTTCGACCCTCAATATGTATATGCCTTCCTTCGTTATCATGATGAAGATAGATTGTTGGTGGTGATAAATTTCAATATGAATGAGAGTCGCTACTGTCAGGTGAAGATCTCGGAAGATGCTTTGGATTATATGAGAATGAAGTCAACGGACGACAGTCAACAGACAACAGATGATGTGCAACCGACAATGAGAGTAGCGGAGGAAGTGTTTACGGGTGAGAAGGTTGAATATAATTTAGATGAAGTGAGCAGCAAAGGTATTGAGATGACCATCGAAGCTGCGGGATTTAAAATTTTTAAGTTATGATGAAGATTGTAGAGAAAGATTCGTGGTTGGAGCCTGTAGCCGATAAGGTGGAGGCTCGTTATAAGAGGTATGAATCTAAGTTGAAATATATTGAGAGTCAGTATGGAAGTCTGAAGTCGTTTGCCTCGGCGCATGAGTTCTTCGGTTTCAGATACGACAGGGTACGCCGAGGCTGGTGGTACCGCGAGTGGGCTCCATCCGCTCATTACCTCTCGCTCTTCGGCGATTTTAATAATTGGGACAGATATGCTAATCCTCTTGAAAGAGAAAGCGATGGCGTCTGGACTATATTCCTTCCCGATGCTCAATATAAAGACCGACTCACTCATGGCAGCTTGCTGAAAGTGTTGGTACAGTCGAGTATCGGCGAACAAGAACGCATCCCTGTCTATATCAACAGAGTGATTCAGAATGAAGATAATAAAGACTTCGCTGGACAATTTTGGGAAATGGGTGCGGGAACGAGAGTCCAAAGTCCAAAGTTCAAGTCAGCGTCCAAGTCAGCGTCCAAGTCAGCGTCACTCTTCATTTATGAGTCTCACATCGGAATGGGACAGGATAAAGAAGGCGTTGGAACTTATAAAGAATTTCAGGATAATGTCTTGCCAAGGATAAAAGATTTGGGTTACAATGCGATACAACTTATGGCTATTGCTGAGCATCCTTATTACGGTTCTTTCGGTTATCATGTCTCTAACTTCTTTGCGGCGAGTTCTCGTTTTGGAACGCCAGAAGATTTGAAGAATCTCATCAACGCAGCTCATGAGATGGGTATATTGGTTATCATGGATTTGGTTCATTCTCATACTGTGAAAAACACTCGCGAAGGACTGAATCTCTTCGATGGAACAGAGACGCAGTATCTCGTTGGAGGTCACGAGGGACATCATCAGCAGTGGGATTCTAAATTATTTAACTACGGTAAGATAGAGACGTTGAGGTTGTTACTTTCTAACGTGAGATTCTGGCTCGAAGAATATGGCTTCGACGGTTTTCGTTTCGATGGAGTGACATCAATGTTATATCGTAATCACGGCATCGGAACAGAGTTCTGTAGTCAGACTGATTATTTCGGCGATAACGTGAACGACGATGCTGTGACATATCTCCAGCTTGCCAACACATTGATTCATCAACTGAATAAGGACTATATTAGCATTGCGGAAGACGTCAGTGGAATGCCAGGAATATGCGCTCCTATAGAAGACGGCGGCATTGGTTTCGACTATCGTCTCGGTATGGGATTGCCCGACTTCTGGATTAAGATATTGAAAGATCAGAAGGAGGAAGAATGGAATATGCACGAGTTTTTCCATACCATGACGAATAGGTTGTTCGATGTCAAGACGATAGCTTATTGCGAGTCGCACGACCAGGCATTGGTGGGCGATAAGACCATAGCGTTCAGGTTGATGGATAAGGAGATGTACGACTCCATGTCGAAGTTAACTCCTAACGTCATCGTCGATAGAGGCATCGCTCTTCATAAGATGATACGTTTATTTACCATCAGTCTCGGCGGTGACGCATGGCTCAACTTTATGGGGAATGAGTTCGGTCATCCTGAATGGATTGACTTTCCTCGCAAAGAAAATGGTTGGAGTTACAAACACGCACGTCGTCAGTGGTCGTTGGCTGATAATAAAGATTTGAAATATCATTTCATGAGCGATTTCGATAAGGAAATGTTAAAGTTTATTAAGGAAAACGACATCATGCAGTCGGATCCTCCATATCTACTTAATGCCGACGAAGATAATAAAACCATAGTCTTTGAGCGAAACAATCTGATATTTGTATTCAATTGGGGATACAAATCGATACCAGATTACGAGATAAATGTTAAATCGACGGGCGATCATGAAATCATCTTCACCACAGATGAAAAGAAATTCGGTGGATTTGACAATATCGACATGACTACAATCTTCCCGACAGAACAAAGGGAAAATCAAATTGTTATGAAGATATATAATGTAGGCAGGACGGCTGTCGTTTATAGGAAGAAATAAAGATGAAGAAAACAGCGTCGTTCTTGTAAAAGTTTTTTTCGGTGATGATGAAAAAAAGTGTTTCAAGAACGATTTTTTTTACTTATCTTTGTAGCAAATTCTGATGAATACTATTTGAAATGGCGGATTTAAGTGTAACACTTTCGGAGATAGAACTAAAGATAAGAAAGCTCATTGCGCTAAAGAATCAGCTCGAGGAAGAGAATAGTAGGCTTATTCGGAGAAATGAGGAACTTGAGTTGGAACTCGAGATGCTTAATACGAAGAATTCAGAATTGAAGGATAAAATAAATAAATTAGTTATTGTTAACGTACTCGACAACGATAAAGAGGTAGGAGAAAGTAGGCAGTTAATAAAAGCACTTGTTAAAGAAATCGATAGGTGTGTTGCAATGTTGAATGCAGAACAGTAATATATAAATTCAGACGAGATGAACGAGGTAGATGAAATAAAGATAAATGTCGTCATTGCAGAGCGTAGTTATCGTCTGACTATTAAAAAAGCTGATGAAGAAAAAGTGATGAAGGCAGCTGAGGTTCTTAATGAAAGAGTGAAGTCCTATAAGAAGGTTTATGACTATAGAGATTATCAGGATTTGTTGTCTATGGTGTGCCTTCAGTTAGCGACACTGAATGTTAAATATGAATCGGATGCCGCATATAAAGATCAATATTTGGAACAGAAACTCGATGACATAAGTGTTTTGTTAAGTGAAAACATAGATTCTAAGTGAAACGTTCTTTGATAAGATTTATCTGTCTGTTCGTCGCATGATGTAAACCTAACAATTAATTTACCATAATTCCGGTTCGCTCATGGGTACAAAAACAGGCCTCAACCTGCAAAGGTGCTTTAACGCCAGTGGACGTTTGCGTATCGTGGCAGCCATAAACGTGACTTTTCGGGTTTACTATCCCGGGACAGACAGATTTTTTTTCTCTTTCCGTTCTCGAGCTTAATCGAATTAAAAAATGATTTTACTAAGTTTAAGCCACGCAGCAGTGTGCATCATCGTGTGTGTAGCAGGCCTCGTAGTAGGTCTCGGTGTTGGTGTCCTATTATCATCAACAGTTATGCGTAACGCATTGACAAAAAAAGGAAATGAACTCTTAGAAGAAGCTAAGGAAAAAGCAGAAGTAATTAAAAAAGACAAAATCCTTCAGGCTAAAGAGAAATTCTTACAGATGAAAGCCGACTATGAGAAGGAAACTAACGAACGTAAACGCGAAATCCAAAAACTGGAATCAAAGATTCAACAACAACAACAACAAGCTAACCAACGCGAAGAAGAACTCCGCAAAAAAGCTAATGAGGTGAGAAGCCAACAACAAAGCGTCTCAGCTCAACAAGAAAATCTCCACAAACGTCAAGCTGAATTGGATAAGATCCAAGACGAACAGAAGAAACTTCTCGAAACAATATCAGGTCTCTCAGCTCTTGAAGCTAAAGATCAGCTTAAGGAAATGATGAGAGACGAAGCTACAGCAGAAGCTATGGTACTCTCAAGAGAGATAGTCGAAGAAGCTAAGATGTCGGCTAACCAAGAAGCTAAGAAAATCGTCCTTGAGACAATCCAACGTACAGCAGCAGAACACGCTATCGAAAACACAGTATCAGTATTTAATATTGAAAACGACGAGATAAAAGGTCGTATCATCGGTCGTGAAGGTAGAAACATCCGCGCATTGGAAGCTCTTACCGGCGTTGAAATCATCATCGACGACAGCCCTGACGCAATCTTGCTCTCAGGCTTCGACCCAATCCGCCGCGAAGTTGCTCGCCTCTCTCTCCAAAAACTCGTCACCGACGGCCGTATCCACCCAGCTCGTATCGAAGAAGTGGTGAAGAAAGTCGAGAAACAAGTGGAACAAGAAATCATAGAGACAGGTAAACGCACTGTCATCGACCTCGGTATTCATAACCTCAGCCCTGAGCTTATCAGAATGATTGGTCGTATGAAATATCGTTCATCATACGGTCAGAACTTATTACAACACTCTATAGAAGTTGCTAAACTCAGCTCTTCGATGGCAGCAGAACTCGGCTTGAATCCTAAGACTGCAAAACGTGCTGGTCTCCTCCACGACATCGGTAAGGTTGCTGAAAACGACGAAGAATTGCCACACGCAATACTCGGTATGAAGACTGCTGAGAAATATAAAGAAAAAGCAGACGTATGTAACGCTATTGGTGCTCACCACGACGAGATAGAGATGGAAACTCTTATCGCTCCTATCGTTCAAGTGTGTGACGCTATCTCCGGCGCACGTCCAGGCGCACGCCGCGAAGTCGTCGAGGCTTACATCCAACGTCTCAACAAACTTGAAGAGATGGCTATGGCATTCCCTGGCGTTGTGAAGACATACGCTATCCAGGCTGGTCGCGAACTCCGCGTCATTGTGGCAGCAGATAAAGTGAGCGACACCGACGCCGACCGCATCTCATTCGACCTCTCTAAACAAATCCAGACAGAGATGACTTATCCAGGTCAAATCAAAATCACTGTCATCAGAGAGACAAGAGCAGTCAGCTTTGCAAAGTAACAGTTTTTTTTATTCATAGCAATGGGCGAAATCGATTTGTCGGTTTCGCCTTTTTTATATTATTAAAGTCACACGTCCGTGTGACTCTACGAGAGATTTTGTATTTCTGAAATTTCCAGCTTTTGTTTGAGTGGGTTTCTTATATCGAACACACATTTACATTGTTTTACAATAATGGTTTAATCAACCGTTTGGGTAATTATACCTAATTTGTCAATTGTAAATTAAAAAAAGCCGCCACTATGAAGTGACGACTTTTTCTTAGTATCTTAGAAACTTAGTATCTCAGTATCTTACTTAGAAATAACGAGCTTGCTTGTTTTTACTGCTTGGTTGTTAACGATTAAGCTGTAGAAATAAACGCCGTCTGTTAAGTCGCTTACGTTGATATCTAATCTTGAACCGCCAAGGTTGACATCTTGTCTGATGACTTCTTGACCCATCATGTTGTATATAGCTACTGATGCTGTTTGTGCATTGAATGGCATGTCGTAGTCGAAGCTTACAACATTGTTAGCTGGGTTAGGATATGCGTTGCTGAATACATCGACATCGTTGTAGTCTGTAATGCCAATAGTTGGATCATATTTGAAATAAACTTCGAATACCATGTGTTCACCTGTTCTATCATAGAAATGATATTCAATTGTGATTTCTGTTCCAACGATTGGATTCCAGTTTTCATCTATTGGAGCGAAGTGTGCGTTGAATACGTTTGGCATTCCTGGATCTAAAGTGAGGTCACCTTGTGAGATAGCTGGTGAGAAGCATGAACCCCAGCAGAAGTAGTTTGAACCAGCTTCTGGAGATGTGACGATTCTTTCGCATGTGATAGTGACAGCTTCATCACCAATGTTTGTGACTTGCATGTCGAATGTTAATTCGTACATCATATTGATGTCACCAACGACTTCAAATCTACCTGGTTGGATTTCGCCTTCAACTTGACCATCGTGGTTGAGACGTTCAAATTTTAATGATTGTGCAGATGCAAAACCTGCCATTGCAACAAGTACTAAAGAAAGTAAAAATTTTCTCATCTTTTCTTGAATTTTTAAGTTATTAATATTTTAATTTTTCCTATTTATTCCTTTTTTAATTTGTGTTGGAAAAAACACAATAATCATGCTATTTTTTGAACTTTTAAACTTAAAATTTTAAGCTTAAAGCAATATAACAATTTCTTCACTCCAGTAGAGACTCCACAATGTTAGAGACTCCACAATGTGACGTCTCTACATGAGTGATGCTTTTATTTTATTATGCCGTTAATCAAATTATCATCTGCGAAGTTAGGCATTGTAACCTTGAGACGTGGTTCCACTTCCATAGCGCGTCTGATAGCGAACATAGCAGGTTCGTTTCTTGCCCAGCTTCTACGAGCGATACCGTTGTTAACATCCCAGTGTAACATGCAGTGTAATCTTCTGTCAGCGTCGTCGCTTCCGTCGAGGACCATACCGAAGCCACCGTTGATAACTTCGCCCCAGCCAACGCCGCCACCGTTGTGGATACTTACCCATGTAGCACCTCTGAAACCGTCGCCGATGACATTTTGAATTGCCATGTCAGCTGTGAATGAAGAACCGTCGTAGATATTTGATGTCTCGCGGAATGGAGAGTCTGTACCAGAAACGTCGTGGTGGTCTCTACCTAAAACGACAGGTGCTGAGAGACGACCATCGGCGATAGCCTTATTAAATTCTGCTGCAATCTTTGTACGACCTTCACAGTCGGCGTATAAGATACGTGCTTGTGAACCAACGACCAATTTATTAGCGCGAGCGCCTTTAATCCATTGGATGTTGTCGTGCATTTGCTGTTGAATTTCTGCAGGTGAGTTCTTTGCTATTTCTTCAAGAACGTTGCATGCTATTTCGTCTGTCACGGCGAGGTCTTCTTCTTTGCCTGAAGTGCAAACCCAGCGGAAAGGACCGAATCCGTAGTCGAAATACATAGGACCCATGATGTCTTGAACGTATGAAGGATAACGGAACTTACCGTCAGCGTTGAGGATGTCGGCACCAGCGCGGCTGCTTTCTAACAAGAATGCGTTGCCGTAGTCGAAGAAGTACATGCCTTTTGCTGTGAGTTTGTTGACGGCAGCGACATGACGACGTAATGAAGCATAGACAGCGTCTTTGAATTTTTCTGGAGCTTCAGCCATCATTTGTTTTGACTCTTCGAATGAATAACCTACTGGATAGTAACCGCCGGCGAATGGGTTATGTAATGATGTTTGGTCAGAACCTAAATCGACTTGGATGTCGTGTTCTGCTGCATATTCCCAGAGGTCAACGACATTGCCTTGATAAGCGAAAGAACGAGCGATTTTATTTGCGCGTGTTTCGTTTACTTTAGCGAACAATTCGTCGAGGTCGCTATAAACTTCATCGACCCAGCCTTGGCTGTGACGTTTGTCGGTTGCGCTAGGATTGATTTCTGCTGTGATAGAGACGACGCCTGCGATATTGCCTGCTTTAGGCTGAGCGCCTGACATACCGCCGAGACCTGCTGTGATGAATAACTTGCCAGCTGGTGTGCCGCCTTGTTTTCTTGAAGCGTTCAATACTGTGATTGTTGTTCCGTGAACGATGCCTTGTGGTCCGATGTACATATAAGAACCAGCTGTCATCTGTCCGTATTGTGTAACACCCATAGCGTTGAACCTTTCCCAATCGTCTGGTTTAGAATAATTAGGAATCATCATGCCGTTTGTCACGATAACGCGAGGAGCGTCTTTGTGTGATGGGAACAATCCCATTGGGTGACCTGAATACATTACGAGGGTTTGCTCTTCTGTCATGTTAGCGAGATATTGCATAACGAGACGATATTGAGCCCAGTTTTGGAAGACAGCGCCATTGCCACCGTAAGTAATCAATTCGTGTGGATGTTGAGCTACAGCATGATCCAAGTTGTTTTGAATCATAAGCATGATAGCAGCTGCTTGTCTTGACTTAGCAGGATACTCTTCTATTGGACGAGCGTAGATTTTGTAAGAAGGACGGAAACGGTACATATAGATACGTCCGTATTTTTCCAATTCTTCAGCAAACTCTGGAGCCAATACTGCATGATGTTTTGCAGGAAAATAACGAAGAGCATTTCTTAATGCCAATCTTTTCTCTTCTTTTGTTAAAATGTCTTTACGTTTTGGTGCGTGATTAACAGTCAAATCATATTCTTTCACGCATGGTAACTCGTCGGGAATACCCGCAAGTATTTCTTTTTGAAAGTCATTCATATATCTTTGTATTTATTCACTGCTTAATTAATAATGTGCAAATATAAAAATAATTCATAATTATTAATGCATAATGCATAATCTTTTTTTAGAGTCTATAAGTTATGAAGTTCTCTAGAATTCCAGAGTTCCAGAGCTTCAGAGTTCCATAATTACCATCCTTTAGGCTTGAACAACGTGCTCCAGAATCCTAATACTGTTGTGAAAATCATAAAGAAACAATCATAGAAAGGAGTGAATATCAAACCTAAATGTTTTTCTCCTAATTGTTTCGCCGACTTATGATAAATGATGAACATTGTGACGTAATGTGCTAATGCGAAAAGTCCAATTACGATGAAGTAATAGAATTTTCCAATAGAGAAATCGAAGGCATGAGGCAAGAAGAACAATGCTATCAAAGCTGGATAGTATGCCAATCGGCTTCCTAACAAAAATCCTAATGCTCTGTTGGTGTGCGGTTTATATTTTACACCTGTGGAATAATGTCTTCTCTTCTGACGAATCCATGAACTCCATGATCTCTTAGGCTCCGACTCGACTCTTATCTCAGAATCTATGAATATGTCGGTGTTGTGTTTGTTTGCCACCTGACTGATAAACAAATCGTCGTCGCCAGAAGGTATGTTGTAGTGAGAAGTGAAACCTTTGTTTTTCATGAAGGTACTCTTTCTGTATGATAGATTTCTTCCTACACCCATATAAGGTTTTTTAGCCAATGCCAAAGATAGATACTGCATCGCGATGTATAAGGTGTCGAATCTTATTAACTTGTTTAATAATCCCTTGCGTTCGAAATATGGTCCGTAGCCGACGATGATTTCGGTGTTTTTGCTATAAGCTCCTACCATACCTCTAATCCATTGGTTCGAGTTTGGAACACAGTCGGCGTCGGTGAGAAGAAGCAGATCGTATTTAGCTGATTTTATTCCCATACTCAAAGGAAACTTCTTGCCTCTGAAGAAGTTGAGGTTTTGAGTGAGATTTACTAAATTTATTTTAGGATTGTTTCTTGCCAAATCTTTCAGATATTCTTCGGTGTCGTCTTGAGAGCAGTCGTTGACAATCACGAGTTCAAACTCTGGATAATCTTGCGATAAGACTGCCGGAATCAGGTCGAGGAGATATTCGTAAGCATCGCGAGCGCACACTATCACCGACACCGGTTCCAGACTTTCGTTTTTCTCCTTTTTCTTATAAAAAGCCAGCCGACGGAACAGCAGCCAATGATATAGCATCTGAACTAACCAAGCTGCGACGAATATTATCAGAATTATGAAACTCAGTTGATTGAAATTAAAATCTACACTCACGATAAAATGTTTGTTTTGATGGATAATTTTTTTTCGGAACTTTTCAAATTCACTGCAAAAGTATGAATTTTTTAATGGGAAAAATAGTATCTTTGCCTAAAAAATTTTATGAGATTTTCACTTGTCAAAAATGATACTGCGAGCAATGCTCGTGCTGGTGTTCTGAGCACCGATCATGGTGATATAGAAACACCTATTTTCATGCCTGTTGGAACTGTCGGAAGCGTCAAGGCTTCTCATATCAGAGACTTAGAAGAAGAGGTTAAGGCTCAAATCATTTTAGGCAACACCTATCATCTTTATCTTCGTCCAGGTTTGGATGTCTTGCAAAAAGCCGGTGGACTTCATAAATTCAACGGCTGGCATCGTCCTATACTCACCGACAGCGGAGGCTTCCAGGTTTTTTCCTTGACCGACATCAGAAAGATGAAGGAAGAAGGTGTGGTGTTTAAATCTCATATCGATGGCTCGAAGCACACTTTCACACCAGAGAACGTCATGGATATTGAACGTGTTATCGGTGCCGACATCATGATGGCTTTCGATGAGTGCGCTCCAGGCACTTCCGATTATAACTACGCAAAAGAAGCGATGGGCAGAACGCATCGCTGGCTCGAACGCTGCTGGAAACGCTTCAACGAGACAGAACCTCTCTATGGTTATAATCAGTCGCTCTTCCCAATTGTTCAAGGCTGCGTCTATCCTGACTTACGCCGTCAATCAGCTGAGTTCGTGACAAAAAGAGAAGCCGACGGCTACGCCATAGGCGGCCTCGCAGTAGGAGAACCGACAGAACAGATGTATGAGATGATAGAGGTCGTCAACGAGATTCTGCCAAAAGACAAGCCTCGTTACCTTATGGGCGTGGGAACTCCTGCCAACCTACTCGAGGCTATATCGCGGGGCGTCGATATGTTCGACTGCGTCATGCCGACGCGCAACGGTCGTAACGGAATGCTCTTCACTTCAGAAGGCATCATCAATATCAAAAACGAGAAGTGGAAATACGATTTCTCTCCTCTCGACGAAAACGGAACTACTTACGTCGATAGAGATTATACTAAAGCTTATCTCCGACATCTCATCATCTCAAAAGAAATTCTGGGGCCTATGATTGCGACAATTCATAATCTCGGATTCTACTTGTGGCTCGTCAAAGAGGCAAGAAAACACATCTTGGAAGGAGACTTCGCTTCGTGGCGCGATATGATGCTTCCTAAAGTAACTCGCAGAATATGATATGAAAAAACTCGACTGGTACATATTAAAGAAATACATAGGAACATTCTTCTTCGCAATAAGCCTGCTGATTGTGATTATCATAGTCTTCGATGTATCGGAAAACATCGATAGCTTTATGAAAAATGAGGCTACATTGAAAGAAGTGGTCTTTCATTATTATGTGCCTTTCATACCTTATTTCATAAATCTCTTTATCTATCTTTTTGTATTTATTTCGGTGATTCTTTTCACATCCAAGATGGCGAGTCATACGGAAATCATCGCCATGTTGAGTAGCGGAATCAGTTTCAGAAGATTCTTATATCCATACGTATTAGGTGCGTCGATGTTGGCTGTCTTTTCTTTCTATCTCGGTAACTTCCTGATACCTAAGACCGACACCGTGAGAAGAGACTTCAAGGATAAATACATCGAGCGACTGACGAAAAGCTCCGGCTCCAACATTCACGTTCAGATAGAAAGAGGCACATACGTATATGTAGGCAATTTCGACATCAAAAAGAAAATAGCGTATAAGTTCTCGGTGGAGAAATTTGAAAACAACGAGATGACGTATAAACTAATCGCCGACAAAGCGAGTTTCGATACTATCAATGGCTCATGGAAACTCACTAATTATGTGGAGCGTTCCTTATATCCCCAAGAAACGATGAACAGAGGTAAGACGATGGACACCATTATGAAGTTGCAGCCTCGCGATTTGTATAACATAAAAGAAGAGTTTGAGGAGATGAATCTCTTTGAGATAAGAAACCACATCAAGAATTTAGAGCTGAAAGGCGCCGACAACATGCTTCCTTACGAGATAGAGATGCATAAACGTATCGCATCGCCGGTGGCAATCATCATTCTCACTGTGATAGGTGTGGCTCTCTCAAGCAGGAAAGTGCGCGGAGGCATAGGCTTACATATAGGCATAGGCATCGCCATCGCTTTCTCGTATGTGCTTTTCATGGAGTTTTCGCGTGTCTTCGCCTTGTCGGGAATATTGTCTCCCATGCTCGCTGCCTGGATGCCTAATATAATATTCTCTATCATAGGAGTTTATTTCTTGGCAAAAGCACCGAAATAATTTACAATTAACAATTTACAGTTAACAATTAACAATTTTAGTCATGCATATAGCGATAGCAGGTAACATAGGTTCAGGAAAGACGACATTAACTCGTTTGTTGTCAAAACATTTTGGATGGAAGCCTCATTATGAAGAAGTAGATAACAATCCATATATAAGCAGCTTTTACGAAGATATGCAACGTTGGTCTTTCAACCTGCAAATATATTTTCTCAATAGCAGATTTCGTCAGATACTCGAGATTCGTAATAGCGGAGAGAATGTTGTTCAAGACAGAACTATTTATGAAGACGCTTATATCTTCGCGAGCAATCTCTACGAAATGGGATTGATGTCGTCGCGTGACTTTGAAAACTACTATTCTTTATTCGATTTGATGAGTTCCTATATGCAAGCTCCTGACTTGCTGATATATCTAAGAGCTTCAATACCAACGCTCGTGCGACAGATTGCAAAACGTAATCGCGACTACGAACAGTCGATACGTTTGGACTATCTTAAAGCTCTTAACGATAAATACGAGAGTTGGATTTCTTCCTACGATAAAGGTAAAGTTCTTATTATAGAAAGCGATAATGTGGAATTTGATAATCCTGAAGATCTTAGCAAAGTGATAGATGATATCAACGCTTCATTGAACGGACTTTTTTGATAATTGACAGTTATAGAATCTGTATTAATTCTTTGGACGTATTCGATACGTCCCTACAATAAACTTTAAATTTTATATGAAAATATTAGGAATCATACCGGCACGCTATGCCTCGACGCGTTTTCCAGGCAAACCTCTGACAATGATAAACGGTAAGCCTATGATACAACGTGTCTATGAACAATCGATGAAAGCCGACTTACTCTCCGATGTGATTGTTGCAACCGACGACCATCGAATCTATGATGCCGTGAAAGATTTTGGCGGTAAGGTGATGATGACATCATCTAATCACAACAGTGGTACCGACAGATGCTGCGAGGTAGTTGAGAATATTGAAGCACACTTCGATGCTGTCGTTAATATTCAGGGCGACGAGCCTTTCATCAATCCGGAACAGATAAACCAGATAGCACAACTTATTTCCTCGGAAGAAAGTCATATCGCTTCATTATGTAAGCCTATCAAGGACGAAGACGAACTCTTTGACGAGAATGTGGTGAAGGTTGTTTTTGATATGAATCATAAAGCTTTGTATTTCAGTCGTCAGACGATACCTTTTTTAAGGAAGGAAGAGAAAAACGCAGAAGCTTGGATGAAAGCGAGGACTTTCTATAAACACATAGGAATCTATGCTTATAAGGTCGATGTCTTGAAGAAGATTGCCAAGTTGCCACAGTCGGGTTTAGAACTGTCGGAATGTCTCGAACAACTTCGCTGGCTCGAAAATTCGTTCAATATAAAAATGGGGGTAACCGAGTTTGAAAGTTATTCTATTGATACACCGCAAGATGTAGAAAAATGTCTTAAATTCTTCAAAGATTAAACTATTTTTCTTACCTTCGCAAACCGAAACATTTTATTACTGAAAATTTCTAATTGTATGATAACTAATTATTTGATAGATTTACTGAAAGACAATGAATGTGTAATCGTACCAAAATTCGGTGCTTTTATTTCTAAAAGAGTCTCCGCTTCAATTGATTATGCAAATCATCGTTTTGAACCGCCATACAAGGAGATAGTTTTCAATGATAAGTTAAGAAACAACGACGAAGTCCTCGTGAATTATGTCTCGGAAAAAGAATCTGTTTCCAAAGAGACTTCTCTTGATATGATCATGGATTTCGTACATCAGACTGAGGCTGTGCTTGATGTCAATTCAGAGATAGAGCTTAAAGGATTTGGAAAATTACGTAAGTTCGGCGAGGATTATGTTTTTGAGGCAGACAAAAATATCAATATGCTTGGCGACGCATTCGGATTGAGCGCGTTCAATATCCAACCTGTATTCCGCACCGAGACTTATCAAGTCATTAAGGAGCAGATTTATGTCGAGCAAAAAGCTAAGAACACAGAATACACTATCGCGATAGAAAGCGTAGAAGATAAACCAGAAACCATAACCACAAGAAAACCAAATCTCTTTAGAACTTTCACATATACATTATTAGCATTCTTCTTGGTTTTTGTCGCTAATTGGACCACCGATAGAGAAGATTCTAATCTCGCAAGCTGGAATCCATTCTTGTATTCTTCTCCTAACGAATTCCTATTGAACGTTATGGAACAAGACTTTGAAGAATCTGAGAATTTTAAAACCTTAGAATCTGAGAATCTCAGCAACTCAGCAACTCAGCAACTCAGCAACTCAGGGACTCAGGGACTCAGCAACTCAGCAACTCAGCAACTCAGTAACTCAGCAACTCAGCAACTCAGCAACTCAGCAACTCATTATTACATCATCGGCGGTTCTTTCAAAACATCGGAGAGCGCAGGTAAATGTGTCGAAGGTCTTAAGAGACAAGGCTTTGAAAATGCATCATCATTAGAGATGAACGATAAAGGTAACATCAGAGTTTATTATGAATCGTATGCAGAAAAAACTGAAGCCTTAGTTCGTCTCGAAGCTATAAAGAAAGAATATAACGAATCAGCTTGGTTGTTGTTCCAAAAATAAAAATAAGATGGGTAAGAATAAGTTAGAACGTTTTGCAGAGAACAAGACATTCAATAATCTTTTTGAATATTCCTTTGAAAGAATCAAAACAGAAGGTTTTCCATTAAAAGGCAGATGGAGACAAGATTTCTTCAAGAACGACAATCCTATAGTCTTGGAGTTAGGCTGCGGCAAAGGTGAATATACCGTAGGACTTGCACGTGAGCATAGAGACGTCAACTATATAGGTGTTGATATCAAAGGCTCGCGTATGTGGGTTGGCTTATGTGCAGCACGCGATGAAGGCTTAACAAATGTAGCCTTCCTCAGAACTCATATCGAACTCATCGACAACTTCTTTGCTGAGAATGAAGTGGATGAGATTTGGGTTACCTTCCCAGATCCTCAGCCATCAAAAGCACGCAAACGCTTGACAGGTCCTAACTTCTTGGAACGTTATCGTAAGTTCTTGAAAGAAGACGGTGTTGTCAACCTCAAGACCGACAGCGATTTGATGTATGAATTCACGGTGGAGACAGCCAAAGAAGCCAATTATCCAATATATTACAACTACGATAATCTCTATAACAACGACGACGATTTGGAAGTCAAGAAGATAAGAACATATTACGAACAAATATGGTTAAACAAAGGCTTGACGATAAAATATATAAGATTTGGGATTAAGAGTCGCTAAGTTGCTAAGATTCTGAGTTGCTAAGGTTTTGAAATTTTCAGCTTCTCAGTTTTTCAATTTTTCAGCTTCTAATCAATCGTCACCCACTCCTTTGAGCATAGGCACGAATCGGAAGTCGCCGTAAGTTTCTCTTTTCATGCTGCCGTCTTCTTGCTTGGTGAGTCTGAGCATTGTCTGGCATTCTTCATTTTCACTTAAAGGTATCACCATCATGCCGCCGACTTTCAGCTGATCGACGAGACTTTGAGGAATATCAGGAGCAGCAGCCGTGATGATGACTCTGTCGAAAGGGCCGTAAGTCGGAAGTCCTTTGTTGCCATCGCCAAGAAAAGTCTTGATACGATAGGGAAACTCTGCCAGAAAAGATTTCGTCTTCATATAGAGTTTCCTCTGACGTTCGATGCTGAATACCTTTGCACCCATTTCTGCCAATACGCAGGCTTGATAACCAGAACCCGTTCCTATTTCTAGAACCTTCATGTTTTTCTGTATCTCTAACAGACTTGTCTGAAACGCCACGGTGAAAGGCTGTGAGATCGTCTGTCCAGATCCGATAGGGAAGGCCTTGTCCTGATAAGCAAACTCCACGAACGAAGAATCTAAGAAAACATGGCGTGGAACATTATTAATGGCATTAAGTACATTTTCGTCTATAATACCTTTATTACGAAGCTCTTCCACTAGGTTTTTTCTCATGCCTTTATGTCTGTAATTATCTTCCTGCATCGTTCATTTTTTATTTCGCGAAGTTACAAAAAAACCTTATATTTGCGAAAAAATATTCCAATGTTGAAGATAGGAGTTTTGGGTGCAGGTCACCTCGGAAAGATACATATAAATTGCATAAAACAATTGTCTGTTTATGAGTTCGTAGGATTCTATGATCAAGATGAAAATACCGCAGAGAAGGTGTCGTGCGATATGAAAGTGAGACGTTTTCCATCTATTGAAGAACTCGTCGATGCCGTCGATGTAGTTGATATCGTAACTCCGACAATATCTCATTTTGAGTGTGCATCCTTAGCTTTGAGAAAAGGTAAGCATGTATTTATTGAGAAACCTATAGTTGCTACTGTCGATGAAGCCAACCGTCTTATCAAGTTGGCTGATGAAGCCAAGGTGAAGGTTCAGGTTGGTCATGTGGAGAGATTCAATCCAGCCTATATCGCAGCTCGTCCTCATATCAACGCTCCTTTGTTTGTCGAGGCTCATCGTCTCGCTATCTTCAATCCTCGTGGTACCGATGTCCCGGTGGTGCTCGACCTCATGGTTCACGACATCGACATAATATTGGATATTATAAAATCTCCTATAAAGAACGTCAGCGTCAGCGGGGTGTCTATAGTAAGTCCTACGCCTGACATCACCAACGCTCGCATCGAATTTGAAAACGGCTCGGTGGCTAACCTCACAGCAAGCCGTATCTCGTTGAAAAACATGCGCCGTCATCGAATCTTCCAGAAAGACGCTTACATAACAGTGGATTTCTTAGATAAGAAAACCGACATAGTTAGAATTCATGATGTGAAAGGAACTCCTGATCCTTTGGCAATGACGATAGACCTTGCCGATGGCTCATGCAAACAGATAACGATAGAACAGCCAGAAGTGACACCGATAAACTCAATAATGACAGAATTGGAAAGCTTCCATAATGCGATAATAAATAACTCAGAACCAAGCGTGACAATACATGACGGCGTTTATGCACTTAAAGTGTGTTATATGATTCTTGATGAGATAGCAAGAAATCAGCAGATAGTACAAAATCATCTGAAATAGACAATAAATTATTTTTTGTTACGTTCACATTTTAAAATCTAAGAATATGAAAAAATCGCGTTGCTTTTTTTATTGTCTCATCGCTGCTTTCATGATGATGACAACATTCTCTTGCAACAACTTCAAAGGCAGTCAGGAAATACCTGCATATATCTATGTTGATACTTTTTTGCTAGCTACCAATTATCCTCTCGAAGGCGCTGCGTCGCACAAAATTACCGATGTTTGGCTTTATATCGACGGCAACCTCCAAGGGTGTTACGAAATGCCGGCGACGATACCGGTCTTGGAAAGAGGCAGGCATCAGGTTGCGCTGTATCCTGGGATCAAGCTTAATGGAAATAGTTCCACAAGAACCATAAACCCTTTCTACCAGCCATATATAATAGAAAACGTAGAACTTGAGGAAAAAAAGATAGACACACTTTATCCATCTACTACCTACTATCCTATAGATAATAGTGATATCAATTTCAGATTTATAGAAGACTTCGAGCGTCAGGTCATGCTTGAGGAGACAAATGATAGCGACACGACTATCACGCGGACTGATAGAGACGCTCCTGGAATATGGAACGACGCCTTTAATAACTCACATTACTCTGGTTATGTGTGGCTTGGCACTACAGCTACCGACACGCTGGATAATTACTGCATCGCTTCTGAGGCATATTACGACTTGCCAGACCAAGGTAATAGTATCTTCTTAGAGATAGATTATAAGACGACAGATCTGTTTGAGGTTGGACTTTTTGCCAAGATTGGTACTGTGGAAAGCATACCTCTGGTGTATGTGAATCCTTCACCCGACAGATGGAACAAGATATATATCAACCTCGGACCTAATATCACCGACACCCAAGAGGCTGAATATTTCAAGTTCTATATCGCAGGTAAAGTCGATGCCGGCAAGGAAGCCGAATATTATTTTGACAACATAAAACTCGTTTATCGTGACTAGAAAAAACAACAAGAAAAAGCAAACATTGAAATATGTTGTCAGCGACTGGTTGTGTGCGCTGGTGGCTTGGACGCTTTTTTTCTCTTTCAGAAAATATAACGAAGATCCATATTTTATGGAACATTATAATCTTATGTTCCACGACTTTAAGTTTATATTGGGAGTAACATGTGTACCTGTCTTCTGGCTCATCCTTTACACAATATCAGGATATTACAATAACGTCTTCAGCAAGTCACGACTTAAAGAATTAGGACAGACTTTCTTTGTGGTCCTCATAGGCGTAGTGGTTCTGTTCTTCGCGACAATACTCAACGATTTCATCTCATCTTATAAGTCATATTATATTTCTTTCTTGATGCTCTTCGGATTACAGTTTACCTTGACATATCTGTGCCGTCTTATTATCACTACAAGAACAGCAAGAAAGATTCATAGAAAGGAAATAGGTTTCAATACCCTCATCTTCGGCAGCAACGAAAATGCTTGCGCTATTTATGAAGAGATGGAGAATCAGATGTATTCTTCTGGAAATATTGTCGTGGGATTTGTCAATGTCTTCGACAGAAAAGAATATAAGATGGAGAAATATGTTCCGCATCTCGGTTTCTACAAAGACGCTGCTAAGATTATCAAGGAACACGACATAGAAGAAGTTATCATCGCTATAGAACGTTCTGAGATAGAGACGATAGATAAGATATTGGTTATATTAGAAAGCCTTGATGTCGTTGTCAAGATAATTCCTATCATGCAGGATATTATCTTCGGAACTGTCAAGCAAGAGGCTATATGGCATGCTCCTCTCATCAGGGTGACACCTGAACTGATGCCTGTCTGGCAGCAAGTTGCAAAACGCGTCTTCGACATCGTCGCTTCTCTTATGGTGATAATAATATTCTCGCCTTTGTATATTTTCACCGCTCTCATGGTGAAGTTATCGTCTCCAGGACCGATATTCTACCGTCAGGAAAGAATAGGAAAACACGGCAAGCCTTTCAATATGTTGAAATTTAGAAGTATGTATGTCGATGCTGAGAAAATGGGACCACAGCTCTCAAAGGACAACGACCCTCGTATCACTCCATGGGGACGTTTCATGCGTAAGACACGCCTCGATGAGATACCACAGTTCTTCACTGTTCTCGGAGGTAAGATGTCGATAGTGGGTTATCGCCCAGAACGTCAGTTCTACATTGACCAGATAGTGCAGAGAGCTCCACATTACATCATGCTACTTAAGATAAAACCTGGTATCACAAGCTGGGGTGAAGTGAAGTTCGGCTATGCCTCTAACGTAGATGAGATGGTGGAACGACTCAAATACGACATCTTGTACATAGAGAACATGAACCTAGCCCTCGATATCAAGATACTGATATATACAGTCTTGATAGTGCTTCAAGGAAGAGGGAAGTAAAAACTGAAAATCTGAGAAATTGAAAATCTGAAAATTTTAGGTAGAGTGACTTGTCCTGAAATAAGTTTACGTAAAAAGTAAAGTTATGTCAGGACAAATTATTTACAGGAGTGGTAACAGATACCCTCAAGAAGAAAAAATGGCGATAGTCAAGGACTATCTGGAGAGCAATCAGTCCAAAAACAAGATTGTTAAAAAATATGGCATCGGATATGGTTCACTTGTCACATGGTTGCGTATCTTTGGCGTGGAAAATAACAAAGAAA
>JAFTUF010000008.1 GCA_017466405.1 Bacteroidales bacterium
CCCCCAGATTTATTTTAAAAAATATTTAAAAAAGTTTGGATTTTTGAAATAAAAATATAAACTTTGCAAAACATAATAGAGAGGTAAAATAAAAGTTATGGAGAACAAGAAAAACGACATACGAATCTTAGGTAAGAACAAGTTCATAGAACGTGTGTCTCGGTAAATGACATTTATCGGGAACGTTTTTTAAGAAATATATCAAACTACTGACGTGGGAAAATGGGTTCTGCCCATTGATGTAGGAAAATTAATAATAAATAGAACCCGCCTTAACAATTATAAATTATGAAGAGACTTAGTTTAATTGCGGTGATATTGATTTCAATAATGTCATTATCATCATGTCTTAACGAAGATAAGCAGAAAGAGATAAGAAAAGCACGTTCCGTAGGCGGCACATCCGAGATTCTCATGATTACTCAGAACGACGAACAATGGGAAGGCGCTATGGGACAAGCAGTACGCGATTTCTTTGAACAAGAGCAATACGGCTTGCCACAACCAGAGAAGAACTTCAAAGTGGCTCATCTCAACATCGATGCTTTGAACGATATGTTCAAGAAACACCGTAACCTCATCATAGCCAAAATTGACGCCGACATCAAGAACCCTTTGGTTGAGACACAGAAAAACTGGATGTCGGATCCTCAGTTTGTCATAAGAATCACAGCTCCTTCTAAAGAATCGTGGGTAAGAACATTCGACTCACAAAAAGACGGCTTGAAGCTTATGTTCGACCAAAACGAGAGAGCTCGTTTTCAAGAGTTTTTCCGTCCTACCACCGACACCAAGATTGTCAATCAGTTGAAGAAACAATTCGGTGTCAAGATGAACATCCCTGAAGGATATTTCATCGGCATCGACCAAGACGACTTCATGTGGATTCGTAAAGAGACCGCCGACATGAGTATGGCATTTTTGGTTTATGAGTTACCTTACAAAGACACAGCCGATTTCAACCCTGACAATATCATCAAGGTGAGAGACTCCATCGTCAAGAAATATATTCCAGGTCCTATCGACGGTTCTTATATGACAACCGACAAAGAATTTTTAAAACCTATTTTCAAGACCTTGCCAGAGTTTCCAGCGGGTTATGCTGTTGAGACACGCGGATTATGGAATGTCGTCGGCGACTTTATGGCTGGACCTTTTGTATCTTACAGCATAGTAAATCCAGAGCATACAAAAATCGTCACAGCAGAAGGCTGGGTCTATTATCCTAACAAGGACAAGAGAGACCTGCTCCGTCAACAAGAGAGCATCTTATATAGCCTTCGATTTGTAGAATAAGAACTTTGTAAAGGCTGTTGAACTTTGAACTAAAGTTGTTAAGCCAGTTCAAAGCGCTATAATAAAGACAGGCATTTTTTAATGTCTGTTTTTATTTTCCCCAGTTCTCACGGTCGAGACTTCTATATTGTATCGCTTCAGCCAAATGTTCAGTCCTTATATCCGTCGAATCATCGAGGTCGGCTATTGTGCGCGCCACCTTTAAAATCCTGTCGTACGCCCTCGCCGACAGGTTTAGTCGATCCATAGCTCCTTTAAGTAATTTCGAGCAATCGTCATCGAGAGCGCAATATTTCTGTATCAACTTGGAACTCATCTGCGCGTTAGAATGTATGTTAGGAATATCTGCAAAACGCTCCGTCTGTATCTTACGTGCCCGTATCACTCTAGCACGCACATCTTTACTTTTCTCGCCTACATTCTTCTTCGACAACTCTTCGAAAGGAACTGGCACCACTTCAATATGAAGGTCTATTCTATCCAACAAAGGTCCAGATATTCTATTTAAATATTTCTCGACGGTTCCAGGCAGGCAAGTACATTCCTGAGTTGGATGATTATAATACCCGCATGGACAAGGGTTCATGGCAGCGACGAGCATAAAGTTAGCAGGAAACTCTATAGTCTGCTTAGCTCGCGCTATTGTCACCAGTCTATCTTCCATAGGTTGTCGCAGCACCTCCAAGACATTGCGTTTAAACTCCGGCAGCTCATCAAGAAAAAGCACTCCATTGTGAGCTAGAGAAATTTCCCCTGGCTGAGGATAAGCACCACCACCGACTAATCCCACGTATGAAGTGGTATGATGAGGGCTTCTGAAAGGTCGCGTCTTTAGCAGCGACAAGCCATTACCGACAAGTCCCACTACAGAATGTATCTTCGTTGTTTCGAGAGCCTCCTTCAATGTCATCGGCGGCATAATAGTAGGCAGACGTTTGGCTAACATCGTTTTGCCGCTTCCTGGACTGCCGATAAGGATAACATTGTGAGAACCAGCAGCCGACACTTCTAAGGCACGCTTGATATTCTCCTGACCTTTCACGTCAGAGAAGTCGAAAGCATATACATCATCACTGTCTTCTTCATATCTGCTTATTTCTATAGGTTGCAATGACGAGGCTCCATTCAGAAAAGAGATAACCTCCATGATGTTATTAACACCATAGACTTCAATATCTTCCACCACAGCAGCCTCTTTGGCATTCGACATAGGAAGTATGATTCCTTTGAAACCATCTTGCATCGCTCTTATCGCAATAGGCAATACACCTCTGATAGGATTGAGACTGCCATCTAAGGACAATTCTCCCATAATAACGTATTTATCAAGAAGTTCAACGCTGACTTGCTCAGACGCTGCCAATATGGCTATCGCAATAGGTAAATCGTATGAACTACCCTCTTTCCTAATATCTGCTGGAGCCATGTTAATGGTAATCTTCTTTTTGGGATATTTCAAGTCGTTGTTATTCAAGGCTGCTTCTATCCGTTGCTGACTCTCTTTCACAGCGCTATCAGGCAATCCCACAAGAAAAAACTGTACGCCCCTATCGATGTTAACCTCGATAGTTACAGTGATAGCTTCAATGCCATTCAAGGCACTCCCGAAGGTTTTTACTAACATAACTATTGGTTTAAGGCTTAATATAAAATTGAAAGTTGAAAATTGAAAGTTGAAAATTGAAAGTTGAAAATTGAAAGTTGAAAATTGAAAGTTTTATATTGTAATTGTTAATTGTTAACTGTTAATTGTCAATTTTTCGGCTTATATTGTGACGCCTGGAAAATCTGCTGTATATCATCATTTGCCATCAGTTCTTGCAGACTCACATCATTATTTGTCATATAAGAGCGTATTATTTGGAGTCCTATATATTCGCCGAGACGAGCTGGTGATTCATTGGAAAAAGCCTGAGTGAAAGGACCGTCGCCGAAGAATGTACGATACATCTCTAATCCTTTAGAATACAACATATCATTACCAACAATTGACGCCCACACATCAGCTTCATGATTTTCGACCCACTGCATCTGAGAACTAGAATATCCCATCAAGATGGAGTCTGGCATGGAAGGATTCATTGCCTCAATGAAATAATACATCTTCCCGACTTCAATCATCTCAGTAAGCAAATCCTTCTGAATACGTTGACGATACACTCCATTATAATATAGAAATTGCGCCAAATCTCTTGTGATATACGTAGGTTGACAACGAATAGAACGATAGCGAGGCATGCCTACATAATCATAAATCTTGTCTTCGTTGCCAAGATAAAAATCAAGGCTTATAAGAACATCATTATCTTTCATATAAACAGGAGACGTATTGTAATCTATTCCTGATATATAATAATAGATTGTAGGATTGTTTATTTCAGGATAATAATAGTTAAACCTTTGGAATACAGACTTAATATCATTCTCCAATGCACTAAAGTCCTTGAATTTCTCTTCCACCATATTATTTATCTTTACAGAAAATGTATCTGTAACAAAATCTTTTAAGAAAGAAGCAGTCCTGTCAAAATCACGAATATCTTCAAAGAAGAAAGGAAAGTCAGGTTTTATCGTCATCAGTTCTTCGTTGAAATTTGCAGTATCCAAAGAAAAAAGAGCCTTACTGTATAATTTACTCTCAATATTCTGTGGCTCAAGTTTCTTGTACTCCACATCCAACTTATTTTTATAAGACTTTGATTTCTCGCATGAGGTAAACGCCAAGAACAACATAAATATAAAGAGGCATAAAAGACTTCCTGAAAGGAGTTTCGCTATTTTAATGTGACTATTCATATATAAATTTATTTTTCTTTCTCTGCAAATATACAACGAAAAAACGCTGTTTTTTTCATTTTAACATTATTTAAGATTTTAATGAAAAAGCTAGTATTTTCATTATTATTCTTTCATATATTTTTTAACATAACAAACACAAATATTCCATTATTATTGTAGCTTACATTATAATAATCAAGGAAATATGTTTTATCAAAGCATCACTTACAATTACGAACACATAAAACCTGACTTTTGATAAAAATCGTCAGTAGATAAAGAAAAAGTAAAAGTTTTTTAACAAAAAAGCGACAAAAATTCCCAGCAAGACAATATTACTTTCACTGGCACTTCGACAGGCTCATCATGCCACTATTAGAATAAGGTGTTAGCATTATTATTCGTCGGCAAATCTTTTTCTGTCTCAAAGTAAACATCAACAGCCGAGTCGCGTTCCATTCCGAGGAGCGATGCAGCTTTACCGTGATTAATCGCAATCTCCATAAAACCATGAGTCCCAAAAAGAGCGAGGATTTCCGATTCCGGCACATCTTGGTAACTTTCAATAATACTCTCTATTTTGTAAATACCACAACACACTTTGATTGTAAATTTACGTCCTGCTCTAATCTGCTCAAAAAGTGATTTTGGAATATTCGTCACCAAATTCTCGTATGCATCTACATAATTAACCAAGCCATGAATAGAATTTGCATCGTATGAAGGCTTCAATTCAATTTTTTTCTTGATGCTATATTCCTTTCCAATATCCGACAGTATAGCACCTTTGTATAACATCACAGCGACTTTCACAAAACGATCTCTCGTACTAAAAGTAAAAAAATCGGTATCTTGCATAACATCAATAATCACAGCCTCGTAAGGATCACTATCGATAATTAATGAGAAAATGGAGTTGTCGGTACCTATAAAATAATGCCCATTGCATTTAAGTAACACATGAGGATTGTCTTTAGATTCTTCTGTGTCGATAGCAAGAATATGGATCGTTCCTTCTGGGAAGTTTTTATAACAATTTTTAACGATAAAAGCGGCTGAGCGAATATCGAAAGGCTCGATATTGTGAGTTATATCCACAACATTGGCTTCTGGCAATGCGGAGTAGATAGCTCCTTTCACAGCAGGAACATAGAAATCTGATAAACCCCAATCGCTCGTCAATGTTATGATTGCCATTATTATTGAAATTAAAACTATTAAAAAAGCCACCCTAAATATGAGGGTTGCAAAGATACATTTTTAGAAATATTAATAAAAGACAATATTAAAAATTTTATTAACATTTTTTCGGTTTTTATTCCGATTACACTTATCTTTGTAAATGATTTAAAACAAAAGGAAAAATAATGGCGGAACAAATAGTTCAAGTTGAAAATGTAAATCCTAGTGATTTGTATGGAACTAACGATCAGCATCTTACAATGATAAGGTCGTTATTTCCAAAAATAAAAATCATTGCCCGCGGCGATTATATAAAGATAATAGGAGAAGACGATGAAGTTGAATATTTTATCAATCGTCTCAATCTGCTGATACTTCATTTGGAACGATACGGGAATATCAGTTCTAAAGTCATTGAAGACATCATGTTATGTGCCGGCGAATCAGATTTCATAAAAAATCTTAATGACAGCGAGGTTTTGGTCTATGGACGTAATGGTTTGCAGATAAAAGCGATGACAGCCAACCAGAAATTAATGGTGAAGGCTTCGGAAGAAAAAGATATGATTTTCGCCATCGGTCCTGCTGGTACTGGAAAGACATACACTGCCGTTGCATTAGCAGTGAGAGCACTGAAAAACAAGGAAGTACGACGTATCATCTTAACACGCCCAGCCGTTGAAGCAGGCGAAAACCTCGGTTTCCTTCCAGGTGATCTGAAAGAAAAATTAGACCCATATTTACAACCTCTTTATGACGCTTTACGCGACATGTTGCCACAGACCAAACTTCAAGGTTATATGGAAGATGGAACTATTGAGATTGCGCCGCTTGCCTTCATGCGCGGACGTACCCTTGACCATGCTTTCGTTATCTTAGACGAGGCTCAAAATGCAACGCGCTCACAGCTTAAGATGTTCTTAACCAGAATGGGACGCTCTGCAAAGTTCGTCATCACAGGCGACATAACACAGATTGACTTACCTAAGAACCAACCTTCAGGACTGCCTCAGGCTATAGAAGTGTTAAAAGATGTTAAAGGTATCGACTTTATCTTCCTAAACGAAAAAGACGTGGTACGTCATAAACTCGTCACCGACATTGTCAACGCTTATAAGAGATATTATTATGACTCAGACAAGGACAATGACTCGGACAATACAAAAACAATAATAATTGACGATTGATATTAACTTAAAAATATTATTTTTGCATCATAAAAACATATAATATGAACGCTATAACTAAAACAGATTTTAACTTCAAAGGACAGACAAAAGTATATCACGGCAAAGTTCGCGATGTATATTTCATTGATAACAAATACCTTGTAATGGTTGCTTCCGACCGTATTTCGGCATTCGATGTAATCCTTCCAGAAGGTATCCCTTATAAAGGACAAGTATTAAACCAGATAGCAGCCTTGTTCTTGGACGAGACAACCGACATCGTTCCTAACTGGAAAATAGCTACTCCAGACCCAATGGTCACTGTCGGAAAACTCTGCAAACCTTTCCCTGTAGAGATGATTATCCGCGGCTACCTCACCGGAAGTTCTTGGCGCACATACAAAAGCGGTAAACGCGAAATATGCGGCGTGCCAATCCCTGACGGAATGAAGGAACACCAACGTTTCGAAAAACCAATCATCACTCCTACAACAAAAGCCGACGAAGGTCATGACGAAGATATCTCACGCGAAGAGATTATACGTCAAGGTCTTATCAGCGAAGAAGACTACAAACAAATTGAAGAAATAACATACAAATTGTTCCAACGCGGAAGCGAAATAGCTGCTAAACACGGTCTTATCTTAGTCGATACAAAATACGAATTCGGCAAGATTGGCGACCAAATCTACCTCATGGACGAAATCCACACTCCTGACTCATCTCGCTATTTCATCGCCGACCAATATGAAGAATGCTTCGAAAAAGGTCTTCCTGTAAAACAACTTTCAAAAGAGTTCGTTCGCGAATGGCTTATGGCTAACGGTTTCCAAGGACAAGAAGGTCAACAAGTTCCAGAGATGACACCAGAAATCGTAAATAGCATTTCTGAACGTTATATTGAACTTTACGAAAAGGTTACAGGTAAGAAATTCGAGAAAGCCGACAACTCAGACGATGTCTTGAAACGCATCGAGAAAAATATAGCAAATTGCCTTGAAGGACTTGAATAAGATGCTAAATTGCTGAGATACTGAGTTGCTGAGATACTGAGTTGCTGAGTGACTTAGTATCTTAGCATCTTAGCATCTTAGTATCTTAGCAACTTTCCTCAATAATCCATCATCTCTCTCAATTCGTTTGCTTCGGATTCCTTGCCGCTCATCGAGTAGGTCTTTATCAAGGTCTTAAATAATTTCTTCACGATAAACTCGTTTTTGGAAGGCTCAAAATATTTCAATTCCGACTTTACATTCAACTGCGACAGATAGTTACGTATGTCTCTTCTCGTAAGGACATTTCCATTATTATAAGGATTTATGTAAAACAAAACATCTTCGAGTTGCGGAAATCGTTCTGTCTTGTTACAATATGCCAAGATGAAATGATTCGGCAAATCAACACCATAGATTGGAATATCAAGACGTTCTGCAACAATGCAATACAACATTCCCAACGAAAGAGGATTTCCGATGCGAGTCTCTAAAAGAGTGTTTATGAAATAATAATCCGGATTATTCAAGTAATTGGTGTCGCCATGGAATTTATTTACATCGTAGATAATATGATTCAAGGTCTTAACCTGTTCTAAAGGAGTTAGTTCGCTATTAAGTTCCTGCTCAGCTTGTTCAATAATCATCATTAGTTGAAATCCATACCAAGCCCAGTCGGCTTTTGGATAATGATGTTTTGCCAAAATAAAATAAGGCTCCATCAAGTCGTGTTCTCTCTTGTCGCGCCACGATTTAAGCTTCTTCATAATATCGTGACGTTCAATAATGTATATGAGATATTCTATACGTTGACGATGATAGAAATCACTGATATTATTGATTTTCTTCTTCAAAAAAGGAAGAGCTTTCTCGCCAAACGAGATGATGGCATCGGCCACATTATTATATAGGTGTTCATCAGGTTCGTCGGTGAGGAACATCAATGCGTTGAGAGTATCCGTTGTTTTCATGTTATTGTTGTTTTAAACAAGAAACAACGAAATGAAAATAAAGTTTGAAGTAAGTTAAAAAGAAATATTATCTGTAGAAATTCATGTCTATCATATACTTATAAGAAACTTCCGGCATAAAATATCTCAGGTCGATATTTTTCGCGACAGCGTCTCTTATGAAGGTTGATGATATTTCAATTTCAGGAGCGTCAATCACTTGCACCGATTTATGATTAACCAAGTCGCCGCCATCGTAATTCTTTCTCGGATAGACTAAAAGATGATAATTCTCTAGAATAAGCTGATAGTTTTTCCATTTCTTAAAACCTGCCAAGTTATCCATTCCGCAGATGAGATAGAAGTCGGTATTAGGATGACGTTCCGACAGACGTACAAGAGTATCAATAGTATAAGATGGTTTTGGCATATAAAACTCTATGTCGCAGACCTCAAAACGCTCGTCATTTTTCACCGCCATCTCAAGCATATCACGTCGATGATGATCTTGAAGCAGCGACTTTTTGTCTTTGAAAGGATTTTGAGGACTGACGACAAACCAGACTGAATCCAAATCGGTGTATTCTACAATATAATTGGCGAGCATCAGATGTCCGTTATGGACGGGATTGAATGAGCCAAAAAACAAACCGATTTTTCTTCTCATCATCTTATAAAATGTTGAAGAGTTGTTCTTTTATCTTTTCGAGTTCGTCTTTCATCTGAACCACAAGACGTTGGATGTTAGCGTCGTTTGCTTTTGAACCGAGAGTGTTTATCTCGCGACCCATCTCCTGAGTTATGAAACCTAATTTCTTTCCGGCGCCGTCCTCGTCTATCGTCTCATCGAAATAGGCGCAGTGTTTTGCAAGACGCACCTTCTCCTCAGTGATATCCAATTTTTCGAGATAGAAAATCAGTTCTTGTTCAAAACGATTCTCATCATATTTACCGGATTGTGTCAGTTCGGATAGATTCTTTATCAGGCGGTTTTTGATATTCTCGTGACGTTCTTGTTCAAAAGAAGGCACTTCGTTAAGATAACTCAAGATTAAATCTTTTCTCAAAATCAAGTCTTTTCTAAGGACTTCACCTTCTTTAGCACGGAAATCATCGGCAATGACAAGAGCGTTGTGAAGCGTTTCCTTTATCTTCAAAAGGAAATCATCATCATATTGTTGTTCAGGCGTTACGAAAATTCCAGGCATTTTGAAGAGAAGCATCGCCAAGTCGGAAGATTGAGGGATGTTATATTCTTCAGAGATTTCCTTTATCTGTTTTAGGTAAGAAGCTATTATTTCTTTTTCTATGTGAACGTTCTGTTCGTTCTCGGCGTCTGTTATGCTTATAACGACATCTACCTTACCTCTTTGCATCAAGTTTGTTACTTCGTTACGATAGTCTATCTCTTGCGACTTTATTTCTTGAGGCAATTTTACAGATAAATCTAACACTTTAGAATTCAGTGTTTTTATCTCAACACTGATTTTTTTTGACTGATATATTTGTTCGGCTTTACCGTAGCCTGTCATTGATTTTATCATGATGATGAATTTTGTTACAAAGATACGCCAAAATTGCTTGCGTTTTTACAAAAAAAAATATATCTTTGTGAGTGACTTTTTTAAATGCCAAGTAAGAAGATTATGTAATACGATTTATGACATCAAAAGAACTTCAACAATATTTGCTTCGTGAATTCCCTCAGGAAAATGCCTATTGCGAATGGAAAGAGATGAAGAATTTGAAAAACTCCTTTGCTGGAGATGAAAAGAATGATGTTATCTCTTATGTATCTGCCATCGCCAATATGGAAGGTGGGCATCTCGTGATTGGTGTAAAAGACAAGACTTTGGAGATAGTGGGAACAGACCTTACGAAGTTCAGTTTAAATGCCAAATCTGCGGTTTGGAAGTTGATGGAACATTGCACCAATCTTCCATCAGAAGGATTGAGTATCAATGAATATACAACTGATGATACACAGAAAACAGTCTGGGTAATTCACATTCCTAAGCATCTACCTCGACGTCCTGTGTATGCCCACAAAAAGTCATGGCAACGTGTTGAAGATTCATTGGTAGAAATGACTCAGGAAAGACTTGCGGTAATTCTTGAAGAACCGATATTTGAAAATAAAGATTGGTCCGCAGAGATTGTGCACAATGCTACGTTATCAGACTTAGACGAATTGGCTATAGCCAAAGCACGTGTAATGTTCAAAAAAGTTCATGCTTCAAAAATTTCGTCAGAAGAAATTGACACATGGTCAGTAGAAGAGTTACTTTGTAATAGTGGTATCATGATCGATGGAAAATTGACGCGTGCTGCTATTATTCTTTTGGGTAAACCAATATCGGTTTTTAAACTCCGTCCAGCAGTAGCTGAGGTGACTTGGACATTGCGCAATGAACATCAAGAGGTTGTGGATTATGAGCATTTTACAGTTCCATTCATTTTAACTGTAGATCAGATTCTAGGTAAAATTCGGAATCTTACTATGAGAGAATTACCTGGAGGAACATTGTTTCCAGACACAATGAAACAGTATGATGATTATACTATTCGCGAAGCACTTCACAATGCCATCGCACATCAAGATTACACTTTGCAACAGCGAATCAATTTTGTAGAAAATCCCGGCTATCTGTATTATGAAAATGGAGGTAGTTTCATTCCTGGCACCTTGCAAAAAGCATTGGAAACTAAGGGACCACAACGTTATTTTAGGAATGAATGTCTTTGCCGAGCAATGGTAAATTTCAATATGATTGACACTGTAAGTCGAGGCATCAAAAAAATGTTCAATGAACAGAGACGTCGTCATTTCCCTATGCCAGATTATGAGATTGATACAACAAGCAAAGAGGTAGGCGTAAAAATATATGGTAATTCCATCAATGAGAAATATACCAAACTTTTAAAAGAAAATGACACTTTGACTTTGGAAGATTGCATATTGTTGGATGCTGTGCAAAAAAATCATCGTATTTCAGAGGATAATGTAGTGGCATTATTAGAAAGAGGCTTATTAGAGGGGGATTCTTCTGAATACCGTATTTCACTTGATGTGGCAAAGAAGACACACCAGTTACCAGAATATACACGGAACAGAGGACTTGACAAATCTAAAATTCAGCAAATGATTTTGCAGTATTTGCAGAATGCTGATGCTGTAGGCGCAAAGCGTGATGCTATATTTGATTATCTTAAAGAAGTCCTACCACACAATAAAACACGGGAGCAACAAGAACGTATGTTGGGTAATATTCTTTCAGAGATGAAAGATAACGGATTAATCGTTCCTAAAGGTCGAACTTGGTTTTTGAAGTCATAATCCATAAGTTATGACTGGAATATGACTATTTATGACTACAAAGTGGAATTATAACTTAAAAAATAGTCAAACATATAATGCGGTAGTTAGGTACAATCTCGAAGATACCTAATCGTCACCAACAAACTTTCATTTATAACTATTGTTACTTGTATATCAGTTATATATGAAACAATAGATTATCTAATACAAAGATATGCCAAAATTGCTTGCGTTTTTACAAAAAAAAATATATCTTTGTGAGTGACTTTTTTAAATAAAGTTATGTTATTTATAAACTAATCTAATAATTAAAAATATGGAAAAGATGACTTCACAATTAGCTATGGAGTTGGAAGCAAAATACGGCGCTCACAACTACCATCCACTTCCTGTAGTTTTAGCAAAAGGTAAAGGCGCAAAAGTATGGGACGTTGAAGGCAAAGAATATTACGACTTCTTATCTGCTTACTCAGCAGTAAATCAAGGACATTGTCATCCTGCTATCATAAAGGCATTATGCGACCAGGCACAAAACCTCACTTTAAGTTCACGCGCTTTCTATAACGATTGTCTCGGCGTTTGGGAAAAATATATCACAGAATATTTCGGCTACGACAAGGTTCTCCCTATGAACACCGGCGCTGAAGCCGACGAGACAGCTCTTAAGTTAGCACGCCGTTGGGGTACAGTATGCAAAGGCATTCCAAATGATGAAGTAACAATCGTTTGCTGCGAAGGCAACTTCCACGGTCGTACCATCACCATCATCACCATGTCGAACGACCCTGACTCATACGCCAACTACGGTCCTCTCACACCTGGTTTCATCCGTATTCCTTATAATGATCCAGATGCTTTGGAAGCTGTGTTGGCTGAACACGGACACAAAATCGCTGGTTTCTTGTTAGAACCAATTCAAGGTGAAGCTGGCGTTTACGTTCCAGACGAAGGTTATCTTAAAAAATGTTACGACATCTGTAAGAAATACAATGTCTTGTTCATGGCCGACGAGGTACAAAGCGGTATCGCACGTACAGGTAAGATGTTAGCCTGCGACCACGAAAACGTTCGTCCTGACATCCTTATCTTAGGTAAGGCACTGAGTGGCGGCGTAGTTCCTGTATCTGCTGTCTTGGCAGACGACTACATCATGATGAATATCAAGCCAGGAGAACACGGATCTACATTCGGCGGCAACCCGATAGCAGCCAAAGTAAGTATGGCAGCTCTTCAAGTGGTAAAAGATGAAAAACTCATGGAGAGAGCAGAATATCTCGGTAAGATTTTCCGTGAAGAGATGAGAAAGATTGACAGCCCGATGATTGAGTTGGTACGCGGTAAAGGTTTGCTCAACGCTGTCATCATCAAACCTAAAGACGGCAAAGAAGCATGGGACGTATGTATGAAGATGAAAGAAAACGGTGTCTTGGCAAAACCTACACACCAACATATCATCCGCTTCGCTCCGCCATTAGTAATCACAGAAGAAGAATTACGCGCAGCAATAGCAATCATTAAAGAAACTATTTTGTCGTTTTAATACATAAGTCACCAAGTCACTGAGTCACCGAGTCATCAAGACTTGGCGACTCGGTGATTTATAGACTCATAGACTTCATACATAATGTTAACAAAAATTATCATTTACTATTTTATCCTTATCAACATCGGCAACTTCTTACTTTTTGCCATCGACAAACATCTATCCATAAAAAATAAGGAACGTATTCCCGAATCCACCTTGATATTATTATCTGCCATGGGAGGAGCCTTAGGAGGATTGTGTTCTATGTATCTTTTCAGGCATAAAACGCGACAAGCCAAGTTCTACATCTGCCTTCCTTTGTTTTTGGCTTTACATGTTATAGTAGCGATTTTGATGATATTTTAAGAGACTGAGTTGCTAAGTTACTAAGTTGCTGAGTTGCTAAGTTGCTGAGTTGCTAAGTTGCTGAGTTGCTGAGATAATCTCATTTAGAGGTTCACGGATGTGTGACTAAATAATCTAGGGGTTTCAATTTCTAAAAAATTTCTGGTATTTCTCTTAGCGCTTCAATTTTATTATTTTCAATGTCGATGTGATAGCAGAACATCGTCTTTCCGTTTGTAAGCAAAAGATAATTAGCATTTAAACCTGAATAATAACGTATCGCCTGGTCGAGGACTTTCTGCGTTATAGGCACTGTTTCGGCTTTACATTCCACTATCATTTCCGGCGAGCCTAATCTATTGAAGACAACAATGTCGCAACGTTTTGGAAGATTATTCACCTTTATGGAATATTCCACAGCTAGCAGTCCCGCTGGATATTTCTTCACCTCTACGAGATAATACAACATCTTCTGACGCACTTCTTCCTCTGGTGTCAAGGCGCAATATATCTTTCTTATAGGATCGAAGACCTTTATTTTGTCGTCTTCATTAATAGTGCAAAACCAATTCATATTCGCAAAAGTAATAAAAGTTAAAAAGCGAAATACTTTTTTCAAAAAATAAATTAAGATAATGTCACGAATCAAAAAAAATATTTATCTTTGCAACTCGAAAAACAAAAGATGTCGGGTTCTACTAGTCGGTCAGGTAACGACACTCTCACTGTCGAAACAGGGGTTCGAATCCCCTACCCGATACTTAGAAAAGGATTGCCAAAAGCAGTCCTTTTTTTATTTCACTACTCCAACAACATATAATAGAAAAAACGTCAACTATACAAATAATTGACGTTTTTTTTAACTTAGTAACTCAGCAATTTAGTATCTCAGATACGAGACGCAGCAATTACTCTACGTAAGACTCTGCGTCAAAAAAATCATCCGCATTTTGAATAGCCACAGTTCTTACAATGTTTGCAGCCGTCTTCATAAACCAGAGCTTCACCGCAGGTTGGACAAGTTTCTTTGTCTTTTGTTCCATCAGGAATATAACGTTTCAAAGCTCTAGCAATACCATTCTTCCATGCATTGATATTGTCTTCATCAACACTCAAGTTTTGAATAAGATTAACCACATTGGTGATTGGCATGCCATGACGCAAGATACCTGAAATGAGTTTTGCATAGTTCCAGAACTCAGGACTGAACGAACGCGACAATCCCTCAATAGTAACTTTATATCCTTGCTTGTCTAAGAACTGAAGGTCATATCTTGTCTTACCTTCGACTTTATTCTTTGTAATCCATGCTGTCTCGACGAAAGGAGGCAGATAGAAGTCGTCTTGTTTTCCGAGGAAGATCTCGTAAGGTTTTCCATTGATCTTTCCTACGAAAGCAATCCATTTCTCGTAGTTATTTTGGAAACGCACGACGTCACATTCGAGCGTTTTAGGACGTATTGGTGAATGTGTCTCGATGATGTCATTTTCAGAGTTTCTCTTGTTGTCATCTTTCTTATTAGATACGAGCACACCTGTACGTGAACCATCGCGATAGATTGTCATACCTTTACAGCCACATTCCCATGCTGTGAGGTAAATCTGACTTACCAACTCTTCTGTTGTCTCAGCAGGAATGTTGACAGTGACGCTGATAGAGTGGTCAACCCATTTCTGCATCTCGCCTTGCATCTTAACCTTACTGACCCAGTCGATGTCGTTGGCTGTTGCTTTATAATAAGGTGATTTATTGATTACCTCTTGAAGTTTTTCGTCGTCGTAAGCTTTCACCTCTTCGACGTCGTAACCGTTCACCTCTAACCAAGTGATGAACTTAGGATGGAAGACATTATACTCTTCGAAGGAGTTTCCGTCATTGTCGGTGAATGACACTTTAGCGTTTTTGTCGTTTGGATTTACCTTACGGCGTCTCTTATATGATACCATAAACACAGGCTCGATACCTGAAGTTGTCTGCGTGCAGATGCTCACTGTTCCTGTAGGAGCTATGGTGAGCATAGCAATATTACGGCGACCGTATTTCACCATATCTTGATAGAAGTCTTCGTTCATCTCGCGGAGTCTGTTGATGAAAGGATTGTTTTCTTCGCGTTTGGCATCATAAACTTCGAATGCGCCGCGTTCCTTAGCGAGGTTGACAGAAGATCTGTAAGCTTCGTAAGCGAGTAGTTTTTGTACAGATGTAGAGAACTCGATAGCTTCGTCGGATGCATAACGTTTTCCGAGAGCTGCGAGCATATCTCCTTCAGCGGTAATACCGATACCGGTACGTCTTCCCTGAAGGGCTTTTCTGCGTATATTTTTCCAGAGGTCAACTTCACATCTCTTGACCTCATCGCTTTCTGGGTCGGAATAGACTTTCTCGAGGATAGCGTCGATCTTCTCTATTTCGAGGTCGATGATGTCGTCCATTATTCTCTGAGCTATAGCGACATGTTTAGCGAAGAGTTCTGCGTTGAAACGAGCCTCAGGTGTGAAAGGATGTTCAACATAACTATAGAGGTTCATGGCAAGGAGGCGGCAGCTGTCGTAAGCGCACAATGGAATCTCACCACATGGGTTGGTGCTCAATGTCTTGAACCCTAAGTCGGCGTAACAATCTGGAATAGACTCACGAGTGATGGTATCCCAGAAGAGCACTCCAGGCTCAGCCGACTGCCATGCGTTATGGATAATCTTATCCCACAACTTCTTGGCGTCTATCTCTTTTGTATATTTAGGGGTATCGGAATCGACAGGGTATCTTTGCATGAAAGGTTTACCTTCTTTCACTGCTTTCATGAAGTCGTCGCTGATACGTACGGAGACGTTGGCGTTGGTGATTCTGCCTTGTTCCATCTTAGAGTCGATGAAATCCTCCGAGTCTGGGTGGTTGATGCTGATGCTCATCATCAATGCGCCGCGACGTCCGTCTTGTGCCACTTCTTTAGTGGAGTTGGAATAACGTTCCATGAAAGGCACCACGCCTGTTGAAGTAAGAGCGCAGTTTTTCACAGGGCTTCCAGCAGGACGGATGTGAGAGAGGTCGTGACCTACACCACCGCGACGTTTCATGAGCTGCACCTGTTCCTGATCTATCTTCATGATGGCTCCATACGAGTCGGAACTGCCATCGGTGCCGATGACGAAACAATTAGACAAAGAAGAAATCTGGAAGTTATTTCCGATACCAGCCATAGGACTTCCTTGTGGCACTATGTATCTGAAGTTCTTGAGAACCTCATATACTTCTTCCTCCGACATAGGATTAGGATATGTCTTCTCGATACGGGCGATCTCGGAAGCGATACGATGATGCATATCGTCTGGTGTCAACTCAAAAATATTACCGTCGCTATCTTTCAAAGCGTACTTGTTCATCCAAACGTCGGCTGCAAGCTGGTCGCCGCCAAAATATTTTATCGTTGCCTCTTTAACTTCTTCTATAGAATAAGTTTTGTATTCTTTGTGCTCCATATCTTCAGTGTTGTCTTCTTTGTTATTTTCAGTGATGTCTTTTTTATCAATATCATTTTCCAAAACCTGCTCCTGAGTGAATTTGCTTTCATTTCTATAATCCATCAAAACAGCATCGTGAGATTTTTCAAGCTCGACGCTAACGCTCTCAGTTTCCATAATCGAAAACAAATCCTGCATGCCCTTTGTATGCTTCTTTGCCATTTTATTATTGATTTTAAACAGATTATATATAAAAAAACAATCAACCCCCTCTGCCGATTTTCAATTTGCTAAATTATAAAAGAGAAAGATGTCAGCGACAAAAAATGTCAACGATTTTTCATGTTTTTTTCAACATAAAATTGTTGATAATTTCTTCTGAAAAAATTTGTTTTGGCGTTTAATTTGTTCATAGGAGATTTCAAAAATTAAGGTCTAAAAAAATGTCACGATATGTTAAGTATTAAATATTTTATTTTCAATCCGATATGTGTCAATACTTTTGTAATTTACAATGAATCAAAAGAATGCGTCATCGTTGACCCAGGAAATCATAATATAGGCGAAGATAATATTTTATTTGATTATATAGAAAAAAATCAATTGAAACCTATCATGATTCTGAACACTCACGGCCATATTGACCATATCTTGGGGAACTATTCAACAGCCATGAAATACGGCATTCCATTAGCCTCCCACCCTGATGGTGAGATGTATTACAAGAGCGCATATTCGTATGCTTCAGCCTTCGGAATCAACTATAAAAAAGAAGAGACTTTATATCCAACTATTGAATTATTCAATAATCAAATAATAAATATTGGAGATGACGAGCTAGAAGTCATTTTCACGCCAGGACACGCCAAAGGCAGCTGTTGTTTCTATTGCGAGAAACAAGATTTCATCATCACAGGCGATACCTTATTTAAAAAAGGTATCGGTCGCACCGACCTCCCTGGAGGTTCTTATAAAGAAATAGTTGAAAGTTTAGAAAACGAACTCTTCCAACTTCCCGACGATACCATCTGCTACTGCGGACACGGTCCCGAGACGACAATAGGAGAAGAGAGATTTCATTGAAAACTGAAAAATTGAGAAACTGAAAATATGAAAAAAAAGACGATGACGTGTCAATTACATATTGTTTATTTTCAAAAGTGTAATTGGCGCGTCTCTACTCAGTGACTCAGAAACTTAGCATCTTAGCAACTAAAAAAGGGCTTTCGCCCTTTTTTTATATTATCCCTGGAATTCGCATCCATTCTTTTCCTTCTGCGCAGCAGGCTTCTACTTCTGCTATCGTCTTTGGTATCGGACGTCCGAGGACTCTGTTGCCGTCGGCTGTAATCAATAAATCGTCTTCAATTCTGATTCCGCCGAAGTCTTTGTATGTCTCAACTTTATCGTAGTTGATGAATTCTTTATGTTTGCCTTCAGCCTTCCAAATATCAATCAATGTTGGGATGAAATAGATTCCTGGTTCATCGGTGACAACCATTCCTGGTTTAAGGACCTTGCCGCAGCGTAATCCTCTGAAACCTTCTTTTGTTGCGCGTGGCGTCTCTGCATCATAACCTACGTTATTCTCGCCAAGACCTTCCATATCATGAACATCCATGCCGAGAGCATGACCCAATCCGTGAGGCATGAATAAATAATGAGCGCCTGCTTCAAGAGCATCTTCGACATTACCTTTCATCAAACCTAAAGCATTCAATCCTTCGATGATAGTGCGACATGCCAAGACGTGCATATCGAAATATCTGTTGAAAGGACGAGTGTTGTTGATGACTTCCATATTGGCTTTCAATACGATGTTATAAATATCACTTTGACGTGAATTAAACTTGCCACCAACAGGAACTGTACGTGTAAAGTCGGAAGCGTAATAATTCTTTGTCTCAGCACCTGCGTCACAGACCATCATTCTGCCTTCTTGGAGAATGTTGTTATGTCCGTGGTTGTGAAGTGTCTGACCATCGACACTGAGGATCACAGGGAAATAAACGCCGTAGCCATTAGAAATCGCGATGCCTTCAACAGCACCAGCTATTTCTTGTTCGATAACGCCTGGCTTACACATCTTCATCGCTGTGGTATGCATGAAATATGCTGTGTTGGCAGCTTTCTCCATATCTTCAATCTCGACATCAGATTTTATCTCACGAAGTTTAACTACTTCTGTAATAAGTTCTTGACTTACATATTTAGAGAGAGCATCGATGTCTGTGTTAAACCATTTAGCGAGTTTTATTTTCATATCGCCACGGTAAGGAGGAAGGATATGAATCTGGCGACCTTTAGCGACAGCCTCGCGGAGATATTCGCCGAAACCATTGATGTCGCGGGTTTGTTTCACGGCTATCATCTCGCCTTGTTCAGTAAGAGATGGAAGGTTACCGCACCAGATGATGTCGTCGATTGTTATTTCTCTTCCGAATAAAATTTCCTCGCCCGACTCGAAGTCGATGACACCGATGAGGTCAGGAGTGTCGAGACCGAAGAAATAAGCGAAGTTACTATCTTGACGATAGCGATAAGTATTATCTGGATAATTGAGGGAAGCCTCGTCATTAGCAGGGAAGAAAGCTATTCCTTTAAGCCCTGATTTCAATAAAGCGGCGCGACGGCCAGCAAAAACTTCTTTTGAAAACATAGTATTTCTTTTTTTTTAAGGACAACTGTCAACAGTCAACGGTCAACGGTCAACAGTCATCGTTCAAAGTTAATTATTATCTTTTTCTTTCTGCAACAAAAATAATGATTTTTGTCGTTCTATTTCTATTTTTGGTTTAATAAAATGTTATATTTGCAAATCTTATTCACGTCATTATCTGACGTGAATAATATAAATAATCACGTCATGAAATAAAAAGTGTATGAGAGCTATTTGGATATGGCAACAGATGAACTGGCCTAAATTTTACTGGGACGACAGTAGAATCATTACCTCATTATCGAATGTGAGGTTGTTACAGGGAAAATTATTAGGGGAACTTAACACATTCGGTTTTGATTTGCAAAACAATGCATCTTTAGAAATCATAACATCTGATGTAATTAGTTCATCGGAGATAGAGGGTATTGTGTTAGATCCTGCAAGAGTAAGGTCTTCAGTAGCGTCTCGTTTGGGATTAAGTACACAGGGATTGCCAACCCCTGATCATTACACCGAAGGTGTTGTTGAAGTGATGATGGATGCCATAAAAAACTTCAACGAGCCATTGACAAAAGAACGACTTTGCGACTGGCACGCAGCGCTTTTCCCGACAGGAAGAAGTGGTATGTATAAAATATCAGTCGCGGAATATCGTCAAGGAGATGAACCTATGCAGATTGTGTCGGGAGCGATGGGACACGAAAAAGTTCATTATGAAGCTCCGTCATGTTCAAATGTGCCTCATGAGATGGATTTGTTTCTGGAATGGATAAACAAATCGAGCGATATTGACCCGGTATTACGAGCTGCTATAGCTCATCTTTGGTTCGTAGCGATACATCCTTTTGATGACGGAAATGGCAGACTCACACGTACCATTACCGACATGATGCTTTCCAGATCTGATGGACAAAGGCTGAGATTTTACAGTATGTCGGCTGAGATAATGAGAAAGCGTAACTCATATTACGACATCCTACAAAAAACAACGAGCGGAGATTTATGTATCACCGATTGGTTATTGTGGTTTATAGAAACAATGGAAGGTGCCATTATGCGTTCATACGAAACACTTTCTAAGGTGCGTCAAAAAGCAATATTCTGGCAGAACAACAGTGAAGTCACTTTTAACGAGCGACAAGTCAAGATTTTAAATCGACTGCTTGATGGTTTTGAAGGAAAACTTACGACATCCAAATATGCAAAGATATGTCATACTTCCCAAGCCACAGCATTGCGCGACATACGGGATTTGTTGGAAAGAAACGTTCTTATAAAAACCGACAGCGGCGGCAGAAGTTCAAGTTACGAGATAAAATGTTAATTGATGAGATGCCTGAAAGCTAATGTGGAAATTTGAGAATATTCAGAAAAAAAAACGCGTCAACGATAAAATTTTAACATTTCTTATCGTTGACGCATGCATATATAAGGGCGTATGCAATACACCCCTACAATTGTTAATTGTCAATTGTTAAAACTCCCACTTAACACCTAAACATGGATTTACGTAGAATCTTTCGCCTTGACTTAAACCGCCGAAGTTATATGAAAACTCTACTTCGCCACCAACGTTGAGGTTTGGACAGTTGAAGAATTGACCTACATTATACCAAAGCTGTGGTTCTGAGATGAAAACGAAGTTTGTTGTATAAGGAATAACTTTATCAAACCATGTGTTTTCTTGCCACCAGAAATCAGCGAAGCCATTAAATCTTAAGCCTTTCACATTGAACAAATCTTGCATTCCCCAAACGATGGTAAATTGTAATGGTAATTTTTGATTTGTATTAGATATTGTCTTATACAAAGCTTGGACTGTCAATGTGTTACGGAAGTCTTTTGAATGGAAGAAATATTCGGCACCAAACAACCAAGCGTTGTTGATGTTATAGCCTATGCCACCAGGGATAACGCCGAGACCGCCGGTATATTCAGCATGTGCGCTTAAATTTTTAAGTTTGCTGTTTTGCCAGAAGTTCAAAGAACGTTCAATTTCCATATATGTTCCCATTGGACCATAATTGTTTAATCCTGGAAGATTGTTATGGTTGTTTTTTCCGTCATGATAAATATCGACGAAGAAGAATGTGCCGCCCCATTTGTCGGCTTTGTACATTTCCAATGTTGTTGTGATGTATTCGCGTTCACCGCCGAAATCGTACATCACTTGAATGTTCTGTGCTTTTGTTGTTAAGCCTAATCCCATGAAAATCATGAGAACCAAAAATGATAAGTGTTTTTTCATGTTGTTTAAGTTTTAGTTAAAAAATTATTTCAATATTTGAGACGCAGCAATTACATATTGTTTATTTCATAGGTGTAATTGATACGTCTTTACAGTTATTTCATTGAATTTTCAATTTCATCGACTTCTATTGGAAGTCCTTCAAAGAGATTAACAGGTTCGCCTTCGGTAATGAGCAAATCGTTTTCTATTCTGATACCGATGCCTTCTTCTCTGATATAAATTCCCGGTTCACAGGTAAGAATCATTCCAGGCTTGAAAGGCTCATATTTATCAACGCTGTCGTGAACGTCTAAACCAATATGATGCGACATTCCGTGCATGAGATATTTACGATACAAAGGCGCATCTGGATTTTGATTCTTAACATCTTCCGCGGTGAAGAGTCCAAGTTTTATCATCTCTTCTTCCATCAATTTATAAGTCGTTCTGTTGACTTCGTCGATGTTACCGCCCACCTTATATAATTTGGTGATTTCCTTCATGACGCGCAGCACTGCGTTGTAGCAGTCTTTTTGTCGTGGAGTGAATTTTCCGTTAATAGGAATGGTACGACTTAAATCTGAAGAGTAGTTTTTATATTCGCAGCCTATATCAAAAAGAATCAAGTCGCCGTCTTTCAATGGTTTATTATTTGCCGAATAATGAAGACAGCAGGCGTTTTTACCAGCAGCTACGATAGGATAATAGGCATTTCCGTTTGCTCCATTATATTTAAAAACGTACTCTATCTCAGCTTGCACCTGATATTCATGAAGTCCGGGCTTGACAGTTTTAAGACATCTGTGAAAAGCCTCTGCTGTGATGTCGCAGGCTTGTTGCGTCACCTCTATTTCCTCTTCCGACTTTATCATGCGCAGCTTATTTAATATAGGTGCTGAGCGGTCGAATTTGTGCAAAGGAAATTTAGCTTTCATCTCATTGAGAAAACGCTGCTGTTTAGTAATCACTGCACATTCATACTTAGGATACTCGAAAGTGTTGAGATAGATCGTATCGCAAGAAAAAGCAAGGTCTTGAAGCACAGAATCGAAACTGTCGCTGTACATCACCTTGGCAGCGCCTGAGATATTAGCAGCTTCATTAGCGTCAATCATTTCGCCGCGCCAGATAACTTTCGTCTCGCTATAAGGTTCCACGAAGAGAATCTCGCGCATCTCTGGATTCGGATGGTCGGGATATATAATAAGGTATGCGCAGTCGCGATCGATGCCTGTGAGATAGAAGAAGTCCGACTGCTGACGATAAGGATAAAATTGGTCGCCATTACGAGGCATCTCTTCATTGGCGCAGAAAACCGCCATAGCATTTTTTGAAAGTCGCTCCGAAAAATTCTTACGATTTCTTATAAAAAGATTCTTGTCTATATTATTGTCGTTCATATATTTTTTATGTTTAGACAGTTATTTCAGATATTGTTTTTTCGATTTCCAAAGTTAAGAAAATAAATGTACAAATAAAATAGTCTGAACAAAAAAAAGACTAAAAGTCATACAACCTTTAGTCTTTTATCTTTAGCCTTTAGTCATAATTAGAGAATCTTAAATCCTAATGTGACAGTGAAGATATTTTGTTTTGTATCGTCACCTAAATCAACTTCGTAACCTGCGAATTCGAGTTCATCATCAAATACGTCTGTCAAACCGAGGCTGTAGTTGATGTCTAAAGTAAGTTTCCAGATATCGACACCGAGGTTAAGAGCAGCGCCCATTGTCATGTTTTCAGTTGCGCTTTCTACTGGAAGTGGAATATCTTCTCCGTTCATTGAATACTGAGCCTTACCTAACGCGAAGTAGAAAACAGGACCAACATTAGCTCTCATCTTAATAATTGGAATGTCAAGAAATTGATAACCAATCATAACAGGAAGTGCTAAATTGCTTTGATTGATTGTGAATGTTGGATTTGGAATAAGATTATTTAATCCCCAGTTATCACCTAAAGCACTTACTTCAAACACCTTACCCGATTTGAAATATAACAATTCAGGTTGAAGAACGATATTCTTGATTGTGAGACGAGCGAAAACACCAAATGCCATATTACCTTTGAAATCTGATTTAATGACGTTTTCATCCAAAGATAACTTTGTTGTTTGATAACCCACCTTAGGTCCGAATGTGATTGGAGAAATTTGCGCATTGGCTATTGTTGCCATGAAAAGCGCAGCAAATAATACTAATACTTTTTTCATTGTTTTCAATTTATTTTGTTAAACGTTTCTTAAGTTGAACAAAGATACAAAAAAAAATATAGCGCAAGTATTTTTACATTCATTTTAAAAAAAATTGTAACTTCGTGCATCAAAAAAATAGCAGAAAATGAAGAAGACTTTACTTACAATCGCATTTATCATTGCTTTGGCAATCAACGCATCTGCACAATTTAAACCATTTCAGTTTGGTTTAAAAGTAGAACCAGGAATAGGCTGGGCTAAGCTTAACTCAGACCATCTTTTCGATGGGAAAACTAAAATAAATTTCAATTGGGGTTTTGTAGGGAATATTTATTTCGTTGAAAACTACGGTCTGTCAACAGGTTTCAACATAAAATTCATGAACAACGAATATTCTTTTACAACCCTGGACTATAATACCGTCACTCGTACAATCAAAAACCAATATTTAGAAATACCTATCGGTTTGACTATGCGTACTGAGAGAATCGGCGACATAAGAGTATTGGGCAACGTCAGCTACGGACTCGGTTTTATATTAAACACCAACGAGAAAAACTTCGACACATCAGGTAACGAATTGACAATGATAACATCTTACAATAAGATGCGTCATGCTCTTATCGTCAAGTTAGGCGTGGAATATTATGTTCATAAGTCAAGTTGTATTATAGTAGCATTGGCATTTAACAATAATTTTGCAAATATTTATGGAACCGACTATAAACAAAATGTTCTCCTGAACAATTTATGCCTTGAAATCGGATTCATGTTTTAATTGATTTGTAGAAATGAAAATTACATTAGCGCAGATTAATTTCGTTGTCGGCGACATTGATGGCAACAAAGAAAAAATCATCGAAGCAGCACAACAGTCGAAAGGTTCTTCTCTTGTTGTGTTTCCTGAATTGTCATTAAGCGGATTCTTTCCACACAACTTATTATCATACAACGATTTCATCGAACGCTGCGAAAAGGCAGTCGATGAGATTGCCGAAAGATGCGACAACATTCCTTTATTAATAGGCGCTCCTGTAAGAAACACTTCCGGCAAAGGAAAGCCTCTCTTCAACGCAGCGATATTTCTGCATCAAGGCAAACGCCAGATTTTTAAGAAGAAAAACATAGGTTTTGACAACGCCGCAGAATATAATTATTTCGAGCCTTCCAACGAAGATAACATACTAAAACTCGGCTGCATGAGAGTCGCAGTCACAATAGGCAGCGACATCTATAACACCAACAACGACGAGTTTCTCATGACAAACCGCGTCGATGACTTTGAAGAAAAACCAGAAATCATAGTCAACCTCGCAGCCGACCGTTTCGATTATCAACGTGCAGCCAAACGCAGAGAGATTTTACGTAAGACCGTCCTAAAACACGAGATACCATTGATTTACGTCAATCACATCGGAGGAAATGCAAATCTCATTTATGACGGCGGCTCTATGGTATTTGGTTATATGGGATACGTCATCAAGAGTTTACCATTCTTTAAAGAAGAAATTTCTACTTTCGACTGCGAGCTTTTCATCTCCATGAAGAAAGAAGACGAGCAAGTCATTCCTTCAAAAATGGAACTCATTCACGACGCATTAGTATTAGGCATCCGCGACTTCTTCACGAAACAAGGTTTCAAGAAAGCCATCTTAGGATTGTCGGGAGGTTTAGATTCTGCTCTGGTGATAGCATTGGCAGCCAAAGCCTTAGGACCAGAAAACGTCTTAGGAATCTTGATGCCTTCACAATATTCGTCAGGCCACTCCGTCAGCGACGCCATAGCATCAGCGGAAAACCTCGGATGTCCTTATCACATCGTGCCTATAAAAACAGCCTACGACGCTTTCGATGAGACGTTGAAACCTGTCTTCAAAGACATGCCTTTCGACGTTACTGAAGAAAATCTACAAGCCAGAAGCAGAGGCGTCATCGTGATGGCAATATCAAATAAATTCGGAAATATTTTACTGAATACCAGCAACAAGAGCGAAGCCTCCGTTGGTTATGGAACTTTATACGGCGACCTATGCGGAAGTCTCTCCGTCATCGGCGACCTTTACAAGACAGAAGCCTTTGAATTATGTCGCTACATTAACCGCGACAAAGAGATAGTTCCTTGGCACACAATCAACAAGCCACCATCAGCAGAGTTGCGTCCAGATCAGAAAGACACCGATAGTCTCCCTGATTATCCTATCTTAGATGCTATTCTATATCAACATATTGAATGCAGCAAAGACGCAAAAGAGATTATAGCGCAAGGTTACGACGAAGCTGTCGTAAACAAGGTCGTAAAGATGGTTTACAGAAACGACTTCAAGCGTTTCCAGATCGCACCAGTATTGGCTATTTCTCCTAAACCTTTTGCTATGAGAGAGATGCCTATCGTCAAAAAATAAAGACATGCATCACAGAAGTTATAATGCTGAAGAAGACATGCGCAAGCGTGACGAGCGTTATATATTAATGACACAGACGCCCGTCAAGAAGTTGGTTCTCAAGATGTCAGGACCGACCATCATCAGTATGCTCGTCACTTCTCTTTATAACATCGTCGATGCTGCTTTTGTAGGACACATCAGTACAGAAGCCACCGCTGCCGTAGGAGTGTCGTTTGCCTACATGACTTTCATCAACGCGATAGGATTTTTCTTCGGACACGGCTCCGGCAACTTCATCTCGCAGACTCTCGGTGCGAAGAACTATTCCGACGCTGAGAAGATGGCAGCGACAGGTTTCCTAACGCCTTTCATCTTCGGAGCCATCGCCGGAATATTAGGATTGATTTTCATAACACCATTATCTAAAGCCATAGGCGCCACACCCGATGTCATAGCGCAATCTAATGAATATCTGTTTTATATCCTCATAGGGACGCCATTCATGATGTCGGCACTGACATTGAACAACCAGCTGCGACTGCAAGGTAACGCCGGCTACGCCATGATAGGAATCACCTCGGGCGCTGTGCTCAACATTTTATTAGACGCCATCTTCATCTACGGATTGGAGATGGGCGTGACAGGAGCCTCACTCGCCACCTTGATAAGTCAGGTTATCAGCTGGATAATACTCCTCATCGGGACACGCATGAAAGGTAACGTCCATATTAAACTGAAGAACTTCTCCCCTTCCTTTGAGCATTACAAACAAATCTTAGACGGTGGACTTCCTTCCTTGTGCCGACAAGCATTAGCATGTACCTCAACGATTTGTCTCAACCACTCAGCCGCGATATATGCCACAGCAGGCAATGAAGCATCCACCATAGCAGCCTTCGCCATAGTGTCGCGCTGCATGATGTTCGCCTTCTCCATAGTACTCGGAATAGGACAAGGATTTCAGCCGATATGTGGATTCAATTATGGCGCAAAACTATACAAACGCGTCAGAGAATCATACACTTTCACCATCAGCATCATGACGATGTTCCTATTGATTTCAGCTACAATAGGATTTATCTTCGCTCCCGACATCATCAGCTTCTTCAGAAACGAAGACCAAGAACTCGTCGCGATAGGAAGCAGAGTATTAAGATGGCAGTGTATCTCATTCCCTCTCATAGGATTATCGACAGCGACGAATATGCTTCTGCAAAATCTGAGAAAGACAATACCAGCAACGATATTGTCGATGTGCCGTCAAGGAATATTCTTCATCCCAATATTATACATAGCGCCATTATTCCTTGGCTTACAAGGTGTTGAAATGACACAAGCCTTAGCCGACATCATGACGTTCATGTTAGCAATACCAATGAGCATTAAGATTTTGAAGAAACTTTCGTAAATAACGGTGTTTCGATACTCAACTACAAAAAATCTTTCAACTTTCGTCCTCAGTCTGTTGACTTTTTATTATCTTTGCAAGTTACAACATATATCTAAACATAACATATATATATTTCTAACTTTATGAGCGAAAACAATAATAAGAATAATAACAGACAAGGATATAAAAAAAGATTTAATCCAAAGAAAAAATGGCATAACAATAAGAACAACAACCAAAAAGACGAAATCAAAAACGCTGAAGAGAATAACATCGAAGAGACTGAATTAGTTGAAGAGATTGTTGTCGCTGAAAATGTAACAGAAGAATCTGTCGAACAAGATGTTGTTGCGACAGAAGAAATAGAAGCCGATGAAACCCAAGATGTTGATGTAAAACAAGAAACATCAGAGGGGAAAGCATCTTCAAAGAAAAACATCAAAGACGATGAAGATGAGAAAGAGGATTTCAACAAGCCAGAAGACATCGATCAGGAGTTTTTAAAGATAGACTGGCCAGTCCACGACTCGATGAAGATTTCCACCGACTTCCACAGAGGCTGCCGCATCAAAGCCGACAATTATACAGTAGGTTCCAGAGTCCTACGTCAGAGTCAGTGTAAATTAAACAGTTACAACTGGCTAAAAGATTATCACGAAGCAACATACGAAGGAGAACTTTTAGTAGCGGAGATTCGTTTCAAAAACGACAGAAAAGACTTCTATAGCTATCCATCGGAATTAGAATTAATTGAAGGAGAACTCGTTGCAGTAGAGACTGCCATAGGACACGACATCGGTATAGTGACGATGGTTGGACCGTTGGTAGAAAAACAAAGAAAACGCAAAGGCAGCGAGTGTCCTGTAACAGAACTTAAGAAAGTATATCGCAGAGCGCGTATCGCCGACGTCGAGAAGTTCTTAGAATCGACACGACAAGAAGAACGCACCTTATATCGCAGTCGCGAGATAGCCTTGAACCTCAACCTCGACATGAAACTCAACGATATTGAATATCAAGGTGACAGAACAAAAGCCATTTTCTATTACACCGCTGACGGCCGTGTCGATTTCCGCGAGCTCATCAAGAAATTAGCAGAAGAGTTCCATATCAGAGTGGAGATGCGTCAGATAGGCTTCCGTCAGGAGTCGGCAAAACTCGGAGGCATCGGATCTTGCGGTCGCGAGTTATGCTGCAGCTCATGGATAACAAACTTCCAGTCGGTGACAACAAACGTCGCCAGAATACAGCAGCTCTCTCCTAACCCGCAGAAACTTGCAGGTCAATGCGGTAAGCTGAAATGCTGCTTAAACTACGAATACGACACATACGTCGATGCACTCAAGTCGTTCCCTGACAATCATATCAACCTCAAAACCAAAAAAGGAGAAGCCTTCTACCAGAAGAGCGACATCTTCAAAGGTCTGATGTGGTATTCATACGTCTTCGACAAAGGCAATATGATGGCGATACCAGCCGAGCAAGTCAAGGAAATCATTGCGATGAACAAAAACGGCAAGTTCCCTGAACAACTTGAAGACTATGCATTCATCAAGGAACAACGCAACACAGAATACGGAGAAGAAGGTCAAAACGTCGATTTAAGCAAATTAGAATAGCGATATGAAACGCCTCATAGAAATATTACTTATATCACTGATAACTATAGCAGTATCTTCATGCGGCAATCAAAATGTCATCTACGACGAAAGCGAGATAATACCTAACGCAGAATGGGATTATCAGAAGCGTCCCTATTTTGATGTAAATATAGAAGACACTTTGTCTAGTCACGCTTTCTATCTTAACATCAGACATTTAGAGAATTATCGTTACAGCAATTTTTATATGTTCCTTCACACCACTTTCCCTAACGGCAACGTGACACACGACACCATAGAATGCATCTTAGCATATCCCGACGGACGCTGGGTCGGAGAAGGAAGCGGCAGCATGAGAACATCTAAGATATTATTAAACAACAATCTACGTTTTCCTCTCAAAGGCAATTATCACTTCGAGATAGAACAAGCCATGAGAGAACCTGTTCTGAAAGGAATCACTGATGTTGGACTGAGAGTTGAAAGTTTATGTAGGGACGCATCGCATACGTCCGATAAAAAAACAAATAATTTATAATTGCTGCGTCTCATTAACATAGGATTTAAATATATGGCTGAGGTTAAGAAGAAAGTTAAAAAAGGAAAAAAGAATAAAGACGACAACGCCAAGAAAGGTATCCGCTGGTATCTTGTCGTGCTTTGGTCGTTGTTCGTGATAGGCATAACATGCGGTTTCGGACTGTTTTATGGCATCAGTCATGAATGGTTTGGCGATATGCCGACTTTCGAAGAATTAGAGAATCCTTCTACCAATTTAGCCTCAGAAATCATCTCTGCCGATGGCAAAATCTTAGGGACCTATTATATTGAAAACCGTTCCAATGTGAGTTACAACGAGTTGTCACCTCATCTTGTTGAGGCGTTACTCGCCATAGAAGATATCCGTTTCTACGAACACTCGGGCATCGACCAGAGAGCACTCTTACGTGTGATATTCGGTATCATCACTGGCAACGACAAAGGAGGCGGAAGTACACTGACACAACAGCTTGCCAAGAACCTCTTCCCAAGAGGCGAGAACCTCAGCACTCCGCAGCTCGTCATTCGTAAATTCCAAGAATGGGTTACTGCTACAAAACTGGAATACAACTATTCCAAAGACGAGATTATCGCTATGTATCTCAACACTGTTTTCTTCGGACATAATGCCTACGGCATCAAGAAAGCATCAGAGACATTCTTCGGCATAGAACCAAAAGACTTAAATATAGAACAAGCCGCTCTTATGGCTGGTGTCGTCAATGCTCCATCACGATTCAGTCCTATTAGAAATCCAGAGAGAGCCTTAAACCGTCGTAACTTGGTTATCAGCCAGATGGCAACATACGGATTCATCACTCCTGCTGAACGCGATTCTATAGTACAAATTCCTATCGACATGTCTAAGTTCGGCGTCTTGGATCACAACACAGGACAAGCCACTTATCTCCGTGAATATCTCAGAATGACACTCAGCGAATGGGCTAAGACACACAACAAACCCGACGGAACTCCATACAATATCTATAAAGACGGTCTTAAGATCTATACCACCATCGACTCAAGAATGCAGCAATATGCAGAAGAAGCTGTGAGAGAACATCTTGCCTTAGACCTGCAACCTGCCTTCGACAAGCATTGGAAAGGATACACCAACGCTCCGTTCTCTCTCGAAGAAGAAGAAATTGAGAATCTTATGGAGCTCTCTATGAAACGTTCGGAGAGATATAGAGTAATGAAAAACGCAGGCATCGACATCGACTCTATCAGAGAGAACTTCAACACACCTGCTAAGATGACCGTTTTCTCATGGAACGGACCTATCGACACCGTGATGACACCTATGGACTCGATGCGTTATTATAAGTCGTTCTTGCAGTCGTCGTTGATGTCGGTCGAGTCACATACAGGACATGTAAAGGCGTACGTCGGCGGCATCGACTATAGATTCTTCAAATATGACCACGTGACACAGGCTCGCCGCCAGGTAGGTTCTACTTTCAAGCCATTCCTCTACTCATTAGCAATGCAGGAAGGCGAATACACTCCATGTACGACAGTGCCTAACATCAGCTACAGCATAGAGATGCCAGATGGAAAATTCTGGGAACCAAGAGATGCAGGCAAGAGTATGTTCGGCGAAGAAGTGACTTTGAAATGGGCTCTGGCACATTCTAACAACAGAATATCTACATACCTCATGAAACGCTTCGGTCCCGAAGCAGTGATACAGATGGCACGTCGTATGGGCGTCACCTCACACATCGACGCTGTGCCTTCTATCTGTTTGGGTGTATGCGACCTCTCTTTATATGAGATGGTCGGCGCGATGAACACTTTCGCTAATCGAGGTGTTTATGTAAAGCCTATCTTCATCACTAAGATTGAAGACAAGAACGGCAACGTGATAGAATATTTCCATTCTGAACAAGTAGAAGCAATGGACGATGTCACGGCATATAAGATGATTGAACTGATGAAAGGCGTAGTACAAAGCGGTACCGGCGTACGTTTGAAATATAAATACGGGCTGAGAAACCCTATTGCTGGCAAGACCGGAACGACACAAAATCAGAGCGACGGCTGGTTCATGGGAATAACTCCAGACCTCACCACCGGCATCTGGACAGGTGCTGAAGACAGGGCGGTACACTTCCGCACAATAGGTCTCGGTCAAGGTTCTAATATGGCTCTGCCAGTGTGGGCTTTGTATATGCAGAAGGTTTATGCCGACAGCACGCTGAATATCAGCAAAGGCGACTTCGAGAAACCGCTCAGCGACGTAGCGTTGGAGTTCGACTGTGAGTTGTACGAACAAGAACAAAGTCAGAAGAATCAGGTTGCTGAAGAAGAGGAAGAGTTTTGACTTTGGACTTTGACTTGGACTTTGACTTGGACTTTGGACTTTGACTTTGGAGTAGGGTTTCATTTGGTGTGAACGTAGTATTTTATTATAGGAGCGCCGAATGCGTTAGGGATTGGAGCGGCATCCTTTGGGAGCGGGAGGCGGAGACGGGAGCGAGCAAAGATATAGCGGAAAGCCCGACGGCTTGCCGGAACGCCAAGATTAAATTGAAAGTTGAAAGTTGAAAATATTTGTAGAGACGCGTCAATCATGATTGACACGTCTGAGAATTAAAAATTTGGGACGTAATACGTTCAAAAATAATAAAAAAACAAAATATTATGGCATCAAATTTCGTCGATTATGTAAAAGTGTTCTGTCGTTCAGGTAAGGGCGGAGCTGGTTCAATGCACTTTCATCGTGCCAAGTATGTTCCTAAAGGCGGTCCCGATGGTGGCGACGGCGGCAAAGGCGGTGACGTCATCATGAGAGGTAACGCTCAGTTATGGACATTGTTACACCTTCGTTACACCAAGCATCTCTTCGCTGAAGACGGCGGCAACGGCGGCGACGCACTGAAGACTGGAGCTAACGGTAAAAACATCTACATCGACGTGCCACTCGGAACGATAGCCTACGATGCTGAGACAAGAGAACATCTCGGCGAGATAACAGAAGACAAACAAGAGATCGTCATCATGAAAGGCGGTCGCGGCGGCAAAGGCAACGCTTTCTTCAAGACAGCAACGATGCAGGCTCCTAAGTTCTCGCAACCAGGCGAGCCTTCCATAGAAGGATGGATCGTCATAGAGCTGAAGCTCCTCGCCGACGTCGGTCTCGTGGGATTCCCTAACGCTGGAAAATCAACATTGTTATCAGTAGTGTCGGCAGCAAAACCTGAGATAGCCGACTATCCTTTCACCACGCTGACACCTAACCTCGGCATCGTACCTTATCACGACCTGAAGTCGTTCATCATGGCTGACATCCCTGGCATCATAGAAGGCGCCGCTGAAGGCAAAGGCCTCGGACTGCGTTTCTTACGCCACATAGAAAGAAACTCCATACTTCTCTTCATGGTGGCAGGCAACAGCGAGAGCGTAAAAGAATCATACGACATTCTCCTTAAGGAACTGAAGAAATATAACCCAGAGCTTCTCGATAAGAGACGCGTGCTCGCCATAAGCAAGAGCGACCTCATCGACGAACAACAAAGAAAAGACATCAAGAAACATCTTCCTAAAAAGATACCACACATCTTCATCAGCTCAGCGACAGGCGAAGGCATCAAAGAACTGAAAGACTTGATCTGGTTGAGCATCACAACAGAGGAAGAATAGTTTAAGGTTTAAAGTTCAAGGTCATAGTTCAAAGTCAAAGTCAGTGTCAAAGTCAAAGTCGAAGTCAGTGTCAAAGTTCAAAATCATTATCTCCATCTTGGTAATGGTCTTTGCTTTTAGCATAAAAGCTAACTGCCAAGAGTCAACAGCTGACGTTCAAAGTCTTCTCGAGAAAAACAACAAAATCGTCAAGACCTTGCTCGACTACAGATATAAAGGAGGCAGCGGTGCTTTTGAACGCGACTTCTTCCTCAACGTTGATTATAACCAGATATCACGACAGAGTTGCTCGGTGGGAACAACGATAATGCAGTTTACCGTCTATTGCGACGGGACACTCGGCGAGTTCAGCATCATCAACCCTATCAACGATTATATCAGTTCTCAGCTTAACAAGTTCTTCCTCTTGACAAACGGCAACTGGAACGAATGTCAAAACACCGACTACGAATATTTCGAGGTGCCGATAGTATTTACCATCGAAGGACTTCAGACAGAAGCCAAAGGCGTGATAACCAACTATGCCGAAAAAGAAGGCGTGCCTTGTAAATGCGATAACGACCTTCACGAGGAATACAATAAATATAAAGACAAGAAACCTAAAAAAGCCTTGAACGCAATCAACGAATTGATAAAGAGAAACCCTTATAACGAGAATTATATCAAAGAGAGAGAAAAACTTCAAGAGAAATTGTAGGGACGTATCGCATCCGTCCATTGAATATATATCAATGAGACGCATCAATTACATATTATTTAATTTCAATAGGTGTAATTGGTACGTCTCTACAATGAAATTGTTGACATAAAAAATTGTGGACGAAGACTGTTGACTGTTGTCTGTTGTCCGTTGACTTTTAAAAAAAAATGGAAAGATTAGACACTGAATTATTCTTATTTTTAAATGGACTCCATGTCGATTGGCTCGACCCTGTCATGACATTCATCTCCGGAAAGATAACATGGTTGCCTTTTTATTTGGTGCTGTTATTTTTGGTAATAAAAAATTACAAGAAGCAAAGCATCATTATAATAATAGGAATAGTTCTATTGATATTATGTTCCGACCAAGTTTCTTCAAGTATTTTCAAGCCACTTTTTGAAAGGCCGCGTCCTTGTCATAACGAAGCGATAAAAGACTTGGTATATCTTCCTAACGGACATTGTGGCGGAGCCTACGGATTCATCTCGTCGCATGCGTGCAACACTTTCGCGTTGGCAGTATTTATCACACAGTTGTTAAAAAAATATTACAGTAAGATTGGCTGGGTGATGTATATCTGGGCAGCGATGGTTGCTTATAGCAGAATATATATGGGAGTCCACTACCCTGGCGACGTCATCGTCGGTTCACTCGTCGGAATATTGATTGGATTTCTTATTGTTTATGGTGTAAAAAAAACGCTGAGTCGATGTAATGATGCCTGATAATTGTTAACTGTCCTCACTATCCTTTAAATAATTGATATTATCTTTTGCATTTAATGGACTTATTACTGTTATCCCAGTTTTTTGTTCTAATTCTATTCTTGCATTTTTGGCAATAGTTCCACCATCTATAGCATTCTTGATATGGTCATTAAAATTATTCGGATTATTTGCTGATGAAGGCATCTTCAGTTGGTTACAATTTGTAACCAACTGACTCCCCTCTTTTTTAAGACGGTTTTTCAGAACTTTCCAATAATTGTTAGGATTAACACTATCTGTTAGAACGTCAACAATATCAACAACTGAGAAATACCATTCTTCCGTTGCATTGTCCCATATTGTTCTAACTTTTTTATTCTCAAATAATTTAATTTCCGTATTGTCTAACATGTTTCTATAAATTGGTTTTTATTTTTTTCGGATACAAAGATAATAAAAAGACTAAACGTAAATACGATATTTATTTAAAATCCGAGGAAGTTCAAAACTCATAGACTTGGAGAATAAAAAAAGACGTGTCAACCTCTATTTACATTAATGTTGTTGACACGTCTCTACTTATATACGACTTAAAGTCTTAAAACTTCGTCTGGCTCATATCTCCTGAGCGTAAGAACTCTTCGTGGAAAGCAAATGCCGACGATAAGTCGTGTGGAATATGACCGCTCTCTGTCTTTTCCAAATATTGTCTCAACAATGGACGATACATTGGGTGAGCGCAGTTTTCGATTATTGCCTCAGCTCTCTGACGTGGGTCTTTGCCTCTTAAGTCGGCGACACCCCATTCTGTAATGACAACTCTCACTGAGTGTTCGCTGTGGTCCATGTGTGACACCATAGGAACGATAGCGCTGATCTTGCCGCCCTTGTTGACAGAAGGACATGTGAAGATTGACATATATGCGTTACGTGTGAAGTCGCCTGAGCCGCCGATACCATTCATCATCTTAGTACCAGCGACGTGAGTACTGTTGACATTACCGAAGATATCGACTTCCAAAGCTGTGTTGATAGAGATAAGTCCTAAACGATGAACCATACCAGGATGGTTACTAATTTCTGAAGGACGCAACACCAATTTATCGCGGTAGCTATCTAAGTCGTGGAACAATTCTTCAGCAAGATGGTCGCTGATATTCAATGAGCATGTGCTGGCGAAAGTACATCTGCCTTTTTTCATAAGGTCGATAACGGAGTCTTGAACTACCTCTGTGTACATTTGGAAAGGAGGAATCTGAGGGTTGTCGCCCATGCAGCTCAAAACAGCGTTTGCAATATTACCCACACCAGATTGTATTGGAAGGAATTCCTTTGGAATGCCACCGTTAGCCAATTGTGATGCGAGGAAGTCACTGACGTTCTTACCAATCTTCATTGTAACTTCATTCACTGAGTCGAATTCTTTAGTGCCGTCAGGTAAGTTTGTCTCAACAACACCGATAATCTTGTTAGGATCTACCTGTACGTAAGGAGTACCAACGCGGTCGCTTGGAGTATAGATAGGGATTTCTCTTCTGTAAGGAGGATCTAAAGGCTCATAAATATCGTGGAAACCAGCCAATTCTTTTGGAAGATGTGAGTTCAACTCGATGAGAATCTTATCAGCCATATTACAGATTGTAGGAGCGATACCTACGCCTGTGCCGAGATAAATCTTACCATCGTCAGTTATTGAAGAAGCCTCGATGATAGCGATATTGATCTTTCCAAAATAATTGTAGCGGAGTTTAGGAGCAAGTTCAGACAAGTGCATATCGAAATAAGGCACTTCGCCAGCGTTGATTGCAGAACGTAAGTCGGCTGACGACTGATAAGGAGTTCTGAATTTTATTGCCTTAGCCCTTGCTAACGCACCATCGAGTTTGTCGCTGGTCGATGCTCCAGTAAAAATACCAATTTGAAATGGACGTCCGGCAGCATGTTCTGCCTCAGCTCTGTTAGCTATAGCAACGGTGATAACCTTAGGAGTTCCCGATGCTGTGAAGCCGCTGAAACCCACGTTATCATTGTGGTTTACATACGTTGCAGCTTCCTCTGCAGTAATAATGTTATATCTCATAAAAAATCAAATTTCTCAACCGATTTAATTTCATGCAAAGATTGCAATTTTATTTCGTTTTTTCAACTCTTTTCGCAAAAATTTACAAACAATTTTACATTATGCCCTTATTTCTCACCTTTCATTGAAATTTACAAAACATCTTCCCCATAAAAGTGTTTTTTTATTATCTTTGCACTCATTAAAAAATAGTAAACATTTTTACTATATATTATTTTACTAAATTTAAAAAGAATGTTTTTTAACATACCATATTTCAAGAAAGGAAAAGAAGAGAAATCCGGTGACGAAAAAACCGAACTTTCTTGCAATGAAAATATCACAACTGTTGAAGACGAATACAAAGGACATCTTTACGAGAAGTTACAAGATGACTATCGCGTGAAGGAAGGTCTCAAAGCCTGCATGAACTGCGGAGTTTGTACGGCGGTATGTCCGGCAGCGGAATTTTACAGATATAATCCAAAGAATATCGTCAACATAGTTCAACGCAAGAACGAGGAAGAACTCGAAGCCTTGTTGAAAAGCGACACTATATGGTACTGCGGCGAATGTATGTCGTGCGTGACACGCTGCCCTCGCGGAAACGCTCCTGGGCTCATCATCATGGCATTACGAAAACTCGCTATGGAAAGCGGCTACTATATGGAGTCGGAGAAAGGCAGACAACAATATGTAGTCGTTAAGGATTTATGCAGCAATATCTTAAATCACGGATACTGCATCTATCCTCGTCATTTCGGCTATGAAGAACATAAGGAATGGGGAACCGTAGGAAAATGGATAGGAGAAAATCTCGACGACGTCCATAAGAGAATGGGTTCCAACTTAGACGGCGACGGTCCTGGCGGACTTCGTAAGATTCCTCAAGAGAGCCTCGACCAACTGAAAAACATCTTCGACGTGACAGGCGCCACCGACTTGATGAACAAAGTGCTCAACGACGCTCATCAACAGGCTCTGAAAGAAAACCTCAGCGACGAGGATTATTTCAAAAAAGTTTACACCATTAATAATAGTAACAAACATCTTAATATAGGATAATCATGATAGTTGAAGGCAAACAAAAAATATGGGCTGATTATCAAAAAGATATTCCTGACGACCATTATTATTATGTCAGAAGCTGCATCCGTCAGTCGTTTTTCCCGGCTTCGGAAGTGACTTTCTTAGACATCACAAGAAATAAATTAGGCAAAGACTTCTACGAAAATCCATATCACACCACTTGCGGAGGCATCGCATATCACAGCGACAGCATACCGCAAGAGACTGCCATGACAATAATAGCGCGACAATTCGCCTTAATGCACGAGAGCGGCTACGAAAACTACGTCTGCTCCTGCATCACCTCATTCGGTTGCTACACAGAGACATTAGAGACATGGCACGAGTTTCCTGAGTTAGAAGCCAAGATTCGTCAATATCTCTGGGACTCTTGCAAGAAAGAATTTGCCAAGCCAAAATACCTCGCACACTCCAGCGACATCATATATAAATTCAGAAACGAGATTGCCGCGAAAGCGAAATACAAACTCGTCAACGCTAAGACAGGCAAACCATTGAAAGTGGTGGAACATATTGGCTGTCACTATGCGAAGATGTTCCCTTCGAAAGGATTCGGCGGTGCAGAATATCCGCACGTTTTGGTAGGAATGATAGAAGCCTGGGGCGGTGAAGTGGTCGATTATCCGGAGAGACGTCACTGCTGCGGATTCGGCTTCCGTCAGTATTTCGTACAAGCCAACAGAGGTTATTCTATGTCGAACACCTACAAGAAATTCGAGTCGATGGAACCTTACGAGCCAGACCTCATCATCACCAACTGTCCCGGATGTCCTTATTTCTTAGACAGATGGCAATACGTCATCGCGGAACAGACAGGCAAGACCTACGGCAAAAACGGCTACGGCATTCCAGCCCTGACTTACGAAGAAGTGGCAGGCTTGGTCTTAGGTTACAACCCTTGGGACTTAGGATTGCAGATGCATCAAGTCGCGATAGAACCATTGCTTGATAAGATGGGCATAGAATACGACCCTAAAGCTAAATATAAAGGTGTTAATAACAAAGACTTAGGAACACCAGAGAATCCAGTTAATATTAAGTTAATGTAGTCACAATTAATGTAGCCTGAAAGGCTACTACAGATATAACGTATGACACCGTCATACGATAACACATACACTATGAAAGAACGCAACGTATTAATAATAGGTGGAGGTCCTGCTGGAATGGAGGCCGCTCACCAACTGAAACAACTCGGTTTTAATCCGATAATCGTCGAGAGAAACGACAAACTCGGAGGACATCTCGCACAATGGGACAGACTCTTCCCTACCAGCGAAACCGCCGAAGGTCTCTTGGAAAGACTGAAAGAAAACATCAAAGACGTAGAGGTAAGACTTAACTCACGCATCACCAACATAGAGAAAAACGCTGAGACCTTCCATGTGACTCTCTCCAACAACAAAAATTTCGATGTCGATGCCGTCGTGATATGTACAGGCTTCGACCTCTTCAACGCTGAGAAGAAACAAGAATACGGCTATGGCATCTACGACAGAGTCATCACCAACGCTGAGTTGGAAGAGTATTTTAAAACACATAACGACAAACGCATAGACGAACCACAACGTATTGGTTTCGTGCATTGTGTAGGTTCAAGAGATATAAAAGTCAACAACACATATTGTTCTAAGGTCTGCTGCGCCACTGCATTGAAACAAGCCTGCGAGATAAAAGACGAATTCCCTGACGCCGACGTCTATTGTTTCTATATGGACTTAAGAATGTTCGGCAAAGGCTATGAAGATCTTTATCTTAAGGCACAGAAAGACTTCGACATCAAATGTGTGAGAGGTCGCGTCTGTGAAGTGTCGGAGAACATAGAAGGAAAACTCGTCATCAAGGCAGAAGACACGCTTCTCGGCACGCCGATGAAGATGACCCTCGACTTATTAGTTCTGATGTGCGGCATGGAGAAATCAAAAGGCGCTGATGAGATACAGAAGATGCTCAACATAGAAAGCAACAAAGACGGCTTCATCGAGAACCTCGGCGCTTTTGTCGGAATGAACAAGACTAAAGAAAAAGGCGTTTTCGTAGCAGGAGCATGCACCTCGCCTAAAACATTGCCCGACACCATAGCCGAAGCACGCTCAACAGCAATGGAAGTGTATCATTATTTGTGTAATAATTAGGTCAACAGACAACGGACAACAGACAACAGTCTTTGTCCACATTGTTAATTGTTAACTGTTAATTGTAAATTGTTATGATCGATTTCGGTTTCAGCATATCAAAAAGCTCGCATATCCAGATGGATGATGTCGACTTAAAAACTTTTAAGAAATTAGAAGCTCTCAATCCCGACATAAACACTTGTATGTCGTGCGGATTATGTACCGCCACATGCAGCGCAGGCAACTTCACCGACGTCAGTTTTCGCAAGATTATCTTGATGTTACAGAGAGGCAAAGATAAAGAAGCGCTTCAAAAAGTCAAGAGATGTATGATGTGCGGAAAATGCATGATGATATGCAGCCGCGGCATCAATACGAGAAACATATTACTTTCAATAACAAGATTATATAACGAAGAAGAGAAATGAGACCTACATTCGACCCGTTTGTAATTCCTTTTGTAGCGAGCATGACATTCGTCCTCGCCTACTGTATCATCGGCATGATACGCATCGTTTTTCAACTTCCAAAGGAAGACCGACGTAAGTTCTTACGTTCCCTCATAACACCAAAAATATTCTGGAAGAACATCAAAGACCTCTTCGGCGACAGCCTCTTCCACGTCAAGATCTGGAAACGCAAGCCGCTCTTGGGTTATATGCACTCCGCCATCGCCTTCGGATGGTTCATGATTATCGTCGTCGGACACTTCGAGACAGTCGCCTTGTCACCTTTAAAAGATATGCATCTTCCTTTGTGGGAAAAGCTGATGTCGAATTTATATATGCCTATCTTCTTCAGATACTTCGCAGTAGAAGCCCCGACGCTCAACGCTCATATCTTCGCTTTCTTGATGGACTTTTTCTTATTGGTGATAATCAGCGGCATCGTCATCGCCGTCGTCAAGAAGAAGAGACCAAGGAAAGTAGGTTTGAAACGCGTCACCAAATTCGGTCTCAAAGAAGACTTAGTGAGAATATCATTATGGACCATCTTCCCGTTAAGATTCTTGGCAGAAGCATCGATGGCTAACATCAGCGGCGGTTCCTTCCTGACGAAATTCATAGGCTTCGACTTATTGTTCGGCGGACATTACAGCGAGACGCTGAGTTATATTTTATGGTGGGCTTATTCCACTGACCTCGCGATATTTATGACCTTGTTACCTTTCTCGAGATATATGCACATACCAGCAGAAGCATTTCTCATCTTATTACGTAACGCAGGTCTCAAGACGACGGAACCTCGTAAGGGTTATGCCGTAGCTGAGATATATTCCTGCCCAAGCTGCGGACTCTGCATCGACGTATGTCCTATGAGCGAGGTGAAAGAAAACTACAGAAACACAGCGGTTTATTTCATCCGTAACATCAGAAAAGGAAAGAGGAGAAGAGACGTGAAACACAAGACAGAGATATGTCTCATGTGCGGAAAATGCATCGAGGTTTGTCCTCTCGGCATCGACTCACTGAAGATTAAGATGGCGCAAAGAGAAAAGACATATTATAAGATTAAATCCGATTTCGAATATTTAAGTCAACAGACAACAGACAACAGACAACAGACTGTTAACAAAGCTGACAAAGTTGTTTATTTCGCCGGTTGCATGTCGCATCTCACTCCTAAGATAACCCGTGCCATGACGAAGATATTTGAATATGCTAACGAGAATTACGAATTTTTAGATAAAGAAGGAAGCATCTGCTGCGGACGTCCTATGATGCTGACAGGCAAGAAAGAAGAAGCGAAAGCCTTGATAGAGAAGAACACCGAGATGATTAAGAAGTCAGGTGCCAAGAGATTGGTTCTCTCCTGCCCTATCTGTTACCGAGTATTTAAGGAAGAATATAATCTTGAAGGAATCGAGATTTTACATCACACTCAGTATATCAACGAGTTGATAGAGAAAGAGAGAATTGATGTTGACAGAAGCGACAAGCGATATGTCTATCACGACCCATGCGAGTTAGGGAGAGTCTTCGGTGTTTATGACGAGCCACGTAACATCATCGACAACATCGGATTGCTGACGCAGGGTAAGTCAGACAAAGACATGGCAGTATGTTGTGGCGGCAGCATCGCAAGTCTCACCATGACGAAAGAAGAACGCGACGAGATTACGAAGAACGCCATCAAAGACTTGACACTCAATCATCCAGAAGAGATTGTCACGGCTTGCCCATTATGTCTGAAGACCTTTGCACGATTCGCACCTATCAAGGTAAAAGACATCGCTGAGATCGTGGAGGAAAACATCGTTGAAAATTAAAAATTGTAGAGACGCGTCAACGACACAAATAAAATTAAACAATATGTCGTTGACACGTCTGGAAAATTGAAAATTGTAGAGACGCGTCGATCACACCAATGAAAAATAAACAAGAATGTGATTGACACGTCTTTTGAAATTTGAAAGGTGAAAGTTTTTCTTTCTCTTTTCTGCGGAAACCTGACATAAAAAGAAAATAAATATTATCTTTGCAGCCTAGAAGTTCGGGGTGTGGTGCAGTTGGCTAGCATTCTTGCATGGGGTGCAAGCGGTCGCCCGTTCGAGTCGGGCCACTCCGACAAAAAAGCATCGTTGATTTATTGTCAGCGATGTTTTTTTATTTCGAAAATATTTTCACCTACTAAAATAATCATCGTATTTTTTCCATATCTTTGTAAATGGTATTAGGACACACACGATGTGTCCGTACATGTTTAAATCAGTAATACATAAATAAAAAATAAAATGGCAAAAAACAGACTTATCGGTGATTATCCTGTGATAGGAATTCGCCCTACTATCGATGGTCGTCGCGGTGCTCTTAAAGTACGTGAATCTCTTGAAGATCAGACTATGAACATGGCTAAAGCAGCCGCTAAACTTTTCACAGACAACTTGAAATATTCTAACGGCGAACCTGTTAAGGTCGTCATAGCCGACACTACTATAGGCCGCGTCGCTGAAGCTGCTGCCTGCGCCGATAAATTCAGAAAAGAAGGCGTCGATATTACTCTTACCGTCACTCCTTGCTGGTGCTACGGCGCTGAGACAATGGATATGGACCCAATGACAATCAAAGGCGTTTGGGGATTCAACGGAACAGAACGTCCAGGTGCTGTTTATCTCGCATCGGTGCTCGCAACACACGCTCAAAAAGGTCTTCCTGCTTTCGGCATCTATGGTCATGACGTACAAGACGCTGACGACACTTCAATCCCTGCCGACGTACAAGAGAAGCTCTTGCGTTTCGCTCGCGCTGCCGTCGCTGCTGCAACAATGCGCGGCAAGTCATACCTTCAAATAGGTTCTATCTGTATGGGTATCGGCGGCTCAATCATCGACCCTAACTTCATCGAAGAATATCTCGGAATGCGCGTAGAGTCAGTTGACGAAGTGGAAATCATCCGCCGCATGACAAACGAAATCTATGACAAGAAAGAATACGAAAAAGCTCTCGCCTGGACTAAGGCAAAATGTAAAGAAGGTCTCGACAAGAATCCTGACAACCTCAAGAAGACTCCAGCAGAGAAAGAAGAGATGTGGGAATTTGTCGTTAAGATGATGGTTATCATCAAAGATATGATGAACGGCAACGCTAACCTTCCAGAAGGCTGCGAAGAAGAGATGGTAGGTCATAACGCCATCGCTGCTGGCTTCCAAGGCCAACGTCAATGGACCGACTTCTATCCAAACGGCGACTTCGCTGAGTCGTTGCTCAACTCTTCATTCGACTGGAACGGCGCTCGCGAACCTTATATCCTCGCAACAGAAAACGACGTCCTCAACGGAATCGGAATGTTATTCATGAAACTGTTGACAAACCGTCCTCAGATGTTCGCCGACGTGCGTACCTACTGGAGTCCAGAAGCTGTTAAGAAAGCTACAAACTATGACCTTGAAGGCGTTGCTAAAAACTCAGGCGGTATCATCCACCTTATTAATTCAGGTGCTTGCTGCGTCGATGCTTCCGGCGTTTGTAAAGACGAAAACGGCAACAACGTGATGAAACCTTGGTATGAAGTCACTGAAGCTGATCAAGATGCCATGATTGGCGCAACAGAATGGTGTTCTGCCGACTACGGATATTTCCGCGGCGGAGGTTATTCTTCACGTTTCGAGACAAAAGCAGAGATGCCTGTCACAATGATTCGTCTCAACCTCGTCAAAGGTCTCGGACCATGCATCCAGATTGCTGAAGGCTGGACTGTCAACCTTCCAGAGAAAGTCTCCGACACATTATGGAAACGCACCGACTACACATGGCCTTGCACATGGTTCGCACCACGCACTACAGGCAACGGCGCTTTCAAGACAGCCTACGAAGTGATGAACAACTGGGGCGCAAACCACGGCGCTATCAGCTACGGTCACATCGGTGCCGACCTCATCACATTATGCTCGATCTTACGCATCCCTGTATCAATGCACAACGTCCCTGAAGAGAAGATCTTCCGTCCAGCAGCATGGAACGCTTTCGGCATGGATAAAGAAGGACAAGATTACAGAGCCTGTGCTAACTTTGGACCAATGTATAAATAATTGACACGGACTATTGACATCGACATTGATTGTTGACAATTTGTAGAGACGCGTCAATCACACATTACGAAAAATAAACAAGAATGTGATTGACACGTCTGAAAAATTGATAAATTAACAATTGAAAATATTTAGGGGCGTATCGCATACGCCTCTATTTTTTTGTAGAAATTTAAGTTCAAACTTGACACGAATGTGACTCAAAGGAGAGACTAATAGAAAACTTAAAACATTTTAACATCTCTTTCGCAGTTTCATTAACATCACGTTAAATTATTGTTAAAATCTTTACTTTTAATTCAAAAACACTTGACAAGAGGTGCAATGATGTTGTAGTTTTGCGGAAGAGAACCTTTTATAAATTAATACCAAAATATTATGAAAAATACTACAAATCGTAATGATGAATTATCTGATAATTTCGTGGAAAAGGATTATCAGGAATTATTGCATGAGACCATCTCTGTAATAGAATCTTCACGGGTTCAGATGGCAAGACAAATCAATATGACAGTCATGTCTTCCCATTGGGAGATTGGAAGACTGTTGGAAGAACGTAAACTCGACAGCAAACATGGTGATAATATTGTCAGAAGATTGTCTGTTGATTTGAAAAAGAGATACCCTAATATGGGAGTGTCTCCAAGAAATTTATGGGACATGAAACGATTCTATCTTAATTATTATCAAGAGGATATAAAACTGCGACAAGCTGTCGCAGTTTTGCCGTGGGGACACAATTTGTTATTAATGGATTATAAGTTATCAGCGGAGAATGTCCTTTTTTACGCTAATGAAATTATTTCAAAGAGTTGGTCTCGTAGCATGCTGCTTCTTGCTCTGAAATCTAAATACCATCTTTCTTTACAAGCAAGCGAGAAGTCGAATAACTTTGCCGTTACAATGTCGAATGAGAATGCGGAATATGCCAATGAGATTTTCAGGAGTCGCTATCATTTAGGATTTATCGATGCTGTTGAACCATTGAAGGAATTAGATTTAGAACGGCACTTGGTTAATAAAATAACGTCTTTCATTATGGAACTTGGCAACGGTTTCAGTTTTATCGGCAACCAACATACTTTGTCGTTCAACAATAAGGAGTATCATGTTGACCTGCTGTTCTTTCACAGGCAACTGCGTTCTATGGTCGCTATTGAACTGAAGATTGGAGAGTTTAAACCAGAATATGTGGGAAAGATGAATTTTTATTTGTCATTATTGGATAAGTTGGAAAAGTCAGCCGACGAGAATCCTTCGATAGGAATAATTCTTTGTGCAAATAAAGAACATTTGGAGGTGGAATTGGCTTTACAAGACATTAACAAGCCGATAGGTGTTTCTGAATTTCAATATCTTTTGCCGAAAAATAAATTGGAAGAATTGATTACTAACGAGATTAAGAAAAGAGACGAAGCGATTTAACTTACATTTTTAACATTTTTTAACTTTTCGCAGTGTTTGGGATGTTATCGAGGGATTATTAACAACGTAATTCGTTTTTGTTAAAATGGATTTTACTACGGACTTAATAATTATTTCTGGGCGTTCCGGCTATCGCCGTCGGGCTTTCCGCTATATCTTTTTCCGCTTCGCTCCAAAAGGATGCCGCTCCAATCCCTAACGCGGAGCGGCTGCTATAAAAACAACGCTTCACTTGGACTTGGTACGGACTTGGTACGGAGATGGTACGGAGAAGAATATACCACAAATTACACTAACGAACACTTATTTGTTTGCCGCTTTAAAATAGTAGAAATTTGTTTGTCAATAATGAGTCAGGTTCTGCGTTGTGATCTTCTTTCTTCATAATTTTTGTGTGTTTACAAAGTTATTTACGCTCGTGGATTGATGCGGATATTTTAGGAAATTTACAATATGTTTTCCTATATGTTTTTATTTTAATATTTCATCGATTTGATATAATCGTTTGAAGAATAAACACTTGAAGTTATTTTGAAAAGAGCGTGGTAACGATTTGGGAATCGTGCGAATTTCTGCGGTTTGCGGGAGCAATACCATCAACAACTCTTATTGTACAAAGGTAATGAAATCCCCTTTAATTATTGATAAAACCCTAAATATTTCGATGAGATTATGATAATATGACAAACAAGCGGCATCGCTAAATACTTATGCCGCTTGTCTATTAAATCGTTAGATATTATTCTGGCACATATATTATTTCTCCATTCTCTAACTCATAGGCGATGCCGACTTTCTTGCCGCGTTTACCACTCTTTGAATCTTGGTCTTCGGAGGGGGTATAGCGGTTGATTTTCTCGCCCTCTTTGGTGATAATCTCCATATTCTCCTTGCCAGGGTTTTTAACCATTGTAAAATCCTCTTGGCTCAGCATTTCGGTCATATTGTAACGACTGACCAAAGCAACCATAAGAGCCACTGCAAAGACCATCGCCACATCGAAGAGGTTGCTCACAACGCTCATCGGGTCATTGTCCTCATCCTTATTTAGTAGTCTTCTTCTCATCTTTATTTACCCTTTGACTCGTTCAACAACTCGGCTACAAACTCCAAATTGGTCATATCCTGCAAATACCAGCGCTGCTTGACTTGTTGCGTAATAAATCCAATAGCTGCTGCAAACAGACCCACTACGGTAGTTGCAAATGCGACCTGCATATTATACGCCATTGAAGCGATATCGCCTGTCGAAAGTCCCACCAACGCTGGACCCATAGGAATAAGAGTACCCATCAGTCCGAGCATAGGACCCATTTTACTTAATGTTTTTGATGTCGATAAATCCTTGTCTGCCTCAATCTCAAAATCGGCAAGCAGGCGTTGACGCATTGCCGCACTATCAGCTGCAAGCAGGCGTTTCATATAGGTTACAACCAACGACGGATTCTTCTTGGGCAGACGCTCGGCGAGACTTTGCACATTCTCTTTGGTCAGTGAGTCAAGTTCTGCGCTGATAAGCGATGCTGTACGACGAATAGCAAGGTACTGACCGAAAAAACTGCCGATAAGCAACAAAGAACGCAGAAAGAAGAAGATAAGTAATACGATGACAGGCACAAGCAGTCCCGTCGAAATCCAATAGAGGATGTCTGAGATGTAATTCATAATGTTATCTGTTTTTAGTTATTCTTTTTAATTTTATTCTGTATGCGATAATACCCAATGCAAGACCACATATTAGCAATGATACGACACCGCCTAATGCTTTCCAATCTACATCGCTGATACCTGCAACTGCTGTTTGACCGTTTACGGTAGCAATGACTCCCAAGATTGCAATCAAAGCATTGGAGAGAAATAGCAATTCGAGCCTAATCTCTTTTTCGGGGAGGAGCCATTTAACTCCCCACGCGGCAAGAGGTATTACAATAAATACTATTGCCGCCAAAACCCAAGCGATGAGTGAAAATGAGACACCCGGCAAGGCGAATATGGCAGAAACCAATAGACTGAACAGCACCGGGAAGATTAGTACGCCGGGGAACCATCTCAATACACGATACACCCATATTGTAATAGGTTTTACCTTCCCGGAGGTCTGAATATGTGCCGACAATACGCAAAAAGCCATTTGAACAGCCACTTCCAGCGTTAGAATTACAGCGATGTCGAGCATCAATGCTGAGTTGGCAAGCCAATCCGAAATTTGGGATTTGGATTGTTCGATGGCGTATGGCCACATCAAGCCAACAAACAAGGCACAAACTATTGCCGAGAAGGCAATCGAATAGACCTTGCGGTAGGTCTGTTTCAATATATAGTTAAAACAGACCAATATCATCATGACCAATACTACGTTCTCCATTACTCCTCCATCTTTTTACGGCGACGGCGTACAACTACAACCAACACGACCATAGCCACAACGAATAATGCTGTAACCACACTATTGCTGATAATGGTAGTAATTCGGTCGGTGTTGGTGAGTTCTTCGCGTTTCAGCACCATACTCTTGTCGTCCGAGAGCGATGCCTCACGTACCTCACGAATATCCTGTTCATATTTTCGTGCCGTCTCGGGGGTAGTGTTAGAGGCTATATACTCTCGCAGTTTTGCATTGTTGCACACCGCACCCGAACACGAGGGTTTGTATTTATCAACAAGCTCGGTGTGCAGTTTGGCAATCGCTGCCAATTGCTCTGTTGAAGCGTCCCACATACCTTTACGAGCTGTCTCCATCATCACGGCAGTCATCTCTTGCAATGCGGCGGGATTTTGCTGCTCGAAAAAGCCTTGAACACCCAAATCAAATTTATCCTGCACATAAACATCATAAACCTCGTCCCACAACTCGTCATCAATGGCTTCGGGTTTCATCACATTCCAGCCGTAGGTATTTTGTACTATCTCGGCGAAACCTGCTGCTGCGGTAGCCTCTCCCTTCATCTTTTCTTTGATGTAGGTCGGATTGAATATGGTTGTGCGGCTCTCAACGCCAATAGCCTCTTTGAGTTCCTGCATACGCATATTGTTGCGATTGCGATAGTCACTCATATATGCATCTGGCTCCTTGCCAGTAACATTGCGGACTGCGAGGTTCATTCCACCCATAAATTCATAGACATGGTCAAGGCTTAATGCGCCCCAAGTGTTGCTCTGACGAGGTTGAATAACAGCATCGGTATTGGTCAGTGCTGCTTCTAACGCAAATTGCTGTACCTGTTCCCAAGCCTTTTCGCTTCCGTAGAACGCGCCCATATTTTGCAGATAGATGTCGGCAATCTCCGTAGAGTTTTCCCAGCGATCACCACTCTGCACCATGTCGGTAATACCTGTTCCGTAATTACCGTTTACGCCACCAAATACACGGTATGTTGAAACCTCACGGGCATCTTTTGGTGAGAGGCCTCGTTCGATAAGTGTGCGTTCGGCATCGACAACGCTCTGTGCCACGAAATTTTCATACTTATCGTCTTTTGCTGCGGCTGCCATCTCTACCGCTCGCGAAATCAAGAACAGACGCGAAGCTGCAATATCTCGCAACTGACCGCTGGTCTGCACAACCACATCAATACGCGGGCGACCCAACTCCTCGGAGGGTATCAGACGAATATCGGTCACTCTTCCGAAGACATCGCGAATAGGCTCTACGCCCAACATATAGAGTATCTGAGCAATGGTAGCACCCTCGGTCTCGACAAATTCACCACTCCACAGTGTGTAACTCACCTTGCGAGGAATAGAGTCGTTGTGTCGCTCGCGATACATTGCGATTGTGCCCTCGGCCAACTCCTTACCACGCTCCCAAGCCACCTCGCTCGGAATCGCTTCTGCATTTACAGCATAGAGGTTGCGACCCGTAGGAATCGTATTGGGATTGGCTATCGGGTCACCACCTGCCGAAGGTGCGGTATAACCTCCGTTCATAGCATTGATAATTGATGCCAACTCCGCTTCGGGACTGCATTCCAATGCCGATTTATAGTTCGAGACATTGCGTATGGTTCGCTCAATCTCGCAGATTACACGAGCCAACTCTTTTTCCTGCTTTGAGTATTTCTGACTGCCGCCCATCATCGTCTGTGCCGGAGGAGTTGCTACGCTATCACTCTTCATCGTTTCTTCGGGTCGTTTGCCAATCTTCGGTATCCACGAAGGGTGTTTCGCTCCACCGCCCTTTGATACTCCTGCGGGATGTTTGCCACCCGAAGATTGCATGGCCATCATTCGAGCCATCATATCTTGTGGTGCATTGAGTGCAGTCTCAATCTCGCGAGCTTTGTGTAGTTCTTCAGCAGTAATGCCGGCAATAGAGCAGATTACAGCGTTGGTGGTCTGCAATGAGCCATTGAGCAGGCGTGTTACCAACTCGCGTGCAGGGTTTAAGTAGTTGCGCGTAAAGAGTGATTTGTGTTTTTCCAAATCGGCAGTGGCCTTTCCACGTAACTTGTCCAATGCGAGTAGTGAGTATGCGATAGGCTCGGTGGACATAGCAAAGACACTGCTACGGATACGCTCCGCAGCGTAGGCCTCGCCCATCGTGTATAGTTCACCTGTAACCTTCTCGTTTGCAAGTTCCTCGGCAAAGGTTTCAATGCGTGCAATCTCCTGCTCGGTATAAGGCACAGTGAGTAGAGAGTCTAATCGCAACTCACGATGAATACCCAATTCGACAGTCAGACTCTTAACCTTCAATGCAGCATTGTCTGTATTGGGTTTGCCATCGGCATAAAGTAAATCATTGTATTGCTGAATTGCTGTGCAGAGTTCTTTGTAAATTCCTCTAACATTGCTCTCCATAAACGATGGTGTCAGGTGTGATTGCAGCGTTGCATACGAACGACGCTTGGCAGTTACACCCTCGCCGACATCTCCAATCGAATAAATATAAAGATGTGGCATAGCACCGACAAGCACATCTGCCCAATCATTTGCACTCAAAGCCACCTGCTTTTTGGGAGTAAACTCCAAACTACCGTGCGTACCGAAGTGAATCATTACATCGGCACTAAAACCATACTGCGCCCAAAGATATGAGGCGATGTAGGCGTGAGGCGGTGCTGCATCTGTACCGTGAACGATTGCGAAATCATCATCACCTGCTCCGGCTGCCAACTGTGGCAACAATACGACATTACCCAAATCGACGCGAGGCAATGCCAATTCACCATTATCTGTTGAGATATATGAGCCCGGAAACTCTCCATCAAGAGCCACAACATCAGCCATCATTGCAGGACGAACTGCCTTTGCGGTCCACTGGTTATACTCCTCTTCCGAAATAAGTTCAGGATTCCCATTCTTTAAAAAATCAGCTTTTGCACCACCTGCATAAGCATTAAATACTGCACCTTGACGCTGGATAAGCTTGTTCAATTCGTCTGCCGAGGCGGGAAGGTTATCCACACGATACCCCTCACTCTTCATCCTCACTAATAGATTATAAAGCGAAGGAGCCACCTCCATACCGGCAGCGGTGAGAGCGTTCTGTCCTGGACCTTTGTAATAGTATATGGCTACACGCTTTTCGCTGTTGGGCTTGCGTTGCAAGGCGATATGGTTATTTACGGTCTGAACGAAGGTCTCCAATCGTTCGGGGATAGCGAATGCCTGCTGCAAACCATCTTCATCAAGTCGATGACCAAACAACGCATATGGACGAATCGCACCGTCTATTTCGGGCATAACAATACTCTGCGACAAGAATCCACCATTCATTCCCATTTTGTCGGTCTCCCACTCATCAACCAAACGGTTGATATTAAGCGGAGCAAACAACGGGATATTCTGCTTGGTAAGGTAATCGACAATATAATCACCCATTCGACCGTGAGCCATATTGATAACAGCCGCAGGACGAATCGAATCGACCTGATGACTCTGCACCAGAGTCTGCATATTACGAACGGGATAGACTATATTGCCGCTCTTTTCCAACGCAGCAATCAACTCCTCGGGTTCGCCCATTTGACCTGTAAGGATAATTCGAGGAGCGTTCTCTATTAGCAACCCGTGTTTCTTTAAGAAAGCATCATACTCTGCCACACTACCAAAATCTATCTCCTCATCTTCAGGAGCAGTTGGGTCGATGTGATAGAACAGCTTTTGCTCTCGTTTCACGGGTGCTTCAGGGTCGGCCGTATCGATAGTTTTACCATCGATATTGCGACGTATATAGGTCAGCATATTGCGATAGTTGCGGCGACCGCCTCCATTGAGATAAGCTTTAATTGTGGCAACCGTGGTTGAATCTGCCGAAATAATTTCATTGGCAGGGTTGGTCGCCATCGTGGTAATAACTGTGACACCACTCTGGGCGGCCTCCTCAATTACGGCTCGCTGCTCGGCAGTGATACGAAGACCCATACCATTAATAAGTACTGCGTCGTATTTGCCGATTTCATCCAACTCTTCGACATCAAGAATGGATAGTTTTATTCGGTCATTATCATTGGCTTTGGCTATCTCACCAAGAGTAATGACCTGATAATTCAAAAATGCAATACGCGTGGCAGAGAACAAAATATTCCAAGCCACGACTCCTAATACAATCACGAGCAGCGAAACTCCTGCCCAAATTTTTACTTTCCGTTTCATATCGATTGTTTTTCTACTATTTCTTAGACATCTGTTCTATATCGAGCGATAAACCCACCGAAAATGTCGTTCCCGTAGTGCTGGGCGAGTTGCTGTAATAGTAATCGGGACGATAATTGAAGAGGTTATCTACCACCAATGTGATATTAATCCCATTCCGCACTCGTTGTGCAAAACTCAGTTTCCAGATTGTATAGCCGGGGTAAGTCTGTTTTTCGGTCTGCTCGTATGAGGTCATTTCGGTATATACATCTGTCGTTAGTTTTGACAAATAGCGTCCCGTCAATGCCACGCTCAAACCGTAGTTGTTCCAATCCTTGTCGTATGCGATGCGTGCAGTCGCTGTATGCGGTCTTGTAGCAGACAGCATAGGCTCTCCTTTCTTGATATGTTCATAGGTATAAGCATAAGATAATCTCCACGAAATACCACAACGGTACTTGCCCGAAGCATTTGCATCGACGCCCATCACCTGTAAGCGTGACATATTTGTATAGACTTGACCGCCTAAAGCTTGATTCCAAGCGGTGGTAATTCTGTTATCTACGATATTATAGAAGCCCGTTACTGTCAGATTGTGATTACCTTTCATATACTCTGCCGAGAGCGAGAGGTTGTGACTTGACTCTGGTTTTAGGTCGGGATTACCATATATCATAAAGATATTACCCATATAGAAGTTCATATACATCTCTTTGAGCGTAGGAGCCCTGAAACCGCCTGCATACGATCCCCTCAATGAGCAGTTCCCCAGTTTGTACATTAAGCCCAATTTGGGTGAGAGGTGTGAGAGTTTTGCCTCCGAAAAATAGTCGAAACGCAAGCCCGCAATGAGGTTAAACTTCTTGTGCGGATTCCAATCGAATTGTGCAAAGGCATCGGCTGTATGTTGGATGTAACTGCCACCATCAGTAAATTGATATGACATCAGATAATCGCGCATATAGTCACCACCAACCGTCAGAATATGCTTGTCGGCAAATGTATGGTTGTAAAGTGCTCGCAATATATGTTGCACATTGCTGTAATCGCGGACATCAAGGTCACCGAATACAAGATAATCGCTCTTATCATACTGGTCAAACGAGTAGGCGACCTCCAAATCGTCTTTATCTGTAATATTGTAATTACCTTTCAGACCTCCCGTAAAGCTGCGATAACGCTCTTTCTGACTTTCGGACGAGTTGCGCTCACGGAAGAAATATCCGGTACGAGCGGTGAACTTCAGATTATCAATCGGGGTATAAATAAGACGTTCCTTAATATTGAGAGTAGAGTTACCATATATCATACTATAATCGCCAACTTCTTCATTGTCTGTTCCATTCGATAGGTCAATAGCATCAATTGAGGTGTACTGCACATTGGTCATCGAATTGAAGCGACCAGCATTGAAACCGACAGAGCCTCCGTAGCGTTGTTCGTTATGTGCACCATAGCGACCATTAACATTTACCGACCACGGCTCCTGAGACTCTCGACTGATGATATTGACAACTCCACCAACAGCATTTGAGCCATATAGTGACGATGCAGCCCCTTTGACAATCTCGATACGCTGAACATTATCCATATTCAAACGGCTGTAATCAACATTGTCAAGGGTCTCGCCCGCCAAGCGTTCGCCATCAACCAAAAAGAGTACAGAGTTGCCGCCAAAACCAGACATATTAAGCGAAGTCTGTTGGTTCATCGAGTATGAAAACTCAATGCCGGGCAACTCGGTTTGCAGCAAATCGCTAATATTGGTAGCGTCCATTCGCTTTATGTCCAAATCTGATATGACTCGTGTTACGATAGGTACATCCTTAAGGAGTTTAGGTGTTCGTGTGCCTGTTACTACAACTTGGTCAAGTGTTATTGAATTTTCTGTTAGTTGAAAATTCAAAACATCCTCCTGTTTATCGCTTACTTTCTTTGAGACATCAATGTACCCGACAAATGATGCCATTAAAGTGTAATCCTTGTTGTCTGGCAATCGGAGTTCATAGTGACCATCTACATTTGCAACCGCGCCAAGCGTTGATAACTCTTTCACGACAACAGTTGCACCTGGCAGAGGCTCGTTATTCATATCGGTTACGATGCCTGATATCCTTCGCTGGGCAGTTGCGTTGGTAATACACAGTATGCCAAACAATATTAATAAAAACTTCTTTATCATAACTGCACAGGATATAAATAATCAATCGTCATAAAACCTTTAACCGCTGCATCGTTCATGAAATTTGAAAGACGAAGAGCTGCGTATGTGCCGTCTGAGAGTCGAAAGATATAAACCTTGCCCGATAGCGTATAAATCGGCGGCATCGTTGATGTGTCCACATTGAGCCATTTTGACAAACAGGGATTGTAGTAATCTTCCGCATAAATAATCACACCGTCCATCATCTGCGACATGTCGATAGTAATCTGATCGCTTGTCCACTCATCTACGATGTATGCTTCTTCAGGAATGGTGCTAATATTGGGAACAGCCATAATATCGGTTGCATTACTCTCCGCAACAGCACCTCCATTTGTCTTTGCATCATAGCGGTGAATTGCAAAATCCCAATTTGATGGAGAGGGTTCTTCAACAGATTTTGTTGTCACCTCTTTGCCGTGTAGATCTATGTAGTGCCACTCGGTATAATCCGTTGCATCAATATAGATTCGGCCTGTATTGGTCATACTATCAACAAATATAAACCCATATTCATTATTCTCTTCCGCAAGAGGCTCATCGTAGATATCCTCGAATATACCATTACACGCCGAGAGCGATAGCAATGCTATCACTCCCGTCAGTAGAGATATAATTTTTTGGCTTACAGTCATTTTTTAGATATAATGGTTTTACTCTTCGCTACTTGGAGCACTTCCTGGTAAGAGTGTTACTGTCAGTCCTCCCATAACAGCCGGGACATTAAAGGCAATAGAATAATTATCCTTTGTAGCATTCGTTGTTCCACTCACGGTGAAATCATAGTTGTTTGTAGCTTCTCCCATTCCCATAGCAACGCTACCTTCGCCTGTGATAGAATACTCATCTCCATTTTTTGTTATCGTAGCCTTTGCGACATCGAATGTGCCCCAAGAGGCTGACTCAAACTTGATAGATATTGTCCCATCTCCGTTGGCTGTAATCTTTAGACTCTCATCATTTGTATATCGATCCTGAAAATACGCGCAATCAGCATCGGTATAGCCTTTGTAAGTTCCAGCCAAAAGTAAATCTGAAGGTGCTTCTCCTGTCTTAAAATCAAGAGTTAAGCCTCCCATAACTGCAGCAACACTAAACTGCATTTGTGCGTTGTCCTTTGAGTTTATTACAGCTGTGTAAGAACAATCGTAAGAAGAGGTATTACCTCCCATTCCCATTTGAGTTGAGCCATTGCCAGTCAGAGTGTAAACACCTCCATTCTCACTCATCTGAGCATTCGCTATTGTAAACTCACCCCACGATGCCGAAGAGAATGTAACCATTGCTGTGCCATCTGAATTCTCACTTACGACAATATTTTCGTTGACAGTACAAGTGTTCTGGAAATAGGCACAATTCGCCAATGTATAACCCTCATAATTTCCCGCGATATCTGCTACTGTTGGCAGATTCTCATCATCGCTACAAGCTACCGAGCAGAGTGCCACGATAGACATCATTAAAACTGTTTTAATTTTCATATTCGTTAATTTTAATTGATTTCTGGGTGCAAAATTAACTGTGAAAAACAAGGTGGACAATACTCCAATTTTAGTATTTTTGAGAGCTATCGAACATATTTTCACCAAATTTTGGTATTGTCTATTTATTTAAAGGTGAGTAATTTTGCATCAGCAAATAAGGAAAAATGGATGATTCTATGAGTTATAAACTAACTGATAAGATGCGTGACTTGGTCAAGGACAACAGTGCACTGATCCTTGTTATGGGACGTTTTGGTATATCGTTGGGATTTGGCGACAAATCGGTTAGAGAGGTGTGCCGAATGCACCACGTTAACGAAAATACATTCTTAGAAGTTGTTAATTTTGTTTCAAACAAAGACTACAATTATGAATCAATCTCATTATCATCGCTTATCGGCTATCTGAAACAGGCTCACGAATATTATTTGGATTTTAATTTGCCAAATATCCGTCGAAAACTTATTGAAGCCATTGATTGTTCGGGGACAGATGAACTCGCAATGCTAATTTTGAAATTCTATGATGAGTATGTAACCGAGGTGAGAAAGCATATGGAGTATGAAAATGAGGTGGTATTCTCCTATGTAGAACAATTATCGCAAGGATTCCTGAATCGCAATTTCACTATCTCTAATTTTGCTGGAAAGCACACCCCTATTGGCTATAAACTTAAAGAGCTGAAAGATATTATCATTCGTTATTATCCCGAAAAGAACAACTACCAACTTAATCAGGTACTTTTAGAAATCATCTTAAGTGAGCAAGATTTGACTTCGCACTGTATGATTGAAGATAAGTTATTTGTCCCTGCTGTCAAACTCGTGGAACAACAATTGAAAAAGAGTGGGCAGATTCAATACACCGATGAAACAGATAGCGAAAGCATCGAAAAAGATAAGTTGGAGGTGCTGAGCGATAGAGAGAAAGATATTATTATTTGCGTGGCCAAGGGTATGAACAATAAGGAGATTGCAGATTATCTGTATCTATCAGTTCATACAGTAACGACCCATCGCCGCAATATATCCAATAAATTGCAGATTCACACCACCGCAGGCTTAATCATCTATGCCATTGCCAATAAACTGGTAAACATTGAGGAGATACAGAAGTAAAAATGAAGAGGTTGCCTAAACTTGTTAGACAACCTCTTTGCCGTGTCTTCTTGATTAAAATTATTCTTAACATATCATAAAATAAAGAAAAAGTATTATTTTTGCATATTATATGATATGTTGAGTTTATGACGAAAAGTACAATGGGAACTAAATTGCCCCGAAAATTGGAGCAGAAAATGCAGGTCGTTGGTGAGCAGATAAAACTTGCCCGCTTGCGTCGAAATTTGAGTGTTGCACAGGTGGCTGAGCGTGCTACTTGTTCTACACTAACTGTTTCACGCATAGAGAAAGGTGCGCCAACAGTGGCGATTGGCATCTATCTGCGAGTGTTGTACGCTCTGCAGCTCGATGATGATATTCTCTCGTTGGCAAAGGGTGACGCTCTTGGCAGGGCATTGCAGGATATGAATTTACCGCAGCGTGAAAGGGCATCTAAAAAAGAGTGATCGACTATGAAGAAGTTGTATGTATATGCCGATTTTGATTGGCTGAAAGAGGTTGAATTAGTTGGAGAACTCGGCTACGAATCACTTCGCGGCTCGGATAGCTATAGCTTCAAGTTTGCTGATAGCTGGATAAAAAAGTATAATGCTATCATCCTGAGTGAAGATCTTAACAACTATTCGGGATTACAATACACCCATCCGAATAAAGATATTTTCGGTTGCTTTGCCGATGCTCTTCCCGATAGGTGGGGACGCACTCTTCTGCTGCGTCGTGAGCAGATATTGGCACAATTGGTGTTTAATTCAAAAATCACCGCAAAACTAAATCCTTCTTTGTTATCATCCAAATATTTTTAGTTAATATTTATTTACTTTCAGAATAATTCTCATTTTTATGCAGTTCTTCAAGATTTTTTTTAAAAAGAATTAACACACATTTTTTTTGTTCGTAAAAACACACTTCACAGATTGACGGATTTTTTCAATCCGAATATGGTACGAACTTGACACGAAGGTGAGTCATTGTAATTTACGACCATCCCATTTCTTTTTTAATTTGTTCTTGTACATTTTCGAATCTATCCATTTCCGTCAGCCATTCTGGCAAATCCTTATTTATCCATTCTAATATAAGCAGTAATTCATCATGAATTTCTTGTACTCTTTTCATATTCCAACATATTGACTCATTATGATATACTCTATTTCTAAACGCTCGAAATCTGTTAAGAGGTGCTGATACATTTTTCCTTTTGCGTTCTTTCTTAGGAATATATGGAAACGCTCGTCTTAAGTCTTTCCAAAGCAATCGTTCATATTCTGCATTAAGTAACGACACCCAAAAACCTAAAGTCAGTTCTGCAATGATTTTGGAAGTAGTGATTTGTTCATGTCGTCCAGCAATTTGTTTAGATGCTTGAGTTATGTATTTATTCAAGTTTGTCAGTCCTGGAGTATTTGCAAAAATGGCGTACCAGTCTTCACGTCCTGTCATTGTCTTTAGTTCACGGCTTAAGGCATTTCTCAGAGCAACTTCCAATACAGAGAGTGAGGTGTAAAACGCTTCTGTAAGTTTTATGTTAGATTGATAATGTTTAACCGCTTTGCTTTCATCATTGGGGTATAAGATGAAATAGCGTTCCATTCGTTTTTCAGAAAAAACTTTTTCAAAAAATAGTTTGTTGTGTTTCATAAAAATTGTATTTTTGCAATGCAGTCCCGGTAGTTCCTCTCCCAGCGACTCGATGCTGGTGATGAATCCGGGTTTTTTATTTTGGTTTGATCCTTAAAGTTTCCTTACAAAAGTATAAAGAAAAATCTTCGCTTCTACATTTTTAACATTTTTTAACTTTTCGAAGTGTTATGAAGGTTATCGAGGGATTTTTGGGGACGGGTTTTGGGAACGGAAGCGGGTTTGGGGAACGGGAGTTTTGTACGGATGTGGCTATTTATCATTTATCTGAATCCATCTTCTTTGCATTTGAAAAATCATCAAAATTTCAAAGGTGATATGACTAATGAATATTCAATAGAAGGTGCTGTTTCTTAAGCAACGTATTGAAGCAATGCATGAAGATTGCATTCTTTTTCGTTCGGATTTTCCTGAATATCATACTGAATTTGTAAAAATTTTATCTGAGCTGACAGCAGATATTTAAAGAAACATTTACTTGTCATATTAAGTTAATCCTTCAAACATCCTATTGGAACGATGTAAATTCCATCCTCTGGACGGCGATAGGCATATTCGGTAATTTGGCGCAATATTTTTCGGTAATTTGGCATAAAATCATTCGGTAAAAAATACTTTCTTGTTCTCTGCTCTTATAAGTATTATTTCCATATCTTTGCGCATAGGAAATCTAAACAAAAATATAAACGAATTTTTTTATCATAAAAAACAGAAAGTATTTATAACTGACATATTATAATTATTTGAGCTTTTAGCTCTTATTCCTTATACGGTAAAATCGCCAAATTTTAATAGCTATACGGGAATGAGTGTTGAATGTTCACGTCTTTTAGGCGTGAACTATTCGTGCTTATTTGTATAGCAGGGCGTTTGGCGATGCCTACCGTGTAGATAAGCAATCTTCGAATAGTTTCACGCTTTTCTTTTTGCTTTTCGATTTGTGGCAAAGGCTCGTAAATTTTCAGCCTATGCCAAACTTACAACAATCTTCTCAAATCAAGTCTAAAGAAAGGGTGGCTCAGCGTGGCGAGGTGTTTACCGCTGAACGTGAGGTGAATGCTATGCTCGACCTCGTTGAGAATGAGTGCCTGCGTCCTGATTCTCGTTTTCTGGAGCCTGCTTGCGGCGACGGGAATTTCCTTTCGGCTATCCTTAAACGCAAACTCGCTGAGCTTCGCAGGAAATATAAGAAGAGTCCTCGTGATTATGAAAAACAGTCGATAGTGGCAATCGGAAGTCTTTATGGCGTTGACATAATGAACGATAATGTGCTTGCTTGTCGCGAGCGTCTTTTCTCTATCTGGAACGAAGAATATACCGCTCATTGCAAGGCTGAGGCTTGCGACGAGACTCGCAAAGCCGCCAAATTCATTATCAGCCGTAACATCATTAACGGTAATGCGCTGACATTGATGTGCGTTGATGCTGATGGAAAAGACACTTCAGCTCCAATAGTCTTCTCCGAATGGTCGCTGATAAGCGGCACTCAGATGCAGCGTTCCGACTATACAATGTCCGACCTTCTGACTTATAACGATACGAGTGTGGAAAATGGCATGGGCAATCTCTTCGCACTCAGCGAAGACCAGAAGGAAGAAGGCGGAATTTTCCTGAGAAGATATATTACTCATTATAAAAAGGTGCAGGATTATGGAGAATAGTTTGTTTCATAACGTATATAATCCTGACGTTCTGTCGTGCATCGCCAATCTTAGCAATGACGAGGTTTTCACTCCTCCCGAGTTGGCTAACAAGATCATAGATATGCTTCCGCAAGAATTGTTTGAGAATCCTGACACGACTTTCCTCGACCCTTGTTGCAAAAGCGGGGTGTTCTTGCGCGAAATAGCGAAACGACTGATTAAAGGTCTTGAACGACAAATACCTGACCTTGAAAAACGTATTGAGCATATATTCTCGAAACAGCTTTTCGGCATTGCCATTACCGAACTTACAAGTCTGCTTTCACGACGCAGCGTTTATTGCAGCAAATTTCCGAGCAGCGAGTTCTCGGCATATCAGTTTCCGGAAGACAAACCGCAAGGAAACATAATATTCCAGCGCATCAATCACAGTTGGAAAGACGGCAAATGTATCTATTGCGGAGCCTCACAAAACACATACGAGCGTGGAAACGAATTAGAGACACACGCTTATCAATTTATTCATAACATAGACATAACCAAAATATTCAATATGAAATTCGATGTGATTATAGGAAATCCGCCTTATCAATTAAGTGACGGAGGTGCGCAAGCTAGTGCAAGACCATTATATCATCTTTTTGTGCAGCAAGCGAAAAAACTAAATCCAAGATATCTTACTATGATTATTCCAGCAAGGTGGTATGCTGGAGGAAAAGGTCTTGATAATTTCAGGGATGAAATGATAAACGACAAGCGCATACGGGTTTTACATGATTATGTGGATGCATCGGAGTGTTTTAGCGGTGTTGAAATTAAAGGCGGTGTATGTTACTTCTTATGGGATAAAGACCATTCTGGAGAGTGTGAAATATTTAAACATAAAGGTAATGAGGTCGATATTTCAAAGAGATATTTGGTTGAAAAAGGAGAGAGTATTTTTATTCGAGAAAACAAACTAATCTCAATTATGAGAAAGGTTTGGGCTAATAGTGATATAGAAAAAGATTCGTTTGAAACTATTGTTTCTTCCATGAAACCATATGGTCTTAGAGGCGATTTCTTTAAAGATCCATCGAAATATAATCTGCCCCCAATAAAAGAAGTTGCATCTGATGGAGACTTAAGAATATTAGGACTAGATGGATTGAAAAGAGTGTATAGATATATTCCTAAAGATTATCCACTGCCTAAACGAGACCTACTAAATGATTATAAGATTTTTATTCCACGAAACGTTGGTAGTGGAGAATTTGGTGATTTTACACCTACAACAGTTATTGCCTCTCCGAAAGACTTATGTACAGAAACATTCGTTCAAGTTGGCCCATTCCATTCTGTGAATGAGGCTAATAATGCAGACAAATATCTCCGTACAAAATTCTTTAGAGCTTTGATAAGTATAAGGAAACAAGACCAAGGTGCGTCAAAAGCAGTTTATCATTTTGTTCCAATTCAAGATTTTTCAAAGTCTTGGACTGA
>JAFTUF010000025.1 GCA_017466405.1 Bacteroidales bacterium
AGAAAACGGAAAGATATAATAAAACAAAACAACACGAATTCACTGAAATGTAAATTCGTGTTGTTTTTTATTATCAACTTTGAATAATGTTTCACAGATAAATTTGCAAAATCTTCCATACCGCTATCATGTGGAAAATATCTCCTAGAATAACAAATATATGAAAGACCGAATGCATATATTTGATTTTCTTAAAACTATATAAGACCGCTCCTACTATATAACTTACACCTTCTAAAACAACCAACATCACCACTTTCATTCCTACACTATCATAAAAAGGTTTAAAAGCAATCAGAATAGATAGTCCCATTATTACATAGCAAGCTGTTTTTAAATAACTGTGAGACTTCATCTTTCTGAAAGTCAATATCGTTCCTACAATTGCAGAAATCCACACAAGAGAAAAGATAATAATTGCCCAGTTTGTCGCGCCATATTCGTACAAAGCAATCAATGTCACCGGCGAATAACTTCCGGCTATATGCCAATAAATAGCGGCATGGTCGAATTTCCTTAATAATAATTTAGACCTCTCTTTACTGAACGGACACGCATGATATAATGTCGATGCTAAATAAGAACTAAGCACACCAAAGAAATACAAGCTTAAGCTGAATATCGGTAATACTCTTGAGTGAGAAGCTTTAAGAAGAAAAAAAGAACATACAGCAATTCCCATTATTGTTCCTACTAGATGTGATGTCGCATTAGCAACTTCCTCAGAATGAGTGTATCTTTTGATATTGTTATCTTCCATCTGAAATAATTATTGTTATCACAAAAGTAAAAAAATAAATGGGAATTTCAATTATAGGCATAAAAAAAGAAGCGACTTTAATCAGTCACTTCAGTTCCGCGGAGAAAGAGGGATTCGAACCCCCGGTACATTGCTGTACAACGGTTTTCAAGACCGCCGCGATCGACCACTCTGCCATTTCTCCGCTGCAAAGATACAACTTTTTTATTCCGAAAAACAAATTGACAAAAAATATTTTATTTTTATTTCATCTTATTAAAAAACAAGTATTTACAAAAGAAATAATAATATCACGATTTGATTTATTTATTAAAAAGATGAAAAACAAAACTTATTTTTACGACAAAAAATCTTCATTTTACGTATTTTCAAGCATAAAAAAGCATATTTTTGCAAACGATTTCAATACGATTGTCATGATGAGAGAAATAAACCCAAAAGAAACAAAGCGAGCCGAAGCATTTGAATTATGGATGTCGTCACCGATGCCGATGGTGACATTGACAAAAACTTTCGACATCACAAATATATACAGAATCAGCAAGAAAAAAGGCTTGAAATTAAATATGCTTTTATGCTGGTGCATCGGCAAGGCTGCAAGTCAAATTGAAGAGTTTCATTTACTTCCTATCAATGACAAACTATATGAATATGACAAGCTCGCAATAAACTTGATTGTCAACAACAAACGAGGCGGTATAAATTCATGCGATATTCCTTATAGTGATAATATAGAAACATTTAACAATGATTATAGTATATTAACACAGAAAACCGCCGATTCATGCGAAAGTATCTTTGATGAAGATTCTATGATTGTTGGTACTTCCACAATGGTCGCAACAGAACTCGAATGTATTGTAAATCAATATACTGACAAGTTTCTCAACCCTATGGTAATGTGGGGAAAATATCGCAAAAAATGGTTCAAGGTGTCCTTACCAATATCATTTCAATTTCATCATGTTCAAATGGATGGCGGTGATGCCGCTCGATTTTTAGATTTACTTCAGAAGGTCATTAAAGAATTTTGATTCGATTTATTCTGATTCTTTCAGATTTCTAATATTAAAAAGAAGATATTAAATGAAATATATGTATCTTTACAATCAAATTGAAACCAATTAATTTGTAATTATGGAAACAAAACAAATGATAGCTGAGTATGGACTTCCTTTAGAAGTGGATCTCAGCACCCAGATTTATAATGCTTTGCAAGGCAATGTCGTTGAAGAGATTATTAAATTAGCAAAGATTCCTTTCTCCGACAACTATTATCGTAGCATGCTCGAAGGTCATAGTTTTAAGGTTGAAGAAGGAACACTAACACGTTACTACAACATTTTCAATGAGATAAAAGAAACACTGCAATTTACAGAACCCGTCGATTTTTATATCACCGGCGACTCTTCTGTCAATGCTTTCGCAATCGCTGCTCAGGAAGAGGGCGAACCTAATATCATCAACGTCAACTCTTCCCTCATCCAACTGATGACCGACGATGAACTTCGCTTCGTAATAGGTCACGAAATGGGACATCTTATCAACAAAAACGCAACTCTCGTCAAATTGATAAACTTCGTATTTCCACACAATGCGACGATCCCAATCACGCTGCAATACAAAATAAGACTTTGGCAACAGCTCTCAGAACTCGTAGCAGATCGTTTCGGATATATGGCAATGCCTAACATAAACGTTTGTATCTCTGCATTTTTCAAAATGTCGTCAGGACTCGATTTCAACAAGATGGACATGAAAGTCGAGGCTTTCTTGGAAGACAACAAAAAACGCTTAGATTATTTCCGCAACGACAAAGGAATCAACTTCGCTACACATCCAATAAATCCTATCAGAGTAGAAGCTCTCAACCAATTCTCCAAGAGCGTGTTTTTCAACGAGAAAGGAACAAGCAAGGAAGAATTAGAAAATGGAATGGACGATCTTATTGAAATACTCTTGAAAGTCAGAAACACAGAACTCGACTCTTACATGGCAGACTTCATAGCGACAGCTGGTCTTATCGTAGCTAACAGCGACGAACAAATAACAGAGCATGAAATAGAATTGATTCTTAGCGAGTTGTCGGTATTAGAGATATTCCCTAAAAGTTTCTTGAACGATATAGCAAAAGAAGATGTTGTTAAAATATTCAAAGAATCAATACAAAAGCTTCTCGAGATAAGTCCGGAAACACGTGAAGGAATGTTACGTTATCTTATTTCAATCTCATTAGCTGACAAAGACATAAGTGTAAAAGAAGTTGAACTTATATTCAACATCGCACAAGCTGAACTCGGATATTCACATACAGAAGCTGCACAGATTTATTCTCAAATGATTCAAGTCGATTTCACTCCAAGTTTAAATTCTTTGTGCTAAAACATTATCATTATTTTTCATGTTGATAAACAAAAACATTGTCAATGATTGATTTTAAAGATATTACATTAGAAGATAAAGAAATTATCACTTCTTACATATTCCCCAACGACTGCTGTAACTGTGAATTTTCTTTTTCAAACTTAGTGTCGTGGCGATTTCTTTATGACACAAAATACGCAATAGTCGATGATTTTCTTGTTTTACGCTATAACAGCAGCGGCAACGACACCTTCATGATGCCAATAGGAAAAGGTAATGCAGACAATGTTATACTTAAACTTATCGAAGAAATTCATTCTCAAGGAAAACCTTTCAAGATGTACGCAGCCTGTCATTTCATCGAGAATCAGGTAAGCGACGATTTAAAGGAAAGATTCAATCTCCTTCCAAACAGAGACAGCTTTGATTATGTGTATCTCAGGGAAGACTTAGCAAATCTCAAAGGAAATAAATTCCAGCAGAAACGTAATCACGTCAACAGATTTATGAAGACCTATCCTAATTGGGAATATAAATCCGCGACACCTGAATTGATAAAACTCTGCATCGAAAAAGAACACGAATGGTACGAAAGCAATGACGATTATAAACATCAAGAGATTGACAGTGAACGACAAGCTCTCTTATACGCCATGAATCACGCAGAGGAAATTGGCGTCAAAGGCGGAGTTTTACTTGTCGATAACGAGATAGTTGCATTTACATTCGGTTTTCCAATCAACCATAAGACATTCGGCGTTCATTTTGAGAAAGCAGACATACGATTTACAGGAGCGTTTACCATTATAAACCAAATGTTTGCAAAAGACATACCTGAAGAATTCGAATACATCAATCGTGAGGAAGACTTAGGAATCGAAGGATTAAGAAAAGCCAAGACTTCATACAACCCAGCGTTTCTTATAACAAAAGGTGTTGTCACGCTGAAAGATGAAAAAATATAATCTTTAATACGATTATTGTTATTTTTGCATGAGAAAATATATTCACAATGGAGGAATCTAAGATCACATATAATATGATACATTTTGCTGTTATGGCAATCGAAGCATCCGCTAAGAAAATCGAGATTTCAGGCGATGAAATGTATCATCGTTTGAAAAATCAAGATTTAATAGCAAAACGTTTGTTTGCTTATTACGAACAATTACATTCACAAAGTATCAATTATGTCGTAGATGACACCTTAGAGACACTCGAAAATTGGGAAAAAGAAGATAAGGAGAAACGATAATGACAATTAAATTATATCACGGCTCGTTCACAGAAGTCAAAGAACCTTTGGTTAGTATCGGAAGAAAAAATTTAGATTTCGGACAGGGATTTTACTTAACAAACATTAAGGAACAAGCAGAAATATGGGCTAAAATCGTAGCAACACGTAAAGGCAAAAATATCAAACCAATAGTAAATGTATATGACTTCTCTTATTTAGATGCAAGAAACATTGGATTTCGTTTTAAAGAATTTGAACACTACGACATTGAATGGCTGAACTTTGTTGTCGATTGCCGTAAAGGAAAAGATGTTTTCTCTAAATATGATATAGTAATTGGCGGCGTTGCAAATGATAAAGTCATTGATACCGTAGAAGATTACGAGAAAGGAATAATAACAGCGGAGCAAGCACTTGGTCAGCTGAAATATAAAGATGTCAATCATCAAGTCTGCATATTAAATCAGGAGATCATTGAATATCATCTGAATTTTGTAGAAAGTTATACTTTAGAAGAAGAAAATTTATAACTATGAGAGAAAATGTCTTATGGCGTAAAAAAAGTCATATTGTTATGATTCTTGCCAAAATTCTTAACGTTGATGCCGAAAAGGCACTTGATATATTTTATTCTTCAGAAACATACAAGCAACTTTCAGATGAAAAATACGGTCTTTATCTAATGAGTGACAATTATATAGTTGAAGACGTTTTAAATGAGTTAGGTATTAATTATTAAATTTCTCTAAATATATGAACGACAGAATAAAAAACGAAACAAGAATCCTGTGGGATAAATGCTTCAGCGAGGAAGACAAAAGATTCGTTGACTTTTATTTTGAGAAAAGATATAACGAAGAGGATAATATTTTCATCGAGAGAGATGGTAAAGTTGTCAGCGCATTGCAGCTCATCTCCTACCCTTTTTCATATTATGGCAAAACCATAGGATGCGCTTATATCTCAGGCGCTTGCACCGACCCTGATTATCGCTCACAAGGCCTGATGAACGAATTGATAATTAAATCACTAAATAAAGCCAAGAATAACGGCGCTTGTTTCGCAGCTTTGATTCCTGCTTCAGAAAGTCTCTTCAATTATTATGAAGGATGTAACTTCGTACCGACATTCGATTACTCAAAAATTCATATAAAGAAAAGTCAACAGTCAACGGTCAACGGTCAACAGTCATCGTCAGTATCAGTGTCAGTGTTTGATCATGAATCTGATTCTGAATTATTCTATCAGGTTTATGAATATTTCAACGCGAAGATGAGAAGTCGCAACTGCTGCATTCAGCACAACGAATACGACTTCGGCGTGATAACAAAAGACTTGGAATTGTTCGACAATCATCTTCTCATAGCAAAATACGGAGATGAGATATGCGGACTTGCTTTCTGTTATTTAAGAAATGGAGAGATTTTCATCAAAGACATCTTTGCCGAATCGAGTGCTATCTTCAGCGACTTGATAACAGCAGCAACTCAAATATCAGCGTCCGAGTCAGTGTCCGAGTCAGTGTCAATCAACATCATCATTCCTCCAGTACCTGGACAAAAGACACATCGTTTAGGAATGACACGTCTGATAGATGCAGAAACGATGTTAAGACTTTATGCAATATCGCATCCCAAATTAAAAATTGAGATTTCTTTAGTCGATTCCATATTACCCCAAAACAACGGAACCTACTATATTAATAAAGGTGTATTGGAAAAGAAAGACTCCATTGGCTCTGATGTTATAGATATTGAAGAACTGACGCGTGCATTATTCGGCTATCATACCGAGTCGCTACCCGAGAAGTTAAAAGTCTTTAATAATCAGGCAGCGTTCATGAGCCTGATGTTAGATTAAAAAATAAAGCCGATAGTCAAAAAACTACCGGCTTTAATTTTGCTTATCAGAAAGACTTTATTCAATTATGATTTCGTCTAACATAATCCAAGCGTTTTCGCCTGCATAATCGTGCCATTCTGGTAAAGTCTTATGACTCTCAACTTTCACCTTAATGAATTTAACGCCACTTGCATTGACGATTGCGCGTGCTGCTTCACGACGTTTCACATTTTCAACATTGTTGTAAACGGGCGACTCAGCTCTCACTTCTTCAGTAAAGTTGACTCCGTCAACAGAAGTCGATACTGTTATACTCTTAGGCATCAAAACCCAATCATTAGGTTGGATTCCATATCCTACATATAATTTATTAATGTCGGTTGCTTGTGACAATTCAATAACGAACTCAGCGTCTTTGCCATAAAATCCCAACCAGCCTTCACCCCAATTACCGGCGATTCCATACTTGTTATCCATCAAAACAGTTTCCTTGTTATCTGAATAATTGCTATTTGGATCCTCGACGAATGTTGTTCCTGCGATGATAAGACGCTGATAACTTTCAATCAAAGTGAATGAAGGCATTTTTCCATTAGCATAAGCCTTTGCTTTGATAGTCACGCTCTTGTTGATAGCGAAAGGTTTTGTATATAACTTAGATTTCTGAGTTGGTTCACTTCCATCTAAGGTATAATAAATCTTGGCATTAGCGTCGTCACAGCTGAGTGTCACTTTCATCTCTTTATCGAAGCGTTCCAAATCTGTTGTGATAACTGGTGTTGACACTTTAGAAAAGCTAGAGATAACATCTTCTTTATACAATTTTTCTTCTTTTGCTTCTTTCGTGCAGAAAGGACGAAGTCTGATTGTGTATTCATATCTGTCGTTGCTAATGAGATATTTATCAAGCACGCCAGGACCGCAAGTTGCTGTTCCAAGAGCTGCTTGTTTGTAGTCGATATTAACAGTCCAGACGTCAGCTAATTCCATTTGATTGATTCTGGTTGCAACAGAGAGATTATCGTCCGAATATTGATAGATACTGAAGTTGAAGTGTTCGTCACTTGTTACAAACATTCCGAATCCTTCTCTATTAGACACTGACATCCAGCGTGTTTCTGAGTGATTGCCATTATCTTGCGGTTCTGGATGCAACTCAAAGAATTCTTTAGCATTCATTGAATAAACATTTGTCTTACCAGATGAATTTCTGTCAGGATAGTTTTCAGTATCTTTACCAAAGAATTTTACCTTATTATATTGCAATGGCATAAGGAACTGAGTACCTATCTTAGGGAATGTAGTGACTTTTTCGTTTGGTTGAATATTGCTTGAGATAACGACATCGCCGTAGCCATTGACTTCAAACACTTGTTCTGTCGTGAGTATTGTTTCACAAGCAGGATTATTGAAATCTAACAAAACAACAACAGAGACTCTCGACTTATCGATACGTTTTGTTGTTATCGACTTTGGAACTATTGTCAATTCGTTGAGGTTTGCATTCAACCATTTAGGAAGAGCATTACGGTCAACATCATCATTAAGAGTTGGTGCGCGCCAGAAGTTTGGCTTTATAGCACCTGCAAGCATCTGCTCACCTCTGTAAATAAATGAAACAGGAAGGCCTTGTTTCTTGTCGATGACGAATGAGAAAATATCATTAGATATTGTAATGTCGTTTGCTTTATCTTCCATCTTCACAGAAGGAATATCTTTTAATGCTATTCCCTTTGGAGTTTCAACATTAAGATTGAACACTTCGTATGCTATTTCTGTTCCTGCAGGTCTCATCTTATTACCGTTTTTCTCTTTGAAAGAGAACTCAATGAAGTATTCCTGTTTAGCAAATCTATCACTGTTCTCAGCATCCAATTTAGGTTTTGGTATTGAAATGTTTATCGTCTTTGAACTTTGCGGAGCGATGTTCAAATCCAACGTCTTGCTTTGTAATCTGCCTTTCTCGTTGGTATAAATCACGTATGAGCATTCAAATTCATTCATATTTCTAAAGAAGAAATTATTCTCAATTTTAAACTCACCTTTTTCAACATCAACAGGTATCACGCTAATATTTTGATAAATCTTCTTCACCTCAGCAGCATGATGATGAGGACGTCTATCGCTAGTCACCAATCCATTAGCGCAGAAATTACCATCATTACCAATACCTTCGAGCTCACCCAAGTCGCCTCCGAGAGCATGCCATCTCACGCCTGTTTTCTCATCAGTGACTATTATACTTTGGTCGCACCAGTCCCAGATACAACCGCCTTGTAATTGGTCGTATTTGTTGATGACGTCCCAATAATCTTGCATGCCGCCACCGCTGTTACCCATGCAGTGCAGATATTCAACCATAATAAAAGGACGGCCTAATGAATCAAGTTCTTCCTCTACAAATCTTTCCAAATATCTTGGACTTGAATACATCAAACCAATGATGTCATTATTATAATCATATATTGAACGTTCGTTAATGACAGGACGAGTATTGTCGAATTTCTTCACCATATCGTAAGCTTCATACATACAGACGCCATTACCACATTCGTTACCTAACGACCAGATAATCACAGAAGGATGGTTCTTGTCTCTGCCAACCATGTTGTTACATCTGTATTTGAATGCTTTTGTCCAACGCTCATCTTTTGCCAAGCTAGCGTCGCCATAACCTTGAGCATGCGATTCATTATTAGCTTCGTCTATGACATACAATCCATATTTATCACACAACTCATACCAATACACATCAACAGGATAGTGTGAAGTACGCACTGTATTGATGTTATGCTGAAGCATGAGCTGAATGTCCTTCTCCATAGTCTCACGTGTTACGCATTGGCCTGTTCTTCCATCAAACTCATGACGATTAACGCCTTTAACAATAATAGGTTTGCCGTTAACCTTAATCTGACCGTCTTTTACTTCTGTTGTCCTGAAACCAATCTTAGCTCCAACAACCTCTATCACATTACCTTTCTTGTCTTTCAATCTGATAGTCATATCATAGAGATTTGGTTTCTCTGCCGACCATGCCTCAATACGTTCTGCAATAATCTTCTTAATGCGAATCTTAGAATGACCTTCAGATGTTTGTTTAGCAAGAATATCTTTCTTAGTCAGTTCTTCGACATACAATTTATTCAGAAGAAACTTAGCATTCTCATTGCTAACTATCTCTACTTCAAGATTTAATTTTTTAGGTAGTTTCTTACCATAGTTAATATCTATTAAGATTTCGAAAACACCTTTAGAATAATTTGAGTCGAGACCGGCTTTCACAAAGAAATCATAAACGTTTGTTTTAGGTTTTGAATAAACGAACACATCACGTGTAATACCGCTCACTCTCCAATAATCTTGACATTCGAGGTAAGAACCGTCTGAGAAACGATAAGCCTCTACTGCCAAAGTATTTCTACCATCTTCTTTGAGATAAGGAGTGATGTCAAATTCAGCAGGTGTTTTTGAATCTTCAGAATAGCCAACGAACTGACCATTTATCCAAAGATAAAAAGCTGATTTCACCGCACCGAAGTTGATATAAACATTTCTTCCTTCCCATTCCTGAGGAATACTGAAATTATGTACATAACAACCGACAGGATTATATTCCGTTGGAGCATACGGCTGATTTGAAGGAAATTCATTATGTTGGTTGACATATACAGGAACACCATAACCATTCAACTCCCAGTTGCCAGGAACTGGTATAGAATTCCATGAAGATACGTCATAACCCTCTGCATAGAAACCCTGTGGCTTCTGGTCAGGACTTTCAACCCAATTGAATTTCCAATTGCCGTTGATACATTGATAGTAAGGAGATTGTCTGTACTCCAGATTTTTTATACCTTCTTCATCTTGATAAGGAATAACATTAGTTCTCGGAGCAACCTTATTAACTTCGCAGACCGACACATCATTCCACCAGTCGGCAATTTCCTGTGCCTTGACATTCATCGTTAATGCCATGACAACTAATAAAATAATTGATCTGATTTTCATACTTTATTTTTTAATATACAATAATTTACCCTCTTAATAAAAACATCGCGAAGATAGTGATTTTTTCCTTGATATCAAAAGAAACAGACATCTGATTTGATATAATTTTCAAAAAAATATTATCTTTGCACATCACGCGAGAGAATCGTTTCTTTTGCTATTTTTATAAATTATTTTTACAAGTTTATCTAAAAAGATGAAAAGAACTATAAAACTTTTATTAGGTATTTTTGCTTTAAGCATATTAGTATCTTCATGTGAAAAAGGCTGCATGTGCAAAAACCTCGACAACGGAGCTTCTGAAGAACTCTATGGCGTTTATTCCCAAAGAGATTGCGAAGCGTACACAGAGTACTACAAGACAGTCTATCACGTTGACAATGTTGAATGTTCAATGGAATGGAGAAAATAGTTAATATTACTGTCATGAATAAGGAAGAAGCAAAGACCAAGATTGCTGAACTGAGCAATATTATTGAAACACACAATTATAACTACTATATCTTAGCACAGCCTACCATAAGCGACTACGATTTCGATATGCTTATGAACGAGCTGATTGCTCTTGAACAGCAGTTTCCTGACCTCATACTACCCGACTCTCCAACACAACGCGTAGGAGGTGACATAACGAAAGAGTTCCAGACCGTGAAACATCGTTATCCAATGCTTTCGCTTTCCAATTCATATAATCTCGACGAGGTAAAGGATTTCATCACAAGAATCAAGAAAAGCATTGAAGAAGAAGTGGAATTTGTCTGCGAGTTAAAATTCGACGGCGTTTCCATAAGCCTAACCTACGAAAAAGGATTATTCGTCAAAGCTGTGACTCGTGGCGACGGAACACAAGGCGACGATGTCACAACCAACATAAAGACAATACGTTCTGTACCTTTGCGTCTCAAAGGCGACTACCCCGACTTCTTCGAGATGCGTGGCGAGATAATAATGCCACATAGTAGTTTCAACAGTATCAATGCCGAAAGAGAAGAACTCGGATTGCAAGCATTTGCAAATCCAAGAAACGCTGCCGCTGGAACAATAAAGCTGCAAAATTCCTCAGAAGTAGCAAAACGCAAACTCGACAACTACTGCTACTTCATGATGATGGACGACGATAAGATGATTTTCAAGACACATTATGAGAGTCTCAACGCCGCCAAGCAATGGGGTTTCAACGTGTCGAACTATATGGCTATTTGTAAAAATGCTGATGAGATTGAAGAATTTATCAATTACTGGGACGAGAAAAGAAAAGAACTCCCTTTCGACATCGACGGCATCGTGATAAAAGTCAACGACTTCTCACAAAGAGAGATTTTAGGTTTCACATCCAAGTCGCCTCGATGGGCTATAGCTTATAAGTTTAAGGCAGAAGAAGTTTACACAAAGCTTCTCAGCGTTGATTTCCAAGTAGGACGTCACGGAACAATAACACCAGTGGCAAACTTAGAACCTGTTCAACTTGCAGGAACTATAGTAAAAAGAGCGACTCTTCATAACGCCGACTTCATCAACCAGCTAGACCTTCATTATGACGATATAGTTAGCGTTGAGAAAGGAGGCGAAATAATTCCCAAGATAACATCCGTCGATTTAAAACAAAGAAAAGAATACAGCAACAAAGTCTGTTTTATAGATAAATGTCCCGAATGTGGAACTCAACTTGTTAAAGCCGAAGGCGAAGCAGCCTGGTATTGTCCCAACAGCCTCGGATGTCCGCCTCAGATAAAAGGACGCATTGAGCATTTCATAAGCCGTAAAGCAATGAACATAGAGAGTTTGGGTGAAGGCAAAGTAGAACTGCTCTTCGACAACAATCTCATCAAAGATTATTCTGACCTATACGATTTAACATACGACAAACTTTTCGGATTAGAGAAAGTAATCGTAGTAAAAGACGAATATAATCTACTGCAAGAGAATGCAGTTCGTAAAGTCAGCTTTAAGGAAAAAACTTCCAACAACATCATCGAGGCGATAGAGAGATCCAAGTCGGTGCCTTTTGCCAGAGTGCTTTATGCTTTAGGGATAAAATATGTCGGCGAGACAACAGCCAAGCTCATAGCCAAAGCGATGGGTTCTATCGATAATATCATCAATGCTTCTGTTGAAGACTTAACCGAGATTGAAGAAGTCGGCGAAAAGATAGCACTGTCTATAAAGGATTTCTTCACTGATGAAAGAAACTTAAATATTATCAATAGGCTAAGAGCAGCTGGACTTCAATTTGAACAGGAGCAAAAAGTCAATAATGAAAATCAAGTTCTTTCAGGCTTGAGCATCGTTGTGAGCGGAGTTTTCAAGACCATGAGCCGAGATGAGATAAAACAGCTTATTGAAGATTTAGGAGGAAAGAATGTTTCTTCAATTTCCAAGAAGACGAGTTTCATCGTTGCCGGCGACAAGATGGGTCCAGAGAAAAGGAAGAAAGCCGAGACTCTTGGAATTGAGATAAAAAGCGAAGATGATTTTCTTGAAATGATTGGGGACAAAGAGAAACCAACGAAAGGTATCGAAGTCCAAGGAAGTTTTGACTTTTAGAATTCCTAAAAGAGTTTCAACTGTATCGTCATATTAAACGTCATTCTGTGTAATGGCGTCGTGCCATATTCAGCGACGGCGTTCTTATGTTCGAGAGTCGGATAGCCCTTGTTTTTCTTCCAGTTATACATCGGATATTGAAGATCGTATTCTTCCATCATCGCGTCTCTCGTCGTCTTTGCCAAGATAGATGCCGCCGCTATCGACTGATATTTAGCGTCGCCACCGACAATACACTGATGTTTTATTTCCTTATAAGGATTGAAACGATTACCGTCAATGAGTAGAAATTCCGGTTTTATGCTGAGTTGTTCAATGGCACGATGCATGGCGAGAAATGACGCGTTCAAGATATTTATCTCGTCAATTTCCTTATTATCAACGATTCCTATTCCGTATGCGAGAGCGTCGTTAATGATAACCTCTCTCAGTTTCTTACGTTGTTTCTCTGTGAGTTTCTTTGAATCGTCTAACATAGGATAGTCTTTGTTTCTATCTAAAATAACAGCAGCCGCCACAACGGGACCTGCGAGACAGCCGCGTCCTGCTTCATCGCAACCCGCCTCAATCAAGGCATCTGTATAATGTGCTATCAAATTCATATCATTATTCCAAATAAAGGTAAATATCTGTTTGCCAAAACATAAAGCAGCATCAATACCATGATGATATTTGCCAAACGCGTTTTCCTAACATCCGACAATGCTATGGAATAAAAGAACGCATACATCATAAAAAGTATGGTGTTACTCATCAAGGGTTTATGTGTAAAGAAAATAAAAATGGAAAACAATGTCAACACTATAGCTACTCCTTCCCTCTTTCTTACATTGCTTGCATTATCTGAATTTCTGCCGCCAAATATCTTCATTATAGAAACAATAAATAAAAGGCTGCTAATCAAAAGGAATATCTTATTTCCACCACTTAAATCAAATGAGAAACTGATGTCTTTGAAGAATGTAGAATAAGAATCTAAAAGAAGATTAACATCTCCAAAGATAAATGTAATTCCTATCACTATTGCATTGATTATCAAAAAACCTGTTACTGGTATGAGCATATATCGTATCTCATTGAATCCCATGATAAGAAATGAGATAAGTACCCATAATATCAAATACATCGAAGGATAATAAAACATCGACGCCAATGCTATGAAATAACCAATGTTCATCATATAATTCTCAGGCGTATCGGTCTGATATATAAGGAACATCGTATGCATCGCCATTAATATAAACGGACAAGCGAATATGAATGGCAAACTTAGATGCAGTTCTGAACAAGAACACACCATAGCAAGAAACGCCAAGGCTCCGACCGAACTTGTCTTGTTCATCAGACGATTGGCGGAAAGCATTGAGTTGAAAAGAAATATGCTGACAACGTTGACTGCAAAGGCGATGATCTTAACAATTATTGGAGAGAAACTGAAAAGCGAAATCAACATATTATATAAAGGTATGTTGTTCTCTCCTGTACTTAGCTCCGGTTTCATGATGAATGTTGGCAACCATAAAACCATCGCCATTACAACAACGACAATCTGCTGTGCGAGATAATTATGTTTAAAAAAATTTAACATTGTTTTAGAACTTCATCAAATCTAAACCAATATCGTGACGATAGTTAACACCTTCAAACTTAATCTTCTCAGCATTTTTATAAGCCTTGTTACGAGCTTCTTCAATATTATTTCCGTGTGCTGTCACTGCAATGACACGACCTCCTGAAGTGACGACCTCACCTTTATCATTAAGTTTCGTTCCAGCATGAGCTATGATACAATCAGCATCAAGTTCTTCAAAACCTGTCATCACCATGCCTTTTTTGTAGTCCTCAGGATAACCGCCAGAAACGAGCATCACCGTGACAGAAGTGTTCTTCGATGTCTGATAATCGACTTCGTTGAGTTTTCCTTTAGCGCAGGCATCAAGTAATTCCAACAAGTCAGAGTCTATTCTTGTCATGACGCCTTCTGTCTCAGGGTCGCCCATTCTTACATTATATTCTATTACGTATGGATCACCGTCAACGTTCATCAAGCCTATAAAGATGAATCCTTTGTAATCTATATTTTCTTCTTTAAGTCCTTGTATTGTTGGTTTTATTATTCTGGTTTCTACCTTCTCGACAAATTCAGGTGTCACAAAAGGAACTGGTGAAACAGCGCCCATACCGCCGGTGTTAAGACCAGTGTCGCCGTCGCCAATGCGTTTGTAGTCTTTAGCTTCTGGAAGAACGACATAATGCTCGCCGTCGGTGAGAACGAACATAGAAACTTCTATACCTTTCAAGAAAGTCTCGATGACGACTTTTGCAGAAGCGGAACCGAACTTACCAGAAAGCATGTCTTTCAACTCATTCTGAGCTTCTTCCAATGAATCGATGATGAGAACGCCCTTACCTGCTGCGAGACCGTCAGCTTTTAATACGTATGGTGATTTCTGTGTGGTGAGATAATTCAAACCCTCTTCGAGATTTGACGATGTCACTGTGAAACAAGAAGCTGTTGGAATATTATATTTCTCCATGAAAGCCTTAGCAAAAGCCTTGCTGCCTTCCAATTGAGCGCCTTTCTTATCAGGACCGATGATATTAACATTTTTTAACATCTCATCGTTCTTGAAGAAATCGACGATACCATCAACCAATGGCTGCTCAGGACCAACAACGACCATATTAATATCACGACTTAAAACAGTCTCCTTAACGATATTAAAATCAGCGATATTGATATTTAGATTTTCACCTAATGAATTTGTGCCAGCATTACCTGGAGCGATATATAATTTGTCAACCAATTTACTTTGTGAGATTTTCCATGCCAAAGCATACTCACGACCACCGGAACCTAATACTAAGATATTCATAGTTTTTTAATTTTAAAGTCAACGGACAACAGACATTGTCATTGTTATTGTTTGTATTAATTTTTATTTCTGTCATTCAGACGCAGCAATTACGTATTGTTAATTTTTATTGGTGTAATTGATACGTCTCTACATAATTTTCAACTTTCAACTTTAAACTTTCAATTTTCAACTTCTCTATAGATTTCCACCAGCATTCAGCAGCTTTGTCCCATGAGAAATCTTCTCTTCTAACCTTACCTTTCTCTATCAAGGATTTACGTACATCTTCATCTAACATTTTCTCCATCGCTTCTGCAATAGACTCGATTTTGAAAGGATCAACGAGAAGCGCAGCATCAGCAGCGACTTCAGGCATCGACGTCACATTAGATGTAATGACTGGAGTATCGCATTTGAACGCCTCGACAATAGGGATTCCGAAACCTTCAAAATAAGAGACATACACCGAAGCAAGAGCTGAAGCCGTGACAAGATGCAAGTCTTCCGCCGACAAGCGTCCTGCAAAAACGACATCGTCTTTATGTTTCATCGCGTCGTAAGCATTCTTGATCGGTTCTGTCCACCACTTCTTGTTTCCAACGATAACGAGTTTTACCTTATTGTCGTTCTTACTCTTAAACATATCGAAAGCGGTGAAAAGTCGTGCGAGATTCTTGCGAGGATGAAGTGAGCCAACGAACATAAAATACGGATTCCCATCAGTATATTTTTGTCTTATCTCATTTTGAATCTCCTCGCTTATAGGTTTGAACGCTTCGTTAGCTCCATTATACGCCACGTCAATCTTATCTGGATTTATTCCGTAACAATCACAGATGTCTTTCTTGGAAAACTCTGACACAGTGATAATTCTGTCAGCTTTTCTTGCATATTTAGGAAAGAACTTCTTATAATGCCAAAGATGTATTTTCGGAAAGTCCTGAGGAAAATGTTCAAAGTTTAAGTCGTGGAACACAGCGAGTTGCTTAGTCTTACTTCTTAAACTGAGATAACCGTCGGTCGAAAGATATAAGTCGGGTTTCAGTTTGCGGAGAAATCGCGCCACAGCGAACTCGAAGAATGCGATATATAAGAAAGGATGACGCGCCTGAGGGAAAAGCACCACCGGCTTAACATTGTCGGCGAAGATGAAACGCTGGTCGGGTTCTCTGTCGAAGATGAAATAAAATTCAACCTCAGGATGCGATTTCACTATGCGACGCAGACATTCGTATGCCACCCAGCCGATGCCTTCAAGCTTGTCTTTTAGCAATAATCGTGTGTTTACAACTATTTTCAATGTTATAGATTTTTATCGCAAATTTAAAAAAAATTGACTTGATTTTTTAGACGCATCAACATTTGTTTTTTATTTTTGGTAATGTTGATACGTCTCTACATTATTTTTCGTTTCCTAATAATATTCCGGAGACCATCCAGTGGTTGAAGCTACTGCCTTCGTCGTCGCCTTGTGGTATCGCTATCGTGATAGTATGTTTTCCAGGTTTCAAGAAACTCATGTCGAAATAGACAGGCTGCGTTGCTGTTCCTGGGCACCATCCCGAGCGCGACAAATCGGATGACGACTCTCCGTTCCAGAAGTTGCCCGACACAGGATTCAACTCTCTGTAAGTCGCACAGTCGCAGCGCCAAGGAGTATGAGTAAAAACTTTCTCACCATCGATGATTATAGTGTTTTCCTTTGGATTGAACTCATCGCCTCTGCCCCATCCACCATGACCGGTACTGATATATCTCAGACGAAGATTCTCAACATTTTCAGGGACTTCAAACTCAACTGTGAGACTATCTGTCTTGAACATACGTCCATAATGCTGCCCCGCCATCTCCATCACATTGCAGGTGTTGAACAAAGGAAGAGTCCAGTCGTCGTTCTGACTTAAGTCCCAGGAATAATCGCCAGGATATGCAAGAATGTCGAGACTCAGTTTATGACCGCCGCCATCGTAGTTACCTATGAAAGCTCCGATAAGAACATCGCCACGAAGATGTTTGCTGAGCTCTGTCACTTCTTGTTTGTAATAAGCCACATCCGACCATTCCAATCCGTCGATCTTAACTCTTTCGTTGAAATGATTTACGCCGAAAGGTGTGAAGAATCTCATCAACTCAACGACAGGAAGGAAATCGTCTTCCAACTTAATGGCGCGATATGTTATGTCTCTTCTATCGGTGTAAGAATGAAGAAGTTGAATACTGTCAATAAGAGCGTCTTTCAAGCTCAACTCTCTATCTGTAGGGATGATGAAGATAGAACCCGAGCGGTCGTAAGCGTCGCCATTTGATTGTTCTTTAACATCGATGAAATAAGAATAATGTTCAGGAAGAGTGTCTAAGTTAATTCTTTTTAAGATTAAAGTTCCGTATGCGAAATGTATCACTGAGTCGTAAGGAATCTCACCTTGGAACTTCTCTATCTCTGCAAAATGAATCTGTTCGTTCTCAAAGACAGGCACTTTGATGATGAGTTTCTCTTTGCTGATCTTATCGATGTCTCTTGGAGCGACGCGTGTTCCTAATACGGAAGGTACGGTTTCATTTTTCAGTTTTCTGTCTTTCTTAATATTTTTTAACTCGAGTATTCTGTTGCCGTTGATAGCTTGGCGTACCATCACTCCTTTGAGGAGACCTCTGCTGATGCTCGGCGTTGCGTCGTAGCCGAGACTCTCTGTCATCCAAACTTCAATAGTGTTCGAGTTGATGCTGGTGCGATATTTCTTGCAATTGTAGCCATTCATCATCTCCTCGCCTTCTTCAGTGAAAGTGACGCCGCTGTTTTTCAACGAGAAAGAAGCGAAGAAAGCATCACCGTCGGCGAATGTCATCTGATAATATGCGCTGTCGGTGTTATAATCTACGTATGTGATGTCTGTTGAGATGCCAGGAATAAGTTTTACGTCTTCATCGACTTGTGATGATAAATCCTGAATTTTCAATTGATTGTTAGCAAAACGACGCACCTCTGTGAAAGTAGTGTCGCCGCTGTCAGAGCCTTGGTGATACATTTGGTAAGTGAGACGCTGCTGAGCGTTAGCAGATAGTAAAAATGCTACGAAAGCAAATGATAATAAGAGTTTCTTCATACAAAATATTTTTCTGCAAATGTAAGGAATATTTGGCACAAGTGGAAGATAATTTTGAGGGGAACGAGAATTGGGGACGAGAGCGGGTGCGGGAGGTGGAAAACGAGACGTGTGACTTTATGGGAACTTGTAGCATATTAGAATTTGTGCGGTTTTCAACCCATCACGCCTGTTGTTATCTCATTTTTCAGATACGAATATATATATAGACAACTTTGAAAATATAGTCCTGTATTTTTATCAGATAGTTTTTTATAAGTATCAGAAAAATAAAGAATATCAAGAGCTTCTGACATGGTCATTTTATATTCATCAATAAGAAGTTCGACCAATTCCGTTGCCAAAGCTTCTTTCATATATTCAAAATCATTATTCATATTTCCTAAGATATTTGACTGCGTTTTCAGAACCGAAATAGTATTGGAATGTAATACCTTTCATATATTTCAGTCTATTCAGAAATTCTTGTTTGTCAATACTTCCATCCTTTAATTTTCTAATCTGAACACCTACCTTATCATTCGCAATAGGACCATAAACAATATCATAACTCTCTGTTTGTTTTCCGTCCCTATTTGCCAAAACGAAATCAGCCCATTCTTCCGAATATTCTGAAAATATTTTAACTTTTAATTCTTTACAATTAAGCGCTTCTAAATCAAATTCAAACTTTGTAATAACAACACCTCCACCCAGCATAGATGACTTGTACTTAGCCATTTCTATCGCTTGTTCTTTATTTTCTGAAAGATAAAATCCTTTGCCAAAATCTTTATTTGGTTTCGATTTTGCTAAATCTATTTTGTCTATAGCGACATTAGAACCGTGATACAATATCATAACGACCCTCCATCCTTCCGACAAAACAACGACAGACTTTCCACAACCTCATTGAAATCCAGCGTATGCATAATTCCGTAATTGTTTTCAATAAATTTCAAACCTTTATGATTTCTGATATAACGATACGCCTGATCTTCTGTTAGCGAGTGCTTTTTTGCAAATTCATTGACCAAAGCGATTGTATATTCAATTATATCTTTGATATCGTATCTCATAAAACAGCTTTTTGCAAAGATAATTTATTTTCAGATAACAATGTATCTGTAACAAAAGATTTAACAAAAAAAACGTTCAAATTTGACACAAAAGGGACTTCGTCTGTCAACGGACAACATACTTTATCCATTTCAATAAAAAAAATCCACGGATTGCTGAAATATCTTGCAGTCCGTGGATGTGAGTAATGTTATGTTTAAATCTAAAATAATAAAGACTTATTGAATCTCAACAACATTAAAGCCGAAGCTCTTGAAAAGTCCTTCTACCTTATCTTTTCCGGCTTTCTCTGCTCTTCCCAAAATGTCTCTGTCTATAGCATTTTGTTCGATTCTCTTTCTTCCTTCAACTTCAAGATTCTGAGTCTCTTCATGCGACCATGTTCCTTCTGTGTGATAAACCAATACGTCTGAAGGATTGCTTATTACGTCTAAGAACTCAGCTGGAGGCAATTGAAGTCTGATGGTGTCATTTGAAATGGAAATGTGTTGTTCTTTCATCTTGCTCAAATCGTAACCAGCTCTAACTCTACCAGAAACAAGAAGTACAATTTCATGATTGACACCAACCGTGTCCACTACTTCTGTACCAAACAATTTTGCCGCACGTTTTGACACCTCGTTATTCTTTTCCATAGTGACTTTTTCATCTTTAATAACGACTTGGTCGATATAAGTGTATGTATTCAATTCTGATATCTTGCGGATTTTTTCCACCACATTTGGAGTATCAAGAATCTTGAGCTCATTGGCTTCCTTAATTAATTTGACACCTAATGCCACTACGCCAGACACAGCAGCTACTATGGCTGTACCTATAAGTACTTTCATCCATATTCCCATTCCAGCTTTCACTGCTGCTCCCACTGCTGCTTTTCCAGTTTCTACGGCAACCTTGCCAACTGCTTTTCCAGCTGCTCCAGCAACCTTGCCAGCTACTTTTCCTGTAGTCTTTACACCTTCTTTTATTTTTTCTTTTGTTTCTTCGCTAACCAAAGGTTTATTCTCTTGTTGAGGTACAACACTTTCAACTTGTTGTTCTGTTGTGTGTTGTCTTTTATAAAATCTTGCATCCAAAACCATCTCAAACTCATCGAGATCAATGCCATAAGATTCTGCTTTCTTGAGAAGTACCTGTTTCTTTTTGTCGGTTAAAACGCCATCTGTTAATGCTGTTTCTATCAACTGTTCTAGTTCTTCGTTATATCTTTTTTCCATAATTGTAATCACTTAAGAGTTAATTCCATTTTGTCTATAAATACTAGAATTTATCATTGAATCGTGTCTTGAAAAACAACGTTAATTTTCTTATATCCAAAGTTTGAAAGAAGACCTTCAATGAGAAGTTTTGCATTGTCTTCTGCATCTTTAAGGATTCCTAAATTCTCGGCATCATCGATAATGTCTTTCTCTGCCAATTCATGGATTTTTATTCTTTCTTCAGGTGTGAAAGTATGTCTCATGCCAGATACCTTTTCATATTCTAACTTGATATTTTCTGCAGGTAAATTAAGCGCAAGCACTTTTGCCTTTGGCATGCTTACCGTGATAGTGTTCGCTTTCTCGTCGATAGAGACATTTTCTGCAGTGAACTTAGAGATGTCGATTCCAGCTTTCATTGTAGAACTGCTGGAAAATAGAATCTTACGATCGCCGATTTTGTAAAAAACATCATGATCGGCTGCAATGATTTTTGAAATGGTATATTCTACCGTTCCTAATTCTGCTGAAGGTCCCGACAAGTTTCCAAGTCTTTCTTCTAAATGTTTTGCAGGATCTTTTTTGCATGATGAGAATAATAACATTCCCAACATTAATAGTAAAATACTTTTTTTAAACATAATTTTTTAAGATTTAAGTTAATAACTTTGTTAATTATCAAGCTTTATTTTTGTACCACCATATTATAGCAACGACAGGAAGTGCTATCAAAGCTAATACGATAACTTTCTTTAATACAAAAAACAGCAACAACACAAGAAGCACACCTACGATTGCAATGATGAGGTATGCCAAAGGTTTGTTCTTGTTGATTTCTTTTTTAATCTTTGTCTCTAAAGATTTCTTTTCTTGTTGATCCATAATTACAATAATTTAACTAATCACTAAATTGAAAATATGTACTAATTTTTCATTTTTATCAAGACGTGTCAATCACATTCTTGTTTATTTTTCATAGGTGTGATTGACGCGTCTCTACAATTTTTCAAATTTCTCCCAGAGCTTTATAGGCGTTGAGCAAATTATCCACATACCACTGAACAATATTACTATCGTTCTTGTCAATTTTTAGAGATACCGTCCAAGCCCACTTGTTCTTATTCTTCTTTCCTTGCTCAAGAACGGATTGTTTAAAGACATTGTCAGACGGTAGATTTGCCAACTTATTTTCAATAATTGATTTTACTTCATCGCCTCCGTATGTCTCCAAAGCAATTATCGCTTTATTTTCCTTTATGTTATAAATAGGAACAATCTGGGCATCAATAGTCTTAACTTTGTAAATAGCATACTGTCTGTCTGACGGTTTAGGACATTTGATGCCATGCTTTGTCATTTGTTCCTTAACAGGTGTCCAAAGTTTTTCTGCCCAAGGATATTTAGGATCAATCTTCTTAGGCGTGTCAAATGCCTTAAGATTTGTAACAGCCGACATTTCAAGAATTGCCTCAATGATTTCACCTAACTGTTCATCGTTATTTATAATTTCCGCAATTTTGTTAAGCAATGAAGACACGCAGAACACTCTGTTGCTCAAGTGAGTCTCTTTCTGACACATACGGAATACCACCTTCTCCCAGTCTTCGTCAAACTCATCAGTAGAATTGAGACGTTCAACTTCGTCCTCAGTCAATGGTCTGAGCTTGAGTTTAGAAGCAATCTTTTCATTCCAGCCCTTGAAATCAGGTTCTTCGGTAAGTTGGTTGTAGATATATGGATAAGCGATCTGGATACATACTAACGAGTAGTTTATCAATTTGTCGAGCAATGAAGCTCCTGTATTGTCCTGACCGCCTTTCTGTTCTTCGTAAATTATTGAGATAAGAGCGAGTGTGTTTGTCAAGCGTTTGAGTGAACGAGGATTGGTTCCTACCGACAAACGAGTGATTTCCGACAATTTCTCAGCGAGGCTCTCGTCGGCAAGTTCCTCTTGAGTGAAGAACTCAATCTTGTTCAATGCGTCAACGAGGAATGTATCCACATTGTATGATGCCACAGGCATTGAGAACGGAAGCTGGATAATCTTGTCGAAGAACGATCTAAACTCTCTCTCGTTTTTATCTGTCAGCTCGCCGAACTTAGGTTTAAGTCCTTTGATGACCACGTCGTAGTCGATGGCAAGGATAAACACGCAATGTTCGAGGTCGAAGATGTTTTTAAGAAGTTCAAGTATCTCCACTGCTACCGGAGGGTCGATACGGTCGAGGTCGTCGATATAGAAAGTTAAGCCTTTCTTGTTTGGGAACTCAGAAAGAATCTGTTCTATCATTCCGGATATTTCCTCCTTAAGCTGGACGATGTCCGACTGGGCGCTGTCGCCTCCATCCATAAGTTCATCCACCAAGCCGCCGTCAACGCCGACAGCGCCGGCTGCAATCTTCGTTCCTACTGTAGCCATCTTCTTGAAAATGCCGCCAATCTTCTTACGGCTTTCCTCCCATTTCTGCTTGCTTGGGTTAAGTTCACCAATCTGTTTGATGATACCTTCCAAGATGCTCATTATCGCCTGAGATGGAGTCTTCATCAGAGAATATTGCCATGTGTTGATCCAGATAGGGAAATATTGTCCGCCCTCAGCATCGCACAAGTTATATTTGAGCAGGTTCATGAGTGATGTCTTTCCCGAACCCCACTCGCCTTGAAGAGCGATAGTGATAGGAGTATCAGTAAGTTTCACATATCTGATAAGAGCATTCTGATAAACTTGAATGCCTAACAAGTCCTCTTGCGTATGCTTACGAGGCACGTCTATGATACTTGATTTCATTATTTTTTATTTTTAATTTTTTTCAATGTAAAATTTATGAACACTGCAATTTGTATTCATCAGCAATTCTCACCCAAACACACTCATTCTGTTTAAGCGATTCTTTCTCATCTATTCTAAACACACCAACGAATTTATAGAAGTTAAATCCCAAGTCATCTTTTTCAAGGAAGAAGGTTATACGAGTCTCTTTATTCTGAATATGTTCTTTCACGTGTTTAACCTTTTTCTTGGCGTCATTGCTGCATTCATATATGACAGTCTGATCTTCACTTAATTTATTTGACCACTGTTTGTTATTCTTTGCCGGACACCAAACAATTGTTTTGTCAACGCCAGGAACATCAAAACCTGCAGCTCTGAGGAAACCACGATGCTTTGCCTTTGTATTAAACACTGCTGCAGCATCATCAATACTTTTCACATAGTCATTGTCGCTAACTCTAAGATAGCCTTTCCGCTGGTAATATTCCGGTGTCCATAGATTATTCTCCCATGGTTGGAATTTATTGCCCAATTTTTCTATGGCATCCTTGATTTTTTCAACCACATCATCTATCTGCTTATGCACTTCATCCAGTGTAAAAGCTCTTAATGTGTTTTTGTCACACAATGAAATACGTTCAATACATACACCTTCAACAGCCTTAATCTGCTTGATGTCTATGCTTCTCTGTATATCAGCTTTTAGATGCTCATCTTTGGCATGCTGCCCTTCATCTATCTCGACTATCATGTTGATTTGCGGCAGATATAAATCAGCGAGAGCATAATTACCATTTTCGTTGCGTTTGAAATATTGCTGAGTAACAAAACGGATACTATCGTCATTGAGCAAATCCCAGATGCGCTGGATTATGTACGCTTCAAACCTCTTGTTTCTTATTTTACGAAACAATCTGGTCATATAATCTAATTTGTAATCGTATTCCATGGTTGTAATTTCCAATTTTCAAATCAAGACGTGTCAATGTGTGTTTATTTTTATGGAATCATTGACGCGTCTCTACATATTTCAATTTTCAAAATTCGCCGGCTTACGCCGGATTTTATTTTTTCACTAGCCGACCGCACGGCTCTTAAATGCCGTGCGGAAATAAATCAAATGAATTAAATAAATTGAATGCGCTTCGCTTTTATTCTGAGACTGGACGCACTGTGTAGCCGTAGTTACGATTGTAGTTGCTCACGCTAAGACTACTGCTATTGAAGAAGAGGCCGTACGCGAAGTAAATGCTGCGCGGCGTAGAACTCCAATAGATACCGTAAATACCAGCATAATAGAGCGATGACCCATCGCGACAGCCCGCAGCAGGAAGGAAGATGCTGTTACCGTTAAGGCCTTTAACATTATAGCCATTAATACCGTTTATTGTTGTCCACGTCCACTTACATAATTTTATCAATTCTTCCATTTCTCCTTTTGTTGGCATTCTCCAGCTGCCGCCCCAGTTAGCTCGTGCTGCATCATAACGAGAACTCCCAGAAATATCATTCCTATCCTTGGCATAAGACTTGCTATTTTCTTTTATATATTCTTTTTTAGTCTTGGTCTCAGCCCATGCAAAATAGTCGCCATATTGTTCTAGTTTATCAGCTCCAATATTGCATGCAGCCCATTTCAATCCGCTTGGCAAACCCAAGTCAACGTATTCATGTCCGTCCTTCATGGTCTTTTGCTTTGGAGGGGCAGGTTTACTGGCATCTTTTTGTTTCAACGCATCTGCCAATGCTTTCTTTGTCTTTTCCAATTCAGCTTTTAGAGCATTAACTTCAGCCTGTAAAGCCTTTATTTCTGCTGAAGAGTCTGTTTTATCTTTCTTTGCTGCTGCCATAATATAAGATTTTTAAGGTTAATGATTATTTGTCTTTTTTATTCTTCTACATATCTTATTGCACTTCCGGAACCGAAAGGATAAGCTTTAGTATCTTTATTCAGATAAAGAGCATTTCCCACTTTATCGTCAGTAATGCCTTCTATGTAATATCGTTTTGCGTCTTCTCGTGTTGCAATCCATTTTGTTGTAGGCTTAACCACACATCTCACCACTCCCCTATACACGCCAAGAAGATAGTCTATTTCATCAGCTCTCGTCTTGTTGATTTTCCATGATTTACGAGTGACTTCATATAAATCAGGTCTCACCCGCATGCCATTTTCTGTCTTTTGGTGATACGTTCTATTGAGGTTAACCATCAACAGTTTATGTCCTGGTTGCAACTTCAATGGCTCGCAGTCATACAGCTGCTTTATTTCGTTAACGGTCTTGATACCTTCATCCCATTGATGATGTCCTGCGACTATGTTTGTAAGGAGACTGTCGTTATTGAAATCTTTATAAGTGAGAAAATCAATAAGGACTGATTCAACTGTAAAAGCATCTTCTTCCGTAAGTTTGTGACGTATGATGTAATGACGAACCGTATAGCCGGCTTTGATAATTTCTCTGATTTTATCCAGTTTGTCTGTGGCAAGATCTTCCGCCTCTAGTGCATCATTGGCATGAGCAAACACACGATTGCCGATGCCCTTACCTACATAAAAGACTTTCTTATCCCTTGGATCGACCAAGCAATAGACATAATAGTCTAACTCTTCTTGTACTTTCTGAGAGAATTGAGGTATATCATTTTTCATATACATAACTTTAAATCATTGATAATAGTTTTTTTCTCATTTCAGCGTATATCTCGTGGTGTAATAAATTGAACCTGAGGTTACAGCCTCAACTTCAACCCATAAATAGTTGCTATATCGCATTCTCTCGTTTTCAAAAGCGAGATATATCGTCTTAGAGCCATTCACCGGGATACGTCCGTTGCACGACTGCGTTCCAACTGTCGAATAGTCAACGTCGTATGCAAGCTGCGACGCTGGTTTTGTCCCATCCTGGAATTGCTTTGCTACAGACTTGCTGCGGAACACATACATGCTGCAATAAGCTTCTTCTTCACGGTATGGCTTGTTGTCGTCAAGCAAAGAAGCGATAATGCCTGTGCCTCTGCTTCTTTCATATACAGGAAGTCCCATGAACTTGATTTTCTTATAGGTGCTTCCCAAGTTATCATGAAACTGTCCGTCGGAATAGCGGTCGCTTTCACTTGTTGAGATACGCATAGAATATAAGATGTCTGTCGCTCCTTCCGGAACTTGCACTGCCACCAGAGCCTTCGAGCTTCCCGAGAAAGCCGACTTGAGCTGACTTCTTAAAGTGAACTTGCGAGGTTCTTCGAAGCACTTCACCATAGTGATGCCCGGTATCTTCTTGGCACGGAAATCTTTCGCGCCGCACTCGATATCTTCTGCCATAACAGGTGCAACTCCCTTCAAACGTTGTACGTCATTGGATTTATAACATATATCCATATCCAAATATTGAGATTCATTTGGAGTCACTTCCACCAGATAAATGGCGGTGTTTTGTATTGCAAGCGAATCGTTGCATGAGGTTTTTCCAGTATAACTCTTAATCAGCTGACGTGAATCTGAGTTATATATCTTCACTCCTACCGGTCTCTGCGCCTTTATTTTCCAATATAATTTTTCTCCACGCAACAGATAAACCGGGAAAGCCTGTGTCTCTTCCATAAGTTTGTCGGTAAATTCCCATGCATGAACTCTGAATTCATTGATGATGCTTCTTGTCTGATCCAACAATTCAGAACGCACGTTTATCACGCGTTGCTTCAAGAGTTCGCAAGCCGCAATCTGTTCCGGTTTCAGGTCCATCGGATTGAAGCTGTACGACAAATCCTTTGCGATATCATACAATCCAACGACTTCTTCTGCCGACAAGCTCCCGAAATCGGTATTCTGTAATAATGTCTCGAGTTCATCAACTTTCACATAAACCTCGTTGTAATGTTTAAGAGTTTGTTTTGCAGTCTCGCTCACACATGAGCACAACGCTAATGCCAATGAAAATACAAGGAATATCTTTTTCATATCATTATCTTCTTTTAGATTTCTTTTTTTTGCCTCCGGTCACTGCTGACAGCAATGCGCCGCCAACCTTTCGTTCCAAGCCTTGTTTTGTGAGAGGAACACCTGTAGCTTTTGAAATTTTCTGTTTTATTGCAGTAATGCCTACTGCTCTTTTCAGCGAGAATGACAATCCGAATTTTCCCATAGTTTTGTTACATTTTAATATATAGAAGGCGCATCATTACGTTAATACGCCTCGTTGTTTCCAATTCAATCACTTTGTTTCTCATCATTTTGGTTTAAGGTAAAAAATTGGAGCTGAAGACAAACTCCAGCTCCATATTTGATTTATCTACCTGCTGCAGCAAGTGTGATATCGTTGTTAGCGAGAGCTGAGTCGTCAGCGTTAGCAACTTGTACACCGATACCATAGAGTTCAGCGATTTTCTTTTCGAAGTTAGCTACTTTGAGATTGCCAGCTACTTTAAGTTCGCCGCCTTTTTACCTTCAGCGCGGAGAGATGCCAATGTTGCATCGTCATCAGCGAAACCGCCTTTACATGATTCGCTTTTGTAAACGCGTAATGTAGCGCCGAAAGTTTTCTTGAAATTAGCCTTTAAAGTTTTAACTTTTGTACGGCCGTCTAAATTGAATTCTGCCATGATATTAAATTTTTAAATGGTTATTATTTTTCAACATTCTACAATCTTATTGAGCTTCCGGAACCAAAAGGATAAGATTTAGTGTCTTAATTCAGATATTTCTCAATTCGTCAATCTCTCATCAATATTCGCCTCTTGCTGCTTGTCCTATCGTTATTTCATTAGGAACAAGTTTGCTTCCTTCCTTGTCTTTAATCTGAACTGTCACGCCGAAGTTTGCGTCGAATAATTTCTCAGCTTCACCTACTTTCATGCTCGCTTTTATTTTCAATCCATCAGCTTTTGTATTTACTTCTTTAGTTGTCTTTTGATTTAAGGCTGCTAATGTCAGATCTCCGTCAGCAATCTGTTTGCCTTTATAAAATACCAATGATAATTCAAATGTATTTTTGAATTCAGCGGAAATACTCTTCAATTTTTTGTTTGGAGCGACAGTAAATTCAGCGTTCTTGAATCTGTCCATAAGGTTGTTTAAAAGTCCCATAATAATATTCTTTTAGACTAACATTTACGTTGTGCAATACATCCTTCTATCATCGAATGATTATTTCCATTCATCTTTTTTACAGCCGTCGGCTTCACACTTTCTGTTAAATGCGCTCAAAGTCATAGCATCGCCTTTTTCTCCTGTATAGAAGCGTTTGCCTTCTGCTGTTGTATAACATACTTGAGCATAGAGTCCGAAGATTTCTTCGAATTCTCTCTCTAATGTGCGAATTAGCTTATTGCCTGTAATAGTGATTGAACCAGGATTATTCTTTGTACGAACTTTTGCAATTGTTTGAGAATAATCGACTTTAGATATTGAACCACCTGCTGCTACGGTTTCTTTATCACTCATAGGACAGATAGTCAATCTGAGAAATGGATATTTTTCATTGAATTCTCTAGCGAGAGTTTCAACTTTTTTGTTACCTGTAACGCTAATTTCTGTTGCCATAGTTTTAATGTTTTAATGGTTAATAATTATATTGTTTTTCAATTTCCTACATATCTTATGCTCTTCCAGAACCGATATGATCATCCATGCATTTTTACCAATACGTTCTTTATGGAAATAAAAAACGTAGGCTCGTAACTCTTTTTTCTGATGATAGGTCCTAGGAAAACCGCGACAAGGAAAAAAGCAACAGCCTACGCTAAATCAGCATACGTTGGGAAACGTACGCACGAACAGCGGAAGCATCTGCCATCTCTTGTCTTAATGAATTTCCTAGGTTCATCATCGAGAATGACAAACACTCACGTGTTAATCGAATTATGTTGCAGTGATAAGAAATTATTTCGTTCGTGCAACATGAAAACGATTTTTTTTAGCCTTCGGCTGTCAACGGTCAACAGACAACGGACAACAGTCATTGTCCACTTTTAGATTTCGTCTGTCAACTGTCAACAGTCAACAGTCATTGTCCATAATCCTTTAGTCTTTCGACTTTTGACTTTAGACTTAGCGAGGCTGTTACGCTGCAAAAGTAAATAAATATGAGAATGAAAAAATTGTCTTTTGTTGTCTTTTTAACCTTCGGTTGTCAACAGTCAACAGACAACAGACTTTGTTCATTTGGAGTGGATTATGAAACGGTGTTTTGAAGTTCTGGGAAACAGAAGAAAATTTTCAAATTTCAATTTTCAATTTTCAACTTTTTTATATATATGCACTGAGTAGAAATACTCAATGCACTGAGAAAAATGTATTAAGATGTAGAAAAAAGCTGAAAATAAGACAATAACAAACAGACTATTAGAAGAACTGA
>JAFTUF010000009.1 GCA_017466405.1 Bacteroidales bacterium
GAGTTTGTTTGAACAGGAAAATACGATGGAATCGTTGTCGAAGATGGGCAATCCTCTTGTTGTTTTAAAAGACATTATTGATTTCGAGCAGTTTAGGAGCATACTTGAGAGCTTGTTTGCAAACGACCATAAGAAGAGCAGAGCTGGACGCAAGCCAATAGATCCTGTCTTCATGCTGAAAGTCCTTTTTCTTCAAAGGCTGTACAACATCAGCGACCATCAGATAGAATATCAGATAAAGGACAGGATGAGTTTCAGGGAGTTTCTTGACATCCAGAGCGTTGATGATGTTCCGGACGAAAAGACCGTATGGAAATACAGAGATATCATGTCGGAATCAGGAATCGGCGAGAGACTTTTTGCGAAGTTCAACGAGCAGCTAAACTCTATAGGATTGATTGTCAATGAGGGAAAGATAATAGATGCGAGTTTTGTTATAGTTCCTACACAGAGGAACACCCGTGAGGAGAACAAGAAGATAAAGGAAGGCGGTGGCGACGAGCTCTGGAACGATCATCCTCACAAGAAATGCCACAAGGATGTTGACGCACGCTGGACGAAGAAAGGCGGAGCCAAATATTACGGCTACAAGGATCATGCGAAGGTCGATCTTAAAACAAAGATAATCACTGATTTTGTTGTAACATCGGCGAATGTTCACGATTCCCAGGCGATAGAGTCTCTGATATGTGGAGGCCGGGACAAAAAGGGAGAACATTTGTTTTTGGATTCGGCATACGTCGGATATGATGATGTGATAACAAAACAAGAACTTGTACCCGAGATAATAGAGAAAAACTACAGGAATACACAACTGACGGATGAACAGAAGGAAAGCAACAGGAACAAGGCTAAGAAACGTTGTAGGATTGAACATGTGTTCGGATTCATGGAACAGAGTATGAAAGGACTGTTTTTCAGAGGAATCGGGATTTTAAGGGCGACATTCTATATAGGATTTACCAATTTGATATATAACATGTGCAGACTGGTGCAGATAAAAAAGTATCATCCGGAGTTTGTAAAAATGTAATCGAATGTATATCAATCGATTACCCCCCCAATTTCTTTAAAAAAACATTTAAAAATGTTTGGAAAATTGAAATAAAAATATAAACTTTGCAAAACATAATAGAGAGGTAAAATAAAAGTTATGGAGAACAAGAAAAACGACATACAAATATTAGGCAAAAACAAGTTCATAGAACGTGTGTCTCGGTAAATGACATTTATCGGGAACGTTTTTTAAGAAATATATCAAACTACAGACGTGGGAAAATGGGTTCTACCCATCGATGTAGGAAAATTAATAATAAATAGAACCCGCCATAATCATGATAACATTTAAAGAATATAGAAAACAAACTAAGAAGACATCAAAATTCTTTTTAAAAGTTTGTGGTTTAATATTTTCTGTATGTTTCTGTGTCATATATTTATTGACAGATTCATCATCAGATCCTTTCCTGAAAAATATTTTATATTACGCTATCTGCATATTATTGGGAAATCTTTTTGCGGTATTTATATGGATAGGAGCTATTTACATCTCTTTCAAAGATATGAAACGTGCTTATCAAATTATAGAGAATCTCCCCAAAGACATTGTTGATTCATATAAAATCTCATTGTTGTTCAATAATATAGATGATAAGAATCACTATCCTGAATGTAAGGTTGTTGGTGAAAAAGATAAGTTTGTGTTTCTTCTAAAACGTAATGGAACACAAATGTTTTTTTATTTGTGGAGCAATCCAAGTACTATTTTGAATAAGAAATATGAATTAGATAGAAAATACAGAAGAGAGCATATTGAACTGACAGGTTATGGTTTTATGGAGACTTCAAAAATAAAAAACTGGCACAACATAACTAAAACAGATTTTGACAAACGTTTACAACACCTTGTCGAGGTTACTCAAACAGAGAATCCAGACTACTCAGATAAGTTATGACAATGAGATAAACAGAATAAATCCATCAATAACCTAAAAAAAGCGCGAAATCGGAGAAGATTTCGCGCTTTTAATCTATAATTGATTGTTTGACCTTGCAGGATTATTTTACCTCTTCAAAATCTACGTCAGTGACATCGTCGTTGCCGTTGTTTGGATTTTGTCCGGCGTTAGGGTCTTGTGGACCGCCTTGTGCTCCGGCGTTCTTATACATCTCTTCTGATGCTTTTTGCCAGATGGCGTTCATCTCTGCCATTGCTGCGTCGATGCCAGCGATGTCTTGTGCCTGATGTGCTGTCTTCAACTTGCCAAGTGCGCCTTCGATTTCTGCTTTCTTGTCAGCTGGCAACTTGTCGCCGTATTCCTTCATCTGTTTCTCTGTTTGGAAAATCATAGAGTCGGCAGCGTTCAATTTGTCAACGCGTTCGCGTTCTTTCTTGTCGGCATCAGCGTTTGCTTCAGCTTCTGCTTTCATTCTCTTTATTTCGTCTTCGCTCAATCCTGATGAAGCTTCGATTCTGATGCTTTGTGACTTGCCTGTAGCTTTGTCTTTTGCAGAAACGTTCAAGATACCGTTTGAGTCGATGTCGAATGTGACTTCAATTTGTGGAACACCACGTGGTGCTGGTGGGATGTTATCCAAGTGGAATCTTCCGATAGTCTTGTTTTGATTTGCCATTGGACGTTCGCCTTGTAACACATGGATTTCTACGCCAGGTTGATTATCGACAGCTGTTGAGAATGTTTCTGACTTGCGTGTAGGAATTGTTGTGTTAGCCTCGATGAGTTTTGTCATCACGCCGCCGAGTGTCTCGATACCTAATGACAATGGTGTCACGTCTAACAAAAGAACGTCTTTCACTTCACCTGTCAAAACGCCGCCTTGGATTGAAGCACCGATAGCAACTACTTCGTCTGGGTTAACACCTTTTGAAGGTTCTTTCTTGAAGAAGTCTTTAACGATGTTTTGGATTGCTGGGATACGTGTTGAACCACCAACCAAGATAACGTCGTCGATGTCGTTGACTGTCATGTTAGCGTCTGCCAAAGCCTTGCGACATGGTTCGATTGTAGCACGGATCAAGTCGTCGCAGAGTTGTTCGAATTTTGCTCTTGTGAGTTTGCGAACCAAGTGTTTAGGTCCTGTTGCTGTTGCTGTGATATAAGGCAAGTTGATTTCTGTCTCTGTTGATGATGACAATTCAATCTTAGCTTTTTCAGCAGCTTCTTTAAGACGTTGCAATGACATTGGGTCTTTTCTCAAGTCCATGTTTTCGTCGTGCATGAATTCTTCAGCGAGCCAGTTGATGATTTTGCCGTCGAAGTCGTCGCCACCGAGGTGAGTGTCGCCGTTTGTTGATTTAACTTCGAAAACGCCGTCGCCGAGTTCGAGGATTGAGATATCGAAAGTACCGCCACCGAGGTCGAATACTGCTACCTTAACATCGTTCTTTTTCTTGTCGAGACCGTAAGCCAAAGCTGCTGCTGTAGGTTCGTTGATGATACGGCGTACTGTGAGACCAGCGATTTCACCAGCTTCTTTAGTAGCTTGACGTTGAGCGTCGTTGAAATAAGCAGGTACTGTGATGACAGCTTCTGTCACTGTTTGTCCGAGATAATCTTCAGCGGTTTTCTTCATCTTTTGAAGCACCATTGCTGAGATTTCTTGTGGTGTATATAATTTTCCGTCTATGTCGATACGAGGAGTGTTGTTTGGTCCTTTTACAACTTGATAAGGTACGCGACCGATTTCGCTACTCATCTTGTCGTAGGTTTCACCCATGAAACGTTTGATAGAATAGATGGTCTTCAATGGGTTTGTGATAGCTTGACGTTTTGCAGGTTCGCCAACTTTACGTTCACCGTTGTCGGTAAATGCTACTACTGATGGGGTTGTGCGGTGACCTTCGCTATTAGGAATTACTACAGGTTCGTTACCTTCCATAACTGCAACGCATGAGTTTGTTGTTCCTAAGTCAATACCAATAATTTTTGACATAATTTGTTTCTCCTATTTTTATGTTTGTTTTTCTTTTTTTTGTTTTCTGACACCGCCTTTGTCAATCATTATGCCAAAAAAATATCTTCATGTCACGACATAAAAAAAACCACCAAAAAAAGTGGTTTTAATTATTTCATAATTATTATATGGAATTATTTTTCTGACATCAGAGTCGAAATCGTGACAAAACGACAGAGACGGGATGTGGGAACGGGATGTGGGAACGGGGACAGGTTAGTCAGTGTCATCGTCAATAGTCAATGTCGACAGTCAGTGTCATTTATAAATTCTAATAAATCCCCACTGAGGATAATCGCGTTCTAAGGTATTAATGGTCAAATCACTGACTTCAACCAATTTCCTACATTGGGAACGTGACGACAATATTCCCATGCCATTTTCTATGTTGGTATATTCTGGAGTATCTTGAATAGCACTTCCTGAGTTTTGTATTAATATATAATTGTATAATTCTTCGCCTGTCGATGTAACAACAATTTCAAAGCCTTCAACTATACGGCCCACGAAATCAGGACTATTATTGACAATATTGTCATCTGCTTGTAGTCGATTATAGAAGTCTTTAGGTGTGTATCTTATTGACAACCACTTATCGGAGCTACTCCATAATTGTTCTCCGGTTCCACTTCCCATAACCCATTTCATGGTGTGTCTCGTTGTGTCAGTTCCATTTTGAAGGAATTGTTTATAATGGAAATAACCGACGACCTCGTAATATGCAGCTAATTCTCCCGTAGTATTTGGACGCCAATCGATACTATTTGACACAGGCGATTCAAAACTTATGCTATAGGTTGGCTTTCTGATAGATGAACCACTTATGGTCTTCACTTTAGAAGTCAATTCTACTCCGTCATTGCGTTTTATCGTCAACTGATATTCTTCGTTTTCCTTAAGTTTTCTCGTTGTGTAATAAAGAACCTGATTTCTTCCACTATAGAAAATGGAATTGGAGTCGTATGGTTTGTAAACAGATATCGTATCAAAAGCTGCGACACTTACCACATTAGGGTTATCGGCGAATCTTCCTCTTAACTGAACATCGAGTTTATAATCATAGTTGCTGGCAGAATAGATTGGTGCTGTTTCAATAGCATTGCCGACAAACGACTTCGTTATCTTCAGAAAATTAGTGTCAGCATCAACATCAAGATAGCCATATACTATTGTGGTCTCATTACCTTCAGCATATATATCGACATCTGTCTCGCATGAACTGAAAACCATCATCGAGAACATCACTGCCATTAAAAAAATGGTATTTAATTTTTTCATCGTAAAATAGATTTGAAAGATTGGCAAAGATAATATTTTTTTATATACTTTTGCTTTTTTAAAATAAAAGAAATGTATCTATCGCATAACGTATCTTTAGTGACTACTCATGTGCTTCAGAATATGAAGAACAGAGGTGAGAAGATTGCCATGTTAACCGCATACGATTACTCTATGGCAAAGATTTTAGATGAATCAAATATCGATATTATTTTAGTAGGTGACAGCGCTTCCAACGTGATGGCAGGTTATAAGACGACATTGCCTATCACCTTGAACGAAATGATCTATCACGCTTCATCGGTATGTCGTGCCGTAAAACGCTCCTTCGTCGTTGTCGACTTGCCTTTCGGAACATATCAAGGCAACTCTAAGGAAGCTTTGAACTCTGCCATTCGCATCATGAAAGAATCTGGCGCTAACGCTGTCAAGATGGAAGGCGGACGTGAGATATTAGAATCTGTCGAACGTATCATCAGCGCAGGAATACCTGTCATGGGTCACCTCGGACTTACACCTCAAAGCATCAATAAATTTGGAACATACGTAGTACGTGCTAAAGAAGACGAAGAAGCACAAAGACTTCGTGAAGACGCTCTTCTCCTTCAAGAGAAAGGCTGTTTCAGCATTGTCTTGGAAAAGATTCCTGCAGTGCTCGCAACAGAAGTCACCAAGTCATTACGCATCCCTACAATAGGTATCGGCGCAGGTCCTGGCACCGACGGTCAGGTTCTCGTGCTTCACGATATGCTCGGCATCAGCAACGACTTCTCCCCTCGTTTCTTGAGAAGATATAACAACCTCTACGACGGAATAAAGAATTCTGTCCAGGCTTACATCAACGATGTGAAAGACTTCAACTTCCCTAACGAAAACGAACAATATTGATTTTCAAGATGAGAAAACCAATAAAAGATAGAATCTTATACGAAGACAACCATCTCCTGATTGTCAACAAGCTTCCTGGAGAAATAGTGCAGGGCGACAAAACCGGCGACGTCTGTCTCTTAGAGGATGTGAAAGAATATATCAAAGAGAAATACGACAAGCCTGGCAATGTGTTCGCCGGTCTTGTCCATCGCATCGACCGTCCTGTCGGCGGTGCTGTCATCTTCGCAAAGACAAGCAAAGCCTTAAGTAGGATGACACAGAAAATACAAAACCGCGAATTTAGCAAGACATATCTCGCGATAGTGAAGAACAGACCTCCTAAAGACGCCGACGAGTTGTCGGATTATATGGTTAAGAACGAGAAACAGAACAAGTCGTATGTCGTGAGTTCCAGCACCAAAGGAGCTAAGTTGGCACAGCTGAGATACCGCGTCATCGCTTCCTCCGACTCGTATTATCTACTCGAGGTGGAACTCATCACCGGTCGCCACCATCAGATAAGAACGCAGCTCTCTCATATAGGCTGCCCCATCAAAGGCGATTTGAAATACGGTTACCCGCGTTCCAATCCCGACGCTTCAATATGTCTCCATGCGTATAAGATTAAGTTCGAACATCCAACGCTGAAGACTCCTGTCGAAGTTGTCGCTCCAAAACCTGAAGGCACGCCTTGGGAGTTTTTTGAAGTTGAAAGTTGAAAATTGAAAGTTAGAATATCCATATATAGAGTTGTGTCAGGATTCAAAAATTTTGACACAACTCTACTTAGTAACTTAGCAACTCAGTAACTCAGCATCTAAAAAAACACCACAATAAATTCAAGAATATTTCGTATTTTTGTAAGCAAATTTTAAGTATTTATGTACGCGTTATTTAAGAAAGAAATAAGCAACTTCTTAAACTCTCTTATAGGAATCATGGTGATAGTGGTTTTCCTACTCATCACAGGCTTGTTCCTCTGGGTTTTTCAAAACGATTTTAACATAATGACTTTCGGCTATGCCAACCTCGACAGTCTTTTCATTTTAGCACCATGGGTATTTTTATTTTTGGTACCTGCTGTGACAATGAGAAGCTTTGCCGAAGAGAAACGTACCGGAACGATAGAGATGCTGTTCACCAAGCCTTTGTCAGACTGGCAGATAGTGCTCGGAAAATATTTCGCTGGCGTGGCATTGGTTCTCTTGGCGCTCTTGCCAACACTCATCTACTTCTTCTCAGTCTATCGTCTCAGTATGCCTGTCGGTAATGTCGATAGTGGAGGAATATGGGGCTCATACATCGGATTGTTCTTCCTCAGCGCGTCGTTCGTCTCGATAGGATTATTCTGTAGCTCCGTAACCAACAACCAAATACTCGCCTTCTTGCTGTCGGTTTTCTTATGCGGATTTTTATACATCGGCTTCGATATGATTTATTCGATGGCTTTGTTCGGAAAAGTAGATTTATTCATACAACATCTCGGAATATCATCGCATTATGCTTCTCTTAGTCGTGGTGTCGTTGACACTCGCGACGTGCTTTATTTCCTGAGCGTGATTGTGTTGTTCTTATCAATGACTAAGTTAGTTTTGTCAAGTCGTAAATGGTAAAAGGAGGTGATGATGAAAAACGAACGTAAAAATCTAAAGAAAAGTCAGATAATAACTTTTGTGATTACAGTAGCTATTATCGTTCTTGTCAATATTATCGGTAATTTTATCTACACGCGTTTCGACCTCACCAGTGAGAAACGTTACACTCTCTCCGACACCACAAAGGAAATCTTAAAGAACCTCGACGACTATGTTTATATCAAGATTTATCTTGAAGGTGAGTTCCCAGCAGGTTTCAAGAAATTAAGAAAAGAGACAAAAGAAATGCTTGACGAGTTCCGCGCCTACAGCAAATTCGTCGATTATGACTTCATCAACCCTTCTGAAAGTAACGACGCTGCCGAACGAAACGAGACCTATAAACTTCTCTATCAGAGCGGTCTCAACCCTACAGAGCTCTCTATCCAGACTAAAGACGGCGCTCAGCAGATTGTGATATGGCCTGGCGCTATAGTAAGTTACAGAGACAAGGAATTGGCACTCGATCTGCTCGACACACAAGTTGGAAAATCGTCAGAGGCAGCATTGAACAACTCGGCTCAAAACTTAGAATACAAACTCATCAGCGCGATAAAAGATCTCTCTCAACTGACAAAACCGAGAATCGCTTTCATCGAAGGTCACGGTGAACTTAACGAAGACGAGGTTTATGACATAACTCAAAGTCTCTCCAAGAAATATTCAGTGAAGAGAATCGCTCTCGACGAACAGATAACTGCCTTAAACAAAAGAACCGAGAAACAAGATAGCAGCATCGTGATTACCTCCAACTACGAGGCTATCATCATCGCTAAACCTACGAAACCTTTCTCAGAAAAAGACAAGTTCATCATCGACCAATATATCATGAGAGGCGGTAAGGTATTGTGGCTCATCGACCCTGTATTTGCTACTATGGACAGTCTCCAAAGCGCAGAGTCAACAATGGGTAATACCCTCGACATAAAACTCGATGATATGTTCTTCAAATACGGACTACGACTCAACAAAAACCTCCTCCTCGACTACAACAGCGCTGCCATAGCACTTCGCACCGGTCAGATGGGAGGTCAGGCTCAGATAGAATATTTCAGATGGTATTATTTCCCTCTGCTCAATGCAGCGTCAAACAGTAATATCGTCAAAAACATCAACCCTATCAAAGCCGATTTCGTCAGTTCTATAGAGCCAGTCATCTCAGATTCTGACGTTCAGAAGATTCCTTTGTTAAAGACATCAGACTACACCAAGGTTTCGGCAGCTCCTGTATTTATCTCTCTCAGCATGCTGCGCCAAGCTCCTGACCAGCGTATGTTCTCACAGAAAGGACAGAACGTGGCTTATCTCTTGAATGGAACATTCGAATCGCTTTACGCCAACAGAATGACAGCCGGCATAACAGAATCGAAGGAGATTGGATTTAAGGAAGTCAGTGAACCGACATCGATGATTGTCGTCGCCGATGGTGACATCATCAGAAACCAATTCCATATTCCAAAAGGTTATCCTCTCCCACTCGGCTTCGACCAATACACACAGATAACATACGGTAACAAAGAGTTCATCGAAAACGCCATCAGCTATCTCGTAGATGGCGAAGGTCTCATCGGAATAAGATCGAGAGAACTGAAAATACGTCTCTTGGATACCAATAAGATAAACCAAAACGCTATGCTTTGGCAAGTCGTTAACGTGGTACTTCCAAGCGCGATAATAATAGTGTTCGGATTCATCTTAGCTATAATCAGAAAAAGAAAATTCACTAAATAAATAATGATATGAAAAAGAATCGTCTTGCAATAATCATAACAATAATTCTTATCGTCGTAGCAGGAACATTATTGTTCAACAACAGATATTTATCGAGTCTGCGTGGTGAGGCTTACGACTTCACGGTACGCGACACTGCTTCCGTAACAAGAATGTTCTTCGCCGACAAAAGAGGCAATCAGGTACTTCTCTCGAGAACAGAAAGCGGATGGAAAGTCAACGACACCTACGACGCTCAGCCTGTCATGATTGACAACATACTCTATACCTTAGACAGATTAAGAATAAAGAGACCTGTGTCGCTTTCAGCTCACAACAACGTCATTACGAGTATGGCTGGTACTAATACCAAGGTGGAGATTTACCAGATTGTTCCAAGAATAAACTTATTTAATAAGGTGAAACTTTTCCCACATGAGAAACTCACTAAGGTATTTTATATAGGTGACGTCACTCAAGATAACAACGGCACATACGTCTTGAAAGAAGGCGCCGACAAGGCTTATATCGTTCACCTCCACGGTTTCAGAGGATTCGTCAGCTCACGTTTCTCTGCCAACCCAGAAGACTGGCGCGACCACAAAATTTTCTCATATAACATAAAAGACATCGAATCGATGAAGCTCGAGTTCAACAATCAGGCTGAGAAGAGTTTCGTGATAAACACCGTAGGCGACTATAATTATGAGATGACACATCTTGACGGCTCAGCGATTGACTTCGACACCATCAGAGTGATAAGTCTGCTTAACTCGTTTAAAGACGTGCGTTTTGAGGCATTCCTCACCGATATAGCACAATCGCGCCGCGACTCCATCATCGCTTCTCCTTATCAAGAGAAACTCACTCTTAAAACAAAAGACGGCAAGGAAAGCGTGATAAGAACCTACACCATGAAAATCAATGCCGACGCTTTAGGCTTTGTTGAAGAAGATTGGGACGACGACCCTGACCACAAATATGCTTATTTAGAAAACACCGACGAACTCGTTATGATTCAAGACTTCGCTTTCGGCAAACTTCTGAATCCAGCAGAACATTATAAGAAAGGTTACGTGGAACCACAACGACTCATACATATTGAAGAGTTGGAGGAAATTCCAAGCATGAGTTTCTGAGATGTCTAAAGACTAAAGGCTAAAGACAAAAGTTAAGGGAGCTACTATAAAAAGTGGCTCCTTATTTAATCTAAAACCTCGGCGACTCAGCGAGTCGGTGACTTGGTGACTCAAAATGAGACGCAGCAATTACATATTGTTAATTTTTATAGGTGTGATTGGCACATCTCTACAAGGGCAAAATCACAACGTCCTATTAAGGTATCCAGAATAATCTTCTGGCGATGATTTGTAGTCGCTGCCGAAGAGTTGCGATTTTATTAGGAAATCGGCGGAGGCGTGGTTACATGCTGTCGGCACGTCGTAAAGCACGCTCAGTCTCAACAAGGCTTTGACATCGACGTCGTGAGGTTGGCTTGTCATAGGGTCCCAGAAGAAGATGAGATAATCTATCTTACCTTCGGAGATGAGAGCGCCTAATTGTTGGTCGCCACCCAAAGGACCCGATTTCAACCTATTGATATTAGGCAGTACCGACGACAATATCTTTCCAGTAGTACCGGTAGCATAAAATTCATTTCCTATAAGTTTGTCGGCATGCTCGGTGACCCACTTAAGGAGGTCGTCTTTTTTAGCATCATGCGCGACGAGAGCGATAGTCTTTTTCATATTGGTGATTATTTTACGTTAATGCAAAGATAGGGAAAGTTTCTGAGTTGCTGAGTTACTAAGATGCTAAGTTGCTAAGAAAATCTCCCGTAGAGACGTACGGACGTATAGCTTCATTTTCCAGAAATTCTTTCTCAGATTTTCAGTTTCTCAATTTCTCAGATTCAAAAAAAAGAGCTCCTATTTCTAAGAGCTCCTTAATCTTTAGACTTTAGACATTAGTCTTTAGTCATATTTATTCAATAACAATCTTCTGTGTTTGCATTGTCTTACCTAATACTTTTACGAAGTAGATACCGCTTGGGAGGTCAGAGATATTGATGCTTCTGCTGCCGCTGAAAGCGAATTTTCTTACTTCTTGTCCTTGTGCATTAAGAATCAATACGCTCAACTTACCGTTTTCATAGTCTGAAGAGAAGTTAAGAGTTGATGATGCTGGATTAGGGAAGATATTGACGTTATAGTCGTAGAGATTTTCTTGTAAATCAACTTGACCGCCATCGAGGATGTCAACATTGTTACTGCATGAGATGACTTTACCAGAGACGCGGAGTACTGGGTTATCTGGAGAATCGCATCTTGGGCAAGCATTCTGACCGTTGGCGCAGTCAGGGAAGTTAGGGTGACATTCGTCGATGTATGTTGGGTCTAACTCGTAGAAGATGTTAGCGCTGCCGCTGCTTAAATAGTTTGTGAGGTCATAATCCCAAACCATTGCGATGCTGCCTGGGCACCATCCTGAACGGCTGTAAGTCCAAGTACCGTTTTGTGGTTGGCAACCTGCTGGGTTAGGAGTACATGTTCTCCATAAGTGTTGGTCGCCGATCTTGTTGTCGTTGATTTTCACGCCATGTGTTGCTTCATAGAACTCAGCAGCGTTACCTGTGTTATAAGTGCCGTTTGAGCCGCTGCTCCAGTTGTGACCTGTTGTAGTGAGTTGTAACTTAGCAGAAGCTGCGTTTTCGTCGAATTCATAATCTACTTCAGGAACTGGTTGTTGGTTAGCATAGTCGCCGAATGGGAATATGTCGAACCAGATTTCATCGACATTGACGTAATCATATTCAGGAGCGCCTTTTGTCATATCGAATGTGAGTGTTGGCATATAACCACTGCCGTCCCATGATTCGAAATAAAGTTGTATTTCAATCAAACCTTGCAATACTGAAGAGAAATCAGTTACATTAATATTGTCGTCACATTCAACGCCGAATGGAGTGATATAACGGAAGAGTTCCATCCATTCGCCACGGTAGTTTCTTACTTTAACACCACCGAAACGGTCGTAAGGGTCACAGTCGCCATTGATACAGTTGTGTTCGTAGTGAGCTGCTATATCGTTGAAAGCGCCTACGTGAGTTGGCATTTCGTAGTTACCTGTAGCTTCAAAAATAGTAGGTGTACAGTGGAGGTCGCCGTCCATTGTTGTGACGCTGATACTTTCATATTCGCTCACGACATTGAAAGTAGAAGTCTTTTCTGTTACGTTGCCACCTGTTGTAGTGACGCTTACTGTCATGCTATGTTCGCCATATTGTGATGGAGTCCAGTAGTTGTAGAAGTAACCGTTTTCTGGGTCGTTAGGATAATCTGTGCTCAACAAAACTTCTTCGCCGTTGATAGTACATTTTACTTCTTCAAAGTGAAGAGCGTCGGCATGTTCAACTTGGAGGCTTACGTTCAAGATGATAGGTTTCAATTCTGGGAGATAAACCAATGACTCATCGTGAGGACGACGTATTGTGATGTCGGTAGCGTAAGCTGTATGGTCGATGACTTCAAAAGTCTTCACTACGTCTGGAGCAGCGAGCCATTCGTCGTTACCAGCTTGAGTAGCTTTCAAAGAGACAGTACCAGTTTCACCTGTAAGAGTCATGATGTTACCTTCTATTGTAGCAGGACCGCTTATCATCTCGAAAGAAACAGGGAGACCTGAAGTTGAAGTAGCTTCTAATGTGTAAGGAGGATTTATTGTCAATTGTTTTGGCACGTCAGGGAAGCTGATGTATTGCATATTACCTTCTGGCATTTGACGTACGAGGAAGTTATCGAAACCGCCTGTACCACCTTGGCAGTGGAAGAATACGCCGTCCCATACTTTATAGTCTCTCATATCGCCTGAGCCTGGAGTCATGCCCATGTTGAGCTCTGTTGCTTCTGAGAGCTGCATCCAGTCGCTCCAGTTTGAGCCGTCGAAACTTTTAACGAATACTGTCAAAGAGCCAGCGCCGTCGAAAGCTGAGAAGTCGAACGACATTTTATATCTTGCCCAACCTTCTTGACGATAGTTTGTGATGAGGATGTCTGTTCCGTTAGGAAGAACGATGTTAGGATAGTTATCTTGTCCGTTAGCGCCGGCCACACGGAGATAAACGCCACCGTCGCCATCTGTCATGCCTTGGAGGATGTTACCGTCGCCGTCAGCGTCGAAACCGACACCAGCGAAGACACCCCACCATGCTGGATGGATTGTGAATTCATAGTCGATGATACCACCGTCTTGGAAATTGAAGTTGAAGTTGCTTGTAGCTTTACGTGTTGCTGTTCTACCAACGCCAGGACCGCCGTAAGGATAGTAGATAGCTACGCTTTCGTCAGGTGACAAAAGACCATCGCAGGCATAATCGACGTCGAAGTCTTGTGATGTAGATGCTGTCTGATAGTGTGTTGACCAGCTGTCTTGTCCGTTGAGACATTGTGTTCCTGTTGTATAGTTATTGAAGTCAATAACGTACTCTACCTGTGCGTTGACAGCGAACATACACAGCATGAGTGATAATGTTAAAAATAATTTTTTCATTGTTAGTATAAATTAAGTTAATATTCATTAATCTTCCATCCACCAAACCTTGGTTTCTTTTGTATCGCCATGACTCATCTTCTTGATTTGTTCAGAATAATTGTCGAAGTTATAAGTCACTTCCGATTGTGGATAAGGCAATCTATATGTAACGAGTTTTTGATGGTCAATGGTTGTTGGTGTTGTTGCTCCTGAGTCTTTTGTACGGCGTGCCAAGCTCCATGCTTCATTAGGCTGACGGAATAAGTCTAACCAGCGTTGTTGATAGATGAATTCAAGGTAAGCCTTTTCGTCGTAAGCGAAGTCAAGGTTGTTATAAACCATTTCGTTGAATATTCTTGAAGCGTATGCGTATGAGATTGAATATAAGTCGCCGCCGTCTAATATTTCTTGAAGACCTTCGTAAATATATTTATATGTAGCATCGGCTCCATTGATAGGAAGTTGCATCCATAACAAGAAAGAGTTCTCGATACCTTTTCTAATCATTTCGTCTGTCATCATTCCGATGCCGCCAGGTACGATACCTTTTATCATCATTTCAGCTTTGATGAAACATACTTCAGCTGGGCTCATCATGATTTGAGGTACGAAGACGTGGTCGCGGATGAGATAGAAGTTGAAAGGAGAATACAAGCAAGCTGGTCCTTTAAATCCGTAGTTCTTGTCGCGAGCTGAAGAATAAGGAGTACCGCCTTCTGTTGGGGTGTTTTCATCTCTCATCTGAGGGAATGCTCTCCAAGCGCCTTCAGGATAATCTGCAGTCTTGTTGTTTGTATCGAAGAATACATAGACTCTTGGGTCGAAGATTTCATTATCGATAGAGTCGGTAGGTTTCGACATCTGAGCGAAAACTGTCTCACCCATTCTCAAGTTCTTATGTTCGCGGAATGACCATCCTTGATCGCCGAACTGGCTTCCAAGAGCCTGTGGCCATAATGCGAAAGCACCACCTATATAATAATAATCGTCGATAACAGGTTTGTTGAAAGCTGTCTGTAATAATGTATCAGCGAAAGCAGGGTCTTTATGATGCATTCTCATACCGTGACGTAAAATCAAAGAGTTAGCAATCTTACCCCATTTGCTATAATTGTTTTGATACAAGACATCGTATGCACCGAGTGAATAGTATTGGTTACCGAGAGATGTTGTAGTAGCACCGCTATTCAAGATTTCTCTTGCCCAAACTAATTCTGTCAACAAAGTCTTATAGATTGATTCTTGGCTGTCATATTTTGGTTTTCTATTATTTTCGGTGTCGTACCAGATGTAACCGGCTTCTGAATAAGGTATGTCGCCGAACATATCGGTAACTTTGAAAGTCTTATAAGCCTCGATAACAGTGAGCTGAGCTCTTACCTTATCGTCGATTTCGTTGTCGCCGCTTGTTGTACACATCTCATCCAAACGTTTGTCGATGTCGTGTATGTTAGCGAGAGCGAGATAATAGTTATTCCATACAGCATCGACGCCGATACTTGTGTTACCCCAACCTTCTGTTGTCAAGGCGCCGAGTTCTGTCTCAGGATAGAAGATCTCGTTGTTGAGATAGAACTGTTCGTCCCATGTCCAGCAGAGGCTGCTAACCACGCCATTGAACAAAGGGCCGATATCGGTACCGGTAGGGCTCATTGGGTTCTTATTCATTTCCTCGAAGCCTTTGGTACAAGAACCGAAGAATAAAGAGCAGGCGACTGCTGTTGTCAAGAAAATATTTCTAATATTTAAAATGTTCTTTTTCATAATTTATTTCCTTCCATTAAATTAAAGACCGAATCTGAGTGAGAATATAAATGAACGTGTCATTGGGAATGAGCCGTATTCGAGGCCCTGAGCGTTACCTGTTCCCAAAGTACCTTCTGGGTTGATGTTATCTGGCAATGACTTATAGAAGTAGAACAAGTCACGGCCTGTCACTGAGATAGAAGCATTTTGGAACACTTTAAGTTTCTCTATTATTCTGCTTGGGAAGTTGTAGCTGAGAGTTATCTCACGCATCTTGATCCATGTGTTGTTCAAGATACCAGGTGTTGAGATGTAGTTGCCCCAGCCACCGAAGTTAGGCATATAATTATAATAGTAGTGTACTACTTCTTCGTTTTCTGTAGCCTCACCTGTTTCAGGATTTACGTAAACACCAGGAAGGACTACGCCGTAGTTACCCATGAAGTTGCCTTCAGCGTCGTAGAGAGGCAAGCCATTACCTTCGCGTTCGTAGAGAGTAGCGTTGCTTTGGCCAGTCTGCATTGCGATGACGTAAGAACCGCAGTATATCTCACCGCCGAGTTTAGCGTCTATCAAAGCATAGACAGAAAGGTTCTTGTAGTTATATTTCAAGTTGATACCGCCTGTTACCAAAGGAGCGCAGTTACCTACAGGGACGCGTTGGTTTGTCTTGAGATATTCTGTACCAGCAGCGTTGATAAGTGGAAGTGGGTTGCCGTTGTCATCATAGAAAGGACCAACAACTTCGCCATTGACTTCTGTTTGATATACATAATCCCAGCCGTAGATTGTACCGTATTGTTCGCCTTCTTGAACAGCGATAGCAGGACCGTTAGAACCCCATACCTCTGACAAGATATACATATCGGCACCGCCTAAGTCAACGATACGGTTAGTGTTTCTTGCGAAATTCAAACCTACTTGGAGATAGCTGTTAGGTTTTTGGAATACGTTATAGTTGATGATAGCTTCAATACCTTTGTTAGTAACGACACCTGTATTGATACGAGCGCTGCTTGAACCTGATGACACTGCCATTGGAGAAGCGAGGATCTGATCCCATGAGTAGATGTCGTAGTATGTGAAGTCCATATTGATTTTATCCCACAAACCGATGTCGAGACCTACTTCAAAAGAACGTTGACGTTGTGGTTTCAATTGGATTGGAGGTACTTGTGATGGAAGTGTTGAAATAAGCTGACCACCGAAAGAACCTGTGTTATAAGTGAAGTCTAATTGATATGGATTGTCGTCGCTAGCTGTCATAGCAGCAGAACCTCTTACCTTCAAGAAGCTGATAGCGCCCCAGTTGATTTTGAAAGCTTCTGTCGCGATGAAGCTCAAGGTTGCTGATGGATAGAAGTAGCTGTTGTTATCCATTGGCAATGTTGATGACCAGTCGTTTCTTCCTGTCAAGTCTAAGAAGAGGAAGTTTTTATATGACAAGTTCAAGAAACCATATAAAGAGTTGACTTGTTTCTCATATCGTGACTCGCCAGGGAGCATATTTGTGGTGATAGGGTTAGCGCCGCCGCTGAGGAAATTGTTGAATGTATATAAGTCAGCGAAAGCCCATTCGCCTGTGCCAGCCCACATTCCGTAAGTGTTTCTGTAGTAACGTTCACCACCGAATGAGAGTCTTGCATTCCACATAGAACCGAAGAGATAATCTTTATGAGCTGTGAATAAGAAGTCAGCATCTAAGGTGTAGTCTCTTGTCATGTTTTGTTTGTAGTAACCGCCTGTCATTCCATCAGCTGTAGTAGGTTTATTCTTTGTTTCATATTGGTCTAAGCTGAAGTCGAGAGCTGCCTTACCAGCGAAAGTCAACCAGTCGGTGATGTCGTATGTAAGACGGAGAGAACCGTAAGCCTTGTCGCGGTCGAGTGTTGTGTTGTTGTTATAGAAACTCCAGAATGTGTTAGAGTTAATATATTGGAAAGGATAGTTACCCCATTCTGTCATAGAACCGTCAGCTTGTTCGTATTCTGTCGATTCGATGCCCTGCCAGCTTCTTGGCCAGCTGTAGAGAAGACCTTTGTTGAAGTTGCTGTACGACTCGCCGAGGACAGGAGAGTTAAGACGATGATAATCGAAGTAGGTGAAAGAGATGTCAGCTTTAATCTTTTCAGAGATATTAAGCAAAGAACCTACGTTGAATGTTGTCTGGCTGAGGTTACAGTTGTCGATGATAGCGTCGGAGCGGTCATCTGTTACAGAGACTCTGATAGAACCGAAATCGCCAGCGTTTTGGAATGAGATGTTGTTAGTGAATGAATGTGAATTCTTGTACAACATGCTGAGGTTGTCTGGCTGAGGAGAATAAGCTCTGTAGGAGCTATCCCACCAAATCATCTCTGTTCCGTCCATGACAGGGCCCCAAGAGACAGCGCCGCCGTAGTAACCGAATGTTGTGTTTGTCGATACGCCTTCTGGACCGTTATCTGAGTTATAGTTACCGTTATAGACGTAGTTGCCTGTTGCTGGGTCTAATGTCAAGGTAGGAGTCATGAAAGAGACAGGACCGCCAGCGCCATATTTGTTTTGTACGTCACGATAACCGTAAGGACTTGTCAATTTGTAGGTTGAAGAGAAGTTGATACCGAGACCTTGTTGTTTCTTACCTTTCTTTGTTGTGATGAGCACCACACCGTTACCACCGCGTGAACCGTAGAGAGCTGCTGCGGTAGGTCCTTTCAAGATGTTAAGGTCTTCGATGTCTTCTTGATTGATGTTGTTAAGAGCAGTACCCCAGTCTTGACCGCCGCCCCAGCCTGTGACGCCGCCTTCGTTAGTCATAGGGACACCATCGACCACGATAAGTGGCTGGTTGTCGCCGAAGATACTGTTGTTACCACGGATAACGATACGAGATGAACCGCCAGCTACACCGTCGCCTGTGATAATCTGAACACCGGCAGCACGACCACTCAAGGAGTTGATGACGTTGTCGCTACCAGAGCGTGTCAAGTCCTCACCGCTGATGTCTTCTGTAGCATAACCTAATTCTCTCTTCTGACGTTTGATGCCTAAAGCTGTGATTACGACATTGTCCAACATCATGGCGTCGGTCTTCATCACCACGTCGATTTTGTTTCTACCTCCGACAGCGATATTCTGCGTCTGATAGCCAACATACGAGAACATCAATGTGTCGTTAGATTTGGCATTGATGGAGTAATCACCGTCGATATTGGTGACAGTACCCTGACTTGTGCCTTTAACTTGAATTGTAACACCCGGCAAACCATAGCCATCTTCTGCTGATGTAACAAAGCCGGAAACTTGAATATCCTGTGCCTTAAGGGTAATACCCATAGCAAGGAAAAGGATTAAGAAAAAGTAAACCTTCCTCATATCAAATACATTTTAATTTTCGAAAATAAAACTTTACAAAAATATAATAATTTATAATATAAGTCAACCAAACTTTTTAATTTTGTAAAAATTTAAATGTTAAAAATATGGCTAAGACGAAGACAGTTTTTTTCTGCAAGGAATGTGGTAATGAATCGGCTAAATGGATAGGACACTGCCCAGGCTGCGGCGCTTGGAACAGTTATGTTGAAGAGAGTGTTGTGGTAGGTAAAGATAGTAAGTCTGTGAAGAAAAATGTCATGGCGGAGATGAAGTCAAAGCCAGTCCTCGTTCAGGAAATAAGCAGCGCTTCCACGCCTCGCATCAACACGCTCTGTGAAGAGTTGAACCGCGTGCTCGGCGGCGGATTAGTGCCTGGATCTCTCATATTACTCGGAGGCGAACCCGGAATAGGAAAGTCAACGCTATTGCTTCAAGTCGCGCTGAACCTCAAAGATAAAAAAATACTCTACGTCTCCGGCGAAGAGAGCGCTCAGCAGATAAAGATGCGTGCCGAACGAATAGGTATTAAAAACGAAAACTGCCTCATACTAACCGAGACCAGCACATCAGAGATAGTAAAACATTTTGAAGAAACAAAACCCGACATCGTCATCATCGACTCGATACAGACATTAGAATCAACATCGGTGGAAGCGACAGCGGGCAGCATCAGTCAGATACGAGAGACAGCCGCCGAGATGAACAAGATGGCGAAGTCTTATCACGTGCCGACCTTCCTCATAGGTCATATCACCAAAGACGGAAGCATAGCAGGACCAAAAATACTCGAACATATTGTCGATACCGTCATACAATTTGAAGGCGACCGCCATTATGGTTTTCGTATCTTAAGAACTGTTAAAAATCGTTTCGGCTCTTCTTCGGAATTAGGCATCTTCGAGATGAATGCCAACGGCTTACGCGAGGTAAGTAACCCAAGCGAGATTTTATTATCGCAGAGAGAAGAAAACGTCAGCGGCATCGCTGTAGCTGCCACTCTCGAAGGTCTGCGCCCTATGATGATAGAGACGCAGGCGCTCGTCAGCACAGCAGCCTACGGGACACCACAACGCAGCTGCACGGGCTTCGACACCCGACGCCTCAATATGTTGCTCGCCGTGTTAGAAAAGAGAGCCGGATTCCGCCTCGCCACCAAAGACGTCTTCCTTAACATAGCCGGCGGCATCCGTGTCGATGATCCCGCCATAGATCTCGCCGTGATGGCAGCGGTGCTCTCATCGAACGAAGATATAGAGATAAACAACAGATACGCCTTCGCTGCCGAAGTGGGACTCTCAGGTGAGATACGCTCCGTCAACAGAGTAGAAGCCAGAATAGCGGAAGCCGACAAACTCGGCATGGAGAAAATATTCATCTCCAAATACAACTGCCGCGGCCTCGACACCTCCAAATACAATGTTGAAGTAGTGCCGCTTGCAACGATAGGGGACCTTATTAGGAGTCTTTGAGATGCTGAGTTACTGAGTTGCTGAGTTACTAAGTTGCTGAGTTGCTGAGTTGCTGAGTTGCTGAGTTGCTGAGTTTCTGAGTTGCTGAGTTTCTGAGTTGCTGAGTTGTTGAGTGAAATAATATTATGTTTAATTTAAAATCAAAAATTATGAAACCTATTGAAGAAATGTATATCTGGAGAGAGTCCAGATGTTTAGTTAATGACATTTATCATATCATGAAAGGATGTCATGATTATAGTTTCAGAGAACAGATTCAAAGAGCTGCTATAAGCATAATGAATAATATCGCAGAAGGAGCGGAATCTGGTTCAAATGCGAAATATATAAACTTTTTGTATATCTCCAAAGGAAGTTGCTCAGAGGTTCGTTCCATGCTTTATCTGTGTGAAGATTTCCGTTACTGCACACCAGAGGAAAGAACTAAATTACAAGGCAAGACAAAATTAATATCTGTAGGTATCGCAAAACTAATCAAGTATCTATCGGAAAAGAAAAACTAAGTTTCTGAGTGGCTGAGTTGCTAAGTTACTGAGTTGCTGAGTTGCTAAGTTACTGAGTTGCTGAGTTGCTAAGTTACTGAGTTGCTGAGTTGCTAAGTGGCTTAGTAACTTAGCATCTTAGTATCTTAGCATCTTAGTAACTTAGCATCTTAGCATCTTAGTATCTTAGTAACTTCTCAAGTTTCCTCTCCCAAACTAACACCAACGACATTGCCCAGCGGGAGAGTAGCATCCAGAGGTAAGCGCCTCCTACTGCCGCGAAGAGAAGCAGGTCTTCTAAGTTACTATGTGATATTCCGATATGATGATTCAAGAGGTCGTTTTCTTCTTGGGTGGTCTCGCCTTTCTCTGCCTCCTCTATCATGATGCCAGCTCCGTAGGCTAGTCCTAAAGTATTGGAGATTAACCATAACAAGGCTGTCTTTGGCGACAAACCGAAAAATATCATTACTGGCTTAAGGAACTTAGAGATATATTCTATAATACCAAACTCCGTCAAGACTTTTTGCAATACTGACAAAGAATAAATCAATACTGCCATAATAATTAGATTTTTCAAAGTCCTGAAGAACCAATCTTCCAACATCATGACGAATGTCAATTCTTCTGCTACGCTATTTGTCGTGGCGACAGCTTCATAACTACCTGGCATAATCTTATTTAAGACCCAAGCCAAGATGAAAGCCGATAATGTTCTTACAGCCACCATCCTCACCACAGAAGAGCCAGTCTTATGCTGCACCGTCGTCTCTACAATCATATTATGCGAGCAAAGCACCATCACCGATAATATTGTAGCGGCACGTGTGCTTAAGTCTAAGGTCGTCATCACGGCGATGGCAGAATAGCAGTTGACGAAATAACCTGACACGTATGCAAGAGCAGCCTCGCCTGGGAGTCCGAAATGTGAGAAGATAGGATTAAGAAACTGTGAGAGCCATTCGATGACTCCAAAAAATTGAAGCAACATTATGGCGAAAGAAATCGAGACCATAATCTTGCTCAACCATTTGATAGTCTTGAACGCTGGCGCCCAAGCTATCTTCACACATTTTATAAAACGCTGCATCTTACCTCGCTATATTAATTATATCTTTGCAAAGATAGATTATTTTTAATTTTTAAAACCTCATTTTTCTCGAAAAATAATTCTTATCTTTGCCCCACTATGGAACTAAATGAGCATTTTGAAAATCAGAAGCATGAGTGGGAGTCGGCATTACAAGTGAACGCTCCTACCGAACAGCCTATACAGGTCAATCCTAAGGCTTTAGAAAGAATGATGGCTAAACGTCAGAAGATGTTGCCTCTCGAAGATTATGTCGCTGGTATTCTCAAGGGCGACATTGTCATTTTGAGCAAGGCCATCACCTTGGTTGAAAGTTCTTTGCCTGAGCATCAGAAGATGGCGCAGGACATCATATCGGCTTGTCTCCCTTATTCAGGCAACGCCATACGTCTCGGTATCACCGGTGTTCCCGGAGCTGGAAAGAGTACCTTCATCGAGGCACTCGGCATGGAGTTGAGTCGCAAGGGACATCGTCTCGCAGTACTCGCCATCGACCCGAGCAGCCAGCGTTCCAAAGGCAGTATCCTCGGCGACAAGACACGTATGGAAGAGCTGTCGCAACAACGCAACGTCTATATACGTCCTTCCGCATCGGCAGGCACTCTCGGCGGCGTGGCACGTAAGACTCGTGAGGCAATAATATTATGCGAGGCGGCAGGCTTCGACACTATATTCGTGGAGACAGTAGGCGTAGGTCAGTCGGAGATAGCAGTATATTCTATGGTCGATTTCTTCCTCCTTATATTAATAGGTGGAGCCGGCGATGAGCTGCAAGGAATAAAACGCGGCATCATGGAGATGGCTGATGGCATCGTCGTCAACAAAGCCGACGGCGACAACGTACAAAGAGCCAACCGTGCTATGGCAGAAGTCAAGAATGCGGTACACCTCTTCCCTCTCGCCGAATCGGGACAGCCTGTCAACGTGATGACATGCTCAGCACTCACACATCACAACGTGCCAGAGGTCTGGCAGATGGTGACAGAACACGTAGAGAATATCCGCAAGTCGGGTTACCTCGCTAAGAAAAGAGCTAAGCAAGACGTACAGACGATGTTCGACAGTATAGAGCAGACTTTACGCAGCGACTTCTACGAGAACAGCCTGATAAAAGATATGATAACGCTGACAGAGAACGACGTCAGAGAGAAAAGAGTCAGCGCTTATATAGCAGCTCAAAATCTCTTGGAAGCTTATTTCAATGTATTGAAAAAATAAAAATACAAATATTGATTTCATACAAGTTTTTTGACTAAGTTTGTACAGATTTTATTAGACTGAATTAATTTTAAAATTTCATAAAGAAAAGATATGAACACAAACATTCAAATGAACCCTAACTCGCTGGTTCAATATTTACAAAAACCAGCTCGTGAATTTACAAAGCAAGACATCATTCGCTACTGCGAAGATAACGGTGTTGAATTCATTAACTTCCACTATTGCGGCTGGGACGGCAAACTCAAGACTTTGAACTTTGTCATCCAAAGCGTAGATCACCTCGACAACATCCTCTCAGCAGGTGAACGCGTCGATGGTTCAAGCTTGTTCCCATTCATCGAAGCTGGCAAGAGCGACCTCTATGTCGTTCCTAAGTTCAGAACAGCATTCCGCAACCCATTCTCAGAAATCCCAACAGTTGACCTCCTCTGCTCATTCTATGACCGTGAAGGCAACCCATTCGAAAGCTCACCAGAATATATCCTCCGTAAAGCTCACAGAGCATTCCAAGAATCAACAGGTTTGCAAATGGAAACAATGGGCGAACTCGAATATTATATCATCGCTGAAGACGAAGAAATCTACCCTGTTCCAGATCAAAAAGGTTATCACGAAAGCCGTCCTTTCAACAAGTTCACCGACTACCGCGTTGAAGCTATGCGTCTCATCGCTCAAGCTGGCGGCATGATTAAATACGGCCACTCAGAAGTAGGTAACTTCACTTTAGACGGAAAAATCTACGAACAAAACGAAATAGAATTCTTACCAACAAATATCGAAGACGCTGCCGACCAATTAGTCATCGCTAAATGGATCATGCGTCAACTCGCTTACGAATATGGCGTAACATTGACATTCGCTCCTAAGATCACTGTTGGTAAAGCCGGCTCAGGTATGCACGTACACTGCAAGTTCACTAAAGACGGTAAGTCAGTCATGATTGAAAACGGCGAATTGACAGACATCTGCAAGAAAGCTATCGCTGGTTACATGATGGCAGGTACTTCACTCCCAGCATTCGGCAACCCTAACCCATTGGCATTCTTACGCCTCGTTCCTCATCAAGAAGCTCCTACATCATTGTGCTGGTCATTCTCAAACAGAAGCGCTTTGGTTAGAGTTCCTCTCGGCTGGATCAACAACGGCAAAGATATGCTCGCAAACTGCAACCCACTTGAAACACCTTCAACAAAAGACTTCAGCGACAAGCAAACATTCGAATGGCGCGCTTCAGACGCTAGCGCTGACATCTATCTCTTGATGGCAGCTTTATGCGCAGCAGCACGTTACGGATTAGAATCACCAGATGCTTTGGAAGTAGCAGAAAGAACATACGTTGGTCTCGGCGTCAACATCCACGACGACAAGAACAAGTCAGTTCAAGACGCTCTCGAACAACTTCCAGACTCATGCTACAGAGCAGCTGAAGAACTCGAAAAAGACCGCGAAATCTATACAGCAAAAGGCGTGTTCTCAGACAACATCGTTGATTATATGATTAAATATCTCAAGAACTTCAACGACGCTAACCTCCGCGCTGAACTCGGCAACGACACTGAAAAAATCATGAAAGTCGTTAACGACAACATGCACGTCGGTTGATACAATTGACAATTTTTAGTTAATAATTATCGGACGTCACTTCAAAACGAGGTGACGTTCTTTTTTATCAGAAAATGATATTCAATATGTTGACATCATTATATTAGAGATTGCGTACAATGGATTTATGTATATATTTCTAACGACGTTTCCATTATACTCTTCTTCCAATACTGCAAAATTTTCAAGAGAACAACGTATTGCACTATTAATATTTTTATTACGCATAAACAACCTTAGACTTTTCATTTTTCCACTGGTTCCAGACTTACATTCTATCGGAAGAACTTTCATATTATGAGCAATTATATAATCTACTTCAGAGGTTGTATTTTCAACTAAATTCTCCCAATAAAACAAGTCATGTTGCGCTCGGAAACTGGAATATTTTACAAGTTCCCAACCTAAGACCATCTCTGTCAAACCTCCTTTATTAACCAACTCATCTGCTGCGCCAGCAACAATAGTGTCAATATATCCCTGAGAACCTCCAAAATTTAAATCCAGAATGCGTAACAATAATCCGCTGTCAAGATATATGTATTTCCTAAATTTATCGTTCACCTCTGCTCCAAGAGGTAAACCATTTGCAGCAGTATGACTCACGCGTTTAATAATACCTGCATCGCACAACAAACCCAAAGCTTTCTTTACATCTTCCGTACGATAACCTCCTTCCACCTTACTGTATATAAATTTTTTCCCTATCTGAGCTACTACACTTTGCAACGTATTGCGTAATAACGTAATATCTACCTTATGAGCATATTTGGCAAAATCATCATAATATGATAACTGTATATCATCTAACTCAGACTGACAATTATTATAGTTATTGGTCTCCAACCAGGCTACGACACTAGCTGGCATCCCTCCTACAATTAAGAATGTCCTGAATTGTTGAATCATTTCATTATGCAATGCTTCAAATAAAGGATGTTTAGCATCTGCTTTTTGTTTCGCCTCTACCCATGTCATCTTCCCTTGAGCAACAAGAAATTCGTCAAATGAAAAAGGATACATAAACAAAGAACGAATCCTACCAACACCATACGATGCAATATCCTTCAAAGTAAATTCCAACAAAGAACCCGCTGCTACAATATGTAATTCAGGAAAATCTTCTTTAAAGAACCATAAACTTTTTACAGCTTCTGCTGAGACTTGTATCTCATCAAGAAATATCAAAGTCTTACCCGCTATAACAGGCGTATTATATAGTAAACCAATATTTGTCGCAAGCTGTCTTACATCTGCCGTCTGCTTAAATAGTTCTTTCAATTCAGAACGCTTCTCAAAATTAGCTTCTATATAATAATCAAATGACTTACCCAAATTTCTTACAGCACTAGATTTACCAACCTGACGTGCTCCTCTCAAAAGTAAAGGTTTATGGTGTGAGTCATCTTTCCATTCCATTAATTGTTGATCTATGTGCCTTGGTATATACATAAAAATACATTTAAACGATATGCAAATATAATATTAATCTGCAAAAACCGAGATGAATAAATAACTATTTTTTGTAAAAACCGAGACGAATAAATTTCAATTCATCTTTCCTCCATTATAAAACCTTTGTTCGTCGATTCGGATAGAATTTTTACTTTTGTCATATATTATTAGATTTTTTTGCAGAAAAATTCATCAAATGAAGAAATTGATATTTACATTAATGTTTGTCTTTGCAATGTGTGGACTTAACGCACAGTCGTACGAACTCGTCATTAAAATGAATGACGGAACTGAGACAATATGGAATTACGAGTCGTTGCACAACATCTGCTTCGAAGATGAAACGACGCTAATCATAGTGGAAAGAGATAATCTCTACACACATCCTTACAATATCGCAGAAATAAATAAACTGTATTTCAATTCTTCGGAAAATATTTTTGAATTAGGAGAGAATAACAATTCCTTCGTATTTCCTAACCCAGCTAAAGACGATGTCAGAATAATAGGCATTAAAAATCAAGAGATAGAAATTATATCTATAGATGGAAAGTCAATGTTAAGAATATTTTACGATGGAAAGTCATTAGACGTTTCTTCCTTACCACAAGGACTTTATCTGATAAAAACCAATAACAAAACCTTAAAATTTGAGAAGATATGAAAAAGATAGCCGCACTCTTTGTTTCTTTATTTTTGATGATAAACATCAGCGTCAACGCACAAAACGCGATGTGGATTTACAATTCCGATGGAACTGTCACGACATACAAACTCTCAGAGATAGACTCCCTTAACTTCACACCTAATATGATTAATATGCTCATCCATCAAGACGGAGCAAACAACAATCTGACCGTCGCTGGAATCGACAGCATACTTTTCAAACCAGCCGACGATATCGAGAACAACGTCATCCTTGTAGAATATAATAATGTGTCGGCTACTGTAAGACACAACATCACTTCCGAAAACTTCACTGTTAATGTCGAAGGCGCAAATGTTGAGATAGTTAGCGAAGCCGCTATTGAGAACCTTCAATATTATCTCAGCGGAACTACGTCCGACGGTTCTTTTTCACTCGAGAGCGATATGCCTTACGACGTGATTTTAAACAATGTAGAAATAAACTCTCTTACGACAGCGCCGCTGAATCTCCCTAAAAATGTTGAGAGAAACATCATCATCGCAAATGGCACGACTAATATTCTCAGCGATAGTGAAGATAGCGATGGCAAAGCCGTCATCAACACAAAAGGCGCGACCAATATCAGCGGATTCGGCACTCTCACAGTAAACGCCAGCAAGAAACACGGCATCTCTTCCGACAACGACATTAACATCAATGACGCAACGATAAACATCAATCACACTGCTGCCACTTCAAAAGGTCTTAAGTCAGACACCAATATCATCATCAGCAGCGGCGACATCACCATTGTCTCTTCTGGAACTTTAGAATTAGAGGAATTAGACTTAGGATATGACGCTACATATTGTACAGGCATCGGTGCCGACGGTAATTTTGAGATGAGCGGAGGTCGCCTCGACATCACCTTGCCCGTCAGCAATGAAGCTGGACGCGGCGTTAAAGTAGATGGCGACATAAACATTTTAGGAGGCGAGATCAACATCGTCTCTCATTCTGGCGGCGACACCTACACCAATTCCGATGGTGAGATAGATTCATATAAGTCGTCGTGCATCAAAGCCGACGGCAATATATATCTTAGCAGCGGAATGATAACATTAGAAGCCACCGGCGATGCCGGCAAGTGCGTCAATGCCGACGGAGCGATTTATATAGGCATCGAAGATGGCGACAACGACTTGGTTTTGGATATGAAGACCACAGGCGAGAAGTTCTATGAGTCAGGTTATGGCGAAGACGCCGACTACGCCAATCCGAAGGCTCTCACCGCTGAAGGGAACCTCTATGTCTATGGCGGCAACATCAGCGTTTATACAGAAAACGACGGTGGCGAAGGACTTGAAAGCAAAGACACGGTGCATATCTTTGATGGCAACATCAGCATCGACACCTACGACGACGCCATCAACGGAAAATACCACGTTCAGTTTGACGGAGGCACTTTATACGTCAACGCTAGAGGCAACGATGCCATCGACTCAAACGGTACCATCACCATCAACGGCGGCTTGATTGTGGCAGCAGGAACAACTGCACCAGAAGGCAGTTTCGACTGCGACCAAAACGTATTCTCCATCACAGGAGGATTCGTCGTCGGCATAGGCGGACATATCTCCAACCCAACTTCATCAGCATGCACACAGAGAGTTTTGGTTTATAACGGAATAGAAAACGGCACTGCAGTACAAATCGTCGATTCTGAAGGCAATGACCTATTGACATTCCAAGTCCCGACATATTCGGGAGGTCCTGGCGGCGGCGGTCCTGGCGGTCCTGGTGGTGGTGGTCCTGGTGGAGGAGGTCCAGGAGGTGGAGGAGGTTTAGCTCTTTTATTCACCTCACCAGAATTACAACAAGGAGGCATCACTGTGAAACAAGGCGGCACTATCGTCGGAGGAGAAGAATTTCACGGATATTATATTGGCGCCACATATTCCGGTGAGACGACATCACAAGACATCACAATAAGCGGAATGGTAACGACCTACGGTAACGGCAGCGGACCGTTTTGAGAGAGAAGAATTTTGTGCATAGAATTATCATCAAGATAATTGTTTTAGTTTTTCTTCAATAATAGTTTTATAATCTTCTTTCATTACATCGGGTAAAAACGAAATATCTATAAACTCAAACCATTTATTTTTCACTTTGTGAAACTTGTTGAAGATATTTTCAATAACTTTGTTTTCCAATCCTGACATCTGCATAGAATTTACAAAGTCTGTTCTTTTAATTCTACGTTTTTTGCCATTCAGCGTTAACGCCATCTCCTCAGTATCTTCCGGCATGACTAAAGTTGTAGAAAGCAAGTCGTAAGCCGGAGTCAAAACATATTTGTTCATCGTTTCACTATATAAGGAGAAATTTTTTAGGTGCATATCGCTATTACCTGTTATCCACGAGAAAACCACTTGTTCCCAGTAATTAACCAAATCCAACTTAGGCACAGACGAGAAACGTTGTATCGCTTTAGAAATCTGCTCATACGAACCTTTATACTTATGCTCTGTCAAACGTTCTGTCAACTGACACATATCTTCCATTGGTAATTTGTCGCCTTTATCAGTTCTATCTATTCGACGTGTGATATAACATAATTCGCCATCAGCAAATCTTATAAGACTATGAGGAACAACCTTAATTTTAGCTATCTCAGCAAGATGCATAGTCAAATCTTCTACTTCTGGCAGATGTTCATATAAATCTGTTTGAGGTTTCAAAATGTATCGTCCCCACAAACCAACAATAGTAAAACGTTCCTTTTCGCCACGACTCCCTTTATTAATATCTAACGACAACTTTGCCTGAACACCAGTGAGTGTCGTCTGACTACGTATCACCTGCTTAGCGAGATCTGTCAGAGCATCGCGAGTATATGACAATTCAGGAACAGCATACGTTCCAAAAATCTTTTTTGAACAAGCTCTATGAAAGTCATTCTCACCTTCTTTCAATTCTTTGTAACAATATAGACATCTCGCCATTATTATTCCTCCTCTTCAATAATAGGTTCAACACCAACAGTCCCGATACAATCCTTACAACAAGCCAAAAGTAGCGACATACGATCTCTGGCGTCTATCTTCCAATTCTTTTCAGCGATATCCAATAGCCATCCTTCTGGAATCAAACCATCAAAAAAAGGAAACAATACTTTGTCATGATACGGTTTATCACTCAATGGTAAAGTCAAACTAACGGATTCAGCTTTGTCTGAAGCAATATAATCAGCATCGTATGAAAAGGTGTAACCATTTTCATCTTCTGTCAATACACCCGTTCTCACACCACGTAAAAATACAACAGCACTTTTCATTCTCCATCATTATTATTTATTGGCACAACTCCCACTTCGCTGCCAAATAGGTTAAGTATTTGATTTACTTTGTCAAGACGTAATGTATGCTTACCTTGTTCCAACTCACGAACAAACCGCAGTCCCACCCCAGACTTCTCCGACAGTTCTATCTGAGTAAGATTGTATTGCTTGCGCATAAGCTTAACATATTTAGATAATGATGTCTGTTCCATAATTTATACCCTTTAGGGTGCAAATATAACAATAATTATTTATTTTACACCTTATCGGGTATATTTTTTCAACACACACTACAAACTACACCCTTTCGGGTATATTATCTCTTGTTTTTCTTAGGAAACATCTTTCTTAAACGAAGAAGTATTTTTCCAACATTACCTCCTGCCACGACGAAGGTCACTGAGATGATGATGAGCAGCAATCCTATTACGATGCGTGTTGTCATGACTTCTCCGAATACGACGATACCGAAGAACACAGCCGTGACGGGTTCGAGTACACCCAGAATTGCGGTCGGCGTGGAACCGATACATTGGATGGCTTCAGTAGTACATACCAAAGAGATGACGGTAGGAAATATCGACAATGCCAAGACATTGCCCCACAGCCACCATTTCTCTGCTGGCGGAACGCTGACTTCTCCCGTGAACAGAATCCTCATCACAAAAACCATAAGACCCGCCATCAAGACGTATAATGTCACCTTGATAGTCGCCATCTTACTGATTCGCGACTTGTTGACATAAACGATATAAATAGAATATGATAAAGACGACGCCAATACAAAAGCGACGCCTTTCGCACTGACGACAGCACCGCTTCCGCTCTTGCATAACAAAACAATTCCTACCAAGGCGACAGCGATACAGATAACAGTCTTCATCGAAATCTTTTCCTTAAAAAATATAAACATTATCAGCGCGACCATTATTGGATATACGAACAATATCGTCGAGGCGATGCCCACGTCCATGAAATTATAACTCGAAAACAATGTTATCGACGACATCGCAAAGAGAACACCTAATATTAATAAAGGAACGATGTCGGCTTTGCTTATTGAAAAGTCACGACGACGAATCTTCAGCATTACCGCTAAAATTGGTATCGCGAAAAGATAACGGAAAAATAAAACAGAATATAAATCCATTCCAGCCTCATAAAGAGGAAGCGCGAACAATGGATTCATTCCGTAAGTAGCCGCTGAGATAGCCGCTAAGATATAACCTTTAACTTTAGTGTTCATCTGTCAAAATTAGACGGCAAAGATAAATTTTTATATCGAAAAAATCGATGGGCTTATAAGTATTTTTTATAACAAAAGTGTTGTATTTTCTTGAAAAAAAACTTTATCTTTGTGATGTAAAAAAATTATGCAAATGAAACTTAGAACAACATATCTCGGATTAGAATTAAAGTCACCTGTAGTGGTAAGCAGCTCCACATTGACAGGCAGCGTAGAAAGCATCAAACAATGTGCAGCAGCCGGTGCTGGCGCAGTAGTCTTAAAATCTATCTTTGAGGAACAGATTTTATCAGACATCAAGAGAGAAGAAGGCTACACAGATATTTACAACTCATATTTCGAGGCGCAAGAATATCTCAACACATTCATGCGCGGCAACGAGATAGACATCTACGTGAAGCTCATACAAGAAGCCAAGAAAGTTGTCGATATTCCTATCATAGCAAGTGTCAACTGCACTTCTAAAGGCGAGTGGATCAGCATTGCGAGAGAACTTCAAGACGCAGGCGCTGACGCTATAGAACTCAATATCGCGATACCAGCTTTCGACAGAGACATCTGCGCACGAGATATAGAGAATGAGTATATCTCAGTTCTTGAAGAAGTGAAGAAAAACCTTAACATCCCTATCTCGGTAAAAATAGGCGACCATTTCAGCAACATCAGCCGCATGGCGTTCAACTTATCGAAAGCCGGTGCCAAGGGTTTGGTTCTATTCAACAGATTCTATAATCCTGACATCAACATAGAGAAGATGAAAGTCGTTCCTGGCAACTCCATCTCGACACGCGAAGAAAACAGCAACACCTTACGCTGGATCTCATTGTTGTCATCTCAGGGCATTCCATGTGAACTTTCTGCCTCAAAAGGTGTTTATACAGGAGAAGACGTGGTGAAACAGATTCTCGCTGGAGCTAAGACAGTACAGGTATGCAGCACCTTGTATCGCAACGGAATAGATTACATCAAACAAATCAACGCCGATGTAGAGGCATGGATGGAAAGACACAACTTCAACGATGTGGAAAGTTTCAGAGGCATTGTAAATAAAAAAGAAGATATAAAAGTCGTGGAACGTCTTCAATATTTAAGAAGAAACTACGATTTACACTAATAAGATTGTTTAACATTAAAAAAGATTAAGAAATGAAAAAATATGTTTGTGATGTTTGCGGTTACGTATATGACCCAGCAGTAGGCGATCCAGATAACGGAATTGAACCAGGTACTCCATTCGACAAGCTCCCAGCAGACTGGGCATGTCCTCTTTGCGGAGTAGGAACAGACAACTTCTCTTTAGAAGATTGATAAGATTCTTATGAGAAATTAAGACAATATGATACGCACGAGCTAAACCTTGACTCGTGCGTATTTATTGAAAAGACAGCTTGAGATAATTGAAAAATAAAATAAATATTTATGTTAAAAATAAACTTGACAGACGACATTTTCTATGTCGGTGTAAATGACAGAAAAACAGACTTATTTGAAAACCACATGGAACTCCCTAACGGCGTTTCATACAACTCATATCTCATCGTTGATGAAAAGATAGCTCTCATCGACCCGGTGGAAGTAAGCTTCATGGCAGAGTTCCTCTTCAAGATCAAGAGCGTTATCGGCGACAGAAAAATAGACTACCTCGTCATCAACCACGACGAACCTGACCACAGCGGCGCTGTACGTGCTATCGTACAAGAATATCCTGATGTAGAAGTCATCGGCAATGCCAAGACCTTCGCTCCTCTCGAAGCATTCTACGGTCCTTTGAACAACAAGAAAATCGTTGCTGAAGGCGAGACATTATGCCTTGGAAAACATACTCTTCAGTTCTTCTTGGTTCCAATGTGCCACTGGCCAGAATCGATGGTGACATACGAACAGACAAATAAGATATTATTCTCCAACGACGCTTTCGGCGGTTTCGGCGCTCTCAACGGTTGCATCTTCGACGATGAAGCAAACCTCGATTTCTATGAAGACGATATGCGTCGTTACTATGCCAACATCGTTGGTAAAGTCGCTGGTCAAGCAGTTAAGGCTGTCCAGAAACTCGGACCTCTCGACATCAAGATGATTGCTCCTTCACATGGTTTGGTATGGCGCAGCAACTTGCAATGGGTTCTTGAGAGATACGTTAAATGGAGCACCGGCGAGAACGAAAAAGGCGTCGTGATAGTTTATGGCTCAATGTACGGCAACACTGCACTCATGGCCGACATCATCGCTCGTGGCGTGGCAGAGGCAGGCGTTAAAGACATCAAGATTTATGACGTTGCCAAGACAGAAGTCTCACATATCATCGGAGATATTTGGAAATACCAAGGCGCTATTATCGGAGCCTGCGCTCACTATGGCAGCGTGTTCCCTAACATGACATTATTGTTGCATGAGCTCACAGAGTTCAAGCCAAAGAACAAGATTTTCGGCGTTTTCGGCGGCATGAGCTGGGGCGGCGGCGGCGTGAAATACATCAACGGCGTCATGGAAAAGAACCAATGGGAATGCCCGGTAGAATCTGTTGAAGTCAAAGGCGCACCATATCGCGACGAAGACGTTGAGAGACTTTACAATATGGGTAAGGCTATTGGTGAGAGAGTTTTGGGAAACTAAAACATCATCCACTTATTACAAATACGAATAATTTTTAAGAATCATATTAACATCAAACTCCTTCGTTGAGACTAATCGGCGGAGGAGTTTTTTTTATTAATATAAACGTGAATTTATAATAAAATTATTAAAAAATATAGTTAACTTTGCAACAAGTTATAATATAGATTGTTGGGAATTAATATGAAAGACAAGTATCAAATACCGTATATTAATGCTTGTATCCGCGCTTTTGCGAAACGGTTTCAGCTTTCAGTTAAAGCTGCGTTCGATTATCTCTACAAATTTAAAGGTATAGATTTTCTCGTTAATTTTTATGAAATAGAGCATTTACAATCTATAGAAGATGCCGTCGATGATTTGGTAGTTTGTTGTTCAAATAATGGGGGAACATTAAGATGATATTATACCATGGAACAAATATTGATTTTAATGTTATTGACTTATCTAAATCAAATAAATATAAGGATTTCGGTCAGGGATTTTATCTGACAGATATTCGCTCTCAGGCAGAAGAACTTGCTGTGAAAAAAAACAAATTATTTGGTGGTAACATTATTGTCCAAGAATATGATTTTGACGAATCTGCTTTAAATAACAATGATTTAAGAATTTTAAAGTTTGATTCACCAACAGTAGAATGGGCAGAATTTATCTTTAAGAATAGAAATCGTAACATACATTTTTCTCACGATTATGATATAGTGATTGGTCCGATAGCAAATGATGGTGTTGCTTATTTACTTGGACGATATGAAGAAGGTACAATTTCGATATATGAACTTAGTAAAGAGTTGACTTATAAGAAACTGAATCGTCAGTATTATTTTGGAACAGAAAAATCTATTAAATACCTTAAACGATTATGATTCCTCAAAACCAAAGAGATTTTTTGATAAATCGTATAGTCGATAAATTAACAGAATTTATATTCTTAGACTATGATGTTGAGATTTCTTCAGCTCTCAATATGGTTTATCAATCAAATGTTTATCAGTTATTAATAAAGGATGACGGATATTTATGGACTCAGAGTCCTTCATATATTTATGAGTTATTAAAGCCAGAGATTCAGAATTATTCAACAAATTAAAGTGCTTATTTTCAAAATGTAAACATACAAAAATGTTCAATTTCATTCTTAAAAATGTTCAAATCTCAACATAAAACTTTCGCTTTTTTAAAGTACAACTTTTAATTAGCGAAGAAATAATTAATTCTCATCTGCTGATAATATTACTATATTTGTTACGTTGAAATTACAAATCATTAACAAATTATTAGCATTATGAAAAAGTTTCATTTATTTTTAGCATTAATTACACTTGTTGCATTTACATCTTGCGACAGAATCGAAGACGGAGCTTATTCTCCAAAAGAAAAAATCAGTAAGGTTTATTACGAAGATTGGGATGGCGAGAAAAAACTTAACGCTATCTGGAATTGGGACGGCAAACAACTACAATCAATCGAATATTATTGGAACGACGAGATTGATTATACTGAACATTATACCTACAACAAAGACGGAAGAATAGAATCTGTCATTGATAATGATTATGGTGAGACTATCCAATACGAATATGACGGCAAGAAATTATCAAAAGCTCAATATTATGAAGAGGGCTATCTGGGATATGAATACGACTTTGTTTATGACGGAAAGAAAATATCTGAGATTGGCTTAAATGTAAACGTTGATTATTTAGACAAAATGGATTCTAAGAATATGCGTTTCGATCCTCTCGCACTCATATTGCCACAATTTGATATGGCTAAAGTTAAGAAAATTGCAAAGAAAACCAACCTCAGCAAGGATGTCACTGTACGTGTTCCTATCAAATTGGAATGGGATGGCGACAATGTATCAAAGATGTCTATGGTTCTGACAGTGGAAGGTTTTACTGTTGGAGTGGAAATGGAATATAAGTATGATGACAAAATAAATCCTTTCAAAAACATATTGTTATTATATCCTGAAGAATCAATTAATTTCGAATGCAGTAAGAACAATGCTACAGAGATTACAATCAAAGAAATCTATGGACCTGAAACAGATTCTTATACAATATTTGTCGCTTATACTTACGATGGTAAATATCCAGTATCAATGGATATGGGTGGAGAAGTATCATATTATGAATATCAGTAAATAGACTTCAGAAGTTCAAAGCCTCAGAACCTCAGATTCTTTTTTAGATTCTGGGGTTTTTAATTTCTCAGAGATTCTAAAAAATCATCTGCCAGGTCTTTTCTGCTGCAAGTTGTTCGGCTCCTTTGATGGAATGGTCTGATGCCACAGCGTAATCCTTCTCATCAATAGTGACTTGTATCACATAGAGCCGGTCATAGCCTGTTCCTTTAGATGTCAGCTGCTTGAAATTAACGTGGCGTTTTTCCTTTTGTGCCCACTCTAAAAGCTTGCTCTTATAGTTTTTCTCGCTCTTCTCTAATTCATCAAGGTCGATATGCATCTTCACGATTCTATTGATGATAATCTTATATGCGAAGTCATAGTCGAAGTCGAGAAACATAGCGCCTGTTAAGGCTTCAAAGGCGTTACCGCCGAGAGACTTAAATCGGCAATGCTCATTAGTTTTAGAATAATGCACCAGATCCTCGAGACCGAGTTTCATCGAGAGCTTATTCAAAGAAGAGCGGCTTACTATCTTAGAGCGCATCTCTGTGAGGAAACCTTCTTGTTTAGTTGGGAACTTCTTAAAAAGGAACTCTGCCACCACAGAACTAAGTATGGCATCGCCGAGATATTCAAGACGCTCATTACTTATAGTATAGCCTGATGTCGTTTTTGATGATAAGGATTTATGGGTAAAAGCGAGTTTATACAACTCTATGTTCCTTGGATAAAAACCAAGAATATTTTTTATTGAACGAGCCAAGGCTCTATCAGACTTATTATATCCAAGTAGGCGTAACAGAGACAAGGCTTTAGATTTTATCAATATTTTTTAAACACTATACTTGCGTTATGACCTCCGAAGCCGAAAGCGTTGCTTATGGCGTATGTCATTTCTTTTTTGCGAGCCTCCCAATACACGATGTCGAGATTTGGGTCTATTGATGGATCGTCGTTGAAGTGATTTATTGTCGGAGGTATTATTCCGTCGCGTAATGTCAGCACTGTTGCTATCGCCTCTATCGCGCTTGAACCGCCGAGCAGGTGACCTGTCATCGACTTGATAGAGTTGATAGGCATCTTGCTTACGTGTTCGCCAAAGAGCCTACTGATAGCCATCGCTTCTGAAGTATCGCCAGCTGGCGTCGATGTACCATGAGTGTTGATATGGTCGATGTCTGTCGTTTGTAATCCCGCTGATTTTATAGCACGCTCCATACACATCATAGCGCCGAGACCTTCAGGATGAGGAGCTGTGATATGATAGGCGTCGCTCGACAATCCGCAGCCTACTATCTCGCCATAAATTTTAGCGTTACGAGCCAAAGCGTGTTCAAGTTCTTCAAGGACAAGACATCCGGCGCCTTCGCCCATGATGAAACCGTCGCGGTCGGCATCGAAAGGACGTGATGCAGTCATCATATCGTCGTTGCGAGTTGTCATGGCGCGCATTGCCTCGAAACCGCCCATAGCTGGAGGAGAGACAGCTGCTTCGGAGCCACCGACTACTGCAACAGGAAACATTCCGTAGCGAACATAGTTGAAGCCTTCCACTATGGCATTTGCCGAGGAAGCGCAAGCCGATACTGTAGAGAAGTTTGGTCCGCGGAAACCATGTCTCATGGAGATATGACCAGCAGCCAAATCAGGCAACAACTTAGGAATAATGAATGGATTGTAACGAGGAGTTCCGTCGCCGGTGGCGTAGGCTGCGACCTCTTCGTAGAAACTGTTTATGCCACCTATACCAGAACCAAAAACAACACCAACCTCATTAAGGTCAGTGTTGTCTTCAGTAATTTGAGAATCTTGGATAGCCTCATCAGATGCTAAGATAGCAAACTGTGTGAATAAGTCCAATTTTCTCGATTCTTTGCGATCAAAGAATTGTTGTGGGTCGTAGTTCTTGACCTCGCATGCGATACGAGTCTTGAACTTTGATGCGTCAAAACGAGTAACCTCACCAGCACCATTAACACCTTTACATAACGCATCCCAGAAATCTGAAACAGTATTACCTATCGGTGTAACAGCTCCTAATCCGGTGATTACTACACGTCTTAACTCCATTATATCTCTGATTAATTATTCGATATTGTCTTCAATAAATTTCAAAGCATCACCCACTGTAGAGATTTTCTCTGCTTGATCATCTGGAATTGTAACGTTGAATTCTTTTTCAAATTCCATGATTAACTCAACTGTGTCAAGTGAATCAGCACCTAAATCATTTGTGAAGCTTGCTGTTTCTACTACGTCTTCAGGATTAACACCTAATTTATCAACGATGATTGACACAACTTTTTCTTTTACGTCTGCCATGATTTTAAGATTTAAGTTAATAAATATTTTCTGCTCAAGAAAAAAATCTTGGCAAAGTTAAACCATTTTTTCAAACGAAGGCATATTTTTTTCATTATTTTGACGCCGTAAAAATTCAAACACTGAATATCAAACATTTACAAACAAAATATTTTTACGACTCGTAAACTTTTTTTTCATAATTTTACATTATAAAAAATTCGGATAATGAAAAAGTTATTTCTTCTTGATGCGTACGCATTGATATATAGAGCTTATTTTGCCTTGAATAAAAACCCAAGAATCAACTCCAAAGGCTTAAACACTTCTGCCATAATGGGTTTTCTAAACACCTTATATGAAGTGCTGAAAAATGAGAAACCTACTCACATAGGCGTCGCCTTCGATCTTGGAGAACCAATACGCCGCACAGAGAACTTCACAGAATATAAAGCCAACAGAGAAGAAACTCCTCAAGACATAAAAATTTCCGTCCCTTACATCAAGGAAATCATAAAAGGATTTAACATTCCTATCTTCGAATGTGCAGGATATGAAGCCGACGACATCATAGGAACTCTCTCTAAAAAAGCTGAGAAAGAAGGATTCACCACCTTCATGATGACTCCAGACAAAGACTTCGGTCAGTTGGTGAGCGACAACATTTTCATTTACAAGCCAGCTAAAGGTGGCGAACCTGCCAAGGTCTTAGGTCCTAAAGAAGTATGCGAGAAATACAATATAGCTCGTCCTGAACAAGTCATCGATATACTCGGTCTCTGGGGCGACGCTTCTGACAACATTCCAGGAATACCAGGAATCGGCGAGAAAACAGCGTCTAAACTTATCGCAGAATATGACTCGGTTGAAAACCTGATAAAAAACGCTGATAAGCTTAAAGGCAAGATGCGCGAAAATGTTATCAACTACGCTCATCAAGGAATGATGTCGAAAGGACTCGCAACAATAGACATCAACGTCCCAATAGATTTCAACGAGGAAGAACTGAAAACTGTAGAACCTAATTATCAATATCTTTCAGAATTGTTTGAAGAACTAGAGTTCAGAACTTTCATGAATAGATTTAAAGGTCAACAGTCAACAGTCAACAGTCAACAGACTTCGTCCACTAATAATATAACCTCAGCAACTCAGCAACTCAGTAACTCAGTAACTCAGCAACTCAGTAACTCAGCAACTCAACAACTTGACCTCTTCTCCGATCCTACCGAAAACACCTTATTCTCTTCTCCCAACGAACCTGCTAAACAATTAGTTATACATCAGCTTAATGAAAAAGACATCGATAAGTTCATTGAAGATTTAAATAAAAACGACAAGTTTTCTCTGCGGACAGAGATAAGCGGCTCCGATATCTATTCTTCATCTCTTATCGGAATGACATTTTCATTCAACGCAGAAGAATCATATCATATAAATCTACCTTCCGACAAAGAACAATGCAAGTCGTTGTTAAACAGATTCATACCCATCTTCTCTGATGAGAATAAAACAGTTATAGGACATAATTTGAAAACCGACATCTCTATTCTTGCGAGATACGACATCGAGCTTAGGAATAAGTTATGGGACTGCATGATAGCACATTACCTCATCGAGCCAGAACTGAATCATAGTCTGGATTATCTTGCCGACATTTACACCGAAGAAGGTCGTGATGTCATGCTCCAACTCTTTGACAAATTCAATTCTACTTTGATAGATAATAAGTTAGATAAATTATTCTACGACATAGAAATGCCATTGATTAGAGTTCTGACGCAGATGGAAGCTAACGGGGTAAGAATTGATATTGAAGGATTGAAACAGATTAGCGAGGAACAATCGAAAGAAATTAAAGAAATTGAAAACAACATCTACGAGATAGCAGAGACTACATTCAACATCGGCTCTCCCAAGCAGTTAGGAGAAATTCTCTTCGACAAACTAAAGATTAAAGCACCAGCCAAGAAGACCAAAACAGGACAATATCCTACAGGCGAAGACATACTTCAGAAAATAAAAAACGACAATCCTGTTGTGCAGCACATCCTCGACTATCGTTCTTTGACGAAACTGAAATCCACCTACGTCGATGCGCTGCCTTTGTTGGTAAATAAAAACGATAATTTAATCCACACTTCATATAATCAAGCTGTTACCGCGACTGGAAGATTAAGTTCCAACAATCCTAACTTGCAAAACATACCCGTCAGGACCGACAAAGGACGCGAGATAAGAAAGGCTTTCATTCCAAGAGATGAAAATCACATCCTACTCGCGGCAGACTATTCACAAATTGAATTGAGAATAATCGCTCATCTCAGCGGCGATCAGGCTATGCAAGAAGCTTTCCGTCAGGGTTTGGATATTCATACCGATACAGCAGCTCGCGTTTATGGCGTTGCAATAGACGAGGTCACAGCAGAGATGCGTCGCAACGCCAAAGCAGTCAACTTCGGAATTATATATGGAATGTCGGCTTTTGGCTTGGCTGAACGTTTAGGCATCTCGAGAAGCGACGCCTCGCAGATAATCAAAAACTATTTTAAAGAATATGTCGGCATACAAGAATATATCGACAGACAAGTAGATTTTGCTAAACAAAACGGTTATGTCGAGACGATGCTCGGACGACGTCGCTACCTCAGAGACATCAACTCGGGTAATAGCGTGGTGCGTAACTTCGCCGAGAGAAACGCCATCAACGCTCCTATACAAGGCAGCTCCGCCGATATGATAAAAATCGCTATGAGCAACATCCACAACGAGATGATGAAAAACAACATGAAGTCGAAGATGATTCTGCAAGTCCACGACGAATTGGTTTTCGATGTCTATAAAGAAGAATTGGAATCACTGAAGGAGATAGTGAAAGACAAGATGATTAACGCTCTTCCGCTCAGCATCCCTATTGAAGTAAACCTCAACACAGGAAGCAATTGGTTGGAAGCGCATTGACTCGGACCATTGACTCGGACTGATGACATTGACACGGACACGGACTGTCTTACACTTTTCCAATTTTTAACATAAAAAAAAACTGCCCAATCCTATCAGGCAGTTTTTTATTATTTCAAAGGAAAATTGTTTTTATTTCTAAAATTTTTCAACTTTCAATTTTCAACTTTCACTTAGCTCTTCTTGCCTCTTTTCTTTGAAGCATTGTTAGGATCGTTGATGATATCCATGCAATCTTGATAGCTCAAGTTTGTCGGGTCGTATGTCTTTGGAATCTTATAATTTTGTTTGTTCATTGTGATATAGATACCAAAGCGACCTTTCAAAACCTTCAAGTCAGGATTTTCTGGATATGTTGAAACCACATTATCCTGATCGGCTTTACGTTTCGACTCGATTATTTCTATAGCTCTTTGGCAAGTCACCATCAATGGATCGTCGAGTTTTGAGAGGCTGTAGAAAGCGTTGTTATGTTTGATATAAGGACCGAAACGACCTATCGCTACTTGAATCTCAGCGTCTTCGTATTCGCCGAGTGTGCGTGGGAATGCAAACAAATCGAGAACCTCTTCCAAAGTGATAGACTCGATGCTCTGACCTTTCTTCAAGCCTGCGAACTTAGGTTTCTCTTCAGAATCAGTGTCACCGATTTGAGCCACAGGACCAAAACGACCAATCTTCACATACACATTCTTACCTGAGACAGGATCGACGCCGAGCAACTTCTCACCGCTGAACTTGCCAGAATTATCTGAAGTATCCATAATCTGCTGGTGGAAATCTTTATAAAACTCACCAATCATGGTGTTCCATTTACATTCGCCGTCGGCTATCTTGTCGAATTCTTTCTCAACATTAGCTGTGAAGTTATAATCGACGATTTCATCAAAATATTGAATCAAGAATCTGTTGACGAGTATTCCAATATCTGTTGGGACGAGTTTACCTTTTTCGTTGCCGATATTTTCTTTTGCTGTCTTCTCGGTGATTCTGTTTTTCTTAAGAGTCAAGACTTTATAGTTACGCACTTCGCCCTGAATATCTTTTTTCTCAACATAACCTCTTTTCTGTATTGTAGAGATTGTCGGTGCGTAGGTAGAAGGACGACCTATGCCGAGCTCTTCCATTTTCTTTACCAAGCTTGATTCTGTGTAGCGAGGCGTGTGGCGTGTAAATCTTTGTTGAGCTTCCATCTTTTCCAACTCAAGAACTTGTCCCACGATGAGAGGAGGCAACATTCCGTTTGAAGCTTCGCTTTGCTCTTCAATTGTACTTTCGGTATATACCTTCAAGAAACCATCGAACAAGACGACTTCTCCGCTCGCTGTAAATTCCTTATCAGAGTTAGACACTTCTATGCTGACGTTTGTCTTTTCTATCTGAGCCTCTGCCATCTGCGAAGCTATTGTACGTTTCCAGATAAGCTCGTAGAGTTTACGTTCGTCGGCAGTACCTTTTATGGTCTGCTGATCGAGATATGTAGGACGTATAGCTTCGTGAGCTTCCTGAGCGCCTTTCGATTTTGTTGTAAACTGACGGTTTTTAACATATTGAGGTCCATAGAGGTTTTCTATTTCTCTTTTAGCCGACATAAGAGCGAACTGCGACAAGTTGACGGAGTCGGTACGCATATAAGTAATCTTTCCTGATTCGTAGAGCTGCTGAGCGATTCGCATTGTATTGCTTACCGAGAAGCCGAGTTTACGACCAGCTTCCTGTTGAAGTGTTGATGTTGTGAAAGGAGGTGCTGGCATTTTCGACACCGGCTTTTTATCTACCGATTTAATCTTATAAGCAGCTTCTTTACAGCTTTGGAGGAAGGCATGAGCCTGTTCTTCATTTTCAAAACGATAAGGCAACTCTGCCGACAATGAATATTCACGGTTATCTATTGTGAAGGTAAATATTGCTGTCACACGGAAGGTGCTTGTCTGCTTGAAGTTCTTTATTTCTTCTTCGCATTCCACTATGAGACGTACTACCACCGACTGCACGCGACCTGCTGAGAGAGAAGGTTTCACTTTTTTCCAGAGAAGAGGTGACAACTCATAACCGACGAGACGGTCGAGGACGCGGCGAGCCTGCTGAGCAGAGACGAGGTCCATATCTATCTTACGAGGATTGTCGATAGCATGATTGATGGCTGTCTTAGTAATCTCATGGAATACGATACGACGATATTTATCATCCTTAAGACCTAATGTCTCGAAGAGATGCCATGAAATAGATTCTCCTTCACGGTCCTCATCGGATGCGAGCCACACCATTTCGGCGCCCTCTGCAAGTTTCTTTAATTCTGCTACCAATGCCTTCTTGTCTGACGGTATATCATATAAAGGTTGGAAGCCGTTATCCATATCCAGACTGAGATTCGATTTGTTTAAGTCCCTCACATGACCATAACTCGACTTAACCACATATTCCTTTCCCAAGAAACCTTCTATGGTCTTTGCCTTTGCAGGAGACTCAACAATTACTAAATTCTTTACCATATATATAATGTGTTTAATTTCCTTATTTTTACTATCGAAAAACAATAACGTTTCTCGCGTGCAAAATTACTACAATAAAAAGTTTTATTTCGACATTTTTTTGAAAATATTTTTTATCAAACTAAAAATCACATATTTGTGAATAAAAATTAAGATAAAAACACATAATTATTTTAACAAATGCCATATAAAAAAGTTAAAAAGGATGACAATTTTACGACTTAAAGTCATTCCATATATAAATGCACGACACAAAATCATCAGAGGATATTTTCAAGTAATTTTACAAAAAATAAAGAATTATTAAAAAAATTTCAAAAAACATTTGTTTATTAAAAAAAAATCGTACTTTTGCAGTCTCGAAAGAGAAAATGCTTCCTTAGCTCAGTTGGTAGAGCAATTGACTCTTAATCAATGGGTCCAGGGTTCGAGTCCCTGAGGGAGTACGGAAATAAACGCTAATCGAATGAATATCTCGGTTAGCGTTTTTCTTTTATGTGTATCCATTTTATCCCTCTCAACACATCTTTTTTTTCAAAAACTAAAATTTTTCTTCCATAAATCAAAAATTTTTGCTTAATTTTGTATTGTCATTAAAGACATATAAAAATATGCCAAATATGGAAAAGACAAAGGTACTATTTGTTCATCAGGAGATAACACCTTACTTGGAGGAGAATCCTATCTCTATCATAGGAAGAAACCTTCCTGAAGGTATTCAAATGAAAGGAAAAGAAATAAGAATATTCATGCCTCGCTTCGGTAATATCAACGAACGCAGAAATCAGTTGCATGAAGTGATTCGCCTTTCTGGAATGAACCTGATCATCAACGATACAGACCACCCTCTTATCATCAAAGTCGCTTCGATACAGAAAGCAAGAATGCAGATTTATTTTATCGACAACGACGATTTCTTCACTAAACGCAAATCTACAATAGCTGATAAAAACGGCGTATTCTTCAAAGACAACGACGACAGAACCGTATTCTTCTCACGTGGCGTCATCGAGACCATCCGCAAACTCAATTGGCCTCCTGACATCATCCACTGCCACGGCTGGATGTCGGCTCTCATCCCTATCTACATCAAGAGAGCTTTCAAAGACAACCCGCTCTTCAGCGACTCTAAGATAGTCATGTCTATTTATGACGAAGACTTCACCGAGACATTCAACGCTGGCTTCGACAAGAAAATGAAAATGACCAATATCGCTCCTAAAGATGTCAAACATCTCAAGACTGCCAACTATGTGAACCTTATGAAAACAGCCATCGACTTCTCCGATGCAGTCATCTACGGTAGCGAAAAAATAAACCCAGAATTGGACGAATACGCAAAATCTTTGCAAAAACCAATTCTCGAATACCAAAGTCCGGAAAATTACGTTGATGCCTACAACGATTTCTACGATAATTTGTTAAAAGAAAAAATTTGATACCTTGAAAACAAAACATCTCTTTTTGACTACATTATTGATGTTGACGGCTTTCTCCGCTTGTAAAAAGATGCCTCAACATATAGGCGATTCTTTACAACCTAACAGCAGCTACATAAAAGTGGCATTTTCCGACAGAAACACAATATCTGCCGAAGTGGAACGCATCGATTCATTAAGCACCAAAGCCGCAACTCTCTCCCTCGTTGGAAATCTCAACGACCCTCATTTCGGCAACTCTAACCTAAGCTTCTATACTCAAATAGGTCTTACGAGCAACAGCTTGATATGGGGCGAAGGAGCAACAACAGACTCAATAGTGCTGCAAGTCCTATACTCCGGATATTATGGCGATACTCTGACACCTATAACATTACGTGTCCATGAGGTGACTCAAGATATGAGCAACGACTCCACTTATTTCTCCAATAAGACTTTCGAAGTGGGTGACGAACTTGCCAACTTCACTTTCTGCCCAACTCCTAAGACAAGACACTACTACGACAACGACACCGTAGGAGTCAACGTGTTGAGAATCCCTGTTGACAACGCACTCGGAGAGAAATTTATCAACGACCAAGAATCAGGATTTACATCCAACACCGCTTTCATGAATTATTTCAAAGGTCTTCGCTTATCTTGCGAACAGTCTTCAGAAACAGGCTCGATATGTTATTTCAATATGCTCAACACTAACTCATTCTTGAGAGTATATTATCATAACGACTACGACACCACTTTCTACGACTTCAACGTAAGTGATAAGTATATACGATTCAATCATTTCGACCATGACTATAGTTCTGCTTTAAGTCCTATCGCTTTCGACGACACAACATACAACCCTTATCTGTATGTGCAATCTACCGCTGGCGTAAGGTCGAGACTCGTTTTCCCAGAATTAGCTCAATGGGCAAAAGACCAAAATACCAACGTCCTCATCAACGAGGCAAAACTCATACTCACAGGCGCTAACGGTCTGATAAGCGGCTACGACAACGACACAGCTGCGTTCTCTCAACCAATTCAACTGGTAGCTGTTAAAGCCAACGCCGACAACTCCTATAGCCTCCTCCCTGACCAACTCGTTGGAACAAATTACTTCGGAGGTTACTACGATCCAGATACAGACCAAGTTTGGTTCAGAATTTCTGAATATGTTCAAGACCTTGTCTTGGCCGGTCCTGAAGCAGAAAACTACGGAATTTATATTTACACATACTCTGGTTCTTTCAACGCTAAACGCTGGATTTTCCACGGTCCAGATAGCCCTGATACAACCAATAGAGTCAGATTGGAAATCATTTATTCACAAATAGACGACTAATTATGAGAAAATTTTGTTTAATCATTTGTATCTTATTAGGTATGACAACACAAGCACAAGAAAAAGAAACAATGGTCTTAATCAAGACTTCTAAAGGCGACATCAAAGTTAAATTATACAACGACACTCCTTTACACAGAGATAATTTTATTAAGCTTATCAACGAAGGTTGGTACAACAACTCACCATTCCACCGTGTTATCAACAACTTTATGATTCAAGGCGGACACAACCAAGATGGTAGCGTTAACCCAGGTTACACAATCCCTGCTGAGTTCCGCGCTAATCACTTCCATAAAAAAGGAGCTCTCGCAGCAGCACGTCAAGGCGACCAAGTAAACCCTAAGAAAGCTTCAAGCGGCTGCCAATTCTATATCGTTCAAGGTCAAGTGTTGACAGACGCTCACATCCAGATGTATCAACAACGTTATGGATTGACTTTCACAGAAGAACAAATCGAAGCTTATAAGACAGTAGGCGGAACTCCACACTTGGACGGCGAATATACAGTGTTCGGCGAAGTGGTTGAAGGCTTGGATGTCATCGACGCAATAGCAAAAGTAAAGACCGGTTATATGGACGTTCCTGTAGAACCTGTTACAATGACGATTGAAATAATTAACAATTGATAATTTACAATTAACAATTTATAACAGACCTTTGACAATTGTCTGTTGACTTAAATTCAGATAAAGATGAAAGAAAAAATAGCTCAGATATTAGAAGAAATAAACTCTTTCAAGGCAGAAAGCAAAGAGTCTTTGGAAAACTTCAGAGTATCTTATTTAAGTAAGAAAGGTGTCATTCCAGCATTGTTTGCCGACTTCAAACAAGTAGCTCCTGAATTGCGCAAGGAACTTGGTATCAAGCTCAACGAATTGAAAAACAGAGCACAAGAAATCTTCGACGAACAAATGCAGCAATTCGAGACACATAGCGCAGCAACTAACGATCTCGACTTGTCACTTCCTGTAGAGTCGATGAAAGGCGCTCGCCACCCATTGTCTATCGTTAGAGAAGAAATCAACAATATATTTGAGCGTTTGGGTTTTGTCATCAGCGAAGGCCCTGAGATTGAAGACGATTTTCACTGCTTCACAGCATTGAACTTCCCTCCTGACCATCCTGCTCGCGATATGCAAGACACATTCTTCATCAGCAAGAATCCTGACGTATTGCTTCGTACTCACACCTCAAGCGTACAGGTTCGCGCCATGGAACAAGGCAACCCTCCTATCCGTATCATCGCTCCTGGAAGAGTGTTCCGTAACGAAGCTATCTCAGCTCGCGCTCACTGCATCTTCCATCAAATAGAAGGACTTTACATCGACAAAGACGTCTCTTTCGCCGACCTCAAACAGACTCTCTTCCACTTCGTGAAGGAATATTTCGGAGAAGAAACAAAAGTGCGTTTCCGTCCTTCTTACTTCCCATTCACAGAGACATCAGCAGAGATGGACATCTCTTGTAACATCTGCGGCGGAAAAGGTTGTAACATCTGCAAACATACAGGTTGGTTAGAAATCCTTGGATGCGGTATCTGCGACCCTAACATCTTAAAAGCTTGTAACATCGACCCTGATGTATATACAGGTTTCGCTTTCGGCATGGGCGTTGAACGTATCGCAATGCTTAAATATCAGGTCAACGACTTACGTCTCTATTTTGAAAACGACGTGAGATTCTTGCAACAATTTGAAAAGGCATAAATGTAGGAACGTATTGAATACGTCCACGTAAAAAATACCTCCGGAGTCTTAGCGTTTTAAGATTCCGGAGTTTTTTTTGTTTTCCTCATTCGCAAGTTCCATCTCATGAAACTCAATATCTTCCAAAATAATATCTATCTTATTATTACAGCTCGTATCTATGATATATGCGTGAAAAACATTGGAGATACCTTTTATACTAACAAGAAGCTGCTGTAAATCCGATTCTTTTATATAATTTCTGATGATAAAAAGATAGTCGGTTTTTGGTTTGAAAGAGACCCAGTTCTTACCTGTCGTCGAGACAAGCGACACCAAATTAAAAGTGTTGGCATTTTCTCCAGCATCGTAAAGATAGTAAGAGAAGAAACCCTCATTGTCAAAACTGATTCCTCTGTATTTTGACAATTCTATCTTCAACACCTTATTGAGATTCCATGCAAGCTGATAGTCTATCATACCTGTATTGATGCCTATAACTATAATGTCATCAAAAGGTTCCACAATTAATTTATTCTTTCTCTTTACCATAAAAAATCGAATTTATCACAAAGCAAACTTACACAAAATTTTCAAGACATCAGACCTGCATCAAAAAAAACAGCACCCGGAAAAATCCAGATGCTGTTAACGAACAAACTAAAATCAAATTATTTCTTTACGACTTTAACCATCGTACCATCGATATCGAAGAAATACATTCCTGCATTGAGAGCAGACATGTCGATTGTGTTGACGCCTTCGTTGATGACTTGTTGTGAAAGCATCTGACCGTTGACAGAATAAATCTTGACAACAGCTTCTCTTATGCTTTCAATCTTAACAAAGCTTTCTGCTGGATTTGGATACATCACGAAAGCAACTTCATTGTTTTCTGTAATAGAAACAGTTATAGTTACAGACACAGGACCTGCAGCTGCTGATTCGCCATCTTCGTAAACAGCAGATACTGTATAACGATATGTACCAGGAATCAAATCTTCATCGGTATATGTTGTCTCTGATATGTTAGCTACCTTAGCGTCGTTTCTGTAAACATTATAGCTTACAGGTTCTGCGTTTTGTGGTGCTGACCAAGCCACTGTTACATTGTTTTCATCAACAACTTCAGCAGTGAGATCGTATGGAGGATAGTAGAACTCGTTTGGTTTGTAGTACATAGCTGTAGCCAAGTTTCCGTTAGTGACATCGGTGTAGATGACACATGGATAATCGTGAATCATTGTCATTGAGAAATAAGTATCAGCCATATCTGAGAAAGCTCTCTGACCTACGAAGTTCCAGTCTGAACCATTATATGTCATGACCGACATTCTGTTTTCCATATTCATATCTGAGAAAGCTACGTAGAAGTTTTGTTGAGCATCCAAAGCGACGTCCATACCTTTTATAGAAAGGTTTGTTGCTTCGCTTGCTATTGATTCCCAAGCGCTGCCGTTATAACGATATACCGAAAGCATATTTGTTTGATATGCGCTGAATGCTGCATAAACTGTACCTTCGTCATCAATTGCAATATCTTGGTAATAGTAACAACCTACTTCTTCAGAGACAGGAGCGTTACCGACTTTAATCCATGTCTCGCCAACGAGTTTAGATACATATAATATATAACCAGCGTATGAATCGACCCATGAAACGTATGGAGTGTCGTTGCTATCTACTGCGAGTTTTGCCCATGTGCCGCTGCTGATGTCAGCGCCGAGGCGTTCCCAATCGTTGTTCTCGAATCTATATACGAAGAATCTGTTGTTCTCGCCGTAGTCTTTGAAACCTAAGAGAAGTCTGTTTTGTGAGTCGATGGCGAGCTTAGGAATACAGCCAGCTCTGCCGATATTACCTACGTCTGACCATTGGTTGTTTTCATATTTCTTGACTTTCAACATATCGTCGTAGTCGTTTTGTTGGTCGCCGATGAGAGCGTAAGCGATATAGATAACGCCATTTTGGTCAACTACGATGCTTCCGTCGTAAGCGATGAGGTCAGCTGGAGCGAGGAGCTTCTGCCATTGTCCTACTTGTTCGCTATATTTATAAACTGTTGGATAGCCGTATTCTTTTGCAAATACATAGACATCGCCGTTGCTTTGTGTATATGAACCATAGAGATACATATATACGCTGCTTTCAGAGAAGCCGCGTGCTCCGAGATAATCCCATGCGCCATCTAATGGTTCGCTGATTTCGATAGTGAATGATTGTACTGTCTCATCTTCGCCGTCAGTGACTTTGATAACGACCTCATATTCACCTGGGGTTTCTGTTGTTCCATACAAAGCAGCCGACTTGCTGTCGTATTGTTCGTATGTCAACCATTCTGGTTTTTCTTCTATAGAGATTGCGAGGTTCTTGTCGTCTGTGTCGTGAACGTAGATGTTATAGATATAATTCACGAAAGCGAAGCCTTCTGTTACAGGAGTAGAAGTGAATTTAGGAGCAGCGTTTTGTTTTCCGTTCAAATAAGAACTCTTAGCGACGTTGTCGATGTTACCTGCTTCAGCTATCATTGCGCCTACCACTCTGATATATTCTGGATTATATTCTTCTGGAATGACGTAAGTAAATGTGTGGCTGTATGACTCGCCTGCTGCGAGGAACGATGGCATGCCAGTGTCGCCGCTATAAGAGCTTAGCAGTTGACGAGCTACGTGGTCGAAAGCCATTCTGTTGGCAGGAACTGGATTAGGAAGGTTTTGGAAGCCACCCATCTGATAGTATGAGTTTGCATATTGGTTAGCCTGGTTATATTGAGGTGCCGGACCTGTGACAGCATCTTCATAAACAACACCGAAGATCTTGTTATTGCCAGAGATATTCTCTAAAGCTGTTATTGTAACCACCGATGTCAATGTTCTTGTTGTTTCATCGAATTGATTTTCCACTGTCACTGTCGATTTTGGTTGGAGAGCCATATCTTGTTGTACGCAGTCGAACCATTCGCTTGGAGTCTTAGACGAAAAGTTACGTCCGATGTTTGCAGAAGGAGCCTGAGTCAAGCCCGTTGCTGCGAAATAAACTTCATTAGCCATCACGTCGTTAGTGTGGATTGCGATAGCGATGACGTTATCGTAAGCTTCGCATAAAGAGTCGATGTAATAGATACCTTCTGGACAATACTGGCACCAAGTACCTGTAGCTTCTTCGAGAAGCACATTCTTTTGCGCTGTTGCCACATTCAAAGCTAACATTGCGCAAACAATTAATAAAAACTTCTTCATAAATAATTTTGTTGATTTAATTAAGGGTGCAAAGATAGGAAAAAGTCAACAGACAACAGACAACAGACAACAGATTTTTTTGTAGGGACGTGTTTTGTTGAGTCTATAAGTCACCGAGTCACCATGTTGGGACGTATCGCATACGTCCTGTTTCGAGTCTCCTGTAGAGGCGCACGGACGTGCGTCTTCTCTGACCACGAATTGACACGAATCTTCACGAATTGTTTTTGAAAATTGAAATTAAACAGAAAGAGTCCGGCGCATTACCGAACTCCTTGTATGTAAAATATTTTATTAATCCGTCCAAATTTTTGGGGTCAGTCCAACATTGAAACATCTACTTTTTAACCCACTTCCCGCTCTCCAAAATCCCGTTCTCGTTCCCTCTCCCGTTTCCGTTTCCCGCTCTAAGCTCCCAAACGTAAGTGCCATTCTGCCATTTCGAGGCGTCTATTGAAGTTACTTCATCTGTTATTATTTGTTGATGGACTTTTCTTCCTTGCATATCATAGACTTGCAATGTTGCGTTGCGCAAACCTGTTCTTATATTCATAATATCTCCGCCTGGATTAGGATAAGCCACAGCGAGTTTTAAGTTATGAGCATGAGCTTCTTCGATGTTGACAAATGCCGATGCAGGGAATTTGGTAACTTTAGACCATCTATCGTCATGATTGTACAAATCGTATGAATATGAAACAAGTAGAAGTCCATCATCTTTTGTTGTTGTAATACATGTGGCCTTACTATATACACCCACCTCGTTATAGAAAAACGTTGCTATTGTATCAAAATCGGAGTCCAACTTTTCTATAATTATCCATGAATCTTTATCATCAAAAAAACCACAATTCAATGTGTATGTAAAATATATGCCTCCATCTTTTGTCATATCCATAGAACGCATGGCTGTGCGGTCATGTTCTGGTGAACTTCTTTCTATGTAATTAAGTACTGGTAACAATTCAGTAGAATTATTTAAATCATCGTCTATTTCGTATAATCTTATGTCGTCATTAAGATAAGCGCCAGTAGAACTTTCAAAATCTGAGCAAACATACGTAGTATTATGATTACTACGCATTACAGAGAATATATCCAACATACCATAAGTCAGTAACGGACTATAATCTTCAGGTAGTAAAACATCCCGTTTGGCCATATAATTAAAATCATCGTCATAATATTCCACTATACCATGATAGTCTGGACATCCCCTATAGTAAACTGCATATCCGTTCTCATTCTTTACCATTTGCTGACGTTTACAAGCCATAATACTAGTTCCACATCCAGCCTCATATCCTTTTCTAAGTAAAAAATTACCGTTAAAATCCATCTTAAAGAAGAAAACCGAGTCATTTTTTTCTTCATGAGATGCGCTTTCCATTTTTGAATACACACCTGTTATATGGCCATCATCTTCAAAAGCGGAATATATGTGTATGTAGCCGCAGTATAAATTACGGTACATATACCAATCTTCATTTCTAAATTCAGAGGTGTCAATGGGATAAGTGTACTCATACGCTTCTGTCACATTGAGCATCTCGTCCAATTTATAAAGACCGATTATTGATTCGGTAGGAATACTGTCATAATTTTTGAAATAATTTTTTGAATCAATATCATGATCTGGACTATATGAAGTAAGAAAATACATTTCACCATTTTTTTCAAAAAGGTACGGTGTTGTAGTCTCGCAGAGACCATGCTTAAGATATACATTCCTATATAATTCTTCTCCGTCAGGTGAAATTAGAGATAATGTAGGTTGAGTTGAATGGACTGCATCTGTTATATTCACTGGAGAATCAAATACATCCAATGGGTAGTTTAATGAAGAAACCAACACATAGCCGTTTGATAATTCCATTGCTTCTAGATAATCACATCCACTAAATATTTCATCGCTATGATACACGGCTTCCCATTCCTGGGAAAATACGCTATTAACTTCGCATAGGAGCAGAGTTAATAGTGTTATTAAATGTATAATATTATTCATGATTACCGTAGAAAATTTTAGCATAAGTTACAACGCAATCATGCAATTTATAACAGAATCTGCCATAACAATACTCTTTCCATTCTATTGTACATTCGTAATAAGGTGAACCACTATAAGGACCCCAATGTAAAGCCCCATTTGTAGATACTAACAATTCATTATTACTCTGCCAATAACAATTCATTTCATCAAATGTTATGCAAGGTTCTTCATCTCCATACACACATTCATAGAACAACCATCTGTGACCACATGTCAATGTTGTATCATTATAGTAGATATATTTGGGGAATAAATCATTTGGATCTTCATACGATTTATAACCAACATACTCAACATCGTAGATGTACGAGAGTATTCCTTCATGTTCTGCATCAGGAGTAAATTTGAATTTTCTTGTTAGTTCTACTGCAGCATCTGTAATACGTACAGTTGAGTCATGATCACAACGACCGAGCATCTTGCCCCAATAATAATCATCACCTTTCACAAATGGACCAGATGAAGGATATGGTACAACATCTCTTGTTCCCAATGTAAATACGACTTCAATGTCATTTCCACTTTTTGTACCTGCTTCCGGAAGTTTGATACTGAAGTTCTTGGCTAAGTTCATATCGTCATCAACAGATGCCATAAGTTTTTCCAAGTTCGTTTCAAAAGCATTGTAGGTTGCAATAGCATCTGCTTCTGTTACATTGCCGTTTGCGTCAAGTGTTGGCATGGCAACATAGAAAGTGTCTAAAGTGGCGTTTGCGAATGGCGTCGCATGTTGGCTGTGTTCGTAGTTAAATGTAAGGTCGATATTGTCGCGCATTTCCTGTAAACTCATGCTGCCATCGGATTTCTCTCCTGCATTAATATTGTCGCGAAGTTCTTGGAAAGCATAAATGCGGTTCAACAATTCTTTTGATTCGTTGTTGACTGATTTTGCCACAACATTCTCTTCTGTTTCATTGTCTTTTTGGCATGAAACCACTGCTACTGAAATAGCTACTGCAACAAATAATGTTGCAATGGTAAAAAGTCTTTTTTTCATTTGATTTAATTTTAAGTTAATAATTTATTTTGTTTCGAACTTTGAGCAGTTTTGTAATTTTATGCTTTTCGAGACGCAACAATTACATCTTGTTAATTATCTTTGGTGTAATTGGTACGTCTCTACAACTTTCAATTTTCAGCTTTCAACTCGAAAATATCCATAATACTGCTCACCATTGCTTAGAGTAATGTCCATTCTATAATAGCCGGCATCATCTATAATAAAGGTGGCATAATCGGGTGTCGAAAAGACATTCTCTCTGTCTATATAGACACCGTTAGAATCCTTAATAACGATATGCGCTATTCCCACATTATCGTTGAAGGTAATTGTTAGAGTGTGACCTGTAATGTCAGCCGAGATGGTTTCGGAACGATTTTCGGTACTGTTTTGAATATTCTCTTTCGTTATCAAAACATCTACGCCTTCTTTTGAAGAACTCTCTTTTGCTCCTGCAATTATCCCTAATTGGAGCAATACGGTTAAAGCGATGAATTTATTCATGTTAGTTTGATTAGAATTCCATCGCAAAGTAAAAGACTAATCGCTCTGATGTCAAGGAGAAAAATGGGGAATCTTGGGGAGTTTTAACCAAAACTAACTGATTAAATCACAATACAATAAGCAAATAATATATATTTTTGGAGACTATTTTAATAAAGAAAATTATCTTTTATATATAAGAATAGGTCTTGGTTCTCATCAACGTTCATAAGCCTTTTAATCTTATTCAATCTATTCCATATAGTCTTACGGTCTTTGCCTAACAGATACTGCAATTTGCCTTTTTCAACATTTAAGATAAGCAGGCAAATCGTGTAAATGTCATTCTTATTCAGTCCAGGAAAACTATTATGTAGTCGCTCCGAAATGTTGTCCAGATGTTCATCAGCAGATTTCAAAAGCAATGCAAGTTCATCTTCTTTCAAACATGAGAAATCGCTGTCTTTTCTCTCAACTATCTTTTTGCATATATCCGAAACGTAGTAGGCTTCAATGTTTACATTCTTTTTGCTTAATCTTGTTCTGATTCTATCTATTTCTTTTTTCTGCTTATCTATAATCTTGTCTTTTTTGTCGTTAGTTATCTGATAATCGTTTATCAGCTTTTCTTTCTGGTTTATGATTATATTTTTGTTTTCTATATCTTTCGAATAATTGTCAATCATGTTGACATAATCGTCTATTTCACTCTTCAACTTATTGTTTTGCTTTCTGTGCATATACCTTATGTATATCATAATTAATACAACTATAACAAGTATACCCAAGCCTGTTGTAACCATTAATTTTCTTGTTTTTGTTTTAGCTATGCTTCTTTCTCTTTCTTTTATTCTTTCCCTATAGTTGTCGTAAAGAACCTGAAGATGTTTGTTATCTACTTCTTTATTAACATTATCTTTAAACAATCTTGATGATATGTTGTTGTAATAATTTCTCCTTGCATAGTTTCCTATTGAATCATAAATTGCAGAAAGTGTGGTCGTGAATGCAAGTTTCCGTTCTATGATATTATTATCCGTACATGTTTCCAAATAGTACAATGCTGAATCGTAAACTTTATCATGATAAAACATGTTTCCTAAAGTAAGTTGATAAGGTTCTTTTACATCCTCGTTGTTTATTTTGTCTAAGTTATTTTTCAATATAGTATATGCGCTATCTTTTTCATTTCTGTTAAAATACAAGATTTGTGCAATGCTTTTTTCAACATCTAATTTATTCGGTTGGTTTGAATTGTATCTTAACGATTCATTATAGTAATACAAAGCACTATCTGGTTTATTAGCAAGCTGATAAGAGTTGCCTAACTCTTTTAGCACATTTGCTTTAGAGCCGTTATCATCTAAAATTTCAAAATATTTCAATGCTTTCCTATATTTGACAATTGCAAGGTCGCAATAGTTCTCGTTTAGGAACAATCTTCCGAGACGATTGTAAATTAAAGCTATGAAACGGAGTTTTTCGTAATCCTCTGGATAGTCAACAGACAACGGACAACAGTCAACAGTCCTTGGGTATGCGGTGCCTGAGCAACTTTTTTCAGATTTTGATGTTTTCAGATTTTCAGTTTCTAATTCTATCTCCATTATCTCAAGAGCTCTTAGATAATGTTCGCAGGCTCCGACAATATCGTTGCGTTCGGTGAGACCGACGGCGTGGTAGTAGTGCGCGCGAGCGCAAGAGGCCGAGTTGCTAAGTTGCTGAGAGGCTGAGACACTAAGATTCTGAGAGGTTGAGACACTAAGATTCTGAGAGGCTGAGTTGCTAAGTTGCTGAGGTTTATTCTTGTGGACAAAGTCTGTTGTCTGTTGACTTTTGACTGTTGTCCGTTCAAAGAACGCCACTGCTTCCTTAACTTCGTCAAAATTATATTGCGGAAGATAGTTTTTATAAAGAGAGTCGGCGAGGTGGATTTGATATTTGTAATAAGTCACCGAGTCAACGGGTCGCCAAGTCACCGAGTTGTTTGGGTCATCCTTACTTGGAGACTCGGAGACTTGATGACTTGGTGACTTTATCTGTTGTCCGTTGTCTGTTGTCTGTTGACATATTATATGCTTGGACACATTCAATGTGTCCGTACAAGGCGCAACAAACGTGGACAAAGTCTGTTGTCCGTTGTCTGTTGTCTGTTGACTGAGCAAAGCGAATAATATGTAAAACAGGAGCATTCTCATTGTTGCGCAAAGATAATGAAAAATGGCTACGGGCTAATAACTAATGACGAAAGATTTTTTCTTAATTTTGTCACCTCTGATATATCATAACTCTATGCAAAACGACAATGCAAAAATATTAGATCTCGCATACGAAGCCGGGGCTATCTTGTTGGAAAACGGTGCTGAGATTTCACGCGTTGAAGATACCATACAACGTATCGCTACATATTATGGTGTCGATGACATTAACGTCTTCGTGCTGAGCAACGGCATCATGGCAACGGGTAATAACTACGCTCGTTCCAAGTTCATCCCCATTAAAGGTTCGAGTTTAGACAAGGTCGTCGCTGTCAACCAGCTTTCGCGCGACGTGACAAACGGAGAATGCGACATCGAACAATTGGAGCGTCGTCTGCATGAGATACGTTCCATGAAAGCCAAGCCTGCCTTGGAACAGATAACAGCCTCTGCATTAGGCAGCGGCGGATTCTGCATCATCTTCGGCGGCGGCTTCGACGACTGTCTTATCTCCACCATTGCAGGACTACTCCTCTGGATATTCATATTATATGTTGGCAACCGTCATCTCTCACGCATCATGACAAACGTAGTGGGCGGGCTGCTCGCCTCTTTCTTCTGCATCGTGATGTTCAAGCTCGGCGTTGCACTCTCCTTCATCATCGACTCAGCAATATACGGTCAGATTCAGGTCTTAGACCCTATGATAGCATCGTCCGACACCGCAGCTATGTACGTCCAACTGCCAGCAGCCTTCATCGCCACATGGACCTTCGCAGCACTGTTCGGCGTACCTCGCAAATATTACATCGACTGCGGAATATGCGGCATGCTCGGATGGCTCCTCTACCTCATATTACTACGCCATACCAATATGTCACCAGCTATTTCAGCATTCTTCGCTACAGCATTAGTGGCACTGACTTCATTAGTACAATCTATAGTAAGAAAGTGCCCTGTCACGGTATTTCTCATAAGCGGGATATTCCCTCTAGTTCCTGGAGCAGGAATCTTCTGGACGAGCTATTATATGGTTTCCAACGATTTATATACAGCCATGCAGACAGGTCTCGTCGCGATAAAAGTAACGATTGCTATCGCTGCCGGCATCTTGGTCGTGATGGAGATAAACAGCAAAAACAGAATCGGGAAACTATTTCTGAAAGATAAAAAAAGACGAAGGACTGCATAGAGCCTTCGTCTTTATTTAGAAATTATGGCTTAATCAATAGACTTTCAATTTGTCGCCTGTTTGTTGGATGATTGCTCTGTAGTAATCGTCGCTGTACTTAGGCTGTTCAACTTTTGGAGCGTAATATTTGTAGCTCTTTGGAGTTTCTTGTTTTGTCTTGACATTGAAGTCCATATATTTAACGAACAAATATTTGTAGAACTCTCTCCAGTCGGCTGTCAAGTTCTCTGCTTCTTTGCTTGAGAATGAGGTGAGGAACTTCACTGCTTCAGCAGGATTTTGTTCATATAACTTAGCTGCTTTTGCATCAGCATGTTTCACCGATTCAACCCAGCCTTGTTCGTAAGCTGCTTGTTTCTCAGCGATTTCAGGATGGATGTAGCTATATTTTGTATAAGCCCAGTTTGTCACTTGGTTAAAGACCCAGAATGCTGCTGTCTCTGAATACTCCATGATGTTACCGTTGCCTTCTCTGAAACAAAGTGGAATGTCGGTCATACATGTGTACATTGGGCAATATACTGTGCTTGCTGCATCATCAACGCCGAACCAAATAATACCACCGATATTGTCGATAGTGTTAGGACGACATTGTGCTACGAAAGAGAAGCCGGTTTGTTGTGTTGCTGTAGCGCGTTCGTGAACATATTCAACGCCATCAACTTCCCATCCCATTGGACGTGCTCTGTAAGGACAATGGAAAGGACCGCCGCCAATATCTTGAGTCATATCGAGTTCTGTTCCTTCTAAGTGGTCACGCATAAATGCCATCATATCTAATACGCTGACTTTCTCATTAGGCTTAACCCAGAGAGGCATTCTGTTGGTTGGGAAATTTTCTGGAGTTTGAGCTTCGCCGCTTACGTAAGGTTTTGCACGATTGATGTTTCTACCTGTTGCATAGTCCCAATATTGATCCATGCCATCAACAACTTGGTTGAACATAGCCCATACACGAATTTCGCAAGCACGTGCACCGCTGAAATCTACTGGAGCGTAAACATCTGAGAAAGAGAATTGTCCGTCAGGACCAGCATATAAATTGTTTTTCTTTGCGAAAGAAATAACGTCCTCTGCATAAACACAGTCGATGTTAGGATTCTTCAAAAGTTTGTCTAAATGTTTTGAAGTGATACTGTTTTTGTTGTGTTTGTTTGCCAAAGGGAAAGTTGTGATACGAGCTTGGTTAGCGTGAGCTGATACGTAACCGTCTGGTACGCGGAGAGCTACCCAAACAGCGCCTTTCTCTTGACCTTTACCGATGAGTTCCATAATCCAAACCTCGTTAGGGTCAGCAATTGAAAATGACTCACCGTCGCTCATATAACCGTAGTTAGCAACTAATTCAGCCATTGTCTTGATAGCTTCACGAGCTGTCTTACTGCGTTGTAATGTGATGTAAATCAGGCTACCGTAATCGATTAAACCTTCAGGATTACCGAGATTTGGAAGTCCGCCGTAAGTTGTCTCAGCAATAGCGAGCTGCCATTCGTTCATATTACCTACAACATTGTAAGTGTGAGCTACTTCTGGAATCTGACCTACGTATCTTCCTGAGTCCCAATCGACGATTTGTCTCATAGCACCTTCTGGATAATCGGCTGCTGGATAATGATACAACTCACCATAGAGGACGTGTGAGTCGGCAGCGTATGAAATCATTGAAGAACCGTCGGCTGATGCGCCTGGTGTGATTAAGAAGTTTGTACATGATTGCGCTGGTCTCATGAAAGAAACTACGCACATAATAGTTAATAGTGTCAAAAACTTTTTCATATCAATTAAATTTTAAAAATGTTAATCAATCTGTTATAATATTTCTCTAATTTTCTTTTCATCAATTTCGAGTTGTTTTTTCAGAGCTTCCAAATCATCGAACTTCTGCTCAGCCCTGATTCTTGAAACAAAACGAATCTTTATGTCTTTATCGTATAAATCCTGGTCAAAATCAAAGATATGAACTTCGATATTTTCCACGTCATCATCATTGACAGTAGGTTTTCTTCCAATATAAGTCATTGATTTATACGACGTGCCTTCATAATCGACGTATGTTGCATAAACACCAGGAGTCTCTATAAGACGAAATTCCTTCTTCACGTCAAGGTTTGCTGTTCTGTAACCAATCTCTCTTCCAATCTTTTTTCCCGAAACGACTTTTCCAAGATAAGAATACTGATAACCTAAAAGAGCGTTGGCATGAGCTACGTCGCCTTGTTTCAAAGCATGACGAATCTTGGTAGAACTGACGGCAATATTCTCTACATCTTGAGCCTTAATACGTTGTAACTCAAAATGATGTTTGCTCTTCATATCATGCAGAAGATTGAAGTCGCCCATTCTGTTTTTACCGAAATGATGGTCATAACCGATGACTATCTTCACAGGAGCGATATTCTCTATGATGTAATCGCGGATGAAACTCTCAGAAGAAACGCGTGAAAATTCTTTTGTAAAATTCACAACAATCACATTATCAATACCCGACTCTTCAAAAAGTTTAAGTTTCTCTTCCTGTGTTGTTATGAATCGAAGGTTTGAACTGTCGATATTCAAGACCTGACGAGGATGTGGATAGAAAGTTATCACAACAGTCTCACCGCCAATAGACTTCGCCGATTTTATCATATCGTTGAAGATTGCCTTATGTCCTAGATGGACACCGTCGAAGGTGCCAATAGTGACTATAGCATTGGGTACTTTTACAAAGTCTGAGAAATTATTGTAAACCTTCATATCTTAAAATTCTCAATAATATATTTAGCAATCTGCACTGCATTAGTAGCAGCGCCTTTTCTGATATTGTCGGAAACGACCCAGAAATTCAAACCTTTATCTATGCTGAAGTCGCGACGGATACGACCAACGAAAACCTCGTCTTTGTCGAAAGCCATCATAGGTGTTGGATATTTGTTTTCAGCAATATCATCATAAACTACAACACCTGGAGACTTCGACAAAATATCTCTAACTTCATTTAAATCAAACTGTTGTTCAAATTCAACATTGATACTTTCCGAATGTCCTCCATAAACAGGAACTCTGACAACAGTTGCAGTCACCGCGATGTCGGAATGTAATATTTTGTTGGTTTCAAAAACTAGTTTCTCTTCTTCTGCGGTGTATCCGTTTTCCATAAAAGCACCTCCGTGGGGAATCACATTCTCATGAATCTGACAAGGATACGCTGGATTATCAGACACTTCGCCTCTTTGTTCGCAGGCGAGTTGGTTGAGACCTTTTTGTCCGCTGCCGCTCACCGACTGATAAGTTGAGATTACCAATCTCTTTGCGTTATATCTTTTATGCAAAGGAGCCAAAGCCATCAGCATGCAAATCGTTGTGCAATTGGGATTTGCGATAATATGATTATCGATGCTAATATCAGCAGCGTTAATCTCCGGAACCACCAGAGGAATATCTTTATCTTTACGCCAAGCCGAGCTGTTATCAATAACGTATGTACCTTTCTCTGCAAACTTCTTGGCATACATAAGCGACACTTCTGCGCCAGCCGAAAATATTGCGATGTCAGGTCTCTCTTCAATGGCATCTTCTACAGAAATAAGTGTGTATTCTTTTTCCTTAAAAAATATCTTCTTGCCAACAGACTTCTCCGATGCTGCTACAATCAACTCGTCGATTGGCAGATTTTGCTCCGCCAATACCTGTAACATCTTCTGACCGACCAATCCGGTAGCTCCAATAACAGCAATTTTCATCTTAAAAAAAATTAACTAAAATTTTTATTTAATAATTATTAACAAAAACAGCCTTTTTACTACTACATTTCTCTCTTTTTCGACTAAAAATATCAGATAATTAATACAAAAGTTAAAAATAGTTAAAAATAATTAAAAATCAAGAACTTAAAGAAAAAAGCTGTACTTTTGTGCAAAAATACGAATTTATTAGCAATCTTAAAAGCGTAAATTGTAAAAACCACAAAACTATGAAACCTATTTTATTAATACTCGTTTTGTCGAGCATAATCAACCTATGCCATTCGCAAGTCATCGATGATTTTTCCGATGATAATTTCAACGAATTTCCTTCTTGGTTTGGAAACGACAGTCTTTTCATTATCAACGAAGATCAACAACTGCAACTAAATGCCAACGAAGGTGGCAATGCTTATCTTTCTGTTTGTTATAATAAGAAAGATGAGATGGAATGGCGTTTCTGGATTAAAGAAAAATTCTCACCTTCGGCAAATAATTATTGTGATGTGTATTTATATAGCGACAGTCAAGATTTAAAAACAGCCAACCTTGGATATATACTACGTTTTGGAGAATCGGGGAGCAACGACGTTATTGAATTGCTACGACTTGATAACGGTCAGCTTACAAGTATTTGCCGTGGCTCAGATACGTTTATTGCTTCTTCCTTCTCCACTTTTATCAAAGTAACCTACGACAATTCTAAGGTATGGAAAATTTTCGTCGATAAAAAAGGTGAAGATGTCTTTAAATTAGAAGCCAATGGATTTGACAATGAATTTCAACAACTTAATAGTGAGACTTATTTTGGTTTTAATTGTACTTATACAAACAGCAACATAAAACAGTTCTACTTTGACGATATTTACATAGGTGAAAAAATCATCGACAGCATCGCACCTAATTTGATTAGTTGTGAAGTTGAAGACGATTATCATCTGAAATTGATATTCAGCGAAGCAGTAAGTGAAGAATCTGCTCTTAACACAAATAATTACATCATTGAAAACCAAGATATTCATCCTACTAACATCTATTATGGAGATAATTTTTCTACAATAGTTTTAGAATTTGAAGAAGCGATTTCTGAAGAAATATACCTCACTTTGAAAATAGAAAACATTGAAGATTTTGAAGGTAACATTTGCGAAGAGATTAAACACACATTTTTATATTACAAAGCAAAACAATACGATATAGTAATCAACGAGATAATGTCGGATCCGTCGCCTCCCATCGAACTTCCGGAATATGAATATGTTGAATTGTATAATAATTCAGGATTCCCGATAAACTTAAAAAATTGGACATTTGTCATTGGAAGCACTGAATATATTATAGAAGATAACATTGAAATTCAATCTGGTGAATATCTTCTCTTGTGTCATAAAGACGCTACAGAACTATTCTCTTATTCAGGAAGATTCATAGGTTTCATTTCATTTCAAGTTACAAATTCTGGTACAAGTTTATCGCTACTTGACAAAAAAGGCGATCTCATTTCATCAGTAAAATTTGATGTTTCTTGGCATGACGACAGTTACAAAAAAGACGGAGGTTGGTCGTTAGAACAAATTGATTATGACAATCCTTGTGCTGGAAAAGCCAATTGGAGAAGTTCATGCGACGAAATGGGAGGCACACCCGGCAGAGAAAATTCTATCAAAGCGACAAATGTTATTGTTCCAGAAATCGAGTACGTTAATCCTGTCTTCAATAATATGATAGAAGTGTATTTCAATCAGAATATGAATTTGGAAAGTTTGCAAGATATTGAAAACTATTTTATTAAAGAATTGCAGGTTCATCCTTCGGAATTATATTTTCTGCCAAACAGATTTGATTATGTTGAACTTATTTTTGAGCATGAATTTTCTGAACACGAATTATACACTTTGAATGTTAATAATGTGCGTAATTGTAAAGATGTAGGTTTAGATGATGAGAGCAATATTGTTTTTGGTATTCCGCAGCGTCCCGAGCAAAACGACATTATTATCAATGAGATATTATTTAATCCTATCAGTCCAGGTGTCGATTATGTTGAACTTTACAATCGTTCAGGAAAAGTAATAGATTTAAGCAAACTTTTGATTGGCAACATAAGAGAAAGTTTTCCCAATCCGCCCGACACAATAGTAAAAACGATTTGTGATAATAGCAGAATCTTTCTTCCCGATTCATATATCTTACTTTCTACTAATGGAGAAATAGTTAAATATCAATATGCTTGTGAATCTGATAATTTCATCGACTTAGAATCATTTCCTTCGCTTCCTAATGAAGAAGGACGAGTGATTATCTGCAATAAAACAAAAGAAATAATCGATGAGGTTTATTATTCCGACAAGATGCATTACGACTTATTAATTGAAACGCAGGGAGTTTCCTTAGAACGTATCTCTTCCGATAATTCTTCTTTAGACGAAAACAACTGGCACTCGGCATCTTTCGATGTCAACTATGGGACGCCAGGATATAAAAACTCCATGTCGGTTGATTATGTTAAAACAGAAGAAGAGAAGTTCAGTATCATTCCAGAAATATTCTCTCCAGATGGAGATGGTTTTGATGATAACTGCGCTATTTTTTATGAGTTAGAAGAAAACGCTTATACTATAAATATCACAATTTTCAATTCAAAAGGAATTTTGGTAAAGAGTCTATTAAACAATAGTTTGACCGACAGAGAGGGATTCTTGACATGGAACGGCTGCGATGACAATAATCATCGCGTCGATCCAGGAATTTATATCATTCAAATTGAACTCTTCGATTTGGATGGAAATGTCGAAAGGAAAAGGAAAGTTGTTGTCGTAGCCACAAAATAAAAAAGTCGGCGCTGAGACCGACTTTTTCATATCATTTTATGATTTCTTAGAATTTATAAGAAACACCGATTGCACCGTTGTTTGAAGAACCTAAACCAAATTCTAAGTTAACACCAATGTTACCAAAATAGTAACGAGCGCCGAGTTGTCCACCCATTGCAAAGTTTCTACCTAACAAACCTAAGTTCAAGCCAATGTAAGTATCTAAGTTATTTACAAATTCATAGTGGAAATTACCTCTTGCTCCCAATGAGAGATCCACACGGAGACCATTATCACCAATTTGATTATACATGTAAACGCCAACTTCACCACCAACAGAAACTGCAGCATTACCATTGATGAAACCGCTTACTACACCATAATCTAAAGCGAGATCGATAGGCACACCATGATTACTGAAACCTACTCTTGCACTACCAACCAATTGACCTTTGCTCATAGTTGATTGTGCTTGAACGCCTAAACCTAAGAAGCAGAATACTGCTACTAAGAATAATAATTTTTTCTTCATGACTTTTAAATTTAAGTTAACTTTTATTTATCGCTACAAAAATAACATTTTTTTCACAACTAAAACATTTTTATTGCTAAATTTGTAACCTTAAAATTTACATAAAATGTCGAAGATTTTTGGTTCATTGATGAAGACTGTTTATTCTGTAGGCAACATTCCTATTGATATAAAACAGAAGAGATTAGATCCCATTAAAGCTCAAACAAAAGAATTAAAGAAGTTACTTAAGAGAGCTTCTAATACTGCTTTTGGAGAGCATTATCATTTCGACGAGATTCTAAAGTCTGATGATATTTTTGACACTTACAGAAAAACTGTCCCTGTTTTCGATTACAATTCAATGTATAAGAACTGGTGGTTCCGTGCTTTGAACGGAGAGACATACGTTTCATGGCCTGGAAAGATAAATTATTTCGCACTGAGTTCTGGAACATCAGAAGCATCAAGCAAGTTCATCCCTATCACCAACAATATGTTGAGTTCCATCAAGAAAGCAAGTCTTCGACAAATCTTAGCTGCTACCAAATATGACTTCCCTTTAGATTTCTACGACAAAGGATTCCTTATGATTGGCGGCAGCACTCACCTTCAATATAATGGAACTTATTATTCCGGTGACTTATCAGGTATTTCAGCAGCAAAACTTCCATTCTGGTTCGAATATTTCTATAAACCAGGAAGAAAGATTTCAAGAACAACAGACTGGAATACAAAGTTAGACGAGATGGTGAAAAAAGCTCCATCATGGGACATCGGCGTTCTCGTTGGCGTTCCATCATGGGTACAAATCTTATTAGAGAGAATCATCAAAGAATATAACTTAAACACAATCCATGATTTATGGCCTTCTCTCTCGGCTTACGTTCATAGTGGCGTAGCCTTCGCACCTTACGAAAAGAGCTTCGAGAAATTATTCGGAAAACCTGTAGTTTATAGCGAAAGCTATTTGGCATCAGAAGGTTATATTGCCTATCAAGTTGATCTCAACAAACGCATAATGCAACTCATCATCGACAACGGCATCTATTACGAATTTGTTCCTTTCAACGAAAATAACTTTGACGAGGATGGCAACATAAAATCTGACTGTCAGTCACTTACATTGGAAGAAGTAGAAGAAAACGTCGATTACGCTATCTTGCTTTCCACTAATGCCGGAACATGGAGATACCTCATCGGCGATATGATAAAATTCGTCAATAAGGAAAAATGCGAAATCATTATCACTGGAAGAACAAAACAATTCTTAAGTCTTGTTGGCGAACATCTTTCACAAGATAATATGAATCAAGCTATTGAGAATGTCGCCAATGAATTTAAGATTGACATCAACGAGTTCACAGTATCTGGGTTCCGCAATGGAAGCTCCTTCGCTCATCACTGGTATATCGGTTGTAACGATGATGTAGATAAAGAGAAACTCATAAATAGAATCGACGAACATCTTAAAGTGTTAAACGACGACTATCGTGTTGAAAGAGAAGAAGCTTTGAAAGATTTATATATCGACATCATTCCTACGCAGGCATTTTACGATTTCATGGAAAAGACTGGAAAAATTGGAGGTGCTACAAAATTCCCACGCGTGTTGAAAGGAAAAAGATACGACGACTGGAAACAATTCATTTCATCATTAAATATTGGCAAATGATTTTTCTAGAAGGCGTAATAGTCGGTCTTTCACTCGCCCTCATTATGGGTTTCGGACCAGCTTTTTTCACACTGATTCAGACAAGTATCAGCAGGGGGTTTAAGTCAGCTATGCTGTTAGATGTCGGTGTGATACTTAACGACATCCTTATTGTAGCGTTAACTACAATGACCAATTTGCAATTCAACTTATCAGGTGACAGGAATCTGTTATATGCTGGCATAAGCGCAGGTATAATATTGATTATCTTTGGTATTTATAATTTCACGCTGTCGCCTCAAAAAATTATACACATCAGTGAGAACAACAATCATAAAATTGAAATGATGACGGAGAAGTTCAATGATGAACCCAAGTGGTACGTATATATCAGCAAAGGTTTTATTATAAATATCTTCAATCCTTTTGTATGGATTTTCTGGATAACATGCGTTGCTACAACTTCGAGCAATTTCAGCGGTGACAAATATTCCATGCTCTTATTCTTCATGGGAGTTTTTGCAACAGCCTTATTCTTTGACACATTGAAGGCCTTGGGCGCATACTCACTCAAGAGATTCTTTACTGAAAAGATGTTGAAACTTTTAAACCAGATAACGGGAGGAGCTCTTGTTATTTTTGGTTTATACCTGATTGTCAGAGTTGTATTCTTCCCTCTTTAATCATCAATATCGTCTTCATCAAACTTAATGTCTTTTACATTAAGCTGAAGACTTGTTTTGCCTTGCCAGAAGTTTTTCTCTATGCAATAACATATTGAAAAAGGCTCTTTTGAACGCACCTTCTGATAGTCGCCACCTTTTTGAAATGCTATTCCTGCAAATACCAACTCAGCGTCTTGACCTTGGATCACACTAAGCTTCAAATGTTTCTGATTTCCTACCGGACGCGATAATCCTGTGTCAATAACATTTCTCGACAAGAATACAGGAGCCATATTGCCCGGACCAAATGGAGCGAATTGTTTCAACACTCTGACAAATTTAGGATTTATATCAGAGAAATCTATCTCCAAATCAACGTTAAGTTCTGGTGTAAGATCTTCGTTATCTAAGTTATTTGCTACATATTCCTCAAAACGTCTTGAAAATTCCTCAAGATTTTCAGGCTTTAAGGAAAGACCTGCTGCGTATTTATGTCCTCCAAAATGTTCCAACAAATCAGAACAATTGTCTATTGCATCGTAAATATCGAAATTCTTTATAGAACGAGCCGAACCCGTTATGAGGTTGTTTGACCTTGTAAGAACGATCGTCGGTCTATAATAACTATCTGTAAGTCTGGAAGCTACGATACCGATAACGCCTTTATGCCAATTTTCATTGAAGATGACGGTACTCTTTGCATTGCGTAGTTTTTCATCTTCCTCTATCATAGAGAGAGCCTCTTCAGTGATTTTGTTGTCAAACTCGCGGCGACGTACGTTCAAGTCGTTGATTGAATTTGCCAATTTGTCGGCATGTTCTTTTCGCTCTGCTATGAGCAGTCTCACCGAATCGCTGGCTTTTTCGAGACGACCTGCTGCATTGATTCTTGGTCCAATCATGAAAACCAAATCGCTGATAGTCACTTCTTTATTCAGAACGTTTTGAGGATGCTCTGAATCTGTTGGGGTTTCTTCTTCAAGACGATAAACATTGGCATGACTCAAAACCGACTCTATTCCTGGACGAGGATTCTTATTGATAAGTTGCAAACCATAATATGCCAGAACTCTGTTTTCGCCTGTTATAGGAACTATATCGGCTGCAATACTAACAGCGACTAAATCAAGGAGTTCATAGACTTCTTCTATCGGACGATTCAGGCTCATCGACAATGCTGTAATAAGTTTGAAACCTACTCCGCAACCCGACAACTCCTTATATGGATATTGACAATCGGAACGTTTAGAATCTAAAACAGCGACAGCATTAGGAATTTCGTCGCCAGGACGGTGATGGTCGCATATTATAAAGTCGAGATTACGGCTATTGGCGTATTCTATTTTTTCTACAGCCTTGATTCCGCAATCTAAAACAATCACTAAATTAAATCCGTTATCAGCTGCGTAATCAATTCCTTTGTAGGAAATTCCGTAACCTTCTTCGTATCTGTCAGGAATGTAAAAAGCGATTTTTTTCTTGTTGATGAAATTCTTGAGATATGTGTAGATCAAAGCCACAGCCGTCGTTCCGTCAACGTCATAATCACCATAGATTAAAATTTTCTCACCGTTTTCACAAGCTTTCTTGATTCTTTCTACGGCTTTATCCATATCTTTCATCAAGAATGGATCGTGAAGATGCGTTAATGAAGGACGGAAAAAATCTTTAGCATCATCATAATTCTCAATACCACGTTGGACAAGCAATGTCGAGAGATTTTCATCAATGCCTAAGACATTTGATAAATTCTCAACAATTTGTTTGTCAACACTTTTATTTATTATCCAACGCGTATTCACCATATAAAATTTGAACTTGTAAAATTACAACAAAATATTCCTTTTAACAAGTTTTTTTCGGGAAAATTGTGTAAAAAAATATCTATTTAATATTCAAAGATTTATAATGAAATGTAAAAAACATTTAAGATTTCTTGTAAAATATCGTCTAAAAAAACGAGAAAACAATCCTAAAAAAAAGCACATTTAATGTTGAAAAAACTTTTTAAAAAAGTTCCCAAAATACTTTTACAAATGAGATATATTTCTTATTATTGCAAATATGTTTAATTTTAAAATAGTAGTCCCTTGAAAAAGATTAAAACTTGTTTAATATCAGTCTTTTATAAGACTAATTTAGATAAAATTGTTGCCTTGTTAAAGGAACAAAATGTTCAAATTTACGCTACAGGCGGAACATACGATTTCATTAAAGAACTTGACGATTCTGTTAAGACAATCGAGTCATTGACAACATATCCTTCAATTTTAGGAGGTCGCGTGAAGACTTTACACCCAAAAGTATTCGGTGGTATCTTAGGTCGTTTGCAAAATGAAAAGGATGTCGAGGAAATGAAACAATACGAAATTCCAGCTTTCGACCTCGTCATCGTTGACCTTTATCCATTTGAAGAAACAGTAAAGAAAACCGACGATCCAGCACAAATCATCGAGAAAATTGACATCGGCGGTATCTCATTGATTCGTGCCGGAGCTAAAAACTTCAATGAAGTAGTTATCGTCCCTGATTCAAAATATTACCTTGAATTTATGGAACTCTACAAGAATCAAGACGGTTGCACAAGTATTGAAGATCGTAAACGTTTCGCTAAATACGCTTTCGCAACAAGTTCTCATTACGACGGAATGATTTACGATTGGTTTGCAAAAGACTCAGAATCGCAAGATTTAAACATTCATATCGATAATCACAGCGAATTACGCTACGGCGAAAATCCTCATCAAAAAGCTACATTCTACGGAAACTTAGACGAAGTGTTTGAAAAACTTCATGGTAAGGATTTGTCATATAACAATTTATTAGACCTTGAAGCTGGTCTCAACCTGATTCGTGAATTCGACGAACCAACATTCGCTATCTTAAAACATAACAACCCTTGTGGCATAGCTTCACGCAACACTATAGCAGAAGCTTATCAAGCAGCATTGGCTGGCGACCCAGTTTCGGCTTTCGGCGGAGTTTTCGTAAGCAATAAAAACATTGATATTGAAACAGCTAACGAAATAAACAAAATGTTCTTTGAAGTAATAGTCGCTCCTGACTACGAAGAAGGCGTTTTGGACATTCTCTTCTCAAAGAAAAACAGAATCGTTTTGAAACTCAAATCAAACGATTTCCCAACAAAGGTTTATAAGTCAGCTCTTAACGGAATCTTGATGCAAGACCGCGACCTTCATACGGAAACAGCTGATGATTTCAAAGCCGTTACAAACAAAAACATTGAACCTCAAGAAATAGAAGATTTAATCTTCGCTAACAAAATAGTTAAACATAGCCGTTCAAATGCTATCGTTCTCGCTAAGAATAAGCAATTGTACGCTTCCGGTATAGGTCAGACATCACGCGTTGATGCTTTGAGACAAGCTATAGAAAAAGCCAACTCTTTCAACTTCGACCTCAAAGGTGCTGTAATGGCTTCAGACGCATTCTTCCCATTCGCAGATTGCGTTGAAATAGCTCATAATGCAGGTGTTACAACAGTCGTTCAACCTGGCGGTTCAATAAAAGACCAAGACTCTATCGACTATTGCAACGCCAACGATATGGCAATGGTATTCACTGGCTATCGCCACTTTAAACATTAATTAAATTAAAACAAAATGGGACTATTTTCATTTTTTAATAAGGAATTAGCAATAGACTTAGGTACAGCCAACACCGTCATTATCTACAACGATAAGGTGGTCGTTGACGAACCTTCTATTGTAGCAATACAGAGAGACACTCAAAAAATCATGGCCGTAGGTAAACGTGCTATGATGATGCATGGAAAAACCCATGAAAACATTAAGACCATAAGACCATTACGCGACGGTGTTATCGCCGACTTCCAAGCTGCAGAATATATGCTGAGAGAGTTAATTAGAATGATTAACTTCCACAATAGTATCTTTCCTCCTGCGCTTAAAATGGTTATTTGTATTCCTTCAGGTATCACAGAAGTTGAAGAAAGAGCTGTAAAAGATTCGGCAGAACAAGCTGGCGCCAAAGAAGTTCGTCTCATCCACGAACCTATGGCAGCTGCTATCGGTATCGGTATCGATGTTCTTGAACCTATGGGAAATATGATTGTCGATATAGGTGGCGGTACAAGTGAAATCGCCGTTATTGCCCTAGGTGGTATCGTAAATAACAAGTCCATCCGCACTGCTGGTGACGACTTCACTGATGAGATTGTCGAATATATGCGTAAGCAACACAATATGTACGTCGGTGAACGATCAGCTGAAATGATTAAGATTGAAGTCGGTTCAGCTTTGACAGAACTCGATAATCCACCAGACGAGTATGCCGTTCATGGTAGAGACTTGCTTACCGGTATTCCGAAGGAGATAAAGGTAAACTACTCAGAAATAGCATATTGCTTAGACAAGAGTATATCAAAGATTGAAACTGCTGTGCTTAACGCATTGGAACAAACTCCACCAGAATTGGCAGCCGACATCTACCGCACAGGTATTTATCTGACTGGCGGTGGCGCATTGTTACGCGGACTTGACAAGCGTCTTCACGCAAAGACAAAATTACCAATTCATGTGGCAGAAGATCCATTGAGAGCTGTCGCTCGCGGTACTGGTATCGCTCTTAAGAACTTCGACAAATTCCCATTCCTGATTAAATAATCCGGATTGAATTATCATGTATAACTTATTAAGATTCTTAAAAAGATACAGTTACATATTGATGTTTTTGATATTGGAAGCTTTGTGTATCATATTGTTGGTAAACAATCTTCCATATCAAAAACGTAAGCTTGCAAGCGCAGGCAACGCCATAGCAGGAAAATTCTTCAAAACAAAATTTAACTTCACGAACTATTTCTCACTTAAAGAAGAAAATCAATTGTTGATCGAACATAATGCTCTTCTTATGGGTATGTTAAATAATAATATCGACACAATAATTGACTCTGACTCATGTTATTCTAACTATAGGTATGTTCCGGCAAATGTTATTAACAACAGCATTTATAATGTTAATAACTATTTGCTTATCGATAAAGGCAGCAAGGACGGAATAAAAAAAGATATGGGAGTTATTTGTGAAAATGGAATAGTGGGAAAAGTAGCCAATGTAAGTAAGAATTATTCTTCCGTGATAAGTTTGTTACATCCTTATTCTGTCATCAGCGCTAGATTTGCTGACAACCAACATCTTGCAAATGTCTGCTGGGAAAACAAAGACTACCGCTATGGAACAGTGAAAGATATTCCTCTTCATCTTAATCCTCAAAAAGGAGATACTCTCGTAACAAGCGGTTTCTCAAATGTATATCCTGCAGATATTATGATTGGCACTATAGAAGAAATGCTCGATAATCAATCAAAAGATTTTAATACTGCCAAGATTAAATTCTCGACAAACTTCAGTACCTTACGTCACGTTTACGTGATAGATAATTTATATCAAACAGAAATTGACTCTCTAATATCAAATAAGTAAAATGAATAACAGACTAATTATAAATATCTTACGATTCTTTGGCTTGTTATTGTTTCAAGTTTTGATAATAGATAACATCCGTCTTGGATACTATATACATCCTTATATTTACGTCTTGTTTATTTTCCTTTTACCTTTTAACATTCAGAAATGGCAGCTGCTATTACTCGGATTCCTAACTGGATTGGCAGTCGATTTATTCAATGGAACACCAGGACTTAATGCAGCAGCAACAGTGTTTATGGCTTTTATACGCCCATACGTAATTAACGGAATGACAAGAAGAAAAGATATAAATCCTATCGATGAACCATCAATGAACAATATGGGATTGAGTTGGTTCCTTATGTATGCATTACTACTTCTTACAACCCATAATTTTACATTATTCCTACTTGAAGCTTTCAGTTTCAAGCTTATAGGTATAGTGTTACTACAAACATTAATGAGTGTTTTCAGTTCACTATTGTTAATATTTATTATAACCTTATTATTTAAGAAATCAAATAAAAAATTAATATAAAAATTATCACTATGAAAATCAGATTATTGACATTGGCAATTGCTATTTTTGCTTTGTTTTCATGTAACAAATCAACGTTTAATGTAAATGTTGAATTACAAAATGCCGAAGGCAAAATGATTTATCTCAAAAAAATGGTAAATAAAGAGTTTATCATTATAGACTCGGCTATTATGAAAAACAACATTGTTAATTTCATTGTTGAAAGCGCTGATCCAACAACCTATTATTCGTTGAATGTGAAAGGTGTGAGATATCCTATAAATTTCTTCAGCGAGAATAAATATGTTAAAATCATTGGTGATGCACAAAACAGAAACGACATTAACGTTATCGGTTATAAGGCACAACAACTTATAAATGAATATAATAAAGAAATACAGAATTTCTATTCACAGATGAGAGAATTGGGTGAAGAATACCAAATCGCAGCTCAAAACAACAATGAATCTGAGATGGAAAGAATAAGTAACGAGTATGACCAAGTAGAAAAAAATCAGACAAACTACATTTCTCTTTTCTTAAATAAAAATTCAAGTAGTTTTGTTGCTCCTTACATTTTGTTCAATAATCGCCTTAATTTTGAATTGAATGAATTGGAAGATTTTGTTAATAATTTTAACATAAGTCAAGAAGACAATTTCTCAAAACTTCTCAACGACTATATCGCTATTCTTCAACGTGTTGATATTGGTCAACCATATTTAGATTTCACACAAGAAACACCAGAAGGCGATATGTTGTCACTTTCGGAACTCGTTGGTAAATCTAAACTCTTATTAATAGATTTCTGGGCTTCATGGTGCGGTCCATGTCGTGGCGAAAATCCAAATGTGGTTGCTGTCTATAAAGATTATCACGAAAAAGGTTTCGACGTACTCGGAGTTTCTTTGGATATGGAAAAAGAAAAATGGGTTGATGCTATTGAAAAAGACGGACTTATCTGGCATAATATCTCAGATCTTAAATATTGGCAAAACGAAGCTGCTCAAGCTTACGGAATTTCCTCAATACCAAGTAATCTCTTGTTAGATGAAAATGGAATAATCATAGCTAAAAATTTAAGAGGCGAAGATTTAAGAAATAAGGTTCAAGAAATATTAAATTAATTTAACATTATGAGAAACAAAATAATAATAAGCACACTTTTGATTCTTACATTATTTTCTTGCAGTAAAAATTCTTTCAAGATTAATGTAGAAATCGAAAATGCTAATGGAAGAACAGCATATCTTCAAAAAATTATTGATAGAGAAACTGTTAATATCGATTCTGTTGTTATAAACAGTAATAAATTTACATTTGATGTTAAAAACAATAAAAACAACGACATTCTTCATCTTTACGTAAAAGGCTGGAGACGTAGTGTTCCATTTGTAGCTGATAATAAAGATGTTAACATCAAAGGCGATTTCAATGCTTATAACAAACTCGAAATAACAGCATCTGAAACGCAGAAAATTTTAGATGAGTTCAATAGGAAATTTAATAGTACAAACAATGACGACCATAAAAAAGTACTGGTAACAGACTTTGTTAAAAATTGTCCAGAGAGCGTGCTATCTCCTTATTTATTGTATCGTTACAAATGGGCTTTCAATTTAAATGAATTAAAATCGGTATCAAAATATTTTTCTGAAAATCTTAACACTGGCTATTTAAGTAAAATTGAAGAATATATAGAATTATTGGAACGCAGCGAAAGAGGCAAACCATACATTGACTTTACTTTAAATAACACTGAAGGTCAAGCTGTTTCTCTTTCGTCTCTCGTAGGAAAACATAAACTTATCATGATTGATTTTTGGGCTTCATGGTGTCCTGATTGCCGTGTCGAAAATCCAAATGTGGTAGCTGTTTATAATGACTATAAAGATAAAGGCTTGGAAATCATAAGCGTTTCCTTAGATACAGATAAAAATGCTTGGTTGAAAGGTATTGAAGAAGACAATCTGATTTGGGAAAATCACGTCTCAGCCTTGAAAGGCTGGAACTGTCCTGCCGCTACAGAATATGGAGTAGCTTTTATTCCTCAAAACGTCCTCATTAACGAAGAAGGAATTATAGTAGCTAAAAATTTAGACGGAGAAAAATTAAGAAATTTTGTATCACGTTATCTTAAATAATTATAGAAAAAGAAATTAAAATTTATAACTACGGATTAAATGAGTTAAAGACTTATCTGTTTGTAACTCTTTTCGTTGCAGGTAATATTTTGTTACCACAATTATGTCACTTGATTCCAAATGGAGGAAAAATATTCTTACCAATATATTTCTTCACTTTGATAGCATCGTATAAATACGGAATAAAAGTCGGTTTGCTGACAGCTGTTTTATCTCCTGTCATAAATTCTCTTTTATTTGGAATGCCAACTCTTGCAATTCTTCCTGCAATATTAACAAAATCAGTAGTTTTGGCAATAGCAGCAGCTTTAGTTTCTAACAAAACACAAAAGGTTTCTCTTCTTACTCTATTAATTGTAGTTTTGAGTTATCAAGTAGTAGGAACTTTGGCAGAATGGGCAATGACATCTTCTTTTTATCTTGCTATTCAAGATTTTAGATTAGGAATTCCAGGAATAATGTTACAATTATTCGGAACTTATTTCATTTTGATTTTGTCAAAAGAAAAATAATATGACTGACAAAAACTTAAATTATATTAAGGAAATTTTGTTAAAGGAAAATCACACTATTGTGATAATGAAAAAAAACGCCTCTGTTATCACCTCCGATGATAGAGGCGTTTCTCCTTTAATTAAATTATTGAAAGAAGATAAATTACAACTTCAAGATTCAATTATTGCAGATAAAGTTATTGGAAAAGCAGCTGCTATGTTAATGATTTACGGAGGTGTAAAAGAAGTATATACTCCAATTATTAGTTTACCAGCAATAAAAATTTTTAACATTAACAATGTTAAAATAAATTATGACAAAGAAGTTGATAGAATAATTAACAGAAAAGGCGACGGATTGTGTCCAATGGAAACTTTATGTCTTGATATAGATAATCCTGAAGAAGCTTTTGAGGTAATTTTAAATAAAATAGGTATATGAAAAAAGGTTGCCAATCGACAACCTTTTCAATTATTTTTTGTATTCGAGTTCATACATATCATGTAAATCATGATCACTCATTCTCATAATGGTTTTATAATCCATTTTTTTGGTTACCAACAACCATTCAAAAAATTCATCTAAAAAAGAATTTATTCCTGCTCCATTAGCTTTGTGATAAAATAAGCTTAATTTCTTTTCGGCTTTGATGTCATCGTAGCCTTCTTGTTGCTGCTTCAGTAATTCTATTAAGTTTTCCATGTAGTTAAATTTTAAAGTTAATATTGTGTTTATTAATTGTAAAAGAGTTTACAAATATACAAATTTTCAGTTATTTTGTCAATAGTTTTTCTATTTTTTACTGAAAAATGTTTACTTAATACATAACACTAAACATGATGATAAGGTTCACCTTTTATAATAGTAAAAGCACGATAAAGTTGCTCCACAAAAATAAGACGAATCATCTGATGTGAAAATGTCATTTCTGAAAGACTTATCTTAAATTTTGCCTTGGCATAAACTTCTTTTGAAAAACCGTATGGACCTCCTACTACAAAAATAATTCGTTTAGAACCAACATTCATCTGTTTTTCAATCCATTGAGAAAAAGATACTGAAGAAAAAGTTTTTCCATTTTCATCTAATAAAATCAAATCGTCGCCAGGAGTAATCTGCGATAAAATCAAATCGCCTTCTGCTTTTTTCTGCTGCTCCTCACTAAGAGTTTTCCTATTTTTAATGTCTGGAATAACCTTCATTTCAAAAGGAATGTAATGCTCTAACCTTTTGACAAATTTGTTAATGCCTGTGTCTAAATAAGTTTCGTCGGTCTTACCGATAACGAGAAATAAAATTTTCATAAGCAAATTTAAACATTTTTCTTAAAAGTAAAAAAGTCATCGAATATTTTATAACTTTGAAAAGTAAAAATGTAATTTATAATATAATGGAAATCAATGTTTTTCTTAATCATATAAAGCAAGATTTTTTAGATAGCTGCAATTTATATAGCCCAAATCAAATTGGAAATAGCATTACAATCTATAAAGAAGGAGAAGACTTTCCAGATTTGGATGATTTTCAACTTGCTATTGTAGGCGTTGAAGAAGAGAGGAATTCATACGATAATGAAGGTTGTAAAGAAGCTCCTAATGCAATAAGAAAATCTTTATATCAACTTTATAATCATTGGAACAATTTAAAAATCATTGATTTAGGTAATGTAAAAACAGGATACGAAATAGAAGACACTTATTTCGCACTTAATAAAGTTTTCATGACACTGATGAAGTATCGTATAGTACCTATTATAATAGGTGGAAGTCAGGATCTAACTTATCCTATTTATCAGGTTTATGAAAATACAGGTAAATTAGTGAATATAACTTCTATAGATTCGCGTTTTGATATTGGTCAGGATAATGAAAAACTTAATTCTAATTCATACTTGAGTTATATAATTTTACATCAGCCAAACTTCCTTTTTAATTATACAAACATTGGTTATCAGAGTTATTATGTTGATAAACAAAATGTTGATTTGATGAAAAATCTTCTTTTCGACACACATAGAATCGGAAATATCAAGAACAATATTGAAACTACAGAACCTCTTTTAAGAAATGCCGACATTGTCACTATCGACACTTCAGCTTTCAGAGCCTGCGACGCTCCTGGAATAAAACACAACTCTCCAAACGGTTTTTCTTCTGAAGACGGATGCAAAATGACTCGCTACGCTGGTATAAATCCGAAACTTACTTCTATAGGTTTCTTTGAATATAATCCTAAATATGATCTTAACAATATAACAGCCAATACTTTATCACAAATGATTTGGTATTTTATTGAAGGTTTCAGTTTGCGTATCAACGATTTTCCTACAGCAGACAGCAAAGATTTCAAACGTTATAATGTTAAATTAGAAGACGTTAATGATGACATTGTATTTTTATGTCATAAAGTTAGTGGCAAATGGTGGATGGATTTGTCATTTAAAAGTAAAGACAGAGAAAAATACGAAAGACACCATTATATTCCTTGTTCTCGAGAAGATTATGAAACTACGATGGAAAACGAATTACCTGACAAATGGTGGCAATTTTATCAAAAATTGATGTAATTTAAGATTAACATTTTTTAACAATTTTATCAGGATTTTTTTCTAGGAAAGAACTCCAGCTACTAGAAGTTTTCTTTCCTTTAGGAATTTTAACTTTAGAATCTTTTTCGTCGTCACCTAATATATTTAGCGAACGTTGAAAATAATGACATACAGCAGCCGCTGTTGCATCGGTAGCGTCTAAAAATTCAGGAAGCTGCTCAAATTGAATTATTTTCTGTAACATAAGAGCTACTTGCTCTTTAGAAGCAGCGCCGTTTCCTGTAATAGATTGTTTGATTTTACGCGGAGAATATTCAAAAATCGGAATGTCTCTATATAAAGCAGCTGCCATAGCAACACCTTGAGCTCTTCCTAATTTCAACATCGACTGGACGTTTTTTCCAAAAAAAGGAGCTTCTATAGCTAATTCGTCAGGATGATATTCCTCAATGATTTCAAGAACTCTTTCAAAAATCTTTTTAAGTTTTAAAGCTTGATTATCATATTGTTTCAATTTTAAAACTCCCATACGCAAAAGAGATAACTGTTTGTCTTTCTGCAAAATCAAACTGTATCCCATCACCATAGTGCCTGGATCTATACCTAATATTATTCTTTCTTTAACCAATTTTTATTATTTTTGTACCACTGCAACTGACAATGATTCATAGAGCAAAAATAATAAAATCGACAGAAATAACAGTAAAAATTATAATTGTACTGTTAGGCATTTTTATTTTGTATCAGAAGATATTTATGAATCAAAATGTTACTGATGTCTGGAATGAAATAAAGACTTCCTTTACAGAAAAAAATCAGTTTTTATTGATGACATTTGCTTTTCTGTTAGTTCCTATTAACATATATATGGAAGGTATAAAATGGAAATTACAAATAAAACCTATTGAAGATATAAGTAATTGGAAATCTTTTCTTTCAATTTTCACTGGTATGACCGCAGGAATGTTTTTTCCAAATAGAGCCGGTAATTTTCTTGGAAGGATATTTATGTTGGAAAAAGCAGATAGAATAAAGGCTGCCATGGTGACAATAGTAGGCGGAATGGCTCAAATGATTGCTACAGTTGGTATAGGATTCATAGCAGCTACTTTTTTTGTCGACAATAACAAGATAATATTCTTAATATTATCTGTATTAATTTTAACATTGTTAATTTTAATATATTTTAACATTCATTTGCTAAAATACATTCAGTTCATATTTCCTAAGAAATACAAAGAAAAAGTAAACTATTATCTGGAAATATTTTCCTTATATTCTAATATTGAACTTTTAAAAATTCTAGCTATTTCTTTCGCTAGATATTTTCTTTATACTTTCCAATTCGTTCTGTTAATATGGGCTTTTAACATCCCATTAAATTATTTTCAAGCAATGATACCTATTTCATTAACATATTTATCCATGATGATAATTCCATTTATAACAATCACTGAAATAGCAGTTAGAGGCTCTGTTAGTATTGTTATTTTTGAAAAATGGTTGGAAATGAATGAAATAAGTACTTCTTTTGGAGTTATGGTATTTTCAGCAAGTTCGTTGCTATGGATTTTCAACATCGCAATTCCTGCTGTTATAGGATTATTTTTAACACATCGTTTAAAATTTTTTAGAAATAAAAATGAGTCTTGAAATACTTCAAATATTGTTGGATATAATTTTAGTATTTACAGCAGCATACATTATCATTATTGCAGCTTTCACAATAGGATTGTTTAATTTAAAAGAAAGAAATTTCTTCTATAACAAAAGAAATCCTGTTAAAGTTTCTGTACTGATAGCTGCGAGAAATGAAGAAGATTGCATTGATAAATTATTAGAATCACTTTACAATCAAACATTTGCAAAAGAATTATTTGAAGTAATTATTGTTGATGATCATTCTGAAGACAATACAAAAAATCTTATCAAAGATTTTATTAACAAAAATAAAGATTTTAACATAAGACTTTTAGAATCTACAGGTAACGGAAAAAAAGCTGCCATTTCACAAGCGCTACATTCAGCTGTAAATGAACTTATTATAGTAACAGATGCTGACTGTATTCTAAACGAATTGTGGATTGAAAGTATCGTTGGTTTTTATCAGGAAAAAAAATGCAAGATGATTTTAGCTCCTGTTTTATTATCGCCAGCTAATACATTTTTTGAAAAGATGCAAGTTTTAGAACATCTTAGTCTGATAGGAAGTACAGCAGGCTCAGCCTCAATTGGTTTTCCAGTCATGTGTAACGGTGCTAATATGGCATACGAAAGAGAAGCAGCTTTAGAAGTGGAAAAATATCGTCATGATTTTAACATTCCTTCCGGTGACGACATGTTTTTACTGGAGCAATTTGTTAAAAATTTCGGATATAAAAGTGTTAAATTCTTATTAAGTAAACAAGCCATCGTAAAAACTAAAACCTGCAAAACAATTTCAGATTTCTTTCGTCAGAGGAGACGCTGGGTTTCAAAAACCAAATCATATACAAATTGGAAAATCATATTGACTGCATTAGTCGTTTTCTTTTTCAATTTAAGCATAATTTCGCTGTTTTTAGGCGCATTTTTCATTCCAGCCTTATGGAGTCTTTACATTTTATTAACATTGCTTAAATTCTTCGTAGATTTCCCTATTCTTAAAAACATCACAAATTTCATGAATCAAGGAAATTTAATGAGATGGGCGTTGCCTTTAGAATTTGTATATCCTTTTTATGTTGTCTTTACAGCAGTAAGCGGACTTATTTTAAACGTAAGTTGGAAAAGAAAATAACCAACAACACTTGTTATTTTATCTTTTTATATAATTTTTAAAATTTAAATTAATATAAAAAAATGAATGAATAACTTAATGTTGATAACTTAACAAGCCGTTAAAAATCAAGAAATAAGCTTAAAATAATCTGTTGATAACCTTGTAAAATAGTGTTAACAATCTTTCATAAAAAATGTTCAATCTTGACAAAAGTTGAATTTTAAAAAGTTTTCAATAAAATTTAAACACAAAATAAAGTTATTAACAATTAAATTGTTGATAAAATTTTGGTTGTTGAATAACAATGAGATATTGTTTTATAATAAAAAGTTAAGATTTTCTAAAATATTCATAATTAGTAAGAAAAAAGATTTAAGGATATGAAATTATTTTTAACTTTGTAGAAATTTATCAACAATTTGTATTATGAAAAACATTATTCCTATAGCTTGCGATCATGGAGGATTTGCCATGAAGCAATATCTTGTTGAAAGACTGAAAGAAAGAGGTTACGAAGTAAAAGATTATGGCACATATTCTGAGGAAAGTGTCGATTATCCGGATTACATTCACCCAATAGCACAAGATATTCAAGACGGTGTTTATCCACTTGGTATCATTCTTTGCGGCAGTGGTAACGGCGCTCAGATGACAGCTAATAAACATCCTAACGTAAGAGCTGCTCTTTGCTGGAATGTAGAACTTGGAAAATTAGCGCGTCAACATAATAATGCTAACATTTTAACACTTCCAGGTCGTTTTATCGAAAACGAATTAGCTTGGGAAATAGTGCAAGCTTATCTTACAACAGATTTCGAAGGTGGAAGACACTCAAAGAGAGTTGAAAAAATAAATCTTAAGTAATTTAGAATGAATGATAATGGTATAATTTTCAACCAAAATGCAAAAAAAATTGCTTTTGATGACGAGCATTATGAAAAAATGATGACTCGTTATCAGCGTTTTATGTATAATGTTGAAAATTGTACCAATTATTATTCTGATTTAAATCTTGAAAAACAAAGAGCTCTCAATATCAGATGTAAGGCTTTTAAAAAATTAGACAAACTATTAGTTGATTTTGATACTAACTTTTCTAATAATGGTGGAAAAATTTTATGGGCTAATAATTCTGATGATGCTAAACAATTGATTTATGATATTTTAAATCAGGAAAGAGTTAAAAGAATTATAAAGACAAAAAGTACTACCATAGATGAAATTAACTTGACATCTTTTCTTGAGATGAAAAAAATTAAGATCGTTGATACTAATGTAGGTGATTTTATATGCAGCGTTTCAAATGAGAGATCCTACAATATCAATGATTCGGCAGCACATAAGACAACTTCACAAGTAGCTGATTTATATACAGAAAAATTTGGTATAAAAGAAAATTGCAACGCCAAACAACTTACGGTTTGTACCAAACAAATTTTAAAAGAAGATTTTAACAATTCTCAGGCACTTATTACCGGAGCTAATTTTCTTATTTCAAACACAGGAACGATTGTGTTGACAGAAAATCAAGGTAACATATTAAAATCAAGTACATTTACTCCTATTCATATAGTAGTAGCAGGTATTGATAAATTGATAACATCTATTGATGAATTGTCGGTATTACTGCCACTTTCTTCTTTGTATGAGCCAAATAAAAATATTTCATCTTTATATAATTTTATAAGTAAACCATCTACAGACGGAGACAATGTTCAGAAATTATATTTGATATTACTCAACAATAATAGAACAAATGTTTTGGCTAAGGAAAAACAGAGGGCTATTTTATCATGTGTTCAATGTGGAGCTTGCTCTGATGTATGTCCTATTTACAATACTATAGGAGGTCACACTTACATGGAGTGTAATCCAGGACCTGTAGGTTCAATATTATATCCTATTACCAAAGGTATGGAGGAGGCAGCTCATTTTACATCCTTATGTACTTCTTGTGGTAGGTGCTCAGAAGTTTGTCCTGTAGATATTCCATTGAAAGACTTATTTTTAGAAAATAGAAAAGACCTTGTTAAAGAAAATAAGTCTTTTATATCAGAGAGAAATTTCATCTCTAATTTAATAAAAAAGATGAATAGTAGGAAAAACTTAGATAAAATGGGTTCTTCTTTTAAAGACTTAGAATTAAGTTATTTCATTAAGAAAAAATGGGGTAATAAAAGGGAATTACCTAAGCATGCAAGAGAATCATTCTCAGATTATTGGAAAAATATTAACAAAATAAATTAATAAATCGATGAAAAAAACTTTTTTACTTTTATTAGCATTATGCATTGCAACTGTAATGTATGCAGATAATTTTGTGATGATTAAAGTTAAGAATCAACAAAATTTACAAGAATTGTTTAACAGACAAGACATTAACATTCATTATTATAATGACAGTTTTGTTCTTGCATCAGCAGAAGAAATGAGCGATGATATGATTTTATTGGACGAAAATTCATTCGCTTCAAACGAAAATTATTTCATTGTTTATTGCAACGAAAACGAACAATCAAATTATGTAAGCAGAGAGAAAAACAACTCTATGGTTCTTTATAGTGATGCTAACATTTTGATTGTAAAACCTTTAAATTCAGAATTAAAACCTGCTAAGAATGATGGTATGGTAGCTATCTCTAACAAGACAGCTAAATTGCCTGTCGCAACACGCGATTTCCCGACAGTGACAGAAGAAGACGCAGTTATTAGAGAGTTTATGGATCAAGTTAGCATTGAAAATTTAACATCTACAGTTGAATATTTACAAGCATACGAAAGCAGATATTATAATTCTGATAATGCTTACGATGCTGCAAATTGGATTCAAGAACAATTTGATAATATGCAAGTACTTGAAACAGAACAATTCCCATTTACATATCAAGGTAATAATCCATGTGCTCCTAACGTCATTGCTACACAATGGGGTACAAAATATCCAGATGAATATGTAGTTTGCGGCAGCCACTTAGATTCTTATAGCTATTCAGGAATGTGTCCTGGTGCTGACGATAATGCTACAGGCGTTGCTGCTGTTTTAGAAACAGCAAGAATCTTATCACAACACAATTTTGAACGCACAATCATCTATTGTTCTTTCGGAGCTGAAGAAATCGGTTTAGTTGGAAGTAAAGCTTATGCTGAGTTCTGCGCTGACATGGGAATGAATATAGTTGCTTATTTCAACAACGATATGAACGGATATTTGAATCCAGGTGATGATATTCACATCGACTTAATCTATCCTAATGCTGTTGAAACACTTGGCAATTACTATATGAACGTCGCTAATGTTTATTTCCCAGAAATGCAAGTACGCCACGTTAATTTCACAGCAGGCGACAGCGATCACACTTCATTCAACCAAAATGGTTTCATGGGAATTTATCCTTTCGAAGATTATCAAAACTATAGTCCATACATCCACGGTGCTAACGACCTTATCGGACCAAGTGTCAACTCATTTGAAATGTCACAACGTTATACTCAAATGAATTTGGCTTGTATAGCAACTTTGGCAGGATTAGATTCAGAATCAGTTGAAGAAAATGCAATGAGTTCTGTTGAATTATTCCCAAATCCAGCAAAAGAACAATTAACTTTAACAAATGCATACGAAGGTGTTAGCGAAGTTCAAATCATAAATTCTGTTGGACAAATTGTTAAAGAATTTTCATTTGAATCAACAACAACTATTAGTATCGTCGATTTGACATCAGGTGTTTATTTCGTTAAAGTTTTAGGCGACAATAACATCACAAAGAAATTAGTTGTGAACAATTAATAATTAAAAATAGTAAACTATGAAAAAATTTGCATTTTTATTCCTTTCTATCTTTATGATGGTGACAGCTGTTCAGGCACAGACTGTTATCACAAAAGATTTTAACAATTATAATGAAGGAGTCTTGAATGGACAAGACAATTGGGTAGCTCGTGCGCATAGTGCCGGCGGTGGTCAGATGATTGTGGATTATCTCGGAGACGGATTACCAACAACTCCTGACGAGACATTAGGTGTTTATTTCAGCAATGCAAACACTAATTACGGTGAAATAGCTACACACAAATCAACACCAGATTTTCAGTTCAATTTTTCTGAAGGTGGAACTGTTGAAGTAGAAATTGATATGTTCTATGACTGGTGGGGTTCAGTTTTTGGCATTGGTTACGACGCCGATGGTGATGGTGTTGTTTTACCTCCAATGAATTATGAACCTACTGTTCCTAATCCAAATTTACCAACACAAGATGGTGGAGTTTACTTTGCTACTTCAGGTAAGGCAAGCACAGATCCTAAATTTAAGAACGGTATAGTATTGCCTGACAATACAATGCCTGTTGAATTTGATTATGATGCTTCTATGGGTTGGATTCGTTGGAAAATTATGATAGACCTTGAAGCTAACGATGGAAGCGGTAGTATTACTTTATTTGCCGATTTTGGTTGTACAGGTGAATTTCAACCTATTCCAGAGATTCAAGGTTTGAATGCTGGTCTTACACCAGGTTCAGGTGACCGTTTCGACCCTGCAATGTGGGACGGTGTCTTCTTCTTGAATAGTTCTAAGGCTGCATACGATAACTTGTTGATTCGTCATATCCCAGCGGGTTTAGCTTCACAATTTATCGACTTCCCTGCAATCGCTGACCAACTTACCGACGCTGCTCCTATTCAATTACAAGCTACTGCAACATCAGGTCTCCCTGTCTCATACGAACTTTTAGAAGGTCCTGCTACTTTAAACGGCAGCACTTTAACATTGACAGGCGAAGCTGGTATAGTAAAAATCAAGGCTAATCAAGCAGGCGACGGTACAGAATGGCAAGCTGCTCCTCCTGTAACACGTACTTTTGAAGTCGTTGACCCTAATGCTTACACACCAGAAATCACATTACGTCGTCCATACGATGGAACAATGGTTTATGCCTCTGACTTGAACTCTCCTATCATCATAGCTCTCAGCGCTTATATCGAACACGGCGACGCTATCAAATTTGAATCTGTAACCTGCGACATCAACGGCGAGACAGTTAAATTGATGACAGCTTATCCAGATGATCCTACCAACGGTTATTGGTACGCTTCATGGCAACCAACAGAATACGGAACATATAACATGACTGCTTCTATCCAACAATCAGGTGGTAAAGTCACAAGCGTTTCAAATTCTTTTGAAGTGACAAATACATTCGATAACATCAGTGTTACTGCTATGAACGGAGAACTTCAAATAACTCCTTCAGTACAGACTGTTACATCAGAATATGTTTTCCCTTCACATGTTGGTGCTTTCAACGAAATAGTAATGCATTATGACCACAACTGTATTGCAACTTGCGACCCTTACGACAGAGTCGGTTATTGCCGTGTGAAAAACTATCGTGGCGAATGGGTTGAATTGTATCGTTACGTGACTCCTTTCGGCGGTGAATGTGAAGATAATTTAACAGTTACAGATTACTCAACAGTGCTTCAAGGTTTGGTTGAATTTGAACTTTATTTCCAAACATGGGATGGTAACGGTTATAATCCTATAGCTATCTTCGATTATACCAAAGGCGCTCCTGAATACAAATACATCGATATGAATGAGATTTGGTTCGGAATCTACGACTTCGGCGATTACGCTAACCAACAGCCAGTTCCTGAAATAAATTATCATTTTGCACCTGAGACAGAAAAGGCTAATTTGAAAGTCATAACAACAGGTCATAACTGGAGCAGCGGTAACAATGGTGCTTATAACACAGGCAACGCTGCTGAGTTCTATGAAGCTACTCACGGAATTTATATCAACGATTCAAAAGTCTATGACCAACATTTGTGGAGAACATGTAACCCTAATCCAGCAGGATGTCAGCCACAAGCTGGTACATGGACATACGAACGTTCAGGATGGTGTCCAGGTTCTTTGGCAATGGTATGGGATTTCAACTTAGATAGTTATGTTCCTTCAGGAAATGCTAAACTTTTCTATGAATTCGATCCAACATATATCGATGAGTGTCACCCTAACTATCCAGATTGCGTCAATGGACAAAATTATTGCCCTAACTGTTTGGCAGCCGACAACCCACTCTTGAGAGTATCTGGTAAGGTTGTTTCTTACAGCAATAACGTTAATTCAATCACCAGCGTTTCAACTTTGATTGATCACAAAGATCCATTTGAAGTAGGTTTGTTCCCAAATCCAGCAAACGACGTTTTGAGATTGACAACAGATTACGACAAAGGCAAAGTATGTGTTCATATCGTCAATATGCAAGGACAAGAAGTACGTAACTTCGTATTCAGTGAGACAACAACGATAGACATTTCCGACTTAGCACCAGGAATGTATTTCGTGAGCGTTATCGGTGGACAAGTTGTAACAAAGAAACTTGTTATAGAATAATATAGAGAAATTAAAAATATCAAAACTTAAAAACCTCCGAAAATCTGTTTAGAATTCCGGAGGTTTTTTCTTAGCAACTTAGTAACTTAGCAACTCAGTAACTTAGTAATTCCTAAAGCCCTTTCACCTTTGGTATTCCCGGAACAAAGTCTTTGAGATAGAAAGGCTCGAAGTATGCGGTATCGACGAAGTCTTTTTCCTTCAATGACTTGTCGGCTAGTGTCGCCATATATGCTGCTGAGCAGTGGAACTTTTCTATAACAGTGATGTTCTCATCGTTCTCAAAAAGAGAAAGAAGTTTGTCGGCACCATCGCCAAAGAGATAAAGATGATGTTTTTGCTTTAGCTCCATAAATGAGTTTTCATCAATGATGAGAGCTTCTGTCTCTGTCGTTCTTTCCAAATTCTCATTAAAAAAAGCAGAATAAACCTCCATCCTCCTCGCATCAATCATAGGACATAAGATATTTGACTCAGACACTGACTTTTGACTTTCGACTTTCGACTTTTGACTTTCAACGAAACCACATGCCATAGCTGCTAATGTATCAATCGCGATGAGTGGTTTCTCCATAGCGTAGCAAAGACCTTTAGCGGTGCTGACACCGATACGCAGTCCTGTATAAGAACCCGGACCTTTGCTCACAGCGACAGCGTCTAAGTCACGGTACGAAACGTTGGCTTCTTTCATCACCTCGTCGATGAAAATAGTTATCTTCTCAGCATGATTCTGTCCATCAAGACTTTCTTTTAAAGCAACAACATTGCCTTCTTTAACAAGTGCTACCGAACATACAGCGGTAGAGGTTTCCAAACAAAGTATCATCAGTATTTTTTTTGCAAAAATAGAAAATTGTCTTAAAAAAAGCGACAACAATTATATCATAGCAGAAAATAAATTATATTTGCATTTGTGTTAAAAATATAGGCAGAAATGAGAGTAATTATCGAACCTAATTATGAAAAGATGTCGCAATGGGCGGCTAATCATATAGTAAAAAGAATCAACGAATTTAACCCTACCGAAGAAAAACCTTTCGTTCTTGGATTACCAACAGGCTCCACTCCTATCGGAACTTATAAGGCTTTGATAAAATTATATCAAGAAGGAAAAGTTTCTTTCAAAAATGTAGTTACTTTCAACATGGATGAATATGTAGGCATCCCGGAAAATCATCCTGAGAGTTATCATACTTTTATGTGGAACAACTTCTTCAGTCATGTCGATGTTAAGAAAGAGAATGTCAATATTCTCAATGGCAATGCTGAAGACCTCGAAGCAGAATGTCAACGTTATGAAGACAAGATAAAATCGTATGGCGGCATTAATCTGTTTATGGGCGGCATCGGTCCTGACGGTCATATCGCTTTCAATGAACCAGGTTCTTCTTTGACATCAAGAACAAGAGTGAAAAGCTTGACAACAGATACTATTATCGCTAACTCGAGATTCTTCAACAACGACATCAACCAAGTTCCAAAGACAGCCTTGACAGTAGGCGTAGGCACTGTGATGGATTCAAAAGAAGTGATGATTTTAGCTAATGGTCACGGCAAGGCAAGAGCGCTCGCTCAGGTGATAGAAGGCAGTGTCAACCACATGTGGACGGTGAGCGCGTTGCAGATGCATCCTAAAGGCATCATAGTCTGCGACGACTTGGCAACATACGAATTGAAAGTCGGAACTGTCAATTATTTCAAGGATATAGAAAAAGATAATTTATAATATAATGTCAACAGACAACACACATAGGGGCGTATCGCATACGCCCAATGTTTTTATTCACGAATCATCATACATCGATGACAATGTGACCATTGGCGAAGGCACAAAGATTTGGCATTTCTGTCACATACAGTCGGGTGCTGTAATCGGTAGGAATTGTTCTTTTGGTCAGAACGTCAATGTTGGTAACAACGTCAAGATTGGCGACGGCGTCAAGGTTCAGAATAATGTGTCGATATATGAAGGCGTGGAGTTGGAAAACGATGTGTTCTGCGGACCGAGTTGTGTGTTTACCAATGTCACCATTCCGCGAGCAAAATATCCCGTGCATGGCGTTTATAAGAAGACATTAGTGAAAGAAGGAGCGTCTCTTGGCGCTAACTGTACCATTGTCTGTGGTGTCACCATAGGAAGATTTGCCATGATAGCAGCAGGAGCTGTCGTGACTAAAGACGTCCCCGACAACGCTCTTATGGCAGGAGTCCCGGCGCGACAGATTGGCTGGGTTGATGAAAAAGGAAATAAATTGAAATAAATATATTTCCTGAAATAAGAGAAAATATTTCTAAATCTTTCCCGAAATAAAGGAAAGATTTATATCTTTGCAAAAAACATATATGATAAGAAAAGATGTCATAAAAACATTAATTGCAATCAAACAGAATGAGATACCGTTCGATGTATTTGATAGGGAAGAGAAGTTGCCTATTGATAGTCGAAAAATTGTTACTATTTCTGGTGTGCGACGTTGTGGAAAATCTACGATGATGGAGATAATCATTAATGATTTGGTTAAAAATGGAGTTAGTGCAGAGAGAATATTGTGGTTAGGTTTTGATGATGAGCGTCTTGTCGATATGCATTCTGATGAGTTGAATCAGGTAGTGGAGTCGTATATGGAGATGTATCCTGATATTCCGCTAAAGGATGTTTATATGTTTTTTGATGAGATTCAACTTATAAAGGATTGGGAGTTTTTCGTTTTAAGACTATATAAGAATTATTGTAAGAATATCTACATCTGTGGAAGTAACGCAACAATGTTATCAACAGAGTTGAATTCTTCTCTGAGAGGCTATCCTATTGAATATAGAGCCTATACTTTATCATTTCGTGAGTATTGCCGGTTTAATGACATAAAGGTGCAATCATATCTTGAACAGGATATAGCACGTTTAAAAAATACTTTCCTTAAATATAACAGTGAAAGTTCATTCCCTGAGATAGTTCTTACAAGGTCAAAATCAGAACAGCTTAAATTGCTTCATGGTTATTTTGACACAATGCTGTTAAAAGATATAGCCGAACATTATAGAATTTCTAATGTAAGTATATTGAGGTATTTCGTTAAGAGAATAATGGAAAACCTTAGCAAACCGACTTCAATAAATAGTCTGTATAACGATATAAAGTCCCAAGGTATAAAGATCTCAAAAGATGATTTATATCAATGGGCAAACTATGTTTGCAATATATTTCTTTTTATAAGAATTCCAAAGTATGACCGTTCTTTGTCGAAGGAGCAGAAATCATTGAATAAGTATTACTGTATCGATAATGGACTGCGTTCTGCTGTTTTGTTGCCTCAAAGTAATGATGAAGGAAAATATTTAGAAAATAATGTTTTTCTTCATCTTAACAGAAATATGCAGGTCGGAGATAAAATTACATATTTCCAGGGCAATAATGAATGTGATTTCGTGATTCAAAGAATGGATGTGGTTATACAATTGATACAGGTGTGTTGGGATATATCAGAACATGACACCCTAAAAAGGGAGGTAAAAGGATTGTTAGAAGCTTCTAAAGTAACTAATTGTGATAATCTCTGGATTATAAATAAAGAAGAAGAAAAAACTATCATCATAGAAGAAAAGACAATTAATGTTGTTCCTGCTTGGAAATGGATGATACTAGTTGAAAACTGAAAGTTGAAAATTAATTAGCTGTGAATTATGAGCCGTGAGCATATATTTGTTCAAAGTTCAAAGTTCAGAGTTCAAAGTATAAAAAAATGAATTTCTCAATAATAGGAGTTGGCGGCTATATCGCGCCACGACATCTTAAAGCAATAAAAGACACTGGCAATATCTTGGTCTCGGCTTACGATAAAAACGACAGTGTCGGGATAATGGACAGCTATTTCCCTCATGCTTCGTTTTTCACCGAACAGGAACTCTTCGACCGTCATAACACTCGTCTCATCGAGAAAGGTCAGAAGATTGATTTCGTGTCGGTTTGTACGCCTAACTATCTCCACGACGCTCACACTAGATACGGATTGAGATTAGGCTGCGATGTTATCTGCGAGAAACCTGTTGTCTTGAATCCATGGAATATCGACGCTTTAGAAGCTGTAGAGAAATCGACGGGAAGAAAAGCTTATACTATTTTACAGCTGCGTCTTCACGAGTCGATAGTTGCGTTGAAGAAGAAGATAGATGAAGGTCCTAAAGATAAGATTTACGATGTCGATTTGACTTATATTACTGCAAGAGGTAATTGGTATTATACTTCGTGGAAAGGCGACATCAATAAGAGCGGTGGCGTCGCAACTAACATAGGAATTCATTTCTATGATATGCTGCAATGGATTTTCGGCGATGTGAAGAAAAGCGTCGTTCATGTCTCGAGCCATGACAGAGTTGCTGGTTATTTAGAGTTGGAGAAGGCGAGAGTGAGATATTTCTTAAGTATCAACGCCGACACTCTTCCTGAGAATGCTGTCCAAGGTGAGAAGAGAACATACAGAACCATCATGATTGACGGCAGCGAATTTGAATTCAGTCAAGGATTTACAGAACTTCATACCGAGAGTTACAAAAAGATATTATCTGGCGAAGGATTCAGAATCTCAGAAGCGAGAAACTGCATCGAGATGGTCTATGAGATAAGAAACGCCGCCCCAATAGGACTCAAAGGCGACTACCATCCATTGGCGAGATTAGAGTTAAGCAAGCATCCGTTTGGATGGAAGTAGCAGTCCGCGACTGCTACTTCTGTCAACAGACAACAGACAACGGACAACAGTCTTTGTCCATGAGTTTTAATAAATAATTTATGAACTTTTAACCAAATTAATTATGAAAGTAAGAAACCTTGAAAATTTAAGAGTGTGGCAGGAGACAAGGTCTTTTGTCAATGAAATTTATGAATTGATGTCTAACTGTAAAGATTATAGTTTTCGTGATCAGTTGCAGAGAGCGTCTATATCAATAATGAATAACATAGCGGAAGGCTCAGAAAGTGGATCTGACAAAGCGTATATTCGTTATTTGAATGTGTCGAGAGGAAGTTGTTCTGAAGTTAAAAGTATGTTGTATCTTTGTGAAGATATGAAATTCTGCACTCCAGAGAAACGTAAGGAATTACAATCAAAGTTGTTGATAATATCAGGTCAAATATATAAATTAATAGAGTTTTTAAATAACAATCAGAAGAACTGACGATAGAGAAAGCATACCTAAGGACTGTTGTCTGTTGTCCGTTGTCTGTTGACTTAATAAATTATGAAAATCTCAATAGCAGGAACCGGTTACGTCGGATTATCAATCGCGACATTATTAGCGCAGCACAATGAAGTGACGGCTGTTGACATTGTGCCGGAGCGCGTGGAGATGATTAACAATAAGAAGTCTCCTATACAAGATGATTACATTGAAGATTATCTTGTCAATAAGGATTTGAATCTCCGCGCCACTATAGACGCTGAGTCGGGATATAAAGACGCAGAATTTGTGGTAATCGCGGCGCCTACCAACTACGATAGCGTGAGAAATTTCTTCGATACTTCGGCTGTGGAAGATGTCATCTCTAAGGTGATGAAATATAATCCAGATGCTATCATGGTGATAAAAAGTACTATTCCTGTCGGTTATACTGAAGCGATAAGAAAGAAAACCGGCAGCGATAATATAATATTCTCTCCTGAGTTTCTGAGAGAGAGTAAGGCATTATACGATAATCTATATCCGAGCAGAATAATAGTCGGTTATAAGCAAAATGACGAGCGTTTGGAGAAGGCTGCTCATCAGTTTGCTGAGCTTATAAAGCAAGGCGCTATCAAGCAGGATGTGCCAGTTCTCTTTATGGGAAGCACTGAGGCTGAGGCGGTGAAACTCTTTGCCAACACTTATCTCGCTCTTCGTGTCAGTTATTTCAACGAACTCGATACCTATTCAGAACTGAAAGGATTGAACACTCAGCAAATAATAGAAGGCGTTTGCCTCGATCCTCGCATCGGAACTCATTACAACAACCCAAGTTTCGGCTATGGTGGTTATTGTCTCCCGAAAGACACCAAACAGCTTCTCGCAAATTATGAAGACGTGCCTCAGAACATGATGTCGGCTATTGTGGAAAGCAACAGAACTCGTAAGGATTTCATCGCTGACCAGGTGTTGAAAAAAGCTGGCTATTACGATTACTACAACTATAGTCATTATAATGCTCAAGCTGAGAAACAATGTGTTATCGGAGTCTATCGTCTCACTATGAAATCCAACTCGGATAACTTCCGTCAGAGTTCGATACAAGGTGTGATGAAGCGAGTGAAGGCAAAAGGCGCTACCGTCATTATCTACGAACCTTCTTTAGAAGATGGCAGCACTTTCTTTGGCAGCATTGTCGTCAACGACTTGGAACGATTCAAGAAAGAAAGTCATGCTATCATTGCCAATCGTTACGATAGCAGTTTAGATGACGTTAAGGAAAAGGTTTATACGCGAGATATTTTCAGACGCGACTGAAAAAAGAAATTTTAGAGATATATTAGGCAGTTGTTTTTCACCATCTCGAGCATGTTGAGCATCTGCCTTTTTTCTTTTGCACGTTGATAGGCTCGTAGGCGCGTGAACACGACGACATTATAATTCCTATCGTCAAAACGAAAATCATTATTATATAACTTCTTCTTTTCATAATACTATTTCTTAATCCATAATGCCGGATTCACGGTTGTTCTGTTTTCCTGCCATATCTCAAAATGCAAGATTGTCTTGCCGTCGCTGACGTTAGTGTGAATTTTGCCGATTTCCTGCCCTGTAACGACTTTATCTTTCATCTTGACATAAACCTTCTCAAGGTTTGAATAAAGCGTGAAATAAAGCCCGTGACGCACCAAAATGACGCTGTTTCCTCCTTGATTCATGACACCGCAGACTTCGCCGTCGAAAACACATCTCGCCTTAGAACCTTTTGTGGTGCTGATGTCGATGCCGTTATTATTAACAGTGACTTTCTTCTGTGTCGGATGTTGACTCAATCCGTATTTACCTGTTATGATACCTTGCTCTACAGGATACGGCAGCTTGCCTTTGTTTTGGGCGAAATTGGCTGAGAGATTGTAATCGATAGATTCGGTATTGTTTTTCTTGGCAGCTTCTTCCCTTTCCTTCGCCTTCCTAATTTCTTCTGCGATGATTTTCTCTATCTGTTTCTTTAACTCCTTGGCTTGTTTTTCTTTAGAGGTGATGTCTTTTTGAATCTGTTTCTCTTTCTTCTTCAGAGAAGCGATGTCGTTGTTGAGTTTGTCGCGTTCTTTCATCAGAACGGCTTTCTCTTGCTTTTCTTTCGCTAAAATCTTCTCCTTTTCTTTTTTATTATTCTCGTTCTTCTCAAGCTGAAGCTGAATCTTGATCTGTGTGGAGTCAATCTCTTCAATCTTTTCCTTAACCAAACCGTTGAGTTCTTGAATATAACGCATCCTTCTCATTGCCTGATTGAAATCTTCCGAAGAGAAAATGAACAGCAGATTATTCACCTTGCCTTTGTTTCTATAATTGATAACCAAAAGATTGGAATATTCCTTACGATACAATTTGAGATTTTTCTCCAAAGTGGCAATCTGATTTTTGTTGTTCTGTATGTCTTTGTTGATAGCATTTATCTGACTTTGATAAGTCTTGATAAGACTCTCACGTTGCTTGATTTGTGTCTGTAAAAGACTGACCTGATTTATGGAAGTCTCCTTGTCTTTCGATGTCTCCTTCAATAATTTCTCGGCTAACTTAATATCTTTCTGTATGCTCTGAATCTTCTTCTCCAACGACTCGACAGTCTGACAATAGGCTGTTGTTGTCATGAAGAACAATAGAAACAATAACAACAAGTTTCTGACTTTCTGAGTTTCTGACTTTCTGAGTTTTACCATGAACTTATCTTATTATATTTTTTTGAGACATTGAAAGGAAATTTTAGCTTCTCCCCTACTTTAATTTCTGTATAATTAATCTCTATAATACCATCTAACGAAGAGTCTTCAAAGATTATTTTCGATGGAATTAATTTGTCGTTAATTTGCTGAAAATCGTCATAGCGGAGACTCGATTTTATACAACGGATAATATTTTTATCTTTACCTTCTCTAATGAAGCGAGTTGTTATCTCATATTTGTTTATCCTAAAGCTTTCAGGTGTGATGTAAATATTTTTGGTGATAAATTCTTCTTCTCCTATTTTTGATATATGTTTAGGTTTAGTTTCAAGCTTGTAACTGTCGTTTTCTATCTCAACTTGATATTTATTGTCTCTGATATGAACGTCGTTTCCTACCAACAAGCCTTGTACAAACAACAATGGATTTTTAATTATTGAGTCGAGGCTTTCGATATTTGTCACGAAATATGTTTTCTTTGTCCTATTGATGAATTTTAAGGAATCTTTTGTTATCATAACTCTTGCCATTTCAACGCCGAGTTTCAACGATAAAGAAACCCATATCACGCTGTCGTTCTGCATCCTCAGCTGTCCTTTCAATCCCATCGGATTAATACCTTTGGTATCCTTAATCTTAACATCAAACTTAGCTTCAAAATTGTCAAACTCGAACTTATTATCTTCAACTTCATTTACAATGTGATTGGCAGATAACATCCTGACATTCGATGTTTCTTTTTTTACTGAACAAGAACTGACGATTAGAATAAGAGCCAAGAACCATGAACTAAGAGCTAAGAACCTCCGACAGCTCGTGGATAATGACCGTTGTCTGTTGACTGTTGTCTGTTGACTTTTCTTATTCATAAATCTTCTCGTCCTTAATCTTTTGGTCGATAAATTCGGAAGTTTCACCTAACTTTTTGGCTTTTTTCCAGTTTTGAACAGCTTTCTTTGTGTCGCCTAATCTGTATAAAATATCTCCGTAATGTTCATAATTGATACCTTGTGGATTTTTGTCGTACGAAAAGACTTTTTCCATCCATTTCTTTGCTTCTTTGTAACGTCCTAATTTATATAAAACCCAAGCGTATGTATCGATATATGTCACGTTCTTAGGTTCTTTCTCTATGGTTAGCGCCGACATTTTCAGAGCGTCTTCAAGGCGTTCGTTATCCAAAGAAAGGAAATATGCGTAATTGTTTAAGACATAAACATTCTCTGGATCATTCTTTAAGACTCTGTCGTATTGCTCATACATCTTTTCTTTATTTCCTAACTCGTGATATACGTCTGCGATATATGTGTCAAATGAACTTGTAAGCTTTTTATCAGCCGACATAAACCTTCCTTTTTCGAGCACTTTCACGGCTTCCTCGTAGCGTTTCATATCAATAAGCGACAATCCGTTGAACATATAGAAAATCGGCTGTTCAGGATAGAAACGCATTGCTGTCGAAGTGTGCTTGTATAATGAATCTACATTATTTAGTTCAGCATCGGTAAACACCAATTGATACCATGAGATGAAGTTGGTGCTGTCGCGAGCGATGGCGTCTAAGTAGTATTTCTGGGATTGGTCGTAAATCTCGTCGTTGAAATATACTGTTCCTATCACGTAATAACCTATTTCTTTATCTGGATGCGTCTCGACGAAAGCCTCACCTGCTGCCTTTGCTTGTTTAGCAGTGTTTTCGTCGTTGCTTTTTTCTGAGAACCAGAACTCATAAATCTGAGCTTTTGTGTTATAATCTAAGTTTTTGTTTTTTATTGAGAGAATAAATTCTTCAAAAGCCTTGTCCAGTTCTCCTTGATTCTTGTAATATTCCAATAATGCGATGTTGATGTATGGGTCTTCTGGATTTAACTTTTTGATTTTAAGATAAATCTGATATGCGTCTTTATCGCGTCCGCTTTGCATATAAGCCTCGGCGAGCATGGATAGGTATCTTGTCTCGTAAGGATATGCATTCGCGAGTTTCTCCATCTCATGAAGGATCTCGTTTTTCTTTCCTATGTAATTATAAATCTCAATCTTTTGAAGTGAGATGTATTCGTTAACACCTACGTTTTCTTCATAGACGTTGAGTTTTTCTATCACCTGCTCATATCTTTCTAGATGTAACAAAGCGTCTATATAAACCTCGAGATATTCTAAGTTGTTAGGGTCGCTCTCAAGGAGTTCATCATATATCGTGATGAAAGAATCGTAGTCGTATTGTTGTTTATAAAAATCGGCGAGACGGATCTTATACCATTTGTTACTGCCATCGAGTTCGACGGCTTTTTTTATCATCTCGAAGCCTTTTTCCGACAATCCTAATGTAGCATAAAGCGCGCTGAGTTCATACATGCTTGCGTGGTCTTCCGGAAATAATTCCAAGGCTTTCTCGAAATGCTCTATCGCTACAGAATAATTCTCGTTGAATTTATTCTCGAGACCTAAGGAAAATGCTTCAGCATTCTTAGCCAGATTTTGACTCTTCGCAGTCTCCTGGCAAAAAACACAATCTGCCAAGAATAATGATAAAAATAATAATATAAAACCGCCTCTATTCATTGTTTCTAATTCCTAATTCTTGATTATTATGTGTCAACAATATTTGCGTATCGATAGGACACAAATTGTCAATTGTCACTTGTCAAAGTCAATGTCAAAGTCAATTGTCACTGTCTTCCCGTATGTCCAAATCCACCAGCGCCTCTTTCTGTCTCGCTGAGTGTTTCTACGTTTACGACTTCCATTTGTTCACATTTAGCGAAAATAATCTGTGCTATTCTGTCGCCGCTGTTGATGGTGAAGTCGGTGTCGGAGAGGTTGATGAGTATGATTTTCACTTCGCCTCTGTAGTCGGCGTCGATGGTGCCTGGAGTGTTCAGCACTGTGATACCGTTCTTTATTGCTAAACCGCTGCGTGGTCTAACCTGTCCTTCATAACCTTCAGGAATCTCCATGAAAAGACCTGTAGGAACGAGAACTCTTTGCATAGGTTTCATAACGATAGGACCTTCTGGTAAATATGCTCTTAAATCCATGCCAGCTGAGTTGACGGTCTCGTATGCTGGCAATTGGTTATCTGATTTGTTAATGATTTTAACTTCCATTGTTTTTATTTTTTTAATTAAACATTATTCTATTTTAAGCGGATTTCTTCTTTCCATAATGAAGACAAATCCTAAGAAAACTATCAATAATATTGTATTTATTGTGAGTTTGATGACTATGTTAAATTCTGCTGTCAAAGTGCTTGTGAAGAATAAGGCTGCTGCTAACAGACAATAAATCAATATTCTTCCAATTTGATAAGGTATTGGCATGACGCGCTGTCCCCAGAAATATGAGACCAACATCATCACTGTGTAACAGGCTAAGTGTGCGATGGCGGCTCCCATATATCCAATCTTCGGTATTAAGATGAAGAAACATAGCAATGTCACTATTGAGCCTATTATCGCGATAATGGTTCCGCAGAATGTCTTGTCGGATAACTTAAACCATATTGAAAGGTTGAAGACGATACCGTAGAACATATTTGCGATGAGGATTATCGGGACGATTCTCAGACCTTCTCTGTAGTCGCTGCCGTTTCTTCCGACGAAATGTTGAAGTATGTCCATATAAAACATGACGCCGAGGAAGATGAGCAGACAGAATATCACGAAGTAAGTCATGACTTTAGCGTAGAGAGAAGGCGCGTTGCGGTCTTTGGCGTGACTGAAGAAGAATGGCTCGGAGGCAAAACGAAACATCTGGATGAAGATGGTCATAAGAACACCGAGTTTGAAGTTGGCAGAATAAATGCCGAGTTGTTGCATAGCATATTCTTCTCCGCTGATATTCATTGCCGTCAAAGTGGCTGCATCAGGAATTGTGACGAGATATTTTATTAAAATTTTATCTGCTACTTCGTTTATCATTCCAACCAAACCTATCAACAAAATCGGTACAGAATATTTGAGCATCTGTTTGATAAGTTCTTTGTCGAAACCAATCTTAAGCTTTGAAATCTGAGGATAGAGTAAGATGAGATTTAGCAGACTTGCTAAGATATTGGAGATGAAAACCCATATCAGAAGTGAGGTGTTTTCTCCGAAAATCATTTCTGCTATCATCAAGGATTTCTCCGGAATAACGACTAAGAACAGTATGTTAAATGCGATGTTCGTTAATACGTTGAGTGTTTTTATCAGACTGAAACGACCAGCCTTGTTTTCTTTTCTCAACATCGCAAAAGGAATGGCTGCTATAGCATCGAGAGCGACGATAATTCCTAGAAGAAGTACGTAATGTGTGTTGTATTCGTAATGAATTAATGCTGCGAACGACTTATAAAATAATCCGTAGCAGACAAGGAAAATCGTTGTAATGAGTAAGACGAAAGTTTCGGCATTGTTAAATACTTTGCTGCTGTCTTCTTTCTGCGAAAAACGGAAGAAAGTGGTTTCCATTCCGAAAGTAAGCACCGCAAGAAGAAGCGCGATCCAGGCATATAACTCCGAGATTTGACCGTATTCGCCCGACATGAAGACGCGTACATAGAAAGGCGTAAGAAGATAGTTAAGTAATCTCGGAACTATTGTGCCGAGACCATAAATTACTGTCTGTCCTGCCAATGCTTTAATCGGATTCTTCATGTTTATCTCAACGATTTATTCTGATGTTTATTTTAAATTTATTAATATTTGACAATCTTACGGACGAGGCTTCCGCTTTGTGTCTTGATGTTAACGAAATAAATTCCCGATTTAAGATTGTCGAGTGTGTAAGTGTTGCCGTTTGTTTTAGCATTAAATATCATCTCACCTAAAACATTGACAACCATAATCTCTGTCATGTTCTCGCATCTGACGATGAATCTGTCGTTGGAAGGATTTGGATAGATGTCAGCTTTTATTTCTGTGATTTCTTTTACATCGACATTGAAAGTAATTTCGCCGCCCGAGATTTCGCCGAAGCAATCTTCATAGACAGCTCTTACGTTATAGACGTATGTTCCGCTGCTTAAGTCTTCATCGAGATATGATAATTCTGTTGTTGTCGCGATGAGTTCAGTGCCACGATATATTTCATAATTAATGACACCTTCTGTCTCAGGAGCGTTCCATTTTAATTCGATAGAATAATTGTTTACATTGATTCTGAAATTCTTAACTGCATCACAATTTTCTATTGGCATAGTTTGACATGAACAGTCGTATGTCCAGCTGAAGAATGTTCCCTGCTGACGACCTTTGCCGCTGAATATCTCAGTTCCATTATCGTAACTTATTATATAGCTGCATTCTGCATCGACGCCGCCGTTTTTCCATTCCAAGGAGACTTCTACGCCAGATGCTATGGTTTTGGTAAATGTAGCGTCGTAACCTGCTGTGATAGTGTATGTGTCATCTTCTGAACCATCGCTGTAATGAGCAATAATCTTCGCTCCGTTCCAACCGTCGCCATATTCATCTTTCAAGACATAAACAATCTCACAATTCAATTTGTAATTTATGTCAAAAGTCTTGGTCCTATTGAACTTGTCTTTAACTTCTAAACTTAAAGGAATGTGGGTCGCGTCGCCAACTTCTCCCATTGTCACATTGAACAATGCTGATGCTGAACCTCCAGGAGCGATATTGCCAAATTCTGCTTCTGCATTGTTTATGGTTACGGTGTTGTTGTTACACGATAAAACTCCAGTCAAACCCAAAGCTATTTCGTTGCCTTCATTATTGATAAAAACTCTTAAATCTGCAGTTTCTTCCGGCGTAAGAATTCCGTTTCCGTTATTGTCGTTTTCTATCGCTATTGATGAATATCTGATAGTGTTGTCGTAGATTGTCGATATAAATCTTGACTTTGAAATCATCTCGTTACCATTGTAAAATTCTACATCGAAATAGAGTCTTGTCTTACCCAATGCGTTGTCATCAACAGCGATTGTGAAGGCATTATCGATGTTAATTATTTGATTTGCTGCGATATTTGAGATAGTTGTGTTTTCTTGTGTAATCTCAATGAATTCGTTGTCGCAAGTCAAAACAGCTGTGATATTGCTAAATGATTCTGAAGCTGTGTTTTCGAAGCTGATGTTGATGTCGATTTCTTCGCCGGGGTTTATCTTATTGTTGGCGTTTTCGTCGTTGAAGGAGAATTCTACGCAATGCAAAGGTCCCATATCAATTGCGTTGATTGCTGCGAGTGCATCGACTCTTCCTGTACCGGTTTCGTTGCTTTTGGTCTCTGTTAGTTTCACGCTGCTGGTTTCAAGAATCATGCTTATTTCTTCAGGTGTCAGGCTTGGGTCTTTGGAGAGCATGAGGCACATAACTCCGGCGACGCATGGTGTTGACATTGAAGTGCCACTCATGTTTATGTAGCCGTTGTTGCTGTAATCGAGTGAGATGATATTTGTTCCAGGAGCGCTGACGTCAGGGCGAATCAAGCCTATGCCTGGATTGTATGGATAGTCGCCGTATGATGTTTCTTGCCAAGTTACAGGACCGCGTGATGAGAAACCAGCTACATTGTCGTTATTATTTATAGCACCGACTGCTACAACACACGATGTCTCTCCTGCGTTAACTTGTTGATCTTCGTGAATCCAAGGTGCAGGACAACCGCCAGGATATCTTACGTTGTTAGGTATTGGGTTGGCATTCATCGACTCGCCATCGTTACCGACAGCCACAGATGCAATCACGCCTGCTTCTAAAGTGTTGACACATGTCTGACGTATCATTGTTTTTTCTGAAACAGATGGCGCTAGAACTCCTAACGACATACTCAATACTTCAGCCCCGTGTTCAACTGCAAATTCCATTGCTGCACAAATTGCATTGGCATTGGTGTTACCTTCGTCGTTTAATGTCTTGACACACATCAAGGTCACATCTGGAGCTACACCTGTCTGCTTGCCTGCTGTTCCATCACCGCATAATGTTCCTGCACAATGTGTTCCGTGACCTCTCATATCCATAGTGTTAGTGTTTCCGTCATAAACATTGTAACCGTGATTTGGATATTGCGCTCCTCCATCCCATAAATGGTCGGCGAGGTCGGGATGTTCATAATTGATACCAGTGTCTAAAATGGCAACTAAAACGCCTTCGCCTGTATAACCTTGCTCCCAGACTTCAGGGGCGTTGACTTTCACAACGTTGTCGGTAATCTCAACTTCTGCTTTCACTTCTGAGACTTGTTCGTCGCTCATAATGGCAGCTCTGTCTTGATTGTAACCAATAACAAATATTTCGTCGTATTGTGCTAATTTATAAATGACATCTGAAGTTGCTTTGCAATTTATAGAATTTGATAACCAATGACTTTTGATTTCTGTAACATTGCCGTTTCTTTCTTCTGATAATAAGAAAGTCATAACCTCGCTTTGTTTTGCCTCAGAAAATGCCTTGAGTTCTTCGACGACAAGTTTACGTTTGATTTCTTTATTTTTGGTAGATTCGCTTTTTTCTCGTAGCTCATCAACATTCATTTGTGAGTCAAAAATAATGTTGACACTGACCTTTTCATCAATTTTTTTACTAAGAACTTCTTGTAGTTCTTTTTCGATAATATTGTTTTGTGCAATGCAATAATTACCTAGAAATAATGTAATTATCAAACTGTAAATCAATCTTCTCATATCTATAAAAATTTATAACCTGCAAATATAATAAATTACTTCTTTATTTCAATTATGAATGTCGTTCCTTTTCCGACTTCGCTTTCAAAGTTAATGCTTCCTCCTAATGTTTCTAAAATATCATAAACGATGGAAAGTCCGACTCCCATCCCACTCGATTTTGTTGTGAAATTTGGCATGAAGATTTTCTTCTTCTCCTCCTCGCCTATTCCACAACCGTTATCCTTAATTTTTATTATGAATTTGTCTGTTGAGTTGTTAATGTTTATTAAGATTTCTCCGTTGTCTTTTTTACCAATTGCTTGTATTGCGTTTTTAAGGATATTACCAAATACAATTCCTAAATTGTTCTTATCTGAATTTATATTGTAGTCGTTTTCTCCTTCTTCTAAAAGTTCAATCTTAATATTGTCATTATTGTCGTAAAGATTTATTGTGTTGATTATTAAATCTTTCAGATTAAATTCTTCGATGTTCTTCTTCGGAAGTTTAGCGTAATCGGAGAATGCTGTCGCAATATTTGAAAGTATTTCAATTTGTTCTAAGACAGATTTTGTCGTTTCTTTCATCTTTCTGTCGATGTCTGGGTTTTTCTCGTCCCACGCCATTTGTAAGAACTGAATGTTGAGTTTCATTGGTGTCAGAGGATTTTTTATTTCGTGAGCCACCTGACGAGCCATTTCTCTCCATGCGGTTTCTCTCTCAGAGCGCATCAGTTTGTTCGCGCTGATTTCCAACTCTTTAATAAGCTGATTATAAATTTTGATAAGGTCACCAATCTCGTCATTGCTAATCCATTCTATTTCTTCGTTCTTACCTCCGAGACTGATTTTCTGCATTTTATCTTGTATTATTTCTAATGGCTTGATTGTTTTACGCGTTACAAAAATTACTATAATAGCTGATATTCCCATTAAGGCGATGATTATATTAAGGTATGTAACGATGAAGTTTGTGATGCTGCTTCTGCTTTCTTTCTGATTGTCAAAAAATGGAATATTTATTATTGCGCAAGTCTTGCCGTCTTTGTCTTTTAATGGAAAATACGATGATTTATATTTGATTCCATTTATATCTTCCTCGCATGAATAGTAGAATCTGTTTCTTAGTTTGATACTTTCGAAAGCATCTCTATTGATAATCTTAGATTTGAATCCGTTGAATAATTTAGGTTGAGTTGTGTTTATAAGTCGTCCGTCTAAATCGTAAATGTTAATATCTGTAAAGTGATTTTCTTTATATTTTTTAAGATAATCTGGTTTCTTAATATCTTTTTGGTTAAAATCGTATTCGATGTTTTTAACAATTGTCTTGTTCTTTTCGTATTGAAACTCTGATGTTTTGTTTTCTAATGAATTCTTAATAAAAATAAAGGATGTTATTCCAGCGACTAAGAATGAGAATCCTGATGTCAGGATAATAGTTAGTTGCATTTTCCCATGGAAACTCTGTCTTCTTGGAATTATCTCTTTTCTTCTGTTTGCTAATATATTGATGCAATAGATGATTGATATTATGATGAATATGTATGAGAATGGAGCTATAATATCTATGAATCTCGACTTTTCTAAAGTTACGATAATTGCTTTATGATTGTCGTGATGATAAATCAAATGCTTGAAAATCTTCGTCTTTACGTATTCTTCATTCTTATGTCTGAAATTACTTAGCTCGTTTGGATAATTATAAAATCCATGTTTATATTGTAAAATGCTGTCTTCGTAACAACTGAAAGAATAATTAATTAGGTCTGGTTTTAATATGTTTTCTTGAGATGTAACAATTTCAGGAATTCCGATATGATTTAAAATATATTCTTTATAAAATTCTATGTAACAATGATTTAAATAATTTGTATCAGTAGGGGAGATGTTTAATTTTAAAATATAGTAACTGTCGGTTGTGGGATCATCAACCATGAATAATTCCTCACTGATTTTTTTCGTAGGGTTGCTTTCTAATATTTCAGTGAATAAGTTATTGCATTTAATCTCGTAATTTATCTCATCAATATCTACAACCAAGATAGTGTTGGTATCGCATAATGTTAATGATTTATTATAATCTTTTAACTCGTAATTGTTAAAATATTTTTTGTTAAGATAATTTAAGATACTGTCGTCGGATGGAAATGTATTTTCTTTTTGCCAATTTACCAGATTATTATCTTCTTTTAATTCTTCTGTAATTTCAATTATTTTATCCTCGAAGTCTTTGTCTGATTCATCTGCTATGACATTGGCGAACCACTCCATTTCATTACGTTCGTATGTTTCATTAATGAGGTAGAGAATATATGTTAATTGTATGGAAATCAAAATTATAAAGCTAATATCTTTGATGATTTTTTTTATTCTTAATTTTGATTTCTTATCCCAGATTGCAATTAAATATATTAGTATTCCGATGATATTTGTTAGAATAGAAAATTTTATGTTTATAATTTGATTTAAGGTTATCTCGATTATTGCGCCAATAAGTAGAAAACTGATGATAGAAGTAATGTATAATTGTTTTTCTGTGACGATGATTTCCATCAATCTTTGAATTAAGATTATTGTTCCGCAACTGAGAATACCAATAATTATTAAGAATATATAACTGTCGATTGATGTGTCGTAAACTTGTAGAAATGAAAATGGAACATTTATGTTGGAGATGAGTTTGTACATGAAGTACGTGTATGCCAATAATATAGAAATTAAGATAAAGCTGCTGCTTAGAGTACTCGTTGTTCTATTTCTATCAATCTTGACATCTAGAGACGATGTGATAGCTACTATGTTACAGAATATCAATAAAGTTAATTCTGTCAAAACTCCTAAACTTAGAAATATTTTGTCAGTGATTTCTAAACAAGGTTCTGTAAAAATACTCGAACTTGATACAAATAGCAAATTTTGTAGGATGTTTATTAGGATGTAAATTGAAATGCTGAGTATGAAGAATAATAAATATCTCTTTTTCTTGTCTCTTATATGATTAAGTGAATTGTTAATAAGTTTTAAGCTTTTTAACATAATTATTATTAACAATAGACACACAAGATAGGATGTTGTTTTGTTCATTTGTGGTGTGTAGTCTATCTGAAATGCGACCTCACCGTTTTCGATGAAGAAATCTATATTGTATAAACCGTTTAAGTTTGTTGGAAGGAATTTGTTTTCGTTTGGTTTGTTTCGGTCGGCATAGTAGAGTGGGGTAGAGGTGAAAAGTGAAATAGAGTCTCGTGTAATTTTACTTACAAAAAACGTTGTGTTGCCTTCTGTGTAAATATTAATTTTTGAGACTGCATTTTTTTGCAGATTGTCTGGATTGTTTAAATCGGAACTCCAGTAAACGAGGCTGTCGTTGCTAAATAAATATTTTGCCGAGTATTTTTCGTTGTCTTTTAAGAAACTCTTGTTTGGATTATTAATAATATCTGAGATTATTCTTTCCTGATTTGATGTTATGCTGTCGTGTAAATTTTGAATTTGATTTAACGATCCATAAATTTTTTTAGAAATTCTTTCTTGGCTATTGTTTGATTTGATAATACTATCACTGATTATTAATAGTAGAATGAGAAAAACTACCTTAAAGGCCTCATTATATATTCTTTTTTTCTCCATTTTTTAACGATGATAATATTTTATATTTAAAATCAATTACTTAGCGTTAGATTTTTCTTTTGAAAATTTCTTTTGATTTAAACGACGATTTTAATTTTTTTGAGATATTCATCACCAAAACTTAAAAATCTCTTAAAACGTCTAAAAATCGTTGATTTCGTGATTTCAGGATTTTCTACAAAAATTATGCATTAATGTCATTGGATTTTTCAAATATGTAAACCAAACTCGAATATTGACCGGTTTTATTTGCTTTAATATTTGATTTCCAACCTCTTACAACTCCTTTTACAAAACTGAGATTATGTTTGCAATATTTCTCACTTAACATTGAAATATAGTAGCTATCCCATTTAAGTGGTTTAATATCAATAAGTTGTACATTTGTTTCTTTAAATATATTTCTTATTGACTCTTCTGAAAAGTGGTTTATATGGCGAGGAACGTCGTATGCTGCCCATTTGTCCTTATAATATTCTGCATCGTATGATTTGTAATTCGGCAATGCTAATATTAGTCTTCCATTTTTTTTCAGCAATCTTTGAAGATGGTAAATTTCTTCTTTCAGATTTGCGACATGTTCCAAAACATGCCACATTGTTATTATGTCAAAAGATTCGTCAGGAATATTCTGAAGTTCTTCTGGTGATAGAATTTGTGTATCTAATTTTTTTTCTGCTATTTCTCTTGCATCTTCGCTTGGTTCGATACCTGTAATTTTACACGAATTATTTTTTGCGTGCAATAAAAAATCTCCAACACCACAACCGATGTCTAATAGAGAAATATCACTACTGATACCATCTGTAGCAATCTTAAACTTGTTTTTGATATTTATTTTTTTTACAAAATTGTAGATTGTAGGAACTAATCCTTTTTTCTCTTCATTGTGGCTTAAATATTCTTCCGATTTATAATATTTGCCAATCTCAGAAGGAGTAGGGCAGGGGACGGTAAATAGAAGTTTACAATCTTTACATTCGTATATTTCAAAATCTTCTTGAGATAAGAAATAATCCTTCAGTTTAAGGAAAGAGAAATTGTTTTCAGATTCGCACCAAGGACATTTATGATTCATAACATTTGTTTTCAATTAATTATATCTTAATTTCACGTGAAACTATCTTCCTAAGAAAACTGCAATGACTGAAATATCAGCAGGGGAAATTCCGCTAATTCTGCTGGCTTGACCTAATGTTTGAGGTTTATGTTTTGTCAGTTTCTCTCTTGCTTCCATTGTGAGTGAGTTTAGCGCGTAATAATCAAAGTTAGGGCTTAATTTCACATCTTCAAGGCGATTTAATTTATCAGCGACTTCGCGTTCTTTTTCGATGTAGCCTTCATATTTAACGATTATTTCAGCCTCTTCTATTATATTTCTGTCAGATTCTTTTGTTGAGTCGTATTTGTTCTTTAGATCTGGTAGTAATTCTATGATATCAATAAGGTTGATTTGTGGTCTTGTGATAATTTGTGATATGCGCATTTTATTAGAAATACCAGGAGTTCCTTTAGATTCTAATAACGCATTTACTTTATCAGGACTGATATTGTTGCTCTTTAAGAAAGCGACAAGATCATTGATTTTTTCGTATTTATTTCTATAGTGATTTATTCTTTCTTCTGATGCTAATCCTACCTCAAATGCTTTTTCTGTTAGACGTGCGTCTGCATTATCTTGACGTAATAAAATACGATATTCAGCTCGACTTGTGAACATTCTATACGGCTCATCAACGCTCTTTGTGATAAGATCGTCTATTAAAACACCGATATAAGCTTCGTCTCTACGTAAAACGACTGGTTCTAAATCATGAATTAATCGGTGAGCATTTATACCAGCCATCAGTCCTTGGGCAGCAGCTTCTTCGTATCCAGTTGTTCCGTTTATTTGTCCTGCGAAGAATAAACCGTGGATTTGCTGTGTTTCTAAGCTGTGATAGAGCTGATTTGGAGGGAAGAAATCGTATTCTATTGCATATCCTGGACGGAAAATTTTAGCATTTTCAAAACCTTCGATGTGGTGTAAAGCCTCGACTTGTATGTCTTCTGGTAGGGAAGAACTGAAGCCGTTTAGATAATATTCAATTGTAGTTCTTCCTTCCGGTTCTACAAACAATTGATGAAAATCTTTATCTGAGAAACGCTCGATTTTATCTTCAATACTTGGGCAATATCTTGGTCCGATTCCTTTAATTCTGCCTGTAAATAGAGGTGATTTTTCGAAGCCTTTTCTTAAAATATTGTGGACTTCTAATGAGGTGTATGCTATATGACAGCTACGTTGTGTCTTCGGTTTTTCTACTTCCATATATGAGAAACCTGTCACGTCCTCGTCGCCTTTTTGTTCCGATAATTTGCTAAAATCGATGCTTCTTCCGTCGATGCGCATTGGGGTTCCTGTCTTCATTCTGTCGGCTTCAAAGCCTAATGAAACGAGTTGCTCTGTGATTCCGTAGCTTGCGCTTTCTGATATTCTGCCGCCAGAAAATGATTTTTCTCCGATAAATATTTTGCCATTAAGGAATGTTCCGTTGGTTAAAATAACAGTCTTTGAATATACGTCTCCGCCCATTTGACAATGTACGCCTTTGATAATATCGCCTTCTACTATGAGTGAATCGACGTGGTCTTGCCAAAATTCAAGATTGTTTGTTTTTTCTAAAACATTACGCCATTCTGTTGAGAATTCAAATTTGTCGCTTTGTACGCGTGGACTCCATACAGCTGGTCCTTTTGATTTATTCAACATTCTAAATTGAATCATTGTTTTATCTGCAATGATTCCCATTTGTCCGCCCATCGCATCTATTTCTCTTACGATTTGTCCTTTTGCGATACCTCCCACGGCTGGGTTGCATGACATCGCTGCCATGCCATTCATGTTCATCGTAATGAGAAGTGTTTTGTTGCCTAAATTTGCTGCGGCAGCTGCAGCTTCGCAGCCGGCGTGTCCGCCTCCTACAACAATAATGTCAAATTTATCAAATATCATCGTTCTTAATTTTATTTCACGTGAAACACTCGTCGTAACTTACTAATAATCTATTAATTTCTCATCAAAAGACATTTGTCTTCTTGTCGCCTCATTTCGGCTTCGTCTTCCTCACATAAGTCGTCAAAACCGATTAAATGTAGAACGCCGTGTGCCATAACTCTGTGTAGTTCGTCTTTGAAACTACGGTTAAAAGTTACGGCGTTTTCTCTGATTCTATCTATACTTATATGGAACTCTGCCGATAAAATTTCCTCACATTCGTTAAGTGGAAATGTTATGATATCTGTGTAAAAATCGTGGCCTAATAATTCCACGTTCATCTTATACAGATATTCGTCGCTGCAGAAAAAATAATATAATTCCCCGACAGATTTTCCGTATTCTTCAACAAATCTATTTATCCATTCTCTTGTGCCGGAAATCTCATCCGTGAGAATTTCTGTGTCGATAAATTGTAAGCTAATCATATTATTTTTCCTCCTTATTTACGTTCTTTTTGAAGAAGTATTCGTTGATTTTTTCTTTGTAAAATGGCTGGAATTCTATACTGTTCATCTTTAAAAATTCCTGCTGTTTCTTTAAATTCTCTTCGTATTTTATCTCGTCAATCTTACGTTTTTCGTAGGTTCCTTTGAATTCTTCCGATTTACGTTTCTCTTCTTTCTCGCGTTCTTCTTGTGCGTTTTGTGCCTTTAACATTCTAGATAAAATCTCTTTATTGCGATTTATTGTCTGATTTGTTATTCTTTTATTGACGAGATCTTCTTCTAATTTTTCCATATCTTGCATGATCTCCTTCAATCCGTCGTCGCCAAGCATACCGTTTTTCTTCATCTCATCTAACATCTGTTTCATGCTTTCACGAAGCATTTCTTGTTCTGCTGCCATACGTGCAAATTCTTCGCTCATCGACTGTGGCAGAGGCTTGCCTTCTTTTTGTTGTTGCTGCATTTCCTTACGCATCTGTTCCAACTGTTTGCCGAGTTGTTCTTGCAAATCCTTCATGTTTTTCATGCTTTGTTTGCCTTTGCTTGGTTTCTTGCTGTTCTTTGGCTTTGAACATGAACCGCTCGACTCCATCATGCTTTCGTTCATGTTGTTAAGAGATTCTGATAACATCAAGGCTAAGTTGTTCATCGACATCATGGCTCTTTGTTGACGTGAAACGGATGAGCTTAATGACGACTCGTTCATTTCTTTCATCGCCAATGTTAATTGCTGGTCAATCTGTTGCAATTCATTGAATACGAAGTTTTTAATCTCAGACTGACGCATTGCCATCTTTCGTAATGAATCTTCAACCATAGCAAAGTTGTCAACTATTTCTTTTTGACGACTAATTTTATCCGACAGTGAAGGGTCGTCTTTTTTCATCTTGGAAATGCTTGCCATGAGAGCCTCTTCTTCGTGGGAAGATCGTACAACATTCTCTAATAAGATCCTGACTAAATGAACGTCTTCGCCAAGTTGTTCCATACCCGACATCGACATATCCATTGAGAGTTGGTTAGCCATTTCTTTCATCTTCTTTCCAGCATCGTTCTTTTTCTGACTTGCTCCAGAATCATCACCAGAGTTTTCCTTTTCTCCAGCTTCATCTAAATCGTTTGTTATTTCTTCCTGCATCTGCTCATTCTTGGAAATATTGAATGGCTCTTGTAGTCCTTTGTTTCTTTCCATAATAGAATCCAACTCTTTTGATAACTTATCGAATTGATTTTTAGCATCTTCTGCACTTAAAGAGTCGTTGTTGCTTTCATTTGAGTTTTCAAGTTTCTCGGATAAGTCGTTCATCTTGTCAATCAATTCGTTAAGGTCTTTCTCTACCTTTAATTGCTCCAGTAATGAAAGATTTCTATCCATCATTTCTTGAAGTTCTTTGTTGTTTTTCTTGAGATCCTGCATCATCTGCTGCATCTTTTCACGAGGCATTTCGTTGAGCATCTTCTCCAATTCCTCCATAAGTTTCTTCATTTCTTCGGGAATAACTTCCTCGAAAAGCTGATTTATCTTTTCCTGTTTCTTTAACAGTTCTTCAGAAGTTAGCTCATTCTTTTCCATAAATTCCTGAAGTTCTTTCTGTTCCTCCTGTACTTTTTCCCATTCCTCTTGAACTTCTTTTTGTTTCTCGAGAAGTTCTTTCATTTTCTCTTTATCAGTCCAATCTAATTCTTTCTTCGACATTAGATCCTTCAGAATTTCTTCTATATCTTTTCTTAACTCGTCTAAGTCGTCAGCTTTATTCTCCAATTTTGATATTATATTTTCCTCTGAAGCATCTGCAAGAGAATCAAGTGTTTCACGTGTTGGGAGACTTATTTGGAAGAATTCGGAACGTCTTGATTTAGGTCCGTTTATACCATCGTTATCCCATATTTCGAAATACGACTTGACGACATCGCCGGGATACATTGTAATTGTATCTAAATCAATGCTATAATAGAATGATGTGCGAGGTTCGTTTTTGTTAATATTGATTTTTGTTACAAAACTCTGCTGCGGTTTATTCTCCACTTCAAAATGATACATGAGTTTTGTAAAACCGTAATCGTCAGCTATCAGACCAGAATAATACATCTGCTTAGAGAAATCTTCATTGAAAGCTTGAACTTGAATCTCAGGATATGCATCTGGAATTACTTCTACGGTAAAAGGAATAGGGTTTTCATCAATTTTCCATTGATTGGATAAGTTAGCATAAAATTTCGTTGTATTTAATGCTTTAAAGTGATAGATGTAATCACTATTATCGGATTGAAGCTCGCAGCAAACACTATCTCTCGTAATATTCAGTGTGTTTACGTCTTTGGTATGAAATATAAATTTCACCTCTGTTCCTTGAGGAACAAGAAGTCGCGTTTTGCCACTCAGTGTTTCTTTTTTTCTTTTTATGTAATTCGGGAAAGTGAGCTCAGCCTCATAAAAAAGTAATGTTGGAGAAGGGTTTACGATTATTTTAATTTGTGGACTCACGTAATCGCCGCCGATGATTTGAAAATCGTCGGAATGATGAATATTACTGAAAACATATTTGAACTCGTTGTTGGATATTTTTGTCATTTTTCTCGTTCCCATAGAGTTACTTATGTAAAATGATTCTGGAATTTTCTCACCAGTCACCTTGATTTTGTATTCAAGATCTTCACCTTGGGTAACTTCTACTTCTTTAGATTGCAAATCAACGCGGTAGGGGAGAGGTTTCTCGTAGTGTACATCATAATTGATAATTCTTTTTACCGGCTGACGTGAAAAATCTGGGACAAAAATAATCAGTAGTGTTAGAGACAAAAATGCTAATATGAATATTTTCAGATATTTATAATTTTCTCTCAGATTTACAGCCTCGCTAAAATTGATTGGTTTAAGGCTTTGAGTTCTTTGCTCTATTGTAGCAATAAGAAGTTCGTTCTCAATGTTATTTAAAACTTTCTCTGTGAGTTGTAATGTGTTAAGAAGTTTGTCTTTTATTTCAGGAAAGAATTTGCCTATTAGTTCAGCGGCTTGTTTATCAGACATTTTCTTTTTAAACCTGAGCAGGTTTATTATGGGTATTATAAAATAAATTAGAAAAACGAGGGAGAATGTTCCTGTCAAAGTGATGAATAGTGCCAATCTTATTTCTTTAGAAAACCATGAAAAGTATTCTAAGCAATTGAATAACAGTAATGTTGCAATAAGAATAACCGTGCCAATCAAAGCGCCTTTGATGAGTTTATTAAGATAAAACTTCTTGATAAAAGCGTTTATTTTATCTAATAAAATTTGTTGATATAAATTCCTATTGTCTGAATACATCTTACCCAAAATAATATCTTGCAAAGATAATGATTTTTAAAGGTACACATAGTTAATAAAAGGGAATTTTTTTTGATTTTGATGATGTCGAGAAGGATAAATAAAAAAGGGCGCGGGGAGCGCCCAATTGCATTAATAAACCAAACTACTTACAAAGCTATAGAGAATGTTTAGTACTTGTGTTTGCAAAATTACGTAATTTTGTAATTCTGTCAATAGTGTTGAGGTCAAAAATACCTTTTTTTGAAATTTATAACTAAATTTATTTTTTATTTATTTTATAAAATTACTCAACAAAAATATTAACGATATATTGATTTTTAATATTTTATATTATATTTTATCTCGATAAATTTTCTAAAGATTTTTAAAAATATTTTTTAATCTTGTAGTGTTTATTCAATTCTTTTATAGCCATAATTTAGATGTTTCTAAGGAAATTAACCATGTCTTCATCTCTTACTAAGTTGAATTTTTTTCTCAATCTGTATCTTGATGTCTCAACACTTCTCAGAGTGGTATTTGTGATGATGGCGATTTCCTTGCTCGACATATTAAGATATAACATTACACATAGTCTTTTCTCAGATTTCGTTATTCCTGGAAACTTTTGTTCTAATTTGTCGAAAAAGTCTTTATAAATATCATTGATCTGTTTGTTCAAACTTTCTACATTGTTAAACAAACTGATATTATTTTGCATGTTAGCATATACTGTTCTCACTTTTCCCTTTATTTCTTCTTCTGGCGAATCGATGATTTCCTTGAGTTCTTTCTTCAATGGATCGATGTATTCAATATATGATTTAAGGTGTAGTGCCAAATTAATCAGTGATTCTTTGCTATTTTTTAGTTGTATCTCCATCAGATTGCTTTCCATTTCGTCAATCTTCAGTTGTTGTTCGTATGTTTTTTCTTTGTTCTTATGGTATAGTAGTTTGTTTCTTGAGAATAAAACTATAAAAATAACCAGCACTACTGATAAGATAATTATTGTGATTATTGAAATTATCCAATTGGTTCTTAATGATTTGCTATTGGATTCTTCTTGTTCTTCTTTTTTGAGTTCTTCTATGTTTAAGGTTAAATTGTTTCCAATATATAATTGTTCGATTCTTTTTCTATTTTCAATTTTTGTAGCAGAATCATAATAGATATCGTATTTGTTAAAATACTTATATGCTTTTTCAAAGTCACTCAAATTTGCGTAACAATCAGAAAGTTGAAAATAAGATTGATAACATATATCGTATATCTTGAAAGCATCGGTGCTGTCGCTTAACATTTGAAATACTTCTATTGCAGATTCGTCGCATTCCAATCTTCTCTTTAACATGCCTAAATTGTACATGTATTTTCCACATTTCTCATAATCATGTTCTGAATATGCGAGCTCTATTGCCTTTCTATAGTAGTTTCTTGATTCTTCATAATTGTCTAATGAATCATAAACTCTGGCTTTAAACGCTAAGTTTTTCATTTTCATCTCGATGTTATTGTATGTATCGCAAAGCATTAATGTTGTGTCTATCAATGACATTGCTTTTTCGTAACTTTTGATATTGATTAGCATTTCTGCTTTGTTAGTCTTAGCCTTTATGATAGAGTTGATGTTGTCATTGTTTATTTTAAATTTCAGAATATTGTCGTAGCATGCGATTGCGTTTTCAAATTCTTTTTGTTTGGAGTAAATGTCTCCAAAAGCCATGTACGTTTCCAGCAGACTTTTGGGATTATTGCTTTTGTTTGCAAATATTATCGCTTGCTTCATTGATTCTATGCTTAAGCCCTTGTCATAGTTATTTATATGATTTTCATCGTTATAAATGTGGGCGATTTTTATGTACATTCTATATATGGAATCGTATTCTTTGAGCATGATAAGTTCTTCTATGGCTTTTTCGTAGTATGAAATGGCGTAGTCGTAAGAACCGTTCTTTTGAAGAATTTCTCCTAAAACAATATTGCTGGTTGCTGTTTGATTTAAATCGTTTGTTTTGTAGGCGATTTTCTGAGCCTTGTACGCGCAGTTAAAAGCAAATTCAGAATTCTTTTCAGAGTATGTGTTCGCTAAATATATTAGTTTGTCGAATCTGTTCTCATGAGTAATGATTTTATTAATATCATTTTTATTGTTTTCATTGTTGGAAAATAAATTGTTAGAAAACATGAAACACAGGCAGCTTAATAATATTGTAATAATCCTTCTCATGACATTTTGATTTTAATTTGCAAATATAATTATTTTGTAGTATCAAAATTAAATATAATTTGCAAATAATCATTAAGATAATTTTTAAATGTAGTATGTATTGTTGTAATTAATTTCCTATAATTACGCTTCATCTGATGGACGTGAATTGTGTAATTTTGTTTCGATTTGTTACTTTTTGTTACGTTCTATGCTGTCTTCAAAAAAAATATTTTATTGTTGCTGTATATTGTCTGTAACAAAAATTATTATTGTTATTTTTGCAACAAAATTTTAAGACCATGAGTGATTTCAATGAAATTGAAAAAGAAGAAAAAAAGTCGCTTAATTTTATAGAAGCCAGGGTTGTTGAAGATTTACAAAACGGTAAGAACGATGGAAGAGTACAGACTCGTTTTCCTCCAGAGCCTAACGGTTATCTTCACATCGGCCATGCGAAAGCAATATGTTTAGATTTCGGAATAGCAGAAAAATATAATGGTATCTGCAATCTTCGTTTCGACGATACTAATCCTACTAAAGAAGATACTGAATATGTAGATGCAATTAGGGAAGATATCAAATGGCTCGGTTTTAATTGGGCTAACGAATATTATGCTTCTGATTATTTCCAACAACTTTGGGATTTTGCGGTACGTCTTATAAAAGAAGGTAAGGCATATATTGATGAGCAAAGCTCAGACCTTATCGCTGCTCAGAAAGGAACGCCGACTACATCAGGAGTTGAAAGTCCGTATCGCAATCGTCCAATTGAGGAGTCGTTAGAATTATTCAACAAAATGAATAGTGGCGAAGTTGAGGAAGGTAGGATGGTTCTTCGTGCTAAGATCGATATGGCGAATCCGAATATGCACTTCCGCGACCCTATTATATATAGAGTGGTAAAGACGCCGCATCATAGAACAGGCAACAAATGGAATGTCTATCCTATGTATGATTTCGCTCATGGCGAGAGTGACTATTTTGAGGGCGTGACACATTCTTTATGTACTTTGGAATTTGTCGTTCACCGTCCATTGTACGACTTTTTCATTGATGAGTTGAAAGAACAAAAAGACTTGGATGATCACCGTCCACGTCAATATGAGTTCAACAAATTGAATTTCAATTACACTTTGTTAAGCAAGCGTAATTTGTTGATTCTTGTCAAAGAAGGTCTTGTCAATGGCTGGGACGATCCTCGAATGCCTACTATCTGCGGATTCCGTCGTCGCGGTTATACTCCTGAGTCAATACGTAAGCTTATCGATAAGATTGGATATACAACATACGAAGCCGTAAATGATTTCGCGCTTCTTGAAAGTACTATTCGTGAAGATCTTAACGCCAAGGCAACGCGTGTGTCGGCGGTTATAAATCCTGTTAAGCTTATCATTACTAATTATCCAGAGAATCAGTCGGAGGAAATGGAAGCTATCAATAATCCGGAGGATGAAAACTCAGGCACACACAACATCACTTTCAGCAGAGAGTTGTGGATTGAGAGAGAAGACTTCATGGAAGACGCTCCTAAGAAATATTTCCGCATGACACCAGGCAACGAGGTACGTTTGAAGAACGCCTATATAGTAAAATGTACAGGCTGCAAGAAAGACGAAAATGGCAATGTCGTTGAAGTCTATGCTGAATACGATCCTGAGACAAAGAGCGGTATGGCGGGTGCAAACCGTAAGGTGAAAGGAACTCTGCATTGGGTCAGCTGCAATCATTGTTTGAAGGCAGAAGTGAGATTATACGACAGACTTTGGATGGAGGCAAATCCTCGCGAAGCAATCGCTGCTATACAAGAAACGCAACAATGCTCGGCACTCGAGGCGATGCGTCAAGTCATCAACCCTAACTCTCTCGAGATAAGAAATGAGTGCTACGTGGAACAATTCCTCGCCGATGCTAAACCTCTCGACCACTTCCAGTTCCAAAGAATTGGTTACTTCACAGCCGACAAGGACAGCACGGCAGAACATCTGGTCTTCAACAGAACAGTGACACTGAAAGATACTTTTCAACTTCCTCAGAAATAATTACTGAGAAAAAGAAAAAAACGTATCTTTGCACGGATAAAATGAGACGTTGTCAAGACGTCTCTACAATAGCCACTTTAGCTCAGTTGGTAGAGCAACGCATTCGTAATGCGTAGGTCGACGGTTCGAGTCCGTCATGTGGCTCTCTCTTCTCTTCATATTTTAATCACAAAATATTATGAACGATACTAAAACCCAAATCTCCGAAAATACTAAAATGGCGGAGCTGATTCTGTCGAATCCTAACCTTATGCTCACTCTCTCTCGCTTCGGAATAGAACTCGGTTTCGGCGACTCTCTCGTGAAGGACGTTTGCAAAAAAGCTGACGTAAACACAGCGTTCTTCCTTCTGATATGCAACCTCTATACCGACCAAAACTTCATTCCTTCTACCGACGACATCAATTCGGTGAACATAAACACTCTGCTTTCTTATCTGTCGCAGTCGCATAAATACTACGTGGAAGAGAGAATACCTCATATCGAAAACCATCTCAACAGAATAGTCGAAGCCTGTCCTAAGAAATTCGGAGTCACGATTGAACGTTTTTTCAAAGAATATAAACAAGAAGTCATCAACCATTTCTCTTACGAGGAAGATACTGTGTTTCCATATATCAACGCACTCGGCGATAAATCGTTAAAGAAATCTTTTTCGATAGATGAGTTTAAATGCAATCACAGCAATATCGAAGATAAACTCAACGACTTGATGAATATCCTTATAAAATATCTTCCTGCTGAAATCTTCCCGAAGGAAAGAATAGAAATCTCTCTCGATATTGTGGATTTATCTTCAGACCTCAAATGCCATACTCTCGTAGAGGAACGCGTTCTCGTGCCTTTTGTCGAATTGCTAGAAAAACAATGCCATGAAAACATGTAAGATTATCATAGCGGAACCTTCTCCTATCATAGCTGCCGGAATCGAAGCTTTCTTGGAAAGTACCAACAGATTGCAGGTGGTTTCTATGGTGGATAATTTCGACAGCTTGCACGAGAGAATGATAGTTCATAAACCCGACATCATCATTATCAATCCTTTGATGATTGGCTTCGCTTCCAACAGCATTAAACAATTCATGCAGAACTATCAATCGACAATGGCAATCGCTTTGGTTACTACTTATTTCGACAGAGGAATCTTAAAACATTTTAAGGAAGTGATAGAACTCGGCGAGAATAAGCAGAAAATCATTAACAAAATATTTGGTCTGTTAGACAATAACGACGAGTCCTCGAGCCAGAGTGAGAACTTCGACTTGTCAAATCGTGAGACTGACGTTTTGGTTTGCGTCGCTAAAGGAATGACAAACAAAGATATTTCAGATATGCTGAACATCTCGGTTCATACAGTCATCACGCATCGTAAGAATATCGTTAAGAAAACCGGAATCAAGTCGGTGTCGGGTCTTACGGTTTACGCCTTGCTTAACAATCTGGTTGAAGAATCTGAGATTTACGAATAGTTATATAAAACAAACGACAGTTATAGTCAAGGCGAATATAACTGCTTCTAAGGAAGACTTTACCAACAATACGTTCAGCTGTTTTCCTTCATATTTATTCAACTTTGAATAAACGCTTATTGAGTATGCGACGAGGGGAATTATCGCTATAGCCCACAATTTATAGTCGCAGATATTTTTCAGAAAATAGAATCCTAATGCACAAGCTATCAAAGGATTTAAGAGAAAAACCTTTTTCATGAAACTCTTTCCGAAAATACCGACGGTGGTGATTTTGTTATGACGTTTGTCGTCTTCTTCATCACGCACGTTGTTCACAATGAGAAGCTCATCGACGACGAGACCCATAGCAAAACCTGCAGTTACTATCTCCCAGTTTATTTCTTTTGTCAAGATGAAATATGTGAATGTGACAGGAATTATTCCGTAGAAAAGTATGACTGCTACATCGCCGAGTCCGTTATATGACAATGGAAATGGTCCTGTAGAATAGCAGAATGCCACCGCTATTATCAATAATCCGAAAGGAAGAAGTATCAATCCGCCCCAGTACATCAGACTTGATCCAACAATGAAACATATTGATGCGACTAATATTATCGCTTTTAGCATCGCTTTAGGAGTTATCTCTCCGCTGACTAATTTCCTGTCGGGACCGAGACTATCTTTGTTGTCGGCACCCGTTTTGAAATCGGCATAATCGTTGACCAGATTTGATGTTGTCTGAGCTAAGATGGCGAACAACAGACATAATATTGCGGGAAGCCAGTTGACATAACCTTCGTTGAAAGCTAATGCCGATGCCATCACTACTGAAGACATGGAAACTAACAAGGTCTTTGGTCTTATGGTGTTGAACCATTTACGAATATTTTTCAGCATAATTTTTTTATTGCAAAGTTACAATATTATCGAGAAAAAATCATATCTTTGTCGCTTATTAAAAAAATTAAATAATTGGTGATTTTATGAAAGGCTCGTATAGAGAATATAAGAATTTGAACCTTACAAATATTGCAAAAGAGGTTCGTAAGTATTGGGAAGAGAACGACGTTTTCCAAAAGAGTTTAGATAATCGTAAAGATGGTCCGGCATACGTGTTTTTTGAAGGACCACCGTCAGCAAACGGAACACCAGGTATCCACCACGTCATGGCACGTACAATTAAAGATATCTTCTGCCGTTATCAGACTTTGAAAGGAAAGAGAGTCTCTCGTAAGGCAGGTTGGGATACTCACGGTCTTCCTGTGGAACTCGGCGTTGAGAAGAAACTCGGCATCACCAAAGAAGACATTGGCGTGAAGATAAGCGTTGACGAATATAACAAGGCTTGCCGTGAAGAAGTAATGAAATATAAAGACTTATGGGACGAACTTACACGTACCATGGGTTATTGGGTTAACTTGGACGACCCTTATATCACTTTCAAAAACGAATATATCGAAACCTTATGGTACCTCTTGTCGGTGATTTACAATAAAGGCCTCCTTTACAAAGGCTACACCATCCAACCTTATTCACCTGCAGCAGGTACTGGCTTGAGTTCTCACGAACTTAATATCCCTGGTTGCTACCGCGACGTTAAAGACCTCACATGTACAGCATTGTTCCGCGTCAAAGCTGAACAAAGCACCGTCAAGGCTAATCCTTTCGGAGTAGATGTTCCTTTCAACAGCATGCAAATCGCTGCATGGACAACAACACCATGGACCTTGCCTTCAAACACAGCATTGTGCGTCGGCAACAGCATCGACTATAATCTCGTAAAATCCGTAAATCCTGTCAGCGGCGAAATCGCTTACTTCGTGTTAGCAACTCCATTGATGGGTTCATTCTTCCCTAAAGAAGAAGAAAAACCATCATTCGAAGATTATAAAGTCGGCGACAAAAAACTTCCTTACGAAGTCCTCGGAACATGTAAAGGTAAAGACCTCGTCGGTTTGGAATATGAACAACTCATCCCTTGGGTTAATCCAGGTGAAGGCGCATTCCGCGTAATCCACGGCGACTATGTCAGCACAGAAGATGGTACAGGTATCGTTCATATCGCTCCTACTTTCGGTGCTGATGACGACCGCGTAGCAAAACAAAGCGGCATACCTCCACTCCAAATGATTGACAAAGACGGTAAGGCTCAGCCAATGGTTGACAGAACAGGTAAGTTCTTCAAGATAGAAGACTTAGACGAAGAGTTCGTGAAGAACTTCATGAATGTCGAGGCTTATCGTCCTTACGCAGGTCAATATGTTAAGAATGCTTTCGATGCAACAAAGACTGAAAAAGATAAGTCGTTAGACGTTGACATCGTCGTTTTATTGAAAGAAGAAGGCAAACTCTTCAAGAGCGAAAAACATACTCACAACTATCCACACTGCTGGCGTACCGACAAACCTGTTCTCTATTATCCATTAGACAGCTGGTTTATCAGAAGCACTGCTTTAAAAGACAGAATGATAGAACTCAACAAGACTATCAACTGGAAACCAGAAGCAACAGGAACAGGACGTTTCGGCAACTGGTTGGAAAACTTAGTTGACTGGAACCTCTCACGTTCACGTTATTGGGGAACTCCACTTCCAATCTGGCGCACTGAAGACGGCAGCGAAGAAGTATGTATCGGCAGCGTAGCAGAACTCCGTCAAAGAATAGACGAGTCTGTCAAGGCTGGTTTCATGACAGAAAATCCTTACGCTTCAGAAGATTATAACAGCTTCGACTTACACAGACCATATATCGATAACGTAATCCTCGTTTCATCAGATGGCAAGAAGATGTTCCGTGAGCCAGACCTTATCGACGTTTGGTTCGACTCAGGAGCAATGCCTTATGCTCAAATCCACTATATGGGCGAAGAAGGAAAACTCAACGATGAGACATTCCCAGCCGACTTCATCGCAGAAGGCGTTGACCAGACACGTGGTTGGTTCTTCACTTTACACGCTATCGCTACGATGATTTCAGACTCTGTCTCATATAAGACAGTTATCTCTAACGGTTTGGTCTTGGATAAGAACGGCAACAAGATGTCGAAACGTCTCGGCAATGCAGTCGATCCATTTGAAGCAATAGAGAAATACGGCGCCGACGCAGTACGTTGGTATATGATAACAAACTCACAACCTTGGGATAACCTCAAGTTTGACGAAGAAGGCGTTGACGAAGTACGTCGTAAGTTCTTCGGAACATTATATAACACATACGCATTCTTCGCTTTGTATGCAAACATCGACAAGTTCGATTTCTCAGAAGCAGAAATTCCTTACGAAGAGCGTCCTGAAATCGACAGATGGATTCTCTCAGAATTAAACTCTTTGATTGAAGAAGTAGATAACGATTATAAGAACTACGAACCAACAAGAGCAGGTCGTGCTATAGCAGAATTCGTTGATGCACACTTGAGCAACTGGTACGTACGTCTCTCACGTCGTCGTTTCTGGAAGAGCGATGTCACAGCAGACAAGACATCAGCTTACCAAACATTATATACCTGCTTAGACGTTTTAGCAAAGATTTCCAGCCCTATAGCTCCATTCTTCGCTGAGCGTTTATACCAAGACCTTAACGCAGTGACAGGTCGTGACGCAGCAGAATCTGTTCACCTCACCGACTTCCCTAAGGCAAATCCAGAACTCATCCATAAAGACTTGGAAGAAAGAATGGAGATGGCACAACTCGCATCGTCAATGGTATTGTCGTTGAGAAAGAAAGCTAACATCCGTGTTCGTCAGCCATTATCAAAAATCATGATTCCTGTCAATTCAGAAAATGAACTCGAACAATTCAAGAAAGTTGAGCAACTCATTCTTTCTGAAGTCAACGTTAAAGAAATAGAATATCTGACAGCTGACAAGAATATCTTGGTTAAGAAGGTTAAGCCAAACCTCAGAAACTTAGGTCGTCGTTATGGCAAGATGATAAAACAGATAACACAGTTCTTCGCTGAGATAGATCAAGAAACAATCAGAACTCTCGAAAACGTTGGTTATTTGGATGTGACATTAGACGGACAAGAACTTCACTTGGAACTCTCTGACGCTATCATCACAACAGAAGACATCCCAGGCTGGGCAGTCGCTACACAAGACGATTCAACAGTTGCTTTAGACATCACCATCACTCCAGAATTGGCAGAAGAAGGTTTGGCAAGAGAAATCGTCAACAGAATCCAAAATATGAGAAAAGACGGCGGATTTGAAGTGACAGACCACATCATGTTGACAATAGAAAAGAACAACGATATAAATGCTGTTGTTGAGAAGTACAAAGATTATATCTGTTCAGAGACATTGGCAACAATTGATATGGTTGAAAACATTGGCGATGTCGAGGCGATAGAACTTATCGACGGCGTTTCTGTTAAGTTCAAAATAAGCAAGAATTAATAATTTATTTTCTTGTGTTTTAAGATATTTGTTATTAACTTTGACGGCAATTATCGCAGTCTAACTAAAATAGAATAGTTATGGAAGAGAACGTAAATAACATGCAAGACAGAGTCAGATATTCTGACGAAGAACTTGAGGAATTTAAAGAACTCATCTTAGATAAATTGGCTAGAGCTCGTAAAGATCTTGAGATGTTAAACGACAATATTTCTGGCGAAGATAATAGTGCTAATGATACTGCACCTACCTTCAAGATTTTGGAAGAAGGTTCCAACGTCTTGTCGAAGGAAGAGAACAGTCAGTTGGCAGCTCGTCAATACAAATATATTCAGAACTTAGAAAACGCTTTGGTAAGAATAGAAAACAAGACTTACGGAGTATGTCGTGTGACAGGCAAGTTGATTCCTAAGGAGAGACTTCGTGCTGTGCCACATGCAACCTTAAGTGTTGAGGCTAAATTAGGACAAAAGAAATAAATGAAAAAGTCACTCATCGTTATTTTTATAGTCTTGCTCCTTGACCAGATACTTAAGTTTTGGGTCAAGCTGAACATGACGATAGGGGAGAGTTTTCCTGTATTGGGTGACTGGTTTCAGATATATTTCATAGAGAACAATGGCATGGCTTTTGGCTGGGAGTTCGGAGCGAATATCGGTAAGATAGCGCTCAGTCTCTTCAGGATAATAGCCGTGGCATTGTTTTTTTATCTCATATACCGCCTATCTAAGAAGAACGTCAAATTCGGTCCTCTATTCGGAATATCGCTCATAACAGCAGGCGCCTTAGGTAACATCATCGACGGATTGTTCTACGGAATGATATTCAGTGAAAGCACCTTTACGCAAGTAGCAACACTATTCCCTGACGCTGGTGGCTACTCCGGATTTATGCAGGGAAAAGTCGTCGATATGTTTTATTTCCCATTATTTACCTTTCCAGAATGGATGCCTCTCGTAGGAGGACAGATATTCTTCAGTCCTATCTTTAATATAGCCGACAGCGCCATAACGATAGGATTCCTTTACCTTTTGATATTCCAATGGAACTTCCTGAAAAGTTTCGATAAGATAGAAGAAATTACTACAAATTCAGACAATAATCAACTTACATAGATACAGCCATGAACGAAGAAAAATATGGTCATATAGTACAGATAATAGGTCCCGTTATTGACGTGGCTTTTGAAAACGAATCGCTTTTGCCAAATCTTTTGGACGCTCTAGAGATTACAAAAGATAATGGAGAAAAGATTATCACCGAGGTACAACAGGATATTGGTGAGAACACTATGCGTACTATCGCCATGGACTCCACCGATGGCTTGCGTCGTGGTATGAAGGTACGCTGTTTAGGCGCTCCTATCTCTATGCCTACAGGCGAGCAAGTTAAAGGCCGTCTCTTCAATGTCATAGGCGAATCTATCGACGGATTGAAGAGCGTGGAGTCAGCCAAACGTAACAGCATCCACCGCGACCCTCCTAAGTTCGAGAACTTATCTACCAAGCAAGAAGTCTTGTTCACCGGTATCAAAGTCATCGACTTGATTGAGCCATACGCCAAGGGTGGTAAGATCGGTTTATTCGGCGGCGCTGGTGTTGGTAAGACGGTTCTTATCATGGAGTTGATTAACAATATCGCCAAGTCATATTCCGGTATGTCGGTCTTTGCCGGCGTAGGAGAACGTACCCGTGAAGGTAACGACTTGTTGAGAGAGATGTTAGAGTCGGGTGTTATAAAATATGGCGACGAGTTTATGAAATCGATGGAAGAAGGTGGTTGGGACCTCGACAAGATAGATTATAAGGAACTTGAGAAATCGCAAGCAACATTAGTATTCGGTCAGATGAACGAGCCTCCAGGAGCACGTGCACGCGTCGCCTTGAGCGGTCTCACCATGGCAGAATATTTCCGCGACGGCGACGGCGAGACAGCAGGACGCGACATCTTATTCTTCATTGACAATATCTTCCGTTTCACTCAGGCCGGCTCTGAAGTGTCAGCGCTCCTCGGTCGTATGCCTTCTGCCGTAGGTTATCAGCCTACACTAGCCTCGGAAATGGGTATGATGCAGGAAAGAATTACCTCGACAAAGAACGGCTCCATCACTTCAGTACAAGCTGTCTATGTGCCTGCCGACGACTTGACAGACCCTGCTCCTGCAACGACATTCGCTCACTTGGACGCAACGACAGTGCTCAGCCGTAAGATCTCCGAATTAGGTATCTATCCAGCCGTTGACCCTCTCGAATCTACATCGAGAATATTGTCGGCTAATATAGTGGGAGAAGAACATTACAACACAGCACAACGCGTTAAAAACATATTGCAGCGTTATAAGGAATTGCAAGACATCATCGCTATCCTCGGTATGGACGAACTCTCAGAAGAAGATAAACTCGTGGTGAACCGCGCCCGTCGTGTGCAGCGTTTCTTGTCGCAGCCTTTCCATGTGGCTGAGCAGTTCACCGGCATGAAGGGTGCTTTCGTCAGCATAGAAGACACTATCAAAGGCTTCAATATGATTATGGACGGCGAAGTTGACCAATATCCGGAAGCAGCTTTCATGATGGTAGGAACCATAGAAGAAGCGATAGAAAAAGGAAAGAAATTACTGAGTGGAGAATGAGAGATTAAGAAACTGAGAATCTGAGAAACTGAGAATCTGAGAAACTGAGAATCTGAGAAACTGAGAATCTGAGAAATATAAACTTGAAAACTTAAAACTTTCAACTTCAGAACTACTATAAACTATTAACTCTGAACTATAAACTTTATAACGATGAATCTAATAATATTGACTCCGGAAAAAAATATCTTCGATGGTGAAGTTGACTTGGTGCAGCTGCCAGGAAGCGACGGATCTTTTGAGATATTGAATAACCACGCTCCTATGATTGCATCTCTGCAAAAAGGAAAGATAAAAGTCGGCAATAACAACGACTTGCAATATTTTGAAATCAACAGTGGCGTAGTGGAAGTATTAAATAACAAGATACTTGTCCTCGCCGATTAATCATAGTAACTCAGCATCATAGTAACTTAGCAACTTATCATGATCTGGATAGTAATGCCCATTCTCATTGTCCTAATGTTTTTGTTAGGCACAGACTTAAACAAAAAATCTTTTGTTGATGTGTTACGTAACCCGCGTGCCGTGATAATAGGGATGACGGGACAATTGATATTATTGCCAGCTATCGCTTTTCTCTTGGCATGGGTCTTAAAACTGCCGCCAGTCTATTTCATGGGTATAGTGCTCATAGCATGCTGCCCCGGAGGAAGTTCTTCCAATGTATTCACAATGCTTGCCAAAGGTGACGTCGCTCTCTCGGTGACGCTCACAGCGATAAGCAGCGTGGTGACATTATTCACTATTCCTGTCATTATGGAATTCGTTTCAGGATTCGTATCAGAACAAAACAACATCGACATTCATCTTCCTTTCGGCAGACTCATAGTGCAGAACATAGTGCTTCTTTTCGTTCCTCTTCTTTTAGGAATATTATTTAGACGCCTCTATCCCGAAGCCGCTGCCAAGACCAACAAAACCTTAGGCAAATTCGCATTTCCTGCTTTGATGTTGTTGGCATTCATATTCTTCTTACAATACACGCAAGAAATCATAGATAACTTCGCAATATTAGGTCTTACGATATTAGCTCTTATATTATCTGCGATGTTATGCAGCTCGTTATTATCTAGGATAAGCAAATCCAACGCTGCTGTGAGAAAGACCATCGTCATTGAAGTTGGTATGCAGAACGCTGCTCAAGCCATCGCTATCGCCACTTCACCTTTCATCTTCAACAGCGGAGAGATGGCGATACCGGCAATCATATACGCCTTGTTGATGAATGTGATATTGCTGATATACGTAGCAGTTAATAAATAAATCTCAGAAACTCAGAAATTGAAAATCTGAGAAATCATGTACGGACACATCGCATGTGTCCTAATTCTCAAACTAAAAAAATACGCGTTAAGTGCAGAGACAATGCATTTAACGCGTTTTTTCATTATCTTTGCGAGATAATGAAAAAACTCCTGTTTTACATATTATTCGCTTTGCTCAGTCATCAGACAACTTTTCTAGAAACTGAAAATCTGAAAACCTCAAAATCTGAAAAGGGACTAAAGATTTTTCAGGTTTTCAATTTCTCAGATTCTCAGATACAAAAAGATTCTCAGGTTTTATATTACGAATCTCAAATCCTTCTCGCCGATTCTCTTTATAAAAACTATCTCCCGCAGTATAATTTTGACGAAGTTAAAGCCGCAGTGGCGTTCTTTGATAGCCTTCGGCTGACAACAGTCAACAGTCAACAGACAACAGACTTTGTCCACAAGAATAAATCTCAGCAACTTAGCAACTCAGCCTCTCAGAATCTTAGTGTCTCAGCCTCTCAGAATCTTAGTGACCCGTCCTAAAATATGTTTACAAAATTAATAATAAATTTAATACTGCAATAATTTTTTGATAGGTTAAAAATTAGGTTCGGTAAATTCGTACCTTTGTGGTATCGGATGGAAACGGAA
>JAFTUF010000010.1 GCA_017466405.1 Bacteroidales bacterium
TCTTTGATAGCCTTCGGCTGACAACAGTCAACAGTCAACAGACAACAGACTTTGTCCACAAGAATAAATCTCAGCAACTTAGCAACTCAGCCTCTCAGAATCTTAGTGTCTCAACCTCTCAGAATCTTAGTGTCTCAACCTCTCAGAATCTTAGTAACTCAGCCTCTCAGCAACTTAGCAACTCAGCCTCTTGCGCTCGCGCTCACTACTACCACGCCGTCGGTCTCACCGAACGCAACGATATTGTCGGAGCCTGCGAACATTATCTAAGAGCGCTTGAGATAATGGAGATAGAATTAGAAACTGAAAATCTGAAAACCTCAAAATCTGAGAGAAGACTAAAGTCTAAAGATAAAAGACTAAAGAAAAATCTCAAAACTTCAGAACTTAAAAAAAACGACTCTGATACCGCATACCCAAGGACTGTTGACTGTTGTCTGTTGTCTGTTGACAATCCGCAGGATTACGAAAAAATCCGTTTCCTCGCCCTAACTTACACCCGTCTCGGAAGATTGTTCCTAAACGAGAACTATTGCGACCTCGCAATTACAAAATACAGAAAAGCTTTGAAATATGTTGAGATGATTGATGAGAAACCATTTAAAGCCGATCTTCTAAAATTCTTAGGCAATTCATATCAGCTTTCCAATAAAGCCGATAGTGCCTTATATTATTATAATGAATCGTTAAGATATAATTACCTACCGAATAAATTAGACGTTGAAAAAAGCATTGCACAAATCTTGTTTTACAAAGGAGAAAGAGATAGTGCGTATATGTTATTGAAAAATAATTTATACAAAATAAATAACGATAATATTAAATATTCTTATCATTTTATTATAGGTGATTTGTTTTATCATGCTGAAGAATACGACTCTGCTCTTTATTACTTGGAGGAAAGTTTAGACAACAGTATTATAAGCAAAAGAATTGCTTACGTAACAAAATTGTCAGCAATCTATGATTCGTTAGGAGACTATGAAAAGAGAAGTTATTACGACAACATATCATCAAGATTGTTTAAAGATAATGTTAATAAAGAAGTAGATAGCAAACAGCTTCAGGTTCTTTACGACAATTATAAGGAAAGAATGAATAAAATAGAAAGAAGCATAGCTAAAGCAAAAATAAGAAAACAAAGAATTGTAATAGTTCTGAGTGCTTTTGTTGCAGTTACATCATTATTAATATTTGTAAGATATAAGCATAAAAGACATAGTGAAAAGTTGTCAAAAGAAATAAATGAAAAAGAAAAATATATTAGAGATAATGAGTTTAGGTATTTATTGATGGAAGGCAAGATTAAAAGTAAGAATGCAGAATTACATAAGAAGGATAAACTGATAAAATCTCAGCAGATTGAAATAGCAGGACTTAAAAACAGCATAGAAGATAGGAAAGACAATCTTAAGGAATATTGTCAGTCGGAAATATGCGTGAAAATTTTTGGTTGTATTGATGAATTATCAAAATCAGGAAAGGACATGTCAGAACTAAAACCGCTCAGTCAGGAAGATTTTGTATTATTACTGCAATCAGCCAAACAACATCTAAGTTTATTTCTTAAAAACATATCAAGCAGATATCCATCATTGAAAAAAGAAGACATATATTATCTGTGTTTAACTATAATAAACCTTAACGACAAGCAGATTGCTGCTTTGTTTGGGGTGAGTTACCAAGCTATAAGAACAAGAAGAAAGAAGATATATGTCTATTTAGGTATAGAAATAAAAGATAATTTACACGATTTTATTGCTTTATAACAGTCTAAAAGATAGATTATCAAAATCTTAAGCGAATTTATTTGATTTATTTTTACTTGACAAGTATTTTATAGCATTTTATTTTTGTGCGAAAATTTAATGAACACAAAACTTATCGCTTATGAAAAGATTAGTCATTATCTTATTTGTTATGCTCCATTTCGGGCTTGTGCTTGGAGCAAAAGAGTATTCCTCAAGAGAAGGGATAGATGTTTTAGCAGTGAAAGAAGGCATAATTAATGGTTCCGAACCTCGTTCCGAAGCCATCTCGGCTGACATCACAGGTCACACTTTAACAATTACCTTTAACGATAATGTGGGAATAGCGCATATCGTTATCAAGGATTCCAACGGTGTCTATATTGACAGAGAAAATGTCTTTTCGACACCAGATCATGCCACCTTTATTATAGACGATGCCGGCTACTACAGAATGGACATCACTTTAAGTAATGGAGAGCAGTATTATGGATATTTTAGAGTTGAAAATTGAAAGCTGAAAATTGAAAGTTGTAGAGTTAACAGACAACGGACAACAGACTTTGTCCACGGTCACTGAGCCTGTCGAAACGCCGAGAGATGCTGTAGAACTTTGTCCAATAGAGATGTAATATTGTTACGTCTCGGAAATTAAAAAATAATTTAAAACAAATTAAAATTTAACAAAATGAAAAGAAACAAATTAACATTAGCGATTTTAGCATTTTTTGCATTTATTTTAGTAACAATGCAATCTTGTAAAAAAGAAGAGTTGGATGCTTCAGACAATAATTCAATAACTAAAGAGTACAATAACCGTTCAGGTTCCACATATTCTTTTGGATTTAGCAGCGATACTATAGCCGATGTCATGCCACCAATTCTTACATGCGATTTGCCTATTTTCCCTTTTGAGGTGTTATATGTAGTATGTAAAGAATATGAATCAGTAGAAGATGGTACGAGTTCTAAGAGTACATATAATAATAGGCAAATCTTATCTTATACCAAGTCAGAATATGCAGAATCAAGATTGATAGATTTATATCCTGACAAAGCATACGTTGGTATAGTGGAAGATTCTCAAGATTTTTATGATTCGGTTATAAATGTATATAATTCATACCCTTATTTAGAGGAATCAACAGGATATGGTATAAATGGAGTTAATCCGCAAGATGAGGAACTTGTTTATATTTCAGATGAAAATGAAACTGTTATTTTAAACATGACTGCAAATGAAACCTCTATACTTGAATCAATGAATAATTTAGCTAGAATGAGAAGTTTTGCAACATTAGATGATATATTCAAAGCGTCTGGCAATTCAGTGATGTTGACAGAGAAAATCGACTGGGCGCTTTGGGGTACAATTGCTGTAATATTTGGAGGCGGCGCATACGTATATGAAAGAATTATGTTATGTGAACAGAGAGCTTATGAAAAAGAGGCTGAACATTATAGAAACGATATAGTTAAAGGCGATGCATTTAGACATATATTTGTAAATGTAATGTTAAGACGATATTTATCACGAACAGCAGCATACATGATAATGGACGTAATTTATGAAAACATAAACCCTAATCCCCCATGTCATAGATATATGGATTGGCATAATAATTATGTTGGAAGAGTGACAAAATATTCAACTTTTAGAATTACTAATGATTGGCAAATATGGAGTGATTATGTTCATAGTTATGTTGATAATGATAGCAATGGTGTATTCAAAAATTGGACGACATCAACATCTAAAAGAATTGTTAAGAGAGAAGAAAAAGAAGTTGATGATAAAAAATATATTTATTTAGATGAAACTACTTTTTAGATAAAACTTTATTTAATTTTAAAAATATGAAAAAACTGCTTAATTTAATTTTGGTAATATTTATTACTGCTTGTATGTCCAGTTGTGGAAAAGACTCTTATTTCAAATGTTTTCTTTATTTAAAAAACAGCACAGGGCACAACGTTTATGTTGAAGAAAGTTCTGTTAATTTGGCAACAATTTTTGTAGAAGAATTAAACCGTATTGTTATCGGTGAAACAGACCGTCATATAGGAGAAGACTATCCTCCAGAGACATTTGTTACAGAAAAGTTACAAAACATAAGAATTTATAGAGAAATCAACGATACCATCCAAGAATTGCCAAGATATTATTATGACAATACTGATGATTTTACACTAAAAACAGATTTCTTTATGGGAATATATGAAATATACTATTGCTTAAATATCACAGATGAAATGTTTGAAGAGTGACAATTCGCGGCAATTTATAATCTGAACAATCCTATGTGATTACAGATTAAACATCTCAAAATCTAAAAATTATAGAGACGTTTCAATATTTCCTGTAAAATGGAAAAACATTGAAACGTCTTTTTTTATTTTAGAACTTTAGAATCTGAGAATCTCAAAATGGATTTCTGAAACTCAATATTTTTAGGGATTAAAAATTTCAATTTTCAAAAACAATTCGTGAAGATTCGTGTCAATTCGTGCTCAGAGAAGACTCACGTCCGTGTGACTCTACAGGAGACTCGAAACAGGACGTATGCGATACGTCCCTACATGGCGACTCGGTGACTCAAAAAAATAATTCCTAATTCCTAACCCCTAATTCCTAATTATTTGTATCTTTACAAACCAAAATTTATATGTCATAAATGGTCGATTTGTTACAGACGAAGATAGAATTTCTGAAAGGCGTGGGTCCGAAACGTGCTGAGCTTCTCAATAAAGAACTTGGCATTTTCACGTTCCAAGACCTTCTCGAATATTTCCCTTTTCGTTATGTGGATAGAAGCAAGATTCATAAGGTAAACCAGATTTATGACGACACCGTTTATTATCAACTTGTTGGAACCATATCAAATCTCAAGACTCATGGCGAGCCACGTATGACTCGTATCAGCGCTACTTTCTCCGATGAGACAGGCTCCATAGAATTGGTTTGGTTTAAAGGTCTTAAGTGGATAAAAAACAAATTCGTCCCGGGAAAGAAATATCTGCTCTTCGGTAAGGCTAACGTCTTCAACAACAGATTCTCTTTCACCCATCCCGATATTGAAGAATACGACCCTAACGACAAAGTCGTCGGTGAGAGCCTGCAAGGCGTTTATAACACTACAGAGAAACTGCGTAATGCCGGCCTCGGAACAAAACAAATAGCCAAGATAATTAAGACTCTCGTGCTTCAGACCTGGGAGATGATTCCGGAGAATCTGCCAACATCTCTGATAATGCAAGACAGGCTTCTCTCCAGAAAGGCTGCTTTCTATAAGATTCATCTGCCTCTGAACAGCAACGACATACATCTCGCGACGACACGACTGAAATATGAGGAACATTTCTTCTTTCAGCTGAAACTGCTCCTCAATAAAAAAGAACGTACGCTGAATACAAGAAGCGTCGTCTTTAATCATGTGGGTGATTATTTCAATACCTTCTATAATGAGCATCTTCCTTTTCCGCTCACCAACGCCCAGAAACGCGTCATTAAAGAAATTCGTAGTGACCTGAAAACGGGTTTCCAGATGAATCGTCTGCTTCAAGGTGACGTGGGAAGCGGTAAGACTATCGTCGCTCTCATGGTGATGCTCCTTGCCTTGGATAACGGATTCCAGGCTGCACTGATGGCACCGACGGAAATACTCGCTAACCAACATTATGAGACAATCAAGAAAATGCTCGGTGATATGAAAGTCACGGTGGCATTGCTCACGGGTTCTACCAAACAGAAAGAGAGAAAGACGATACTGCCGGCTCTCGAAAATGGCGACATACAGATTATCATAGGGACGCACGCTCTCATCGAAGATGCTGTGAAGTTCAAAAGCCTTGGACTTTGTATCGTCGATGAACAGCATCGTTTCGGTGTGGCGCAGCGAGCTCGTTTCTGGGAGAAGACGGAATATCCGCCACACACCCTCGTCATGACGGCGACACCTATACCACGAACTCTCGCCATGACTCAGTACGGCGACTTGGACGTCTCGAAGATTGATGAGCTCCCTCCAGGAAGAAAAGCTGTCAAGACACTTCACCTCTATCAAGAGCAGCGACTTACGATACTCTCTTTTATGAAGAAACAAATTGCCGAAGGTAGGCAGATTTATATCGTATATCCTCTTATCAAAGAGTCGGAGAAGATGGACCTGATAAACCTCCAGGAAGGATATGAGGCTCTGCTTCGCGATTTTCCTGAACCCGAATATAGGATTTGTGTGGTACACGGACAGATGAGTGCTGAGGACAAAGACTTTGAGATGCAGCGTTTTGTGAAGAACCAGGCGCATATCATGGTAGCGACGACGGTGATAGAAGTGGGTGTCAATGTTCCTAATGCGACGGTGATGATAATAGAGAACGCCAACAGATTTGGCTTGTCGCAGCTGCATCAGCTGAGAGGTCGCGTGGGACGTGGGGGAGAGCAGTCGTATTGTGTCTTGGTGACAGACCACAAGATAACCGGCGAAGGCAAGAAGAGGATGGAGACTATGGTGCGCACCAACGACGGCTTTGAGATTGCCGAAGCCGACTTGCAACTGCGAGGACCAGGCGAGACACAAGGCACGCGTCAGTCGGGGATGATAGAGATGAAGATAGGCGACTTCATGAAAGACGAGCCAATCATCAGACATACAAGAAGAATGGTGGGATTGCTATTAGACAGCGACCCTACATTATCGAAACCAGAGAATTACGTTACCAAAGAATATTTCAATAAAAACTTCGCCGCAGGCTTCGACTGGGGAAGAATAGGATAGTAGAGACGCGTCAAAATTCCCTTATGATACAAAAGACCGAGATTACAATATAAAAATGAATTTTGACACGTCTCATAAAAATTCCATTATGATATATAATAAATACGTCTCCGTCTCTTGAAATTTTTCCAAAAAAATCCTATGACATTTTGTCATAAAATATTATCTTTGCACTTTAAATCATGATTTTACAATGAAAGTATCTTATAATTGGCTTAAGCAGTATATCAACTGCGATTTATCAGCAGAAGAAATTGGAAAGAAATTAACAGGAACAGGTCTCGAAGTTGAAGACTTAACTCCTTACGAATCAATAAAAGGCGCTCTGAAAGGCGTGGTGGTAGGTAAAGTTATCTATTGCGTGGATCATCCTAACTCAGACCATCTTCATATCACAAAGGTAGATGTCGGCGCAGAAGAGCCTCTCAATATAGTTTGCGGCGCTCCTAACGTGGCAGAAGGTCAGAAGGTCTTGGTCGCTACAATAGGCACAGAGCTTTACAAAGACGGCGAGTCGTTCACAATAAAGAAAGGCAAGATTCGCGGCGAGGTCTCAGAAGGCATGATCTGCGCTGAAGACGAACTCCAAATAGGCGAGTCGCACGACGGCATCATGGTGCTTCCTGAAGATTACGAAGTGGGCAAACCTGCTTCTTTCTACTTCCCTGTAGAACAAGACACCACAATAGAGATTGGTCTCACCGCTAACCGCTCTGACGCTACTTCTCACATCGGCGTCAACCGCGACCTCGTGGCAGCTCTTAACTATCAAGAGAAAACAGATAAATATCATCTCGTCATTCCTTCAGTAGATGATTTCAAAGTTGAAAATACAAATAACGTTATCGATATAGTCGTTGAAGACACAAAGGCATGTCCTCGTTACACTGGCGTCACCGTCAGCGGAGTGAAAGTAGGTCCTTCACCAAAATGGTTGAAACATAGACTTGAAGCTGTTGGCCTTCGTTCTATCAACAATATCGTTGACATCTCCAACTACGTTTTGATGGAGACAGGTCAGCCTCTTCACACCTTCGATGCCGATAAGATTAAAGGCGGTAAAGTGGTCGTGAAATGTATGCCTGAAGGAACACCATTCGTTACATTAGACGGAGTAGAACGTAAGTTGAGCAGCACCAACTTGATGATTTGTAATGCGGAAGAGCCAATGTGCATAGCAGGTGTTTTCGGCGGAGCAGAATCGGGCGTTACAGAAAACACGACAAATGTATTTATTGAGAGCGCTTACTTCAATCCAACATCGGTACGTAAGACTTCAAAATATCACGGATTGCAGACAGATGCAAGCTTCCGTTTTGAACGCGGCTGCGACCCTAACATGACAATGTACGCTTTGAAACGTGCAGCTTTGTTGATAAAGGAATTAGCAGGCGGAACAATCTCATCAGAGATAAAAGATGTAGTCAACGGCGACTTCACTCCAGTACGCGTAGATTTAGCATTCTCATATCTTAACAAAATTGCCGGTCAGGAAATTGAAAAAGAAATCGCTGTAAGCATCTTGAAGAACTTAGATTGCAAAGTCGTTGAATGTGACGAAAACCATGTAGTAGTCGATGTTCCTACATGCAAAGTCGATGTCTATCGTCCAGCCGACTTGGTTGAAGAGATACTTCGTATTTACGGTTACGACAATATCGCAATACCAGAAAAGATAAACGCAACTCTTAATGTTGTCGCTAAACCAGATCCAGAAAAATTAAAGAGAAACATTTCTATCATGTTGGCTTCAAATGGTTTCTATGAAATCATGAACAACTCGCTTACCAAAGAGTCTTATACAAAAGACATGGACAGCTTCGACGAAAATAGAAATGTCAAGATATTAAATCCTCTCAGTTCCGACTTGAACGTCCTTCGTCAGTCATTGCTTTTCGGCGGTTTGAAGAGCATAGAAAACAATCATAATCACAAGATTTTCGATGTTAAGTTCTTTGAATTCGGCAACACATATTTCTATGACGAAAGCAAGAAAGAAGAAGGCAAGTCGTTGGCTCAATATTCAGAAATATACAATCTCGATTTGTTCATCACAGGAAAAGACAAAGAAGAGTTGTGGAGCAACAAACCTCAAAATGTCGATTTCTATGAGCTTAAGAAATATGTTCTTGGCGTTCTGAATAAACTCAATATCGATGTCGATAAGATTGAAGTCAGCGAGGGAACAGTCACACACTACGAATATTCTTTGGTTTATACATTAAATGGCAGAGAATTATGTACACTCGGAAAGATAAATCAAAAGACATTGAAACTTTTCGATTTGAAGAGAGACGTTTATCATGCCACGATGAATTGGGATAACGTATTGAAAGCTAATAAAGAAGCTAAGGCTGTACGTTATGAGCCAATGCCAAAATTCCCTGCTGTCCGCCGCGACTTAGCATTGATTTTCGATAAGAACGTGAACTTTGAGCAGGTGAAAAACGTTGCTTTTGCAGCAGAGAACAAGATTTTAACATCTGTCAGTCTGTTCGATATCTATACTGGCGACAAGATTCCAGAAGGCAAGAAACAATATGCTTTGAGTTTCATCTTGCTCGACACTCAAAAAACATTGACCGACAAGCTTATCGAAAAGACAATGATGAAGATTCAGTCTGCGATAGAACAACAATTAAAAGCAACATTACGATAAATGGACATTCAAGACATCCAATCGATTAAACAAAGATTTAAGATAATAGGCAACAACCCGCAACTCAATCGAGCGATTGAGATTGCGGTGCAGGTTGCTGGCACCGACCTGACCGTCCTTATCAATGGTGAGAGCGGAACAGGTAAGGATGTCATACCTCAGATAATACATCAAAATAGTTCGAGAAAACATAAGAATTATTTTGCCATCAACTGCGGCGCTATCCCGGAAGGAACCATCGACTCAGAATTATTTGGTCACGAGAAAGGCTCTTTCACAGGAGCTTACGAGACAAGAAAAGGTTATTTTGAAGTCGCCGACGGAGGAACAATCTTCCTCGATGAGGTAGGAGAGTTGCCTTTAGCTACACAGGCACGTCTTCTAAGAGTGTTGGAAAACGGCGAGTTTATCAAAGTAGGTTCTTCAAAGGTTCAGAAGACCGATGTAAGAATAGTAGCTGCCACCAACCTTAATATTCCATTGGCGATAGAGAAAGGCAAGTTCAGAGAAGACCTTTATTATCGTCTCAACACTGTGCCTATTCGTGTTCCTGCATTGCGCGAGCGTAAAGAAGACATTAAGCTCTTATTCAGAAAATTCGCTGCTGATATGGCAGAGAAATATCGTATGCCGGTTCTCCAACTGACACCAGAGGCTCTCGTTATGATGGAGAATTATCGATGGAGCGGAAATGTCAGACAGTTGAAAAATATCACGGAACAGATTTCTATCATTGAAGATGAGAGAATTATAACTCCAGAGATTTTAAAGAAATATCTCCCTGACGACAAGATGACGTCTTTGCCAACCTTGTATAAAGGTGGAAAGGAAGATGATCCTATATCAGAACGCGACATATTATATAAGGTGTTGTTTGATATGAAGAACGACATTATGGAGCTGAGAAGGACTGTCAAGGAGTTGTCGGAAAACAGAGTTGGTGTTCAGCAACTTTCAGAGACACAAAGTCTGACCCCAATAAATGCCACTGTTATTTCACCTATGGAAGAAGAGGAAGATGCTTTTGTTTATGTTCAGGATAATGAAGAAGAATATAAAACTGAGAGCGTTAACGAGGTGTCGAGTCTTTCTTTGGAACAAACAGAAAAAGAACTTATCTGGAAGGCTCTGGAAAGACATAAGGGAAAGAGAAAAGACGCTGCCAAGGAATTGGGTATCAGCGAGAGAACTTTATATAGAAAGATTAACGAGTATCAAATCAAAAGTAAATGAAAACTATCAAGGCATATAATCTTTTGATGATATTGATACTAAGTCTGTTTCTTAGTAGTTGCGGTATATATTCTTTCTCAGGAGCGTCAATTCCTGCTGAGGCAAAAACCGTCTCTGTGCAATATTTCCCTAACAACGCGCAGCTCGTCAATCCGCTTTTGAGCAATACCATCACTAATGCTCTGAACGACATGTTTGTGAATCAGACGACATTGCAGTCGGTGGCTCAAAACGGAGATCTTGCATTGGAAGGTGAGATAACAGGCTACAGCACTTCGCCTATTGCCATCACTGGTAATCAGACTGCTGCTTTAAACAGATTGACAGTTACTGTAAACGTAAGGTTTACAAATAAATATGACGAGAGCAAAAACTTTGAGCAGAGTTTCTCACAATATCAGGATTATCCAAGCGGACAAGACTTGAATTCTGTTCAGGATGTTTTGGTTGAGCAGATTGTAGAAGATTTATGTCAAGACATTTTCAACAAAGCCGTGGTGAATTGGTGATATGGATAAAGAGAGATTGATACAGATAATCGAAAAGCCTAACTCGATAAACGACGATGACATTGAGATGTTACAGTCGCTTGTTGAGCAATATCCGTATTTCACTATAGCACAGGCTCTTCTTGCAGCAGGATTGGAACTTAAGGAAGACAAGCGTGCAAATCATCAGTTGAGAATTGCAGCAGCCATGGTCCCTGACAGAAATGCGTTGCGTCATTTGTTGGCAGCGACAAAGGAAAAAGAAGAGAGCTGCGAACTGCCAGACGAGTTCGTTTGTCAGGAAGAAGAGGAAGTAATTCCAGAGAAGACCATCGTTATTCCGGAGATTGATTTGAGAAAATCGCAGGAAGAGTTGTCGAAGGAGATGGATTTGTTGGAAGAAAAGAAGAAGTCGTTAGACGAGTTGAAAGCTCTTATCGAACAGAGAATTATTGAATTGGAGAGAGAAAAAGAGGTGGAGAAGAAAGAAGATAAAACGATGTCGAAAGATGAAATTATCGACAAATTTATCGCAGAAAATCCCCAAATTTCTCGTCCGAAGCAAGAATTTTACAATCCGTTTTCGGTCGCTCAAGCCAGCGTTGTTGATCAGGAAAATATTATAACTGAAACATTAGCAACGATTTATCTTAATCAAGGATATGTTGAAAAAGCAATTTCAATATATGAAAAATTAAGTTTGAAAAATCCAGAAAAAAGTGTTTACTTTGCAGAATTAATTAAGAAGGCAAAAAATAAGTTTAACAATTAAATAAATTAGTAAGATGTACGTAGCAATTTCAGTATTCATCCTTATCGTCAGCTTTTTGATGATGTTGGTTGTTTTAGTTCAGAATTCAAAAGGTGGTGGATTAGTGTCAGATTTGTCATCATCAAATCAAATCTTAGGTGTTCGCAAAACTACTGATTTTTTGGAGAAGTCAACATGGACATTGGCAGTCGTATTAGTACTCCTTTGCTTAGTCTCAAGTTTGTCAATCCCACAAAGCGGTGTTAGTACAGGCGCTCAAGTTGATACAGAGATGCGTCAACAAATAGAAAGCACAATGGCTCCATCAGATTATCAAATGCCAGCTGCAGAATAATCGAATAAAACAGTCATAATAAAATTTAGAAAAATGTCAGAATGTCACAAATTCTGACATTTTTTTTTGCATTTGTTTTTGGCAAACAATTTGACAAACGCGCTGACAGAAAAATATAATAACACAAAATAAATAACAGATATGACACAATTATCAATTAAACCTTTGGCAGACAGAGTCGTTATCGAACCTGCTCTCGCAGAACAAAAAACAGCAAGTGGAATCATCATCCCTGACACAGCAAAAGAAAAACCACAAAGAGGTGTTGTAGTGGCAGTCGGTCCTGGCACAAAAGACAACCCAATGACATTGAAAGTTGGCGACCTTGTTATTTATGGCAAATATGCTGGAACAGAATTCCATTTAGATGGCAAAGATTATATGATAATGAGAGAAAATGATGTTATAGCAATCATCTAATTTCTCATTATTTTTTTATTTATTTTTTAACATTAAAATAGTACAACAATGGCAAAAGACATATTATTCAATTTAGATGCACGCGATGGTTTAAAGAAAGGTGTTGACGCTCTTTCAAACGCAGTAAAAGTTACACTCGGACCTAAAGGTCGTAACGTTATCATCGAAAAATCTTACGGCGCTCCTCACATCACAAAGGACGGCGTTTCAGTAGCAAAAGAAATAGAATTACAAGACCCAGTAGAAAATATGGGCGCTCAGTTAGTTAAAGAAGTAGCTTCTAAAACTAACGACCTCGCTGGTGACGGCACAACAACAGCTACAGTCTTGGCACAAGCTATCGTAGCAGCAGGTTTGAAAAACGTTATCGCTGGCGCTAACCCAATGGACCTCAAGAGAGGTATCGACAAAGCTGTCGCAGCAGTTGTGGCTTCTTTGAAATCACAGTCAGAACAAGTTGGCGAAAGCATCGAAAAGATTCAACAAGTAGCAAGTATCTCAGCTAACAATGATAACGCTATCGGTACTTTGATTGCTGAAGCAATGGCAAAGGTAAAGAAAGAAGGCGTTATCACTGTTGAAGATGCTAAAGGTATCGAAACACACGTTGACGTTGTTGAAGGTATGCAATTCGACCGCGGTTACATCTCTCCATATTTCGTAACCAATACAGAAAAAATGGAAGCTGTCTATGAAAATCCTTTCATCTTGATTTACGACAAGAAAATCTCTGTGATGAAAGACTTGCTTCCAATCCTTGAAAAATCATTACAAACAGGTCGTCCTCTTTTAATTATTGCTGAAGACATCGACAGCGAAGCATTAGCAACATTAGTTGTTAACCGCTTACGTGGTTCTTTGAAAGTCGTTGCTGTTAAGGCTCCAGGCTTCGGCGACAGAAGAAAAGAAATGTTAGAAGACATCGCTGTTTTGACAGGCGGTACTGTCATCACTGAAGAAAAAGGTTATCGTTTGGAAGACGCTACATTGGCAGAACTCGGTACAGCAGATAAAATTACTATTACAAAAGACAATACAACAATCGTTAACGGTCAAGGTGCAAAAGAAAACATCGACGCACGCGCAGCACAAATCAAAGCTCAAATCGCATCGACAACATCAGACTACGATCGTGAAAAATTACAAGAACGTTTGGCAAAAATCGCTGGTGGCGTAGCAGTTATCTATGTTGGCGCAGCAAGTGAAGTTGAGATGAAAGAAAAGAAAGACCGTGTTGAAGACGCTTTGAATGCAACAAGAGCAGCTATCGAAGAAGGTATCATCCCAGGTGGTGGCGTTGGCTTCATCCGTGCTATCAGCTCAATCGAAAAGATGAAAGGCGAAAACGACGACGAGACAACAGGTATCAGCATCATCAAACGTGCTTTGGAAGAACCATTACGTCAAATCGTTGAGAACGCTGGCTTAGAAGGTTCTGTCGTTGTTAACAAAGTTAGAGAAGGCGAAGGCGACTTCGGTTTCAACGCTCGCACAGAAACATACGAAAACTTGTTGAAGACAGGTGTCATCGACCCAGTTAAGGTTTCAAGAGTAGCTTTGGAAAACGCTGCTTCTATCGCAAGTATGCTCCTCACAACAGAATGCGTCATCTCAAATCATAAAGAAGAAAACCCAATGCCAGCCATGAACCCACAAATGGGTGGCATGCCAGGAATGATGTAATTCTTGAATGATATAAGATATGAAAAAAAGAGTCCCGCGGGACTCTTTTTTTTTATCATAACCATTTACCTCTTTGTCTTTTTCGTATCTTTGCAAAAGATTTCTTTTATTAATTTAACCTATTGATATTTATGTCACAATTTCAAGATTATGGTTTGAACCCGGCTATACTGAGGGCTATTGATGAGCTGGGTTTTAAAGAACCTATGCCAATTCAACAGGAGACATTGCCTGTGCTCCTCTCTCAAAAGACTGACTTGGTCGGCCTTGCCCAGACAGGTACCGGAAAAACAGCCGCATTCGGACTCCCTTTGCTTCAAAATATCGACGCCTCACAACGCTGCGTGCAGGCTTTGATACTATGTCCGACTCGCGAACTCTGCGTTCAGATTTCCAAAGACTTGAAAAACTTTTCTAAATATATGCCTGAAGTGCTTGTGGTGCCTGTTTATGGCGGCGCAAGTATAGAAGCACAGTTTAAAGAATTAGCAAAGAAACCTCAGATCATTGTCGCAACTCCAGGTCGTCTCGAAGATATGATTCGTCGTAACAAAATAGATTTCTCTAACGTGAGAACTATCGTCCTTGACGAAGCCGACGAGATGCTCGATATGGGATTCCAAGAAGATGTCGATGCTATTCTCGAGTATATGCCTGAAGAGAAAAACATACATCTTTTCTCAGCGACAATGCCAGTGGAAGTTGAGAAAATCCTCAACCATTATATGACAGACCCAGTTAGAATATCTATCGGTCAGAAGAATTCAGGTACTGCTAACGTACGTCATATTCATTATCTGATTCGTGCTAACGACCGTTATCTCGCACTGAAGCGTTTCATTGACTACACGCCTTCTATTTACGGTATCGTTTTCTGTAGAACAAAACTTGAGACACAAGAAGTGGCCGATAATCTCATCCACGACGGTTATAACGCAGCTTCTCTTCATGGCGACCTCTCGCAAGCTCAACGCGACTTGGTGATGAATCACTTCCGTCAACGTTATTTACAAATCTTAGTGGCAACCGACGTTGCAGCTCGTGGTATAGACGTCAGCGACCTTACACATATTATTAATTATAACCTTCCTGACGAGACTGCCGTTTATATTCACAGAAGCGGTCGTACAGGTCGTGCCGATAAGACTGGCGTTTGCCTGAGTTTGATTCACTCTCGTGAGAAACATAAGATAAAAGCTATTGAAAAACAACTCGGTCAAAGTATCGAAAGAGCGATGGTTCCATCAGCAAAACAAGTTTGTGAAAAACAATTGTTCAATCATATCGACCGTTTGGAAAAGGTTGATATTATGCGTGACGACATCGAGGATTATCTTCCTATCGCTTTCAGAAAATTGAATTGGTTGAGTCGTGAAGATTTGATTGCAAGAGTGGTGGCTCTTAACTTCAACCGTTTCTTGGATTATTATAAAGACGCCAAAGACCTGAACTTCGACGACAGCAAACCTGAGAAGAAAGAAAAGAAGGCAAAAGGTGATAAGAAAGATTATAACGACGACGGATTGCAACGTATTTTCTTTAGTAAGGGTAAGAAAGACAGGATAAAACCTAATCATATTATTGGAAAGATTAACGATGTCACAGGTACGAAAGACATCCGTATTGGCAGAATTGATATGATGGAGAACTTCTCTTTTATCGATGTCGATGAAACACAAGCTCAATTTATCGTTGACTGTTTCGCCGATCCTATGAGAAATAAAGAAGGTATCCGCGTTGAGATAACAGTCACAGATCCAAAGCCTAAGAAGAAAAAAGAAAAGAAACAATTCGACGACGACAGACCGGAACGTAAGAACCGCGACAAATTCGGCGACAGAAGCTATAAGTTTGAAGAAAAGAAAGGCAAGAAGAAAGAATCGAAAAAAGATTCTAAGAAAGACAGCAAGAGAGACAGAAAGGATTCTGGTCGCAGAGGAAGGAATAGGAGCAGGTAAAATAGAATTTGGGACGCATGATTGCGTCCCTTTTTTTGAATCTTAAAAATAATCCGCAAATTCTGCGGACTAAAGAACGCAAAATAATAAATATCTTGTAGTGATAATATTTCCATAATTCCAGGAGAAGATAGCAGCGACTGAGAATAATTCTCCTTCAGAAAACACATTATTACGGGGATTTCTATAAATTGCTTTGCGAGTGATTTATGAATTTATCTTTGAGAAGATTTTTGTTTTTCTTGAAAGAGCATAGCGAGCTATGTGATTGAAAGAAAGGCAAAAAGATTCCAAAGAGAAACATAAAGCACGCAAAA
>JAFTUF010000011.1 GCA_017466405.1 Bacteroidales bacterium
ATTTTCCTTGATTCATAGCAACTTATAAATTTTACACAAAGATAAAATTTCAAAAGTGCAGAATCAAAAAAATGGCTATAATTTATTGTATTACAATTATTTCAAAGAACGTTTTTATAAATTAACGGAACGCTAGTGATTCACAATTCATAATTATGCTTTATGCATTATGAATTATGAATTATGAATTACAACCTATTTCCTCAACGCTGCGATCTGTTGTTCTAAAACCTTGATCTTCGCTTCGGAATCGGATTTCTTCTTTCTTTCTTTATCGACGACTGCTGCTGGAGCACCGTTGACAAATTTCTCGTTCGACAGTTTTGCTTCGACAGATTTCAAGAACCCTTGTGCGTATTTCAACTCTTCTTCCAACTTCTTAATCTCTGCTTCAGTGTCGATATTGTCACTCACAGGAATGAAGAACTCTGTTGCCTTCACCAAGAAACCGAATGCGTCTTGTGGATTTTCCGTTACATAATTCACTGAACTTACATTACATAACTTCATGATGACAGAATCGAAGTCTTTGTTAACACTGCCGTCTTTATCAACTACGATAAGTTCTATCGCTTCTTTCATCGAGATGTTCTTCTCGGCGCGAATCTTACGTATGTTGTTGATAACGTCTTGTGTGAATATGAATTGATTTAAAATCTCGTTGTCGATGTCTTGTTGTTTAGGTTGCTGAGCGATGATGATGTCGTCGCCGTCTTGACGTTCTTTCAAGAGATGCCATATATCTTCTGTGATGAAAGGCATGAAAGGATGCAATATCTTCATGAGGTTTTCGAAGAACTCGACGGTAGCGTTATATGTCACAGCGTCGATTGGTTGGTTCATCGGAGCCTTCACCATTTCGAGATACCATGAGCAGAAGTCGTCCCATACGAGTTTGTAGATTCCCATCAAAGCGTCAGAGAGACGATATTTGTCGAGGTTGTCGTTTGTTTCTTGAAGCACTTGGTAGAATCTCTTCTCGAACCATTTCACTGCCATCTTAGCTGTATCAGGTTGAGCGATGTTCTCATCCACTTTCCAGCCTTTCACGAGACGGAGGGCGTTCCACATTTTGTTACAGAAGTTACGTCCTTGTTCGCAGAGCGACTCGTCGAAAGGAAGGTCGTTGCCAGCAGGAGCTGTGAGCATCATACCGACTCTCACGCCGTCGGCACCGTATTTATCAATGAGTTCGATTGGATCTGGAGAGTTGCCGAGCGACTTGCTCATCTTACGACCGAGTTTGTCGCGGACGATACCTGTGAAATAAACCTTCTTGAAAGGAACTTCCTTCTGATATTCTTCGCCAGCCATAATCATACGAGCGACCCAGAAGAAGATGATGTCCGGACCTGTGATGAGGTCGTTTGTCGGATAATAGTATTTGAACTCTTCGTTGTCAGGATTCAATATTCCGTCGAATAATGAGAGAGGCCACAACCATGATGAGAACCATGTGTCGAGGCAGTCGGAATCTTGACGAAGATCGTCCATTGTGATGTTATCGCCGACTTTTTCCTTAGCGAGTTGGAGAGCTTCTTCTGCTGTCTCTGCCACCACATAACCGCCTTCCGGGAGGAAGTAAGCAGGGATTCTGTGACCCCACCAAAGCTGACGGCTGATACACCAGTCTTTGATGTTTTCCAACCAGTGACGATAAAGGTTTACATATTTTGAAGGATAGAACTGAATCTCGCCGTCGAGGACAGGCTTGAGAGCTATCTCAGCGAGGTGTTCCATCTTGAGGAACCATTGCATCGAGAGTTTTGGTTCTATCGCTACGTGGGTACGTTCTGAATAACCTACCTTATTATTATAGTCTTCTACTTTTTCCAAGAGACCGGCAGCGTCTAAGTCTTTCACTATTTGCTTACGGACATCGTCGCGGTCCATTCCTACGTACATGCCGGCGGCTTCGCTGATAGTAGCGTCGTCGTTGAAGATGTTGATGCTTTGGAGACCGTATTTCTCGCCGAGCATATAGTCGTTCACGTCGTGAGCTGGAGTGACTTTAAGGCAGCCTGTACCGAATTCTATGTCAACGTATTCGTCTTCGATGACAGGGATAGCGCGACCAACGAGAGGCACTATGACCTTCTTACCTTTAAGATGTTCGTTTTTAGGGTCGTTAGGATTGATACACATTGCGGTGTCGCCCATGATAGTCTCAGGACGTGTTGTTGCCACGATAGCGTATCCGTCTTCGCCTTCAATTTTATAACGTAAGTAGAAAAGTTTGCTATGTTCTTCTTTGTATATCACTTCTTCGTCGCTGAGAGCGGTGAGAGCTTTAGGGTCCCAGTTGACCATTCTGACGCCGCGATAGATGAGACCTTTCTTGTATAAGTCGCAGAATACGTGGATGACGCTCTTGCTGCGAGTCTCGTCCATTGTGAAGGAAGTGCGTTCCCAGTCGCAGGAAGCGCCGAGGCGACGGAGCTGTTTCAAGATGATGCCGCCATGTTCGTGAGTCCAGTCCCAAGCGTGTTTGAGGAACTCATCTCTACCGATGTCGGTTTTCTTGATGCCTTGTTGAGCGAGTTTGTTAACCACCTTAGCCTCTGTTGCAATAGAAGCGTGGTCGGTGCCAGGCACCCAGCAAGCGTTCTTGCCTTGCATACGAGCGCGACGGATGAGGACGTCTTGGATTGTGTTGTTCATCATGTGACCCATGTGAAGCACGCCTGTCACATTCGGTGGAGGGATTACAATAGTATAAGGTTCACGCTCATCAGGTGTTGAGTGAAAATAATTTTTATCTAACCAATGCTGGTACCATTTGTTTTCGGTATCCTGCGGACTGTATTTACTGCTGATTTCCATTGTCTAAAAATATTTAAGTTGCAAAGATAAGAAAAAGACAACAGACAACAGACAACAGACAACAGATTTTTTTGTTGGGACGTATCGCATACGCCTTGTTTAAAGTTGCTGAGAGACTGAGAGGCTAAGTTTCTAAGAAAATTTCTCGTAGAGTCACACTTTTGTGTGATTAAATCAAGTCTTTTGAACCATAAAATTCAGCATATTAACAAACTAATAATCAACAAATTACCCCCCGATTTTTATTAAAAAAACATTTGGAATATTGAAATAAAAGTATAATCTTTGCAAAGCCAAATAAAGAAATAAAAACTACAGAAATGGGATAAAGGGGGGGGCACCCATGGATGTGGTGAATGTTAACAAATAAAGACTCCAAAGAAACAAGTCATGAAAAAATCAGTTATTTTATTAACATTGTTGTTTATCACTATGTTATCGTTTGCGCAGACATCAAACGAAACAATACAACTCAAAAAACGCCGCGGTAATATTGTCAATGCTGCGACTAACGAAGTAATACCTAACAGCGAGTTGAAGAAGATGCTTGACGAAGATTCGTACTACGACTATATCAGAGGAAAGAGACAGCGTATTGGCTCTATTCCTTTGTGGGGCTCTACCGCCGCCTGTGCAGCTGTATCGGCATCATGTTTTATAATAAGTCACAATTCCATAAACGACTGTAACGCTAATCACAACCATAACCATGAATTCGAAGAAGGCGCATTCTGCAACAACGGAGCTCTTGCTTATTGGCTAATCGGCGGCTTTTTTGCAGTAGGAACGGTCATTTACGCAGTTCCATCGACAATACTCACCATAAGCAGCTGTAGGAACATCAACAATGCTGTTGACAGTTACAACAAGAAGACAACAGACATGACACTCGGCATCGGAGCTACAAACAACGGCATCGGACTCACATTGAAGTTTTAATTCAGACAAAAAATATTATTCAGATTTATTAAGGTTGGAAATTTAATCCAGCCTTTTTTTGTTTTTAATTCAACCACAAGTTCACAATTTTGCGGACCACAAAATTGTGAACTAATAAAAAAAAGAGTATATTTGCAAAAAGTTTTGCGATGATAAAGAAGTCTTTTATTTATGGCGTTGCTGTTGAAGGCGACAATTTCACTGACAGAGTTAAGGAAACAAACAGATTAAAATCTGATTTTGAGAATGGTCAGAATATCGTTTTAATTTCACCGAGAAGAATTGGAAAGACATCCCTCATAAAGAAAGTTCAATCTTTAATCGATACCGATTCCACTATCGTTGTTTATATGGACATCTACGACTGTCGCAACGAATACGAATTTTACAACAGATTAGCATCTTCTGTACTGAAACAAACATCAGGCAGAGCTGAACTTATTCTTCAGAACATAAAGGATTTCTTAGTCAGATTAAGTCCAACTATTTCATTCGGTTCCGACCCTAACAACGAATTTTCATTTTCTTTAGGAATAACACCCAAAGAATATTCATCAGAAGAGATTTTACAATTACCCGAACTGATAGCAAAGAAAATAAACAAACACATAGTTATATGTATCGATGAATTTCAACAAATTGGAGAATTTGCCGATTCTTTAAGTATCCAGAAAAAAATGAGAGGAGTATGGCAATTGCAAAACAATGTTTCATATTGTCTCTTCGGAAGTAAGAAGCACATGCTTTCCACGATGTTTCAAAATAAAAAAATGCCTTTCTATCAATTCGGCGACATAATTTTCCTACAGACAATACCTACCGAAGATTGGCTGCCTTTCATCAAGAAAAAGTTTAACGAGAAGGATATACAAATTTCAGACGAGATGATAAGAAAAATCTGCTCTTCGGTTGACAATCAGTCGTCATACGTGCAGCAATTATCTTGGAATGTGATGCTTAACGCAGAAAAAGAAGTCACGGAAGAAACCATTGAAATTGCAATCAGCGACATGTTATCGCAAAATTCACTATTATTTCTGCAACAGATTGAAGGGCTGACCTCATTTCAGATGAATTTTATCAGAGCTGTAGCAAAAGGTGTTCATAGCGACTTCACATCTCAAAATATTTTAAAGACCTACAACTTAGGAACGAAGTCAAATATCGTAAGAATAAAAAATGCCTTGATACAAAAAGAATTAATTGACACGACCGCTGAAGGCGTTATTATCTCGGATCCTATTTTTAAATTATGGTTTGAGAGAGCTTTTGAATTATAGAGATTATTAAGGTTGGAAATTAAATCCGACCTTTTTCTTTTATTTAACTATAAGGTTATAAAATTACATTTTGATATTACGAAAATTTCATTATCTTTGTACGCTTTTAAAATCGTGTAATATCTGCACTTAAAAGTATTGAAAACGAAATCAAATTTATTGTATAATTAAAAATTAAAAAACATTATGACAGGCTTTCAAAATCTGTGGACAAACAACAGACCTTTGGTAATCCTTTTTGCCATCCTCATTGTTGTTATTCCATTCTTAGTCTTTTACGTAAGAAAAGCAAAGGCTGAACATCCTAAAGGACTTATCGCTGCTGCTATCAGTAACATGGGTGAACGTTTCGGTTACTACATCATGAACGCAGTATTGCTCCTTTTCATCTGTTCAAAATTCGGTATCAGCGATGCAGCAGCAGGCTGGATCTACGCTGTATTCTATTTCTTAATCTACGTTCTCGGCTTACCAGGCGGTATGATCGCTGACCGTATCCAAAACTACAAAGGCACTATCATGACAGGTCTCCTCGTGATGGCTATAGGTTATGGTTTACTTTCTATTCCTATCTTCAGCTCACAACCTGGTGTTAACATGGTATTGGTATTCACTTGCTTCGCATTATTCCTCATCGCCTTTGGTAATGGTTTGTTCAAAGGTAACTTGCAAGCTATCGTCGGTCAAATGTACGACAACTTCGAAGCAGAAGAAGCAAAGAAAGGTCCAGAAGCTCTTAAGATTGCTAAAGACAAGAGAGACTCTGGTTTCCAAATTTTCTACGTCTTCATTAACATCGGCGGTGTTATCGCTCCATTCGTAGCTCCTTTGTTAAGAAGCTGGTGGTTAAAGACAAAAGGTCTCGTTTACAACTCTGACCTCCCACGTTTATGCCACAACTACTTGGAAAACAAAGCTTCAGAAGCTGACATGGAAAACTTGACAAAATTAGTTCAAGACGTACAAATCAATGCAACAGCAGTTCCTACAGAACAATTAGGTGATTTCTGTAACAACTACCTCAACATCTTCAACACTGGTGTTCACTTCTCATTCATCGCATCAGTAGCAGCTATGTTGTTATCATTGACAATTTTCATCATCTCAAGAAATAAATTCCCAAATCCTGCAAAGAAAGAAAAGAAACAAGCTGTAGAATATACAAAGGAAGAACTTGCAGCTAACGCAAAAGAAATCAGACAAAGATTATATGCTCTCTTCGCAGTATTAGGTATCGCAGCATTCTTCTGGTTCGCATTCCACCAAAACGGACAATCACTCTCAGTGTTCGCACGTGACTTCGTTTTGACAAACGCTATTCCACCAGAGATCTGGCAATGTATCAACCCATTCTTCGTCATCACATTGACTCCTATCATCATGTGGGCATTCGGCGCTTTAGCAAGAAAAGGCAAAGAAGTTTCAACACCTCGCAAAATCGCTATCGGTATGTTGATTACAGCTACAGCTTACATTTTCTTAGCTGGCGTAGCAATGGCTAACCACTATCCATCAGGCGAAGAATTCAGAGGTTTGGCAGACGCTGTTAAAGAATCGATGAAGGCAAGTCCTTACGTCTTGATTTTAACATACTTCTTCTTAACAGTCGCTGAGTTGTTCATCTCACCTCTCGGATTGTCATTCGTATCTAAAGTTGCTCCAAAACACTTGCAAGGTATCTGCCAAGGTTTATGGCTCACAGCAACAGCTATCGGTAACTTGTTCATCGCTATCGGTGTTACAATGCTCAACACCTTCCCACATCAATGGCTCTGCTGGGCAGTATTCGCAGGAATCTGCTTGGTATCAATGGCTATCATGTTCGGAATGGTAAGATGGCTTGAAGAAGCAACAAAATGAAAAAAGGTTCCTGCGGGAACCTTTTTTTATGTCAACAGACAACGGACAACAGTCAACAGACTTTGTCCACGATAATTGGGGCGTATTGAATACGTCCTTTATTTATTTAGACGTATCAATGTGTGTTTATTTTTAAGGAATCATTGATGCGTCTCTACTTTTTGATGAGTTTATTTTTTATTTTTGCAGAAAATAAGAAAAACAAAAGAAATTATGTTTAAAGGTCATCCTAAAGGGCTTTACGCTCTAGCATTAGCCAACACTGGAGAACGTTTTGGCTATTACACAATGCTTGCTATCTTCGTACTTTTCTTGCAAGCTAAATTCGGTTTCGACGAAGCACAATCCGGACAAATCTACGGTATCTTCCTCGGTTGTGTTTATTTCATGCCACTCATCGGCGGTATCCTCGCCGACCGTTTCGGCTACGGAAAGATGGTCAGAGCTGGCATCGTGGTGATGTTTCTCGGCTATCTGCTCCTCGCTGTCCCGATGATGGGAGCGACGGCAAAGATAACAATGTTCTCGGCACTCGCCCTCATCGCGATAGGAACAGGTCTCTTCAAAGGAAATCTTCAAGTCTTGGTAGGAAACCTCTACGACGAAGCGAAGTACAGTCCTTTCCGCGACAACGGTTTCAGTCTCTTCTACATGGCTATCAACATCGGTTCTATGTTCGCTCCTATGACAGCAACAAAAGTCACCGACCTCTTCCTCGGAAAGGCAGGATTCACATACGTTCCGCAGATTCCATCACTCGCACATCAATACATTAACGGCACAATAACACCTGAAGCTTCGCAGACATTTGAGACTCTCGCAGCACAACAAGGTTACACCGGCGACTTAATGACATTCGCCAACAACTACATCGACTCATTGTCAACAGCATACAACTACGGATTCGGCGTAGCATGTATCTCATTAGTACTTTCGATGGCTATTTACATCTGCTGCCGCAACTGGTTCAAGCACGCTGATGTCAACAGCAAGCAAGCCAAAGAAATGGGCAATACAACAGTCAAAGTCGATGAACTCACACCAGAGCAGACACGCTCTCGCATGACAGCATTATTCATGGTATTCGCTGTCGTCATCTTCTTCTGGATGTCGTTCCAACAAAGCGGTCTCTGTCTGACATTCTTTGCCCGCGACTACACAGCGAACACTGCAACAGGCATATCACGCATCGGATTCAACATCTGGGCATTGACATTAATCGCAATCTCCGTTTATACTTTATTCTCCACATTCCAATCAGAGACAAAGAAAAACAAAATCATCTGCGGTGTCGTCACCTTATTATTATGGAGCGCAGCAGCTGCTTTATATCTCAGAATGCCAGAAACCATCAACCTCTTACCACAAGAATTCCAACAATTCAACCCATTCTTCGTCGTCGCCTTGACACCTGTGTCGATGGCAGTATTCGGCGCATTGGCAAAGAAAGGCAAAGAACCATCATCACCTAAGAAAATCGGTATGGGTATGGTTGTAGCAGGTTTAGGTTTCACCGTCATGGCGATAGCATCAATGCATTTGTTAAGTCCAGCCGAGTTAAAAGCCACAGGCGGAGTCAGCAGCACATTGGTATCACCAAACTGGCTCATCAGCACATATTTAGTCTTGACATTCGCTGAGTTGTTGTTAAGTCCAATCGGAATCTCATTCGTGACGAAAGTCGCTCCTCCAAAATATAAAGGCATGATGATGGGATGCTGGTTCTGCGTCACTGCGATAGGAAACTACTTGACCAGCGTCATCGCCAAAATCTGGGGAACAGGAATGCCATTATGGATGGTATGGGGAGTTCTCGTAGTATTATGTTTGTTGTCGGCAGTCTTCATCTTCTCCATCATGAAGAAGTTAGAATCAGCTACGAAAGAATGCTGATTTCATAAAATTGAGAATTTAAAAAACTGAGAATCTGAGAAATCATCAGGTTCTAGATATAAGAAAGAGGTTCGTTCCAATTGTAGAGTGAACCTCTTTTTATGCATAATTTATTTCTTTATTAAAAACAAAATGATTATGATTTTTCTTAATTTTGCCATCTTGATTATTTCATTCATTCATCAATAATGAAGAAGTTAATAACAACAACTCATTCAATTATTAACTGATAATTGTTAATTGTAAATTGCAAAAGCATGATAAGTCTTTGGGAGATATTTTGGATATTTGCAAAAATCGGGGCCTTCACGATTGGCGGAGGCATCCCGATGATTGCAGCGATAAAGACAGAACTCGTCAGTCGCAAGTGGCTCAACGACGATGACTTTGTCGATATCATCACCTTATCGCAGACCGCACCCGGATTGTTTGCCGTCAACATTGCAATCTTGACGGGACATAAACTGCGCGGTACTAAAGGCAGCGTAGTGGCGACAATAGCGAGTTGCCTCCCTCCTTTTCTCATCATTTTATTAGTCGCGATATTTTTCACCAACTTCAAAGACAACCCTTACGTGATAAAAGCCTTCAAAGGCATCAGACCTGTGGTCGTTGCGCTCATCGGTGTCCCAATGATTGACATGATAAAAGCCACAAAGATGAAATGGTGGTCATGGGTTGTCGTTGTCATATCGATGACATTAGTTTGTTTTTTAAGTGTCTCACCTATTTACATACTGATATGCGTCATTGTGATAGCAGCTTTCATCAGTTGGTATAAAAACAAAGAACATCATGATATATCTTGAGTTATTCTTGACATTTTTCCTCATCGGAATGTTCACCATCGGAGGCGGATATTCTATGCTTCCGCTCATACAGAACGAAGTCGTTGCTGTTCATGGCTGGATTGACGAGACGACATTCACCGACATCGTTGCCATCTCACAGATGACACCAGGTCCGATAGGAATCAACTCCGCCACTTACGTAGGATACGAAGTATTGTCGAAGTCGGGAGCGTCAGAGTTTATGAGCGTTCTTGGTTCCTTTACAGCCACCTTTGCCGTCGTATTACCTTCATTTATAATAGTTCTTCTGTTATGTAAGGTATATGAAGCATGGAAGAATCACCCTATATTCAGAGGCGTGATGTCGGGATTAAAACCTGCTGTGATAGGACTTATCGGTACAGCCGCCGTCAGTCTCGCCACACCAGAAAACTTCATCGACTGGAAGAGCTTCGTGATATGCGGGGTAGCATTCATCGCATTATATTTCAAGAAAATCGGACCGTTAGCTATCATAGCAGTCGGAGCGATTGTAGGATTATTAGTGTATTAGGACTTATACTACTGAGAATAATAATCTTGTAAAATTTTATCAAATATGATCTTATATTTCTTCGGAGTAAGTGGACTATGAAGAAAATTGTATATAATCTCTATATATTCCTTATCAGATAGAACTCCTACGACTTGCGGATTAATAAATGATTTCAATATTCTTTCTTGCTGGTCTTCAACAAAGCAATAATCAAATGGAATAGTTGTTTGCAATGGAAAACTAAAATCTTCATCACTCATATATTTCTTGCCAACGACTTTGTTCGCTTCAAATACGTATGAAGTAATGATATCTCCTCTTTTATTGCCGCCATGTTTGGGAGACGAAACACCTGAACGTTGCTTGGATGTTGTAAAAACAGCTATAATGTTCAAAGTATTGCTTCTGTACAGAGAAATAAGGTATTTAGGTTTCTTTGGTGTCGTATATGTGCATATTCCATATACGATATTTTTGGTTCTTAACATATTTTATATTTTGTCGCAAAATTGCATATACTCTAAGGCTTCTTCGTAAATCTCTTCTTTTTCAATATTTCCTGAATTTAGCTTGGTTAATGGAATTTGTACATCAGATTTACCGTCAATAAAAACCACATTATCTTCTTCTACGATAATTGACCATAGTGAATTATTCTCATGTGTAATATCTGAAAGTTCGTCAGCAGTTTTTCTTTCGTATCTATGTAAAATATCTTCTATAATATCCATCTCATACTGGCTAAACAAATCCATCTGTTTGAGAACTTGATATTTAGTTGATAACAATGGTTCTACTATATTTTTACCCTCATCGTTTTTGAAACATCTTACGTATTCTGAAAAAGCACCATTTTTAATTTCATACACCTCGGGGGCGACAGGTCCTTTCTCCCATGCATAATAATCGAACCAGGTAAGAGGAAAGCCTCTCTGCTCCATAAAACTCTCGTCAATGAGATATATTATTTTCAACAGCTTGCGAAGGTTTATATTGGAAATGCTTTGAGCAATATACGCTATAAGCGCACCGTTTTTGTCTTTGTTTACAGTTAATCCTAAGCTCATATAGTTTCATAATTTTGTGCAAAGGTACAATATTTTTCAGTCTGATAATTTACTTGAGGTAAATAAAAATGGCATATTTCATAATTATTTACATCTCCCGTACAAAAATTAACATTTCAGTTAATATTTATTAACATCTATTACTTTAAACTTTTCATTCAATCCTAAAATACTTTAACAAAAGCTTATAATTGTCTTGTGCGCTTAGACAGGTGTCGCGGATATATTCTTTCACCGAAAAAGAAATTGCAACTGACAAATATCTCATATCGGCAAACTTTAATTGAATATTCATTGCAGAAGTAATATAATTTTCCGTTATCGGCAAAATTAAGTTAAATTCAAAAAGAAAATAATTCTTATTTTATTCCTAAAAAAAATAATTTACTGTTATCTATTTTAAAGAAATATTATTATTTTTGTGAAGTAATAATTTTGTGAATTTCTAATAAAATATAGTATGAAAAAAGAGATAAAATTCAGTTTGGTTTACCGCGACATGTGGCAAAGCTCCGGTAAATACGTACCTCGCAAAGATCAATTAGAACAGATAGCTCCTATTATTATTAAGATGGGTTGTTTCGACCGCGTCGAATCAAACGGCGGTGCAGCAGAACAAGTTAACTTGTTATACGGTGAAAACCCTAACCATTCAGTACGTGCTTTCACAGCTGCATTACACAAAGGCGGCATCGAATGTCACATGCTCGACCGCGCTCTCAACGCATTGCGTATGAACCCTGTTCCAGCAGACGTCCGTCAACTTATGTACAAAGTAAAGAAAGCTCAAGGCGTTGACATCACACGTATCTTCTGCGGTTTGAACGACGTTCGTAATATCATCCCTTCAATCCAATGGGCTAACGAAGCAGGTATGATTTCACAAGCTGCTATGAGTATCACCTACTCACCAGTTCACACAGCTGAATATTACATCGACATGGCTGAGAAACTCATCCAAGCCGGTGCTAAAGAAATCGCTTTGAAAGACATGGCAGGTATCGGCCGTCCATTCTCATTAGGTAAAGTCGTCGCTGCTATCAAGAAGCAACACCCAGAAATCAAAGTTCAATATCACGGTCACTCAGGACCAGGCCTCTCAATGGCTTCAATGATTGAAGTTGCACACGCTGGCGTTGACTACATCGACGTAGCTATGGAACCACTCTCATGGGGTATGGTTCACCCAGACGTTATCTCAGTACAAGCAATGTTGAAAGACGCTGGTTTCTTGGTAAAAGACATCGACATGAACGCTTATATGGAAGCTCGCGCTATGACACAAAGTTTCATCGACGACTTCTTAGGCTACTGGATCGACCCACGTAACCGTTACCTCAACTCATTGATGTTAGGCTGCGGTCTCCCAGGCGGAATGATGGGCTCACTCATGGCTGACCTCAAAGGCGTACACGCTGCTATCAACATGAACCTTAAAGCTAAGGGCGAAAAAGAACTTACAGAAGACGAACTCCTCGTTCAACTCTTCGACGAAGTACAAAATATCTGGCCTAAACTCGGTTACCCACCATTGGTAACTCCTTTCAGCCAATATACAAAGAACATCGCTTTGATGAATCTCTATTCATTAAGCAAGGGCGAAGCTCGCTACGAAAACTCTATCGACCCAGCTGCATGGGGCATGATCCTCGGAAAAGCAGGTCAACTTCCTGGCAAATTAGACCCAGAAATCATCGAGCTTGCTAACAAGAAAGGCCTCGAATTCTTCAACGGCAACCCACAAGACAACTATCCAGACGAACTCCCACGTTTCCGCAAAGAAATGGAAGAAAACGGCTGGGACCTCGGTCCAGACGAAGAAGAACTCTTCGAGTTCGCAATGCACGAAAAACAATATCGTGAATTTAAATCAGGCGAAGCTAAACGTCGTTTCAACCAAGAATTAGAAGAAAAGATGAAAGCTAAGTTTGAAAAAGCTGGTGGCAACATTGAAATCCCTGACTTAAGAGCATTACGTCACCCTAACGCAGAACCAGTAGTGGCTCCTGTAGGCGGTAGAATCTTGTGGGACATCGACTTCAACGACGCTTCAACAACACCAGCTCCTGGCACAGTATATAAAGTAGGCGACATCTTGGCACAAATCCAAGCTCCTTACGGACAAGAACCAGTAGTCGCTCTCTGGGAAGGCAAGATCGTAGAAGCTGTTGCTAAACAAGGACAACTCGTACAAAAAGGCGAGACAATCGCTTTCATTGAAAAATAAATCTAAAAACTAAAGTCTTAGGACTAAAGAGGAAGAGCTGCTCAAAATGAGTGGCTCTTTTTTTAATTCATAATTCATAATGCATAATTCATAATGCATAATTCATAATGCATAATTCATAATAATTGTGATTATTTTGATTATATTTGTCGCTGATTTAGCGATTGATTTTTAAACCAAGTAAGCATTATGAAAACAAGTACATTTATCAAAAATTTCATCTTTTTATTATTTACAACAATGCTCTTATCATCGTCTTTTGCCTTAGGACAGACAAAAAAATCCGGAGCTAAAATGACTCCCAAGATGATGGAGATGAAAAGAGACATAAAACAGATCCACGACATCTCATCTGAAAAAAATATAAACAAACCAAATACTTCCAGAACGATTCTAGCAGCGACAGAAAGCAACGCCACTTTATATGGAAACTTGATTTATAGCTCCTTATGGAATGATCTCTCAAATGTAGGTTACTACTCCATCGACCCTAATAGCGGGGAATATTCTCCTGTGGGAACAAGCGAATATCTCGCGGGAGCAGGTACCGTGGTTGACGGCATCGGCTACATCTCATACGCCAAGTCGTATTGGGGAATCATCCAGGAACTTTACACAATAGCCTACGACGTAGAAAACGCTTCCATCATAGAGACGATTGAACATAATCCCGAAGACTATACTTCCTACGCAGTCAACATGGCATACGACTATATGAATGACAAGATCTACGCCCTGACATATAGCGAAGACGGATTTGATTATATGCTCAGCGAGTTCGACCGCGACACTTATACATATTCTAAAGTAAGCAATCTTTACGTCCCTTCGGATATCTTAGCGATGACATTTGATGCCAACGGCGTATTTTATGTGATATGTGCCGACGGCTTTGTCAGGAAATTAAATCCATCAACAGGAACAGTGATAGGCACCGTCTGCAACACAGGCTTCACACCTCAATATATGCAATCGGCATGTTGGAGCTACAAAGACAACAAGATTCTCTGGGCAGCATCCAACGACAACGAAAGCCGCATCATCGCCATCAACGTGACATCAGGCAGCGTCGAGACTCTCTCCACTTTCGACCACGCTGAAGAATGGACAAGTCTTTACACCACCGACCCTATGGCTTCGGAAGACGCACCAGCCGCTCCTGTCGTTCAATATACAGCAAACTCACCTGGCTCATTACGCGGCTCTATCTCAGTAGAGACACCGACACAAAACATCGGAGGCGAAGTTCTCACCGACACCGAATACACATTAACCATAGAATTGAACAACACTAAGATATATGAAGAAGGGATAACACCTGGCGAAGACGTCACCATGAACAACGTCTTGTTTATCGAAGGCATAAACACGATACGCTGCTATGCCACAAACGCTGCTGGCAAAGGCGACATCGCTATTCTAAGAACGTACGCTGGCGACGACACTCCATTGCCTGTGACAAATCTTGAAGTCAGTATCGCCGCCGACGGAAAAGCCACTCTCACTTGGAGCGCTCCTACCGGCGGCGAAAACGGAGGTTATCTTAACACGAACAACCTCACTTACACCATAGAACGCTCCGGCACGACAATAGCAAGCGGCATCACAAATAACTATTATGTAGACCAACTTCCTCAGCAGATAGCCTCATACGAATGGATTGTATATGCAGTGTCGGGCGACAAAGTCAGCGAGCCAGCATCGACAGGCAGCGTTCTCTTCGGCGATGCGACGCCATTGCCATACGAGCAGACATTCGACAACGCAGCGTCAATAGATTTATACACCATCGTCGATAACAACAACGACGGCAAGACATGGAAATACGACGCCTCGAAAGTAGCCTTGACTTATCAATACAGTTCAAGCAACATTGCCGACGACTACGCATTCACACCTCCTTTACAACTCACAAATAACAATATGATTCTCGTGGAAGTAAACGCCTGCTCCTACTCCACTTCATATCCAGAAAAACTTGAAATCACACTCGGTTCAAGCATAAATCCCAATGAACAGACAGTAATCATTCCTGCAACACAACTCGACTGGACTGAGCCACAAGTCTTACGTGCTTATTTCTCCGTCGAAGAATCAGGTTCTTACGTCATCGGAATACATGCCGTTTCTTTGGCAAATCAATATTATTTGTTAGTGAAAGACATCAAAGTCACAGAAGGACCTAGCAACAACACGCCTGCCGCTGTCAGCAACGTCAGCGTGACACCAGGAGCTAACGGAGCCTTAAACGCAACAATCTCATTCAAAGCGCCGACTCAAACATTAGGCGGAAATCCTTTGACAGGAAACGTTACCGTCACTGCTTATCGTAACGGAAATACCGTTGGCACAAAGACTTTAGCACCAGGAGCCAATGGCACCATCACCGACAATAACGCGATAAACGGCATTAATAATTATGTACTTACAACTTCTAACAGCGCAGGTCAAGGCGACTCTTACGAGATTTCATGTCTCTGCGGCATCGACACGCCATCTATCGTTAATAATTTAACATTCACAACGGCTGCCGACAATATGACATCTGTAATGTCGTGGGAAGCACCTACGACTGGAGCTAACGGCGGTTACGTCGATACAGATGAACTCGTCTATAAAATTTACGTTCCTACCGCTAACGGAAACAGCGTTCAATTCGTAGGTCAAACAGCAGACTTATTCTACGAGATAACGGCAGATAATGATGTCTTAAACAGTTATACATATTACGTTTCAGCGAAGAACGATACTGGTGAGAGCGACCTGCTCGGCGGTAACGTCATCTTGGGAACACCTTACGCCTTACCATTCATCGAAGAGATAAAAGGAACAGTCCTCGTCAACTCACCTTGGATCATACATAACGAAGATCCTGAATCGTTTGCGACATGGGGATTGAGCAGCACAGTAGAAAACTACAACCTCCCGGAAGCAGTCACCGCTCCTGACGGCGGCATGGCGGTATGTTACGACAACTACGAACTCACCGGAGGCGAATGCGGTCTGCACGCACCAAAAATCTCTCTCGAAGGAGCGTCAGCGCCAACATTATATTTCGCGATGTATCATTATCCAGCAGCAAACAGCGTCAATGAGTTATCGGTATTAGTCACGACTGACGATGCTTCATTTGATGAGATATTTGCCAAGAAGGTAAACGCCTCCAGTTCATACGGATGGGCTGAATATAGCGTAAGCCTCGACGATTACAAAGACGCTCCTTGGATTGGATTGATTTTCAATGCCAACATCACCGACAACGGATTCGTATTCCTTGATTACGTAAAAGTTGAAAACGCTTCAGATAACGACATCATGGTGGAATCGTTAGAAGCACCTAAGAAAGTGACTATGGGCGAGGAAGTTGAAGTCAACGCTGTGATTTTCAATAAAGGTAGCAACACTGTATCTTACGAGCTTTCATTTTATCTCAATGACAAAGAGATAGAGACATTTGTAGGCGAAGAACTCGAAAGCTCATTCAGCAATGAATATGGAACAATCTTCACCACCACAGCCGACCACATCGGCAACGCAGAGGTAAAAGTCGTCGTCACTATGAACGGCAACGACGAAGTCATGAGCAATAACGAGGCAACAGCTACAATAAAGATTGCTCAGCCACGTCTTAATGTCGTAACCGATTTAAGCGCAAAAGAAGAAGACGGAACAGTGACATTGTCGTGGAGCGCTCCGGAACCGACGCCAGAGATGACCGACGATATGGAGGAATACGAAAGTTTCATCATCGACAATATCGGCGATTATACTGTGGTTGATGTCGATAACACTGAGAACTACGTCATCACCGGCTATCCATTCCCGATGCAGGCTGGTCCTAAGGCATGGCAGGTCTGGGCGCCAGCGGAAATCGACATCGCAGAAGAGACATGGCAGGCATACGAAGGTAGCCAATGTCTGGTAGCATTCTCTACTATCTCAGGTGCTGCCGACGACTGGCTCATCTCTCCTGAAATATTAGGCGGAACGGAGCTCTCATTCTGGGCTGCGATGCCGACAGCTCAATATGGCAGCGAGAAGTTTGAGGTGCTTTACTCGACAACAAACACCAACACGAGTTCATTCCAACTCTTATCACAAGAGTCGAAGAGCACAACAGAATGGGAGTTGTTCTCATATTCGCTTCCTACCAATGCGAAATACTTCGCGATACGATATACCAGCGTCAACATCTACGCATTGCTCATCGACGACATCTCATACACCAGAAGCGACAGTTCCACCGATCTTGTAGTTGAAGGATATAATGTATATTGCAACGGCAATAAGATAAACGAGTCTATCGTAGCAGGAACCGACTTCAGCTATGAAGTTGAAGATGCCGACTCATATTCATACAATGTAACCGTCATTTATAACGAAGGTGAGTCGCTATTCTCTAACACCGCCACTGTCGGAGACGATGGAATCATTGATATGAACACATCAGATATCAAGATTTACGGACAAGACAAATATATCAAGATTGAGAATGTCGCAGGACGTAATGTCAATGTCTATGCTCTCGATGGCAGACTCGTATATAAGATGAAATCCGTTGACAGCAGCGTTTCGATTCCAGCACGCTCTGGAGTCTATATCGTTGAAGTTGACAGGAGCGTTGTGAGAAAAGTGGTGGTGAGATAAGACACATTCTTACATTTTCTGTAGTATCTCGTTTGGAGAAATGTCTTTCATTAATGTAAATGCAAACCATTTCTTGCCTAAATCTTTGATTGATGCTCCAATATGATAAAGATTATCATCAATTATCAAGAACCTATCATGCGATTTTGTAAAACAATTTACAACTATCTCATCATATTGTTCATTATGTCTTGCGAGATCTAATTTTAGACGTTCAGAAATACTATTTGGTGACATTCTATCTTTGTGATTCGCTGAAAGATTATTTCACTATTTGCCATAATACGACGCATTGAAGTAAACGCTCTCATTATCCGCACATTCATCTGTATCGCTGTTTGTGAACGAAGTACGCTGCTTAGCATAGCAATGCCATTTTCCGTGAAAGCGTATGGCAGATATTTAAAGGTCACAATTTGTGACCTTTGACATTCCTCTTTTGTGAGTTGGAATCTAAAATCATTAGGAAATCTCTCAATATTACGCTTGACAGCTTGATTCAACACTTTAGTTTCAACATCGTATAAGGCTGCCAAATCTCTATCAAGCATAATTTGACAACCTCTTATGTTATGAATCATCTGTTCTATATTGACTTCTTCATGGATTACAGCATAATTCTCTCTATCATTTTTCATAAATTTTACATTTGGTTAATTGTACAAATATACAAACAAAGAACTTCGCTTCTACAATTTTAACTATTTTTAACATCTGAAGGTGATTATCCTCGTTTGTCGCATTTTTTTATATCCTTTTGGGCGTTCCGGCTGCGCCGTCGGGCTTTCCGCTATATCTTTTTCCGCTTCGCTCCAAAAGGATGCCGCTCCAATCCCTAACGCTTAACGGCGATTAATAATCAATAATACCTTGAACTTAGATCTTCTATTTTGGACGTATGCGATACGTCTCCACAAATTTTCAACTTTCAGTCTCCACCCGTGGACAATGTCTGTTGTCTGTTGACATAAAAAAAGCCGCATCAACATTCTTTTATTTTCATAGGTAATGTTGATACGGCTCTACAAATAATTTTTTATCTTTAGACTTTAGCCTCTTAAAAAATCTTCTTCACAAATTCTTTTATCTCTTCTTTGCTTGCGTCAACATCGAAGATACGTTCTGGCTTGAGATAAACGACTTCGTGATTTTCCTTGAAACGTTTCTCGCCGCCGCCGGTGATGTTAAGCATGATGACAGCGTCTTTCTCAACCTGATTGTTTTCAACAGCTTGTATCAATGATGCTGTAGCAACAGCTGCTGCCGGGTTGATGTCGATGCCTTCTAACTCCTCGAACAATCTTGCTGCTTCATGAGCCTCTTCATTAGATACGACAAACATATCGCCCTTGGTGTCTTTAAGAGTGTCGTACAATCCACCCGCCAATGAATAAGGTGGCTTACGATTCGACAATACCTTAGCGACTATCGTGTTAGCATCGACGCGAGCCTGTTCGCAGTCGTATGGAAGCATATCGCGTGAGTCTTGTTTCCAAGCGTCATATATAGGAGTGAAAGGTTTGTTCTGTGAGACGAAGATGCGAGCCTTATGATTTCCGTAGCGTCCGTCTTCAATGAAACGGAGGTTAGCCTCCCAAGCAGCGATGGCTCCTGTGCCGCTACCAACAGCCTGGAAGTAATAGTCAGGGATTCTGCCGATGAATGTCGTTGCTGATAACATTGTCGTTCCCATACCGTCGCGACGAGCTATATTTTTAGCGCCGCCTTCAGCGAAGAAGCCTTCCACTTCGCAAGCTATATTGCCAAGGTTGATAGCATCGAAATAGTCGCTGCCCGACTTAGTAGCGATGACCTTAACACAAGGATTCAGCGGCTCGTCGAACCAAAGAGCGTTGAGGTTATCTTCTGGTATCGTTATCAAAAGTTTTATGTTATTATCGGAACATACCTTAGCGAAGGCGCGTGCTGTATTTCCTGCCGACGACACCACTATGACATCGTCTTTTCTCTCTTCAGTGAGACGTGCGCAGACAGAATAAGCCTCTGTCTCTTTGAAAGAACAAGTGCGCATATCGGCGCCTTTTTCTGGAAAATAACCGTTGAAAGTGATATATAAATTCTCAAGTCCTAACTTCTTGGCTAATGCCTCGCTCTTATAAGTGATTGGTTTTGCCGAACATTTCAAGAGTCGTTTTATTGGAAGCCAGTCGGCATAGCAATAAAGTCCGCAGTGATCTTCTTTAACATTGAGTTGTTTGTTTGCATATATAGCACGAATAAGACTTGGCTTTTCTTCGCCTTTGAAATCGAGCAACCAGCCTGAATCTTCACAGACGTTTCCTGTTGCCACCGATTTAATTTGATATTCCGTAGGTTTGAACATTTTCAAATAATTTTTAACATTAAAGGTGCAAAGATAAAAAAAAGTAAAACATTATACTAATACGTAATTATTTTTAGGAAAAAAACATCACTATTTACGATTAAAAACATATCTTTGCACAATCGTATTTAATTTAATATTTAAGCATTTTTACTTCATGAAAAAAATTTTACTTTTTGTGATTGCGTTATTGTCATTCAATATGATACACGCGCAAGAGAGAGCTTTTATCGTTAACGAATCTTTCAACGGCTCATCGATGCCAGAAGGCTGGTACTTCACAGGCGAAGGCTCAGAAAATTTCAGAATCAACACTTCTAACAACGCTGGCGGCGACCCTAACGAATTGTATTTAAAAAGTTCGCCTTTCATCACAAGTGGAATTCATTTGGTCATGGCGACAGCCAACCTCACCAATGTTGAAGAAGTCGGTATCTCTTTCAAGCATTATCTCAACAACGACCAACAAAGCAGCACTATCGGCATCGCCACATCATCCGACAACGGCGCTACATGGAACACAGCATGGTCGCATACTTACTCAGAAGCTTCATCAACAGGACAATATACAATCAATGAAACAGTCAGCACTCCCGATATGGGAAAGAACAACGTGCTTTTCTGCTTGTTCTTCGAAGGCAACACCTATAATATTAATAAGTGGTTCTTCGACGACATCACTATCTTCTCGCAAGTTAGCGGCGCCGACTTACAACTCTCCAGTATAGATGTCGATGCTCTCACTCAGGCAGGTCAAGTGGGTGTTGACTTCACTATCAACAACTCCGGCGACGAGACAATCTCTTCTTTCGTAGCGACATACAGCGTCGATGGTTATGAAAGCGTCACAGAGACTTTCAACACCAACCTCGCTCCTTCAAGCAACCAGCAATTTACATTCAGCAACACAATAGGATTATTGCCAGGAACTTATCTCCTCAACATCGACATCGTTTCTGTCAATGGAGAAAGCGATGCTGAATCAAGCAACAACCACCTCTCAAAAGAAATCAAGACTTATCTTAAAGCCGTACAGAGAACTCCTATGATAGAACACTTCTCAAGCTCAACATGCGCTCCTTGCGTCAATGTCGATAACTTGATGGGACAACTTACGGCTAATAACCCAGGCAAATACACTTACACCAAATTCCCTGTCGATTGGCCAGGAATGGGCGACCCTTACGCAACAGACGACTGCATCGTGAGAAGCGATTATTACGAAGTTTATACAGTGCCTCAGATAGCTTTCGACGGACAAGTTCAGTCGAGCGCTGTGAACCAAACTTCTTTAGATGAGAGACTTAACGTCCCATCATACATCGACATCGTTGGTGCTTTCGATATTGTGGAAAACAATACAATTAAAGTCATCGCCGACATCATCTCTTACATCGACATGCCTGACGTGAAAGTGTTCTTATCGGTAAACGAAAAGACAACTACAGAAAACGTAGGTTCTAATGGTTTGACAGAGTTCCATCATATCTTCATGAAAATGTTAGGCAACATCAACGGCATAGAGACAAGTTTCGCAGCAGGTCATTATCAACGTTTTGAATTCACATACGACATGTCGGATACCAATATGGAAGAAATCGACGACTTGGAAGTAGCGGTTTGGGTTCAGAACTACGAGTCAAAGGAAATGTATAACAGCAGCTTCTTACACGAATACAGCGAGCATCTCTATCCAGCACAGAATCTTGTAGTTGAAGGAAACACCGTCAGCTGGGAAGCACCGGAACAAGGCAATCCTTCAGGTTACAATGTATATATTAATAATGAGTTGTCAGCAGAGAACAGCACCTCACTTTCATACACCGCAGATGAAACAATAGAGATAGTTTCTGTAGAAGTAGTTGCTGTTTATGGCGACAATGTTTCAATTGGAATAACAAATATAGAACATGACGTTTGCGACGCTCCTGATAACGTAGTCGCTACCGCCGGAGAAGACGATATCGAAATAAGCTGGGATGCTATCGACGGCGCAACAGAATATCAGTTATATCGTAACAGCGCGCTCTTAACAACAGTGTCATCAAACTCTTACACCGACAGCGACATTGAACTTGGAACGATGTATTGCTACACTTTGAGAAGCGTCTGCGGTGAAGGAAGCTACTCTGCTTTCTCTGAAGAGTCGTGCGCTCAGGTAGGCGAGAAACCTTGCGACGCTCCAACAAATCTCAACGCAACAGTAGAACAAGACGTTGAAGGTTATGAATATAAGTTCAAAGTAACTATGACATGGGACGCTGTTGATGGAGCTTCAGGCTACGAAGTTTATATCAACGGTTCTTGGTTCGGAATGACAAGCGACAACTTCTATATCGCAGGTTCCGACAACGAAGGCAGTTTCGATTTTGCTGTCACTACATTATGCGCAACAGGCGAATCTGAGATGTCGGAGTCACATACCGTCGTAGTTCAAGATGTGTCTTTGGAAGAATATGAAAGCTCATTGGAAATTTATCCTAACCCAGTGAAAGACAATCTCACTATCAAAGCTAATACGAGCATCAAAGAAATCAACATCTATAATATCATTGGCATCAATGTATATAAACAATCATTGACATCTGTTGAAAATTGTCCATTGACTATTGACATAAGTTCATATAACAGCGGAGTTTACTTCATTAAGATTGAAACCAACGAAGGCGAGATTATTAAACAATTTATAAAAGAATAAAGATGAAGAGAGTACTTGTACTAACATTTGCATTATTGCTTTCAACAGCAATGTTTGCTCAGAGCAGAGCCATACTGCTTAACGAATCGTTTGAGACGCTGAACGCTCCACAAGGCTGGGGCGTACATGGCGGCGGCAACGCTAACTGGAACGTAAGAAACACCGACAAAGCAGGCGGCAGTCCTTGCGAGTTAGAGTTCTTCTGGGACCCTCAGTTCGTTGGAACATCGTATATGTCGATGGGAACATACGACTTCACAGGCATCGAAGGTGTCGCTATTTCTTTCAAGCATTATTATGAAAACTTTGAGAACTCAGCAAGTATAGGTATCGCTACTTCTTCCGACGGAGGCACTACATGGAACACAGCATGGACAGAAGAATTCTCTACAACAGGAAGATACGTCGTCAATGAATATGTCACCTCTCCTGACATGGGTAAATCCAACGTGAAGGTCGCTCTGTTCTTCAACGGCGACTCTTACAGCATCAACTACTGGTGCTTCGACGACATTATGATGTATGTCCAAGAAGAGAACGACCTCAACCTGCTCAGCATCGACGTGGCAGATGCCATCAGTCTTGGCGATGCAGAGATTGTTTTCACTGTAAGTAACTTAGGCACAGAGAAAGTCGAGTCTTTTGAGGCAAGATATCAAGTCGAAGGACAAGAAGCAGTGACAGAATCATTCCAAGTTGAGATTGCATCATACGAAGAAAGACAGGTCGCTTTTGAGACACCTGCTTTCTTATTCCCTGGCGATTATAACTTAAGCATCGAAATTGTTTCTGTCAACGGAAGCGACGACCAAGACCCAAGCAACAACAGCGCTGAGAAAGAAGTAGAGGTTTGTATAGGCGTAGCACAGAGAATCCCAATGATAGAACACTTCTCAAGTTCTACATGTTTCCCTTGCGTTTATGTCAACGTCGATATGGACGCTCTCACAGCAGCCAACCCTGGCAAATACACCTACACCAAATATCCTATGAACGGACCAGCACCTGGCGACCCTTATTACACAAACGAATGCGGAACAAGAAGAACATATTATAATGTCAACAGCGTGCCTCAGATTTTCTTGGACGGCTTAAATGTTGACGCTCCTGTAACACAAGAGAAGTTAGACAACAGATATAACACACCTGCTGTCGTCAACATCAGAGGCGCTTTCGAAGTAGAAGACAACACCATCAAGGTGACAGCCGACTTCATGGCTTATACTAACATCAGCAATGCAAGAGCTTATATCTCTGTCAACGAGAAAGCAACCACAGGAAACGCATTAACTCCAAGTGAAGGCGGTAACGGCGAGCCGGAATTTCATCACATCATGATGAAGATGTTAGAGAGCGCACAAGGTAAAGTGATGAGCATCAGCGAAGGACAATATCAACGCGTTGAATATTCTTACGATATGTCAAATACAAATATGGAAGACATCAACGACTTGGAAGTATCGATATGGTTGCAAGACCTCACCTCAAAGAATGTCTATAACAGCCATTACGCTTACGAATATACCGACCACTGCTATCCAGTGAGAAACCTTACACATACAGCATCGACCGACACTGAAGAGACATTCAGCTGGTCAGCACCAGAAGCTGGCACTCCAACAGGATATAACGTCATCGTCAACGGTGAGTTGGTAATGGAAAACACACAATCAACATCTTACACATTCGACTACGACGGAGAAATCTTCGTTGCTGAAGTAGTGGCTCTTTACGCTGACGGCAAGACATCAGTCGGAGTGGTAGAGACATTCGGCGATGGTATCAACGTGATGGAGACAGCAGAATCATGTTTCAGCATCTATCCTAATCCAGCAAAAGACGTCGTTAAAATCTCAGCTATCGAAGGTCAGGCTTCAGTTGTAAGAATTTATAATGTGATGGGAATGATGGTCGATGAAGTTGAAGTCAATTCAGACAATATGGAAATCAACATCTCAGACTATACACCTGGCATTTATTTCTTCAATATTGAAGGAAAGACTGTTAAAATGATAAAAGACTAAAGACATTATTAATTATATTTGCAAATTATAAATCATTAATTTCAAAGACTATGAAAAGAATATTACTTTTTGTGTTTACGCTGTTTATCACAACAGCTATGTTCGCTCAGACAAGAGCATCATTCATTAATGAATCATTCGACGGCAGCGAGTTTCCAGAAGGATGGACAATAGCCGGTTCAGGTTCTAACAGCTGGTCTATCGAAGCTAGTACAAATGCGGGCGGCTCCCCTAACGAGCTGATGCTTTACTACAACCCAAGCTTCAACGGCATCTCGCGTGTAGTGATGAATCCTGTCGATTTGACTGGCGTAGATGATGTTGTCGTTTCATTCAGACATTATCTCGACAACTATTCTTACAGTAGCATTATCGGTATTGCCACTTCATCTGACGGCGGAACCACATGGAACACCGGATGGCAACAAGAGTACAGCATGACAGGTGGCGCTTTCATCAATGAGACCATCACAACACCTGACATGGGAAAAGACAACGTTCTCTTCTGCTTGTTCTTCGAAGGTGATTCTTACAATATCACAAGATGGTGCTTCGACGACTTCGACATCTTCTCACAAGAAGAACTCGACCTCAAAGTAGTAAGCATCGACATCCCAGAAATAATCCCTGCTGACGAGACTGAGATTTATTTCACAGTACAAAACGTAGGTAAAACAAGCATCAACTTATTCGATGTTGAAGTAAATGTCAGCGGATGGGACGAACCGGTGGTAGCAACAATCGACCAAGCATTGGTTCCTTTTGAAAAGAGACAGATTTCATTCAGCAACTTCAGCAATGTCACACTTCTTGCCAATCCTCAAGACTCATATTATCACATCAGCGTTGAAATAGTAAACGTTGACGGCGTTGCCGATGATGACGCAACCAACAACAAAGTAGAAAAGAATGTCTTTGCTGCTTGGGGCGACACTCAAAGAACAACAATGATTGAACATTTCACAAGCTCGACCTGCGGACCTTGCGTCGCTGTCAACTACACAATGAACCAGCTCACCAACGCCAACCCTGGCAAATACACCTATACAAAATATCAGATGAGCTGGCCTTCTCCTGGCGACCCATACTATACTGAAGAAGGCAACACAAGAAGAAAATTCTACGGATGCGACGCTGTACCTACAGTATTCTTCAACGGTTCTTACGTCAGCGCTACCATCGTTCAAGAAATGTTAGACATAGAAAATAGCGCTCCTGCTTACGTCAACATCAGAGGTGCTTTCAACGTAGAAGGCAACACTATCAACGTGATAGCCGACATCATGTCATACGTCAAATTAGAAAACGTTTCAGCATACATCTCAGTCAACGAGAAAGTGACTACAGGCAACGTAGGTAACAACGGTGAGACAGAATTCCATCACGTCATGATGAAGATGTTGGAAAATGCCGACGGCAACACCATCAGCATCGAACCTGGTAAATATCAAAGACTCGAATTCTCATACGATATGTCATCGACAAACGTTGAAGAAATGAGCGACCTTGAAGTAGCAATATGGGTACAGAATCCAAACAATAAAGAAGTATTTAACAGCAAGTTCGCTTACGAAAACACAGAACACCGCCACCCTGTCAGAAACTTGGTTGAGACAACATCAGCAAAAGGCACAAGAACATTCAGCTGGGACGCTCCTGAACAAGGAACTCCAACAGGATATAAAGTCTATGTAGATGGAACATTGGCAGCAGGTAATACTACCGAGACATCTGTCAGCTACGACACAGGCAAACAGGTCGTATTGGTGGAAGTCATCGCATTATATGAAGGCGGAAAGACATCTGTTGGTGTCGTTGAGAAATTCAACAAAGAAGACGTGAACACAACAGAAAACGAAATGACATCAAACGTAAGCATCTATCCTAATCCAGCAAAAGACGTCGTTAAAATCTCAGCTATCGAAGGTCAGGCTTCAGTTGTAAGAATTTATAATGTGATGGGAATGATGGTCGATGAAGTTGAAGTCAATTCAGATAATATGGAAATCAACATATCAGACTATACACCTGGCATTTATTTCTTTAATGTTGAAGGAGAAGTTGTTAAGGTAATAAAAAATTGATAATTGAAAGTTGAAAATTTGTAGGGACGTATATTGCATACGCCCAAAGAATAAAAATGTTAAAGAGCTCTTAGAAATAGGAGCTCTTTATTTTATTGTCAACAGACAACAGACAACAGTCAACAGACTTTATCCATAATGTAGAGACGAATATCGTAACCAAATATCTAAAGAGCTGCTGTGGAAGGCAGTTTTTTTTTTGATAATTAAAAAAATATTACAATATTTGCAATGCGAATAATCGCGACTTCTATTTTGGGATAAATGAGGTTCTGCCCATAATCTGGAAGTTAAGAATAATCAAATAGAACCCGATAATTATAAGCTTATGAGAAAATTTTACTTATTAACATTAACATTGTTACTATCGATAACGATGTTTGCACAAAACAGAGCGACCACTCTTTTAAATGAAACATTCGACGGAAACGAATTGCCAAGCGGCTGGAGCATCGGCGGATTAGGCGCTGAAAGCTGGTATATGTCACCAACAAACAATGCCGGCGGAGCAGCCAACGAACTCCTGTTGTACTACTACCCAAGTTTCAACGGAATATCGCGTATCGTGACAGCTCCTATCGACCTCACCGGTATTGAAAGCGTCATCTTCACATTCAAACATTGTCTCGACAATTATTCAGGCTCAAGTAAGATAGGCATCGCTACATCATCCGACGGTATCAACTGGAACACCGCATGGGAACAAAACTACTCAGCATCAGGACAATTTGTGGTGAGCGAAGCTGTCGCAACACCTGACATGGGTAACCCCAACGTCTTGTTCTGTATGTTCTACGAAGGTGATTCATACAACATCAATAACTGGTATTTCGACGATTTCGAGATTTTCGTACAAGACGAATTAGACCTTAAGTTAGTCAGCATCGACATTCCTAGCATGACACCAGCCGGCGATGTAAATCTCATGTTTACAGTACAAAACTTGGGCAAGACAACTATCGAATCTTTCACCATCCAACCTAATGGTCCTTCTATCGGTATGTGCGATTTTTTCAATACAGAAACATTTGAAGCAACAATTGCTCCTCTTGAGAAAATGCAATTTACAACAGAACAATACTTCACCTTACAGCCAGGTCAGACATACAATATTTATGCAGATATCGTTGATGTCAACGGAACACAAGACGACGACTTGACAAACAACAGTTTAGAAAAAGCAGTTGCAGCTACAATGGGCGACGCTCAGAGAATACCTATGATAGAACACTTCTCAAGTTCCACCTGCGGACCTTGCGTATCTGTTAATAACAACATGAATTCCTTGACTGCCAACAATCCAGGAAAATTCACTTACGCCAAGTACCAAATGAATTGGCCAGGTGCTGGTGACGCATATTATACAGAAGAAGGCGGCGTAAGAAGAGACTATTACGGTTGCAACGCTGTTCCTATGGTAATCATAGATGGCGAATCGCAAGGTGCTGTATCACAAGCTGTCTTGGATTCATATTATAACAAACCTGCCTTCGCCGACATCAGAGGCGCTTTCAATGTAGAAGGCAACACCATCAATATCACAGCCGACTTTATGTCGTATGCAAATGTCGAAAACATAAGAGCTTACGTCTCTGTAAACGAAAAGGTAACAACGGGCAACGTCGGTAACAATGGCGAAACTTCATTCCACCACGTCATGATGAAGATGTTAGACAGCGCAGAAGGCAACATTATGAACATCAACGCAGGCGAATATCAAAGACTTGAATTCTCTTTCGATATGTCAACAACACACGTAGAAGACATGAACGACCTTGAAGTAGCTTTATGGTTACAAAATTATGAAACTACTGAAGTCTTGAACAGCCATTTTGCTTACGCATACACAAATCACTGCTATCCAGTTCAAAATTTGACAGCTGCATTCGATGGCAACTCAGTAATCAACGTTAATTGGGAAGCCCCAGAACAAGGAACACCAGTAGGATACAACATTTACATCAACAACGAATTGGTAGAAGAGAACTACACAGAACTGACATATCAAAACACCGAATTAGCAAACGAATTGTATTCTGCAGGTGGTGACAATGTTATTATGGTTGTTGCTCTTTATGAGGATGAAAAGACTTCAGTAGGTGTTGGCAACATATTCTCATCAGGTGTCAACGTGATTGAGAAAGAAGAATCTACATTCAGCATCTATCCTAACCCAGCGAAAGACATCGTTAAGATTTCAGCTATCGAAGGTCAGTCTTCTGTTGTTAGAATTTATAATGTGATGGGAATGATGGTCGATGAAGTTGAAGTCAATTCAGACAATATGGAGATCAACGTTTCAGACTATACTCCTGGCATTTATTTCTTCAATGTTGAAGGAAAGACTGTTAAGGTGATAAAAGACTAATGACTAAAGTCTAATGTCTAAAGATTAAGGAGCTCTTAGAAATAGGAGCTCTTTTTTTGTTGTCAATAGACAACGGACAACAGTCAACAGACTTTATGCACGATTATGGAAGATGAAGACGCACGGACGTGCGTCTCTACGTGAGATTGCCTTAGGATCTTAGTTTCTCAGCAACTCAGCAACTCAAAAAAATCTTTCGTTTTCAGTCTTTCGTCTTTAGACTTTTCCTATCTTTGTCGCTTGATATTAATTTAATAAATCAATGAAGAACTTTTTACTATTAGCTTTAATGTTTTTGTTTCCGTGCTTTGTTTCTGCACAGAACAATGTTTATGTCATCAACGAGAGTTTTGATGGAACGTCATTGCCAACAGGATGGGTAACTATGGGCAATGGTACAAACAACTGGTATATCTCACTGAGTAATATCTGTGGAGGAAAACCTAACGAGGCCCGTCTCTCATGGAGTCCTCCGTTCAATGGAATATCGCGTCTTGTATCGACACCCGTCGATTTGACTGATATCAGCTCAGCGGTCTTGGCATTGAAGCACTACCCTTCATTTTTTGGAGCCAACCAAGCCATAGTAGGTGTCGCTACATCATCAGATAACGGAAGCACATGGAACTCAGTATGGTCGGAACAATATAACGCCAACGGAGCATATAACATACTCGAAAATATAACAAGCCCCGACATGGGAAAAAGCAACGTCCTCTTCTGCATCTATTTCGAAGGCAACTCCTCAGCCATCAGCGACTGGTACTTCGACGACTTTGAAGTATATACCATCGAAGACATCAGCGTGGAACTCACAAGCATCGACGTGCCTGCATACGTAAAATACGGCAATCATGAGATTAGCTTCACGATAAAAAACACAGGAAACGCAGCAATACAAACATTAAAAGCCAATTACACCATAGACGGCGACAAGATAGAACAAACATTCTATGCCAACGTCCCATCGATGGAATATCAGCAATTTACATTCAACACTAACTTCGCTTTCGAAGCCAATAAGAAACACGAACTCAGCGTAGAGATAAGCTCTGTCAATGACGGCAACGACGATAATTCCGACAACGCTCTCTCGATGGATGTCACCGCCGCCATGAGCCAAACGCAGAGAACTCCTATGATAGAACACTTCTCAAGTTCCACCTGCGGACCTTGCGTATCTGTCAACACCGCCATGAAAGCACTCACCGCCAACCATCAAGGCGAGTTCACATACACAAAATACACCTCCAACGGTCCAGGTCTCGGCGACCCTTATTTCACAGAAGAAGGCGGAACAAGGATGACATACTATAACGTACTCGGTGTACCGCAGACATTCTTAGACGGAACTGACCAAGGTTATGTAGCTGTGACAGAAGATAATTTCGTCGCAAGACGTAACGAAGCAGCTTTCGCTAACGTGAGAGGCGCTTTCAATATCGAAGGCAACATCATAAATGTGACAGCCGACTTCATGTCATATTTCGATATGGAAAATATAAGAGCTTTCGTCACTGTCAACGAGAAGACCACGACAGGAAACGTAAGCACCAACGGCGAGACAGAGTTCCATCACGTCATGATGAAGATATTAGAAAATGCAGAAGGCAACATTATGAATATCAACGCTGGCGAATATCAAAGATTAGAGTTCACATACGATATGTCGTCAACAAATGTAGAAGACATGAATGACCTCGAAGTATCATTATGGCTTCAAGATTATGAGACGAAGGAAATCTTCAACAGTCATTACGCCTACGAATATACAGAACACTGCTACCCTGTTCAAAATTTCAGCGCTTTATTAAACAACGAAAGCTGCTTACTTACATTAAGTTGGGACGCTCCTGAACAAGGCACTCCATCAGGATATAATATCTATATTGACGACGAACTCATCGAAGAAAACTACCAAGAAAATACATTCAACGATTTCACTATCAACGACGACAAGACACATATCGCAGAAGTCGTTGCTGTCTATGAAGACGGAAAGACATCTGTAGGAGCAGCGAAGATCGTTAAGATATGGAATGATGTGATTGAGAATGACGAGACTTCTTTCAATATTTATCCTAATCCAGCAAAAGACATCGTTAAGATTTCAGCTATCAACGGTCAATCTTCAGTTGTAAGAATTTATAATGTCATGGGAATGATGGTCGATAAGATTGAAATCAATTCTAACAATATTGAAATCAACATATCAGATTATACATCTGGAGTTTATTTCTTTAATGTTGAAGGAAAGACAGTTAAGGTGATTAAGAATTAATAATTGTCAACAGACAACGGACAACAGACAACAGACTTTGTCCATAATGTAGAGACGTATCAAAATTTCAATATGATATAAGGAAACAAGATTGCAATATAAAAACGAATTTTGACACGTCTCATTCGTCTATATCAAAATTACGGATTGTTAAAAATAATAAATCAATGAGAAAATATTTACTATTCAGTTTGTGGCTTGTGCTTTCAGCATCGGTTTTCGCTCAAAGCAGATTATCATTTATCGAAGAGACATTCAGTTCTGACGGAATTCCTACAGGATGGAGTATCATGGACTTAGGACAGGAAAACTGGTCGAGATGGCCTACCAATATGGCTGGCGGAGGATCGGGCGGAGAGATAAAACTCAACTGGAATCCTCCTTTCGACGGAACGACACGCCTCGTGACACCTGCCATCAACACCACAGGATTAAGCAGCATTTCAATCTCTTTCAAAGGATATTTAGACAATTATCAAGACTATCATAAGATTGGCGTCGCCACGACATCTGACGGCGGAGCTACATGGAACGTCGCATGGGAAGACACCTTCGACTCCTCATTGCAAGGTCAGCACTCATTTGAAAAGACTGTAAGCACTTTAGACGTTGGCAAAGAAAACATTCAGTTGTGCATCTTCTACACCGGCGATTCCAACAATCTCAACTCCTGGTATTTCGATGATATCAATGTATTTTCATCAGAAGAGTTGAACCTCAGCCTAGTAGCGACATCATTCCCAAATATAGTCGGAATAAACGGTAAAGATGTGACAATCAATGTTCACAACACAGGAACCACAATGGTAGAATCTTTTGAAGCTTCATATCAAGTAGATGACGAGACTCCAGTAGTAGAGACATTCAGCGCCAACTTAGCTTCGACAGAGACAGGCGACTTCACCTTCCAGGAACTGTTGTCATTAACACCAGGACAATATGCTCTCACACTTACAATATTGAGTGTCAACGGAGGCGAAGATTTAGACATGGACAATGTCATCACAAAAGAATTTGAAGTAGCGATAGGCGAAACTGAAAGAAAACCTCTCATCGAACATTTCTCGAGTTCGACCTGCGGACCATGCGTCTATACAAACCAAGCTATGGCGACATTGACAGCAAACAACCCTGACAAATATTCTTACGTAAAATATCCTGTCAATTTCCCAGGTATCGGCGACCCATATTGCATTGGCGAGAGTCTGTTGCGAATGACATACTACGGCGTGACATACGCGCCTCAGCTGTTTTTAGATGGAGTCGGTCATGCTAGCGAAGCCATTTCAGATCAAGAACTTAACGCAGAATATAATATTCCAGCCTTCGTCGATATAAAAGGAGCGTTCGACATTCAAGACAATATTGCAAACGTAACTGTCGATGTTACAGGATTGGTTGATATTTCAAGCGCAAGACTTTACGTTGCTGTCAACGAGAAGACAACGATTGGCAATGTCGGTTCCAATGGAGAGACAGAGTTTCACCATATCGTGATGGCTATGTCTAACTATGCAGAAGGTCAAGAAGTAGAAATTAAAGCAGGTGAATATGAACGCTATGAATATTCTTTCGATATGACAGGAACCAACGTAGAAGAGATGAGCGATTTGGAAGTGGTAGCGTGGATTCAAAATCATTCGAGCCGCGAAGTTTACAACAGCAGATTTATGTATGAATACACCGAGCATCCTTATCCAGTACAAAACATACAGTTGACAAAGAACGACAACGGCACGTCATACACAGTAAGTTGGGATGCGCCAGAGCAAGGAAATCCTATAGGCTATAACGTTTATGTCAACGATAATTTGAAAGCAGAAAACATTAGCGAGTTATCGTATCTTGTCGAAAACTCGGGAGGATTGAACGTGGTTAATGTCGTTGCTGTTTATGAAAACGGAAAAAAATCTGTTGCTGTTTACGACATGATTGATATGGGAGAAGGAGTCTCCATCGATGAAGTGACAGAAGGTTTTAACCTTTATCCTAATCCTGTTGAAGACGTGGTCAAGATTTCATCTGTTGGCAGTCAGATTTCAGTTGTTAAGATTTATAACCTCATGGGAATGATGCTTGAAGAAATTAAAGTTAATTCTGATGAAGTTAAAATCAACGTTTCAGACTATGCTTCTGGAATTTATTTCTTCAATGTTGATGGAAAAACGGTTAAGGTGATAAAAAATTGATAATTGTCAACAGACAACGGACAACAGTCAACAGACTTTGTGCACATTAATGGGTGATTTAGTCACACGGACGTGTGACTCTACGTGATATTGTCTTAGCATCTTAGTTTCTCAGCAACTTAGAAACTTAAAAATGCGGAGACGCAGCAACAACATATTGTTTATTTTCATCGGTGTTGTTGATACGTCTCTACCTTTAGGTTCCTTCAAAAAAAACTTTCGTCTTTTGTCTTTCGCCTTTAGACTTTTTTTATCTTTGTGCTCTTGTTTAATAATAATAAATCAATGAAAAAATCTTTACTATTAGCTTTAGTGTTAATGCTTTCGTGTTCTTTATTCTCACAGAGCAGAATGACGTATTTGAAACAGACTTTCGATTCGGAAGGAATTCCTTCTGATTGGACAATTATGGGTGTTGCTCAAGACAATTGGTCGATATGGCCTACTAACCAAGCCGGTGGCGACCCTGGTGAGATAAAATTATATTGGAGACCGGCTTTCAACGGAACGACTCGTCTGGTATCGCCTGCCGTAAACACCACAGGACTCGACGAAATAATATTCTCGTTCAAAGGTTTCTTAGACAACTACATGAACGTCCCACATCAAGTCGGTATCGCTACTTCATCTGACGACGGCACTACATGGAACACGGTATGGGAAGAATCTTTCGCAACACCAAATCAAGGTCAGCATAGCTTCATCCAAACTATTGACAACGACGACATCGGTAAAGAAAACGTGAGATTCTGTATCTATTATACCGGCGACTCCAACAATATGAACGGCTGGTACTTCGACGATATAGAAGTATATACCTTAGACGAACTCAACCTCAGCCTGCTCAGCATCGACTTTCCAAGTATCGTGAACATCGACGCTACTGAAGTAGGTTTCAAAGTTCAAAGCACAGGTATCACAACAGTGACATCTTTTGAAGCACAATATCAGGTAGAAGGCAGAGAGCCCGTCGTAGAGACATTCAGCACAGAATTAGAATCTACAGACAAAGCTGACTTCGTATTTCAAACACCTCTGACTTTAGCTCCCGGAACATATAACATGAACGTAAAAATATTGAAAGTCAATGGCAGCGACGACATCGCCAGCGACAACGAAGCAAGTACATCAATCGATGCTGCTATAGGAACGATACAACGTACCCCAATGATAGAGCACTTCTCTAACTCAAACTGCGGACCTTGCGTTTATGTCAACCAATCGATGGGCATACTTTTGGAAAACAATCCTGGCAAATACACTTACACCAAATATGCAGCACGTCTGTTCTTCGACGGCGACGACTATTACACCGACGAGAGTATGGCTAAATACACATACTACAACGTAGTTGGTCTTCCTCAAGTCTTCTTCGACGGCGTGGATTACGGCGCAGCAGCAGTGCCAGCAGCCGATTTCGCAGCTGAATATAACAGACCAGCATACATCGACATCAAAGGCTCTTTCAATATGCAAGACAGCGTCATCAATGTCATCGTTGACGTGACAGCACTCGTTAACATCCCTGAGTTCAGGCTGCTCGCTTCTGTAAATGAAAAGACAACAACCGGTAACGTCGGCGCTAATGGAGAGACTGAATTCCACCACATTATGCTAGATATGTTAGACGACGAAGAAGGCACAGCAACATCACTCAACGTGGGCGAGGTGAAACGTTTTGAATTTACAAGCAACTTGTCAGGCACCTTCGTAGAAGAACTCAACGACTTAGAGGTTGCTGTTTGGGCTCAGGACTATTACTCAAAAGAGGTTTACAACAGCCATTATATGTACGAATATACCGACGCTCATCCACATCCTATTCAAAATCTTAACATCGAAGGCTCTGATGAAGACGCTACTGTTGACGTGACTTGGGATGCTCCTGAAGCAGGCGCTCCTATAGGATATAACCTATATGTAAACAACGAGTTAGTTTTAGAAAACACCACCGAGATGTCTTATCATATCGATAACGCTGCTGGCATTTACACCATCATAGTGGCAGCACTTTACGAAAACGACATGACTTCTATAGGCGTGGCAGACCACATCGTGATAGGTGATGACGTCTTCCCTTGCTTCGCTCCTACCAATCCTAAGGCTGAAGTAGAACAAGACGCTGCCGGTTACGAACACAGCTTTAAAGTGACATTAAGTTGGGACACTGTCGATAACGCAAAAGAATATGTCATTTATATCGACGATGAGATTCCAGTGAACACAACAGAGACATCATATATCGTTGGTTATGATGAAGAAGGCACACACGAATTCAAAGTGGCTACAATCTGCGAAGCTGGCATCTCCGAGCCATCAGAGACAGTTGCTTTTGAATTGATTGGCGTTTCTATCGAAGAACATGAGACATCATTAAGCATCTACCCTAACCCAGCAAAAGACAATCTCGTCATCAACACCGATATGAACATAAAAGAAATAAACATCTACAATGTTGTTGGCATCAATGTTTATCAGCAATCATCAACATCTGTTGACAATTGTCCGATGACTATTGACATAAGTTCATATAATGCAGGCGTTTATTTCATCAAAGTTAATACAGACAAGGGAGAATTTATCAAACAATTTATAAAAGAATAATCATGAGAAAAGTATTTGTATTGTTTTTAGCATTATCGATTTCAGCAGCGATATTTGCACAGGACAGATCTATTTTATTAAGAGAGACTTTCGACGCTACATCTTTTCCAGAAGGATGGAGCACCTCTGAGACAGGAGCAGATAACTGGGTCATCTCACAGACCAGCAAAGCCGGAGGCGACCTCAACGAACTTAAACTCAGCAACACTCCGCAAGCTGTAGGTATCACCAGAGTGATAACAAAACCAGTTGACCTCACCGGATTAAGCAGCGTTGTCATCTCATTCAGACATTATTTCGACAAAAAAAGCGCAGGCGGTTCCATCGGCATCGCTACTTCATCCAACAACGGAACCACATGGAGTCAAGCATGGACCAAGACATATTCTGAAGCATCACAATATTCAGTCGTTGAGTCAGTCAGCACACCTGACATGGGAAAAAGCAACGTCCTGTTCTGCATCTATTATCAAGGCAGCACAAGCAACATCAACGGATGGTATTTCGATGAGTTCGAAATCATGGTGATAGAAAACATCGACGCCAAAGCAGAAAGTATCGACATCCCTACATTGGTACCTGCCGGTAACACAGACATCGTCTTCTCAGTACAAAATGCAGGTCTCGACGAGATTACTTCTTTCGAAGCAAGTTATGAAGTAAAAGGAAGCAAAGTCACAGAGACTTTCAACGCTAACATAGCACAATTCGGTGTAGATCAATTCACCTTTGAAACACCGGCATATCTCAGTCCTGGCGACTATAACCTCAGCATTGAAATCACATCTGTCAACGGAGAACAAGACCAAAACACCGTCAATAATGTATTTCAAAAAGACATCACTGTCGCTATCGGAGGCACACAGAAAATCCCTATGATAGAACATTTCTCGAGTTCTACATGCGCCTCTTGCGTTCCTCTCAACGAGACGATGGTAGCCTTGGAAGCAGCCAATGCAGGTAAATACACATACACCAAATACGCTATGAACTGGCCATCACCAGGCGACCCTTATTACACCAGCGATGGCGGTGTCAGAAAAGACTACTACAACGTAAGTTCAGTGCCTTTTATCGCATTTAACGGAATATCAAACGGTTATTTTGCGATAACACAAGAAGAACTCGACGCTTCATACAACTCACCTGCCTTCATCGACATCAAAGGCGCTTTCGATACTAACGGCGACGAGATTTCTGTCATGCTCGACCTGACATCTTATATCGATTTCTCTAACCTCAGACTGTTCGTCACAGTGAACGAAAAGACAACTCACGACAACGCATTATATAATGGCGAGACAGACTTCCATCACATCATGATGTATATGCTTACAGGAACACAAGGTTTAAATATCAGCATGAACGCAGGTGAAAGCCAACGTTTTGAATATTCATACGATATGTCAAAGACTAATATGGAAGAAATCGACGACCTTGAAGTGGCTGTATGGGTTCAAGACATCAACACAAAAGACATCTACAACAGCCAATATCTCTACGAATACAACGAACATCCTTATCCTGCACAGAACCTCACTTTGACAGAAGACCGTAAGAATATCGAAGTGAGCTGGGACGCTCCAGAAGCAGGAACTCCATCAGGATATAACTTATATATCAACAGAGAATTAGTCTTGGAAAACACCACAGCTACATCATACGTCATCGAAAACGCTGTAGGTTATCAAGGCGTTGAAGTCGTCGCTCTTTACGCCGACGGCAGAAAATCGGTCAGCGTCATAGAGAGAGTTGGCGAGTCGTTGACAGAGAATGAAATCGTCTTAGGCATCTACCCTAACCCTGTCGACAACAACCTTTATTTAAACACAACAGAAAACGTCAAAGAAGTAAGCATCTATAATATATTAGGTGTCAGCGTTTATCAAAACAACGACTTCTCAGGCAGTTCTGTCGATGTAAGCAACTTAAACGAAGGCGTATATATCATCAGAGTAACAACCGACAACGGAAGAGTAACTAAAAGATTTATCAAGCAATGAGAAAGACATTTTTATTGATGTTCGCATTATTGTTGACGACAACGATATTTGCACAAGAAGGACCATCTAACATCATCATCAGCGAGACTTTCGATTCGGCGAGTCTTCCTGAAGGATGGACTACCATGGGACCTGATGGCAACGCTTCCAGCAACTGGTCGATTAGCAACACCAATTATGCAGGAGGTTCCTCTAACGAAGCACATCTCGGATGGAGTCCTCAGTTCTCAGGAAAGAACCGCCTCGTATCTCCTCCTGTCAATCTCACAGGCATACAGGAAATAGTGATTTCGATGAATCACTATTTTGAAAATTACAACTCAGCTTACAACACAATAGGCGTCGCCACATCATCAGACTACGGTTATACTTGGCATAGCGTCTGGGAAAAAGCATATTCAGAGACAGGTCAATACAGCATCGAAGAAAAGATTCTGTCACCTGACATGGGTTATGAAAATGTTTTGTTCTGCATCTATTACGATGGAAGTTCATTAAATTTCAAAAACTGGTATTTCGATGATTTTATCGTTAAGATTCAAGACGACCTCGCCATCAACATTAATAGTATAAATATTAACGAGCGTCTCGGATCGGGTCCGCTTAACGTCAGTTTTGAAGTGCAGAATATGGGAAGCACCGCTATCACTTCTATCGAAGCCTCTTATCAAATCGACAATCAGGAAACTGTCAGCGAGACATTCTCAGTCTATATGACCAACTTCGAAGCTAACACTCTCTCATTCAGCACAACAGAGACATTACTTCCAGGAACATACAATATCACCATTAACATCGACAAGGCAAATGGATGGGAGTTGGAAGATGACTACACACATTCTCTCAGCAAGCAGTTCAGCATCTCCATAGCACAAACACAACGTATCCCAATGATAGAACATTTCTCGAGTTCTACATGTGCGCCTTGTGTTTTGATAAATATGCTGATGCACAACCTCACCGAAGCCAATCCTGGAAAATTCACCTACGTGAAATATCCTGTCAACTGGCCAAGTATGGGCGACCCTTATTACATTCCAGAATGTTACGACAGAGTGTTATATTATAATGTATCGACGGCACCATTGGTATTTTTGGATGCCGTGGCACAAGTGTCGAATCAGACAGCACAGCCTGTCACCAATTCAGCCTTGATGGCAAGATATAACACACCAGCTTTTGCCGACATAAGAGGAGCATTCAATATGGAAGGCAGCGTCCTCAATGGAATCGTCGATGTGATGTCATACATCGACCTCACTAGCGCAAAGGCTTTTATCTCAATCAACGAGAAGACAACGACAGGTAATGTCGGCAGCAACGGCGAGACGGAATTCCATCACATAACGTTGAAAATGATTAACGAAGGCGAAGGTGTGGACGTAACTCTTAACGCCGGAGATTATCAACGTTATTTATTCTCTTACGATATGTCGGAGACTTATGCAGAGGAAATGGATGACTTGGAAGTCGCTGTTTGGCTGCAAGACCCTGAGACAAAGGAAATTTTCAACAGTCATTTCTTATATGAATATGACGAACATCCATATCCAGCCAGAAATGTAAGATTTACATCGGGCAACACATTGAAAATATCTTGGGATGCTCCAGAGATGGGACAACCAACAGGATACGATTTGTATGTCAACAATTCATTGATGTTAAGCAATACAACACAGACATCCTTCAATGTTAACGCAGCTGATTTCTGTCTCGCTGAAGTTGTAGCTTTATATGGCGAGAAGAGCTCGGTAAGCGCAGTGAAGATTCACTCGTCACAGTTTGAGATTCCACAAAACCTGACAGCAGAAGTCGGCGATGGCAATATCACAGTGTCGTGGGACGCAACAGAAAACGCTTCTGGATACAATCTTTATTGTAACGGTATTAAGATAACAGACATCAATTCAAATACAAGCGAGTACGTATTAGGTGATGTCGAAAACGGAGTAGAATATTGTTTCCAAATAAGCGCGGACTATGACAATTACGAGTCGGCATCTTCTGAAGAAGTTTGTGTCGTTTATACAGACATCGATGAGATTGAAAGCGAGATTTTCGTCACTCCAAATCCTGCAGATAACTTCGTGAGAATTTCCGGAGCCAACGTTAAGGAAGTCAATATTTACAATAGTTTAGGAATCTTGGTTGACAGATTTAATGTCGAAGATAATATCGTTAACGTCAATGTAGAAGATTACAGTTCAGGCGTTTATTTCGTCAATATAAAAACTCATCAAGAAAATATAATTAAAAAAATAATAATCAAATAATAATCGTCAAACAGATGACAGACTAACAGACACATACCCAAAATCTGTTGACCGTTGTCTGTTGACTTTTAAAAAAAATAATAAATCATGAGAAAAACCCTACTTTTAGCAATGGCATTATTATTAGCCATGACGACTTATGCACAAAGCAGAGCCATTATCTTTAATGAAACATTCGACGGTACAACAACACCTACAGGTTGGAGCGTCATGAACAACGGAACCAGCAACTGGTCTGTCAGCCCTACCGACAAAGCCGGAGGTGAGCCTAACGAAATGCAGCTCTATTGGAGCCCAACTTTCTTCGGTGTTTCACGTCTCGTTACACCAGCCATCGATTTGACAGGAATCTCAAGTGTAGTATTTTCATTCAAACACTATTTAGACAACTATCAGACAGCTAGCAGCGAGATAGGTATCGCCACCTCATCCGACGGCGGCGACACATGGAACGAAGGCTGGTCACAGTCGTATAACACCGACGGTCAATATAACGTCGATCAAACTATCAGCACAAGCGACATGGGCAAGAACAACGTCATGTTCTGCATCTACTTCGACGGAAACGCTTCAAACATCGACTATTGGTATTTCGACGACGTTACAATCTCAACATTGGAAAGCAACGACGCTAAGATGTTCAGCATCGACGTTGAACAATATTTACCTGCCGGTGACCTTGAGATCGCTTTCAGCGTAAGAAATGTCGGAAGCAACGACTTGACATCCTTCGAGGCATCATACGAAATTGACGGCACTACCGTAAGCGAATCTTTCAACACAAATTTAGGCATGTTTGAAAACGGTCAATTCGCATTCTCAGAGAAAGTCAACTTGACTCCTGGCAATTACGAGTTGAAAATCGAACTCACTTCTGTCAATGGTGGCGACGACAACGACCCTAGCAACAACACCTTGAACAAAGGACTCAGTGTCGCTATGGGCTCAACAAAGAGAATCCCTATGATAGAACATTTCTCAAGCTCCACCTGCGGACCATGTGTTTATATCAACTCACAGATGCACTCTGTCTGCAGCAGCAATGAGGGCAAGTTCGCTTACGTCAAATATCCTATGTACTGGCCAACTCCTGGCGACCCATATAGCACCGACGAATCAACAGCGAGAAAAACTTATTACAACATCAGCGCTGTCCCTCAGATAGTTTACGATGCAGTAAATATCGGCGCAGTGGTAGTCACAACAAACCAATTGGACGAAAGTATCAATTCAGATGCATACGTCAACATCAAAGGAGCCTTCGACATCGATGGAACAACAATCAACGTGACAGCCGACGTAATGCCATACATCACAGTAGAAGGCTGCAAAGTATTTGTCTCCGTCAATGAAAAAACTACAACAGGCAATGTTGGAACAAACGGCGAGACAGAATTTCATCACATCATGATGAAGATGTTGGACAATGCTGAAGGCAACGACCTCACTGCTGAAGCCGGCGAATATCAACGCTTCGAATTCTCTTACGATATGTCACAAACTCACGTAGAAGAAATGAGCGACCTTGAAGTAGCAGTATGGGTTCAACATTATAACTCAAAAGAAATATTCAACAGCACTTTCTTAAATGAATATACAGAACATAACTATCCTGTTCAAAATCTTCAGATGACAGAAAACGGCAACAATTTCGAGTTGACATGGGAAGCTCCAGAAGCAGGCAGCCCATCAGGATATCAAGTTATTGTCAATAGCGTTGTTGTTGAAGAAAACACCCAAGACTTGTCATACTCTTTTGAAAACACTGCAGACTACTGCATCGTAGAAGTCGTAGCTTTATATGGTGACAACAAGTCTATCGGCGTCATCGTAAACAACCTTTCACAGGATGAAGACCCTTGCATGGCTCCTACCAACTTAGGCGCTACTGTTGAACAAGACCTCGAAGACTATCAATATAAATACAAAGTAACTATGACATGGGATGCTGTTGATGGCGCTACTGGCTACGAGGTTTATGTCAACGGTTCATGGTTCGGAATGACAAGCGACAACTTCTATATCGCAGGTTCCGACAACGAAGGCAGCTTCGACTTTGCTGTCACTACATTATGCGCAGCAGGCGAATCAGAAATGTCGGAAACATACACTGTCATCGTTGAGGATGATGCTTTAGAAGAATATACAAACGAATTCGAGATTTATCCTAACCCAGCAAACGACTTCGTGAAGTTATCATCTGTCGATGGTCAAATCTCTGTTGTTAGAATATATAACGTCATGGGAATGATGGTCGATGAGATTGAAGTCAATGCCAATGAAGTTGAGGTAAACATCTCCGACTATAACTCAGGAATTTATTTCTTCAACATCGATGGAAAAGTTGTTAAGGTGGTAAAGAATTCATAATTCATAATTCATACTTCATAATTCATAATGCATAATTCATAATGCATAATGCATAATTCATAATTATTGGGGAAGACGCTGCTGTGAATCAGTAGCGTCTTTTTCAATAAGTATGCGATAAAGACACATTCTATATGTCCATACATAAATCACTTTATCTCTTAAGTTTCTCTGCGCCTAAAGCCACTAAAAAAAATCTTTAGTATTTCGACTTTTGTCTTCTGACATTAGTCATTTTTTATTATATTTGCAGAACTTATTAAATCATTTAAAATCACAAAACTATGAAGAAATCATTACAACTTTTACTTACACTATTATTATGTGTTACATTCAGCTCTAAAGTATGGGCTTGCGACCCTCCTACCAATTTAAGATACCAAATCGAAGAAGACGTTCCTGGATACGGCTACAAATTCCGCGTCACCTTAAGCTGGGATATCGTCGATGGAGGAAGTTTCTACTCAGTTTATTTTTACAACGACAACTATCCTGACGGAATATGGTTTGGCGATTCCGATGGTTCATATTATATCGCCGGAGCCAACACAGAAGGTTCTTTCGATTTCAGCGTCGTCACCCACTGCAGCGATGGCAGCACCTCAGAAAGATCAGAACGCTGCACAGTGGTGATTGAATCAGGTGCTACACCATGTATGACACCTTCAAACTTACATGCTACCGTAGAAGAAGACCTTCCTGGCAGTTCATACAAATACACCATCACATTGAATTGGGATGCAGTCGAGAATGCAGAGAAATATGAGGTTTATATCAACAACGACCTCTTGGACTACACCACAGAAACAACATACGTCACAGGCACTGAAGTAGCTCAAATTCTTTACTTCGCAGTAGCTACAATATGTCAAGACGGCGGTGAGTCACCAATATCACCTAACGTCATGGTCAATGTAGATCCTTGCTTGCCTCCTACCAATTTGCAGGCTGAAGTAGAAGAAGACGTCCCAGGTTATCCTTACAAATATAAAGTCACTTTGACATGGGATGCCAACAACGACGCTAACTCATACACCATCTACGAAAACGGTGCTTGGATAGGCTATTCTTCAGAACCAAAATATGAACTTGGATATAACGCTCCAACAACAGTTTTCTTTAACGTCACATCATCATGCGCCAATGGTGAGTCAGACATGACAGACCCTCTCACTGTAGTTGTTGAAGGCAACGGCGACGATGATGAAACCTGCCCTACTCCAACAAATCTCGGCGCTATAGTAGAGAAAGACGTTGAAGGTTATCAATATGTTTATAAAGTCACTATGACATGGGACGCTGTTGAGGAAGCAGGCGGCTACAAGGTATATGTCAACGGCAGCGAGTTCGGAACAACAAGCACCAACTTCTACATCGCAGGTTCCGACGCTGAAGGCGAGTTCGATTTCTCAGTAGTGGCATTATGCACATCAGGCGAGTCTGAAATGTCAGAGTCTTATACTGTCGTAGTTAAAGACGAGTCATTAGAAGAATATGCAAACAGATTTGAGATATATCCTAACCCAGCAGAAAGCAACATTACTATCAACACCAACGAGAACATAAATGAAATTAACATTTATAATATCATCGGTATAAATGTCTATAGTGAGAAAGTATCTGTTGACCGTTGTCCGTTGTCTGTTGACATTAACACACTTAACACTGGAGTTTATTTCATCAAGATTAATACAGAAAAAGGCGACATCGTAAAGAGATTCGTGAAAGAATAAGAATGGCTAAAGTCGAAAGACTAAAGTCTAAAGGTTAGAGAGCTCTTAGAAATAGGGGCACCATCCATAATTTTGTGTAAATGAAAATTACAGGGTTGAAAAAGGACTCTGTAATTTTTTTATTAATAAATTTGCAACACACAAAAATTATGAAGAAAGAAAATCACAACGCAGTACCAGACTCTGTATTGACAAAA
>JAFTUF010000012.1 GCA_017466405.1 Bacteroidales bacterium
TGTCGACAAAGTGCTCCGTATGGCAAAAACAATCACGACTTTGCAGATAAAACTTCCTCTTAACAACGAAGTCATCTCCAAAGTCATGATTATGAAACGTCACAAGGCAATCGAAAGATTGTTCGATGAAAAATTTTGGGGGTACGCAATGACGAAGTCAGGAAAAAGTTAAAAATAGTTAAAAATGAGGGAGTTAAAGTAATAAAAAATTAACATAATAAAAAATCGCGAGACTATATAATCCCGCGATTTTTTATTGAATATAGGTATATCTACACCTTATTATATAAACGTTTTGAAATCTTCGTAATTTCTCTTCAGGAGATTCGGCGTGTCAAGGCCGTATGGACATCTGCTCTTACATAAATTACAATGCAGACAATTTTCAATTCGTTTCATTTTCTCTTTCCATTCGTCGGCGAGATAAACGCTGTGTGGAGCACGACGCAAGAACAAACTCATTCTCGCGCAGTCGTTAATCTGGATTCCAGCTGGACATGGCATGCAATAACCACAGCCTCTACAGAAATCTCCCGCTAGTTCTTCTCTGTCTTTCTTTACCTTAGCCCAGCGTTCTTCTGTCATGACAGGCGGATTTTCCTGATATGAGATAAACTCGTCTAATTCAGTTTCTCTTTGGATTCCCCAGATTGGAAGAACATGTTCATATTGATTGAGGAAAGCGTAAGCACAAGCTGAGTCGGTAATCAATCCGCCTGATAATGCCTTCATACATACGAAACCTATCTCTCTTTCCTTACTCATCTGAACGAGTTCCAACTCTTTTTCCGAACTGATATATGAAAACGGAAATTGTAATGTCTCATAAAGTCCTGATTCGATGGCCTCCTTAGCGACATGATGACGATGGTTTGTCAATCCGATATGACGTATCATACCTTTTTGTTTTGCTTCGAGCATCGCTTCATAAACGCCGCTTTCGTCGCCAGGCTTAGGACAGAAACTCGGATTATGGAACTGATATAAGTCGATATAATCTGTCTTCAACAAGCCAAGACTTGTCTCCAAATCTTTCCAGAAAGCAGTTACATTGGTCGCTGCTGTCTTAGTAGCGATGATGACTTTATCGCGTATGTCGCTCAATGCATAACCCATCTTCTCCTCACTATCTGTATAGAAACGGGCTGTGTCGAAATAAGTGATTCCGTTGTCAAAAGCTTTACGAAGAAGATAAGCAGCGTCTTCTTTGGAGATGCGTTGTATCGGCAATGCACCGAAACCGTTTTTATTTACTACAAATCCTGTCTTTCCTAATGTAACTTTTTGCATAGCCATTTAAGTTGAAAGTTAGAATATCATTGATAGAAGTACGTAGGCCCAGTGAGCTACAACACCTGCTACGAGGCCGCCGATAGTATGAGCGAGGATTGCTTTTGAAGTGAGGCTGCGGAATCCGAGTGAGTCGAGCATTGCGGTGTGAGTGCTGAGATAACCGCTCCAGCACATACCCATAGCTGTGAACACTGCGATAGCATTACCATCGATGATACCTTCTTGGATGAAACGAGGAATCAAACCGAGAGCTGCTCCTACTGCACCGAGAGCTGTGATTGGGAATGAAACCAACTGTGGATTTTCAAAACCAAATAACCACTTGAACACGAAGTCAATCTTATCGGCGAGGAAAGGCAACAAGGCTATGCCTTCGTAAGCAGCGCCTGTATAAGTACCGTCAGATGAAGGTCCGAATGTGAGCATCATAACTACTGTCGAGATAATAAGAACACCAGGAATGATAGCGAGGCCAATATCGACACCCGACTTACCGCCATCGAGGATTGCATTCAAGAAACGTAAGAAAGCGCTGCCTTCCGACTTGAAAGAAATCTTCTCTTCGTCACCTTCTTCACTGCTTATATCTACATTAAGTTCAGGATTAGACTTCAAGATGAAACGCTGCATCAAACGAGTCGATACTATACTTCCAACGACGGCACCGAGCAAACCCACCAAAGCTGCTGGAAGGAAGCCTTTACCCATCATAAACATAATCACGACGAGACCCATACCGAAAGCTGTACCGAAGTTCGTCAATGAAATAAGTTGATATTTCTTGAAGTAACGTGCGAAGTGAGCGTCTTTTGAAAGACTGATGATTGCTGGATTGTCTGACAAGAATGTCATCACGCCGCCGAGAGCAGCGACACCTGGGAGGTTGTAGAGAGGTTTCATAAGAGGACGAAGAACAACTTCTATCAATCGGACGACACCGAATTCTACGAGTAAGTTACCCAAAGCACCTGATACCACAGTAATCGCCATGATGTAGAAGACTGTCTCTAACAAAAGACTATAAGCAGTCTGCATAATAGTGTTCATCATGTTGGGCAATCCCATCTTGCTTCCTAAGAAGCCGAAGAAGCCAAAGAAGACGATTAAGAAAATCAAGGCTTCAACACGTCGTTTTGCTAAAAATTTCATACCTTTCATTTTTCTCTAATTTTATTTGTTGTTTTTTTGATTAATTATTTTGCGAAGTCAATTCTCCAAGTTACGCCAAGATTAAATTGCAACGACAATGGAGATGATGAGTTAGGATTTAACATTTCATCTGTTGGCTCGTTCAATGAATTCATTGCGAGGAATCCATGAAGTCTGACATTCTTATTTCCTTTGTAAGGATAAGCTTCAAAACCTAAGCCTGCAAATGTATATTCAACGCCAGGTTTCACTGTCATATCGAATGGAATTGGCTGTGGCAAACCATTTTCATAATCCAAATAGCTGTGTTTGTTCCTGTCGTAACCGCCTTTTGCCATAAGGGTGAACTTATCTGTAAAAGCATATTTCACTTCACCGATGAGAGTGAAATCACCCAAGAAGAAATCTTTCTGGTTCAAGAAGCCTCTGTTCATGAAGTCGATAAAGAAATCCAATTTATCGAAGTCGAAAGCATTTCCTAAAGCTATATAATTAATGTATTCGCCTTTACTTTGACCTATCATATTTATGGAATATGATGTTGAGAACGCTCCCATTCTACCGTACCAAATAAGGTTGTAGGCATATATTCCTTGGAACTTTTCCTTTGTGAATGTTGAGTTTGTCACTTGGAAAATGATGTCGTGATTTCCGTCGTTTGTATGATATTCGACCTGACCGCCCACGTCGTAGCAGTCGAAGGTATTCCAGAAGTTAGAAGCGAAATAAACGTCTATAGGAGCGAGGTCATATTCCCAGCCGCCTACTGCGAGAGGCATCTTACCTGCTGTGAGAGAGAAATTCTTGCCTGCATGATAAGAAAGAATCATATAGTCGGTTTTTGAACTTCCGTGATACATATCAATTCTCTGGCGCACGCGATATGAGAAGTCTTGAAGAAAAGAGCCCTTCATCTCAAAATTAAAATATTTGCCGTCAATACCTGAGGTTGAAGTTCCATCTTCATTAAAATAATCGAAGTCGGCGCGACCTTCTATCGATAACTTATCGATTGTAAAGTTTTTTTCCTGCGAGAATGCGATTCCCGAGAAAAGCATCATCGACAAAAACAAAAGTGTTAAATTTCTGTAATTTTTCATTTTTAATTATTACTATTTCTTTGTAATTAGTTATTTCTATTCATTAAATTTCGCTTCGCTACGTAAAAGGTGTCGCATCTCGGTAACAATCTCCGACGATTCTTGAATGATATTCAGATACAATAGGGCGAGGTCGATATTTTCCTTATCGTGTTGTATTCTGTTCATTTGTTCGTGAGTCATCTCGACGAGTTCGTCTTCTCTCACCTTGATACGTTCCATCACTGCTTCAACATCTTTGTATTCCGAAGAGAACACTGTGATGTCGGCTGCGTCGATAGACCATAAGACTTTCTCTTTCAAGGTCTCTACTTCAGGGAGATATTTCTTGTCCAATGGAGTGAAACTGTTATCGACATATTCCTTGCAAGGGTCGCACACTCTTCGCAAGGAATAAAGCACCTGTTCTATGCAGTTGTAAGAGAGATGGAACCAAGTATTCTTATTCATCATTTTATCGTCTAAGCGACGCATAATCATGATTTCTTTTCTCTTAAGAACCTTCATCTTTTCCTTTGCATCGCGGCAGTCGTTCGACACCTTTTTCAAAGTCTTGATGTCTTCCTTGATGAAAGCGTTCACCGTATTGACATAAATATCTTTAGCGATATTAACCAATGTGTTGATACTTTCTTTGTTATGTTGAACGAGAGACTGATAGATGACTTCCTGGTCGTTGGTGTTAACAGCCTTTTCGAAGAGGTCGTCATTATCTTCGTTTTTGTTTGTCTTAGCTCTGTTTTTGATTATGATGTAGATAGCGAGAGCTATCATGAGGAGCATTGCCACCACGCCGCCGTAATAGAACAATATCGCTATCACGAAGCATATCAAGAAGGCGACTATAGCTGTGATGAACCAGCCTCCGATGACGGAGAACATACCTGTCACACGATACACTGCGCTCTCTCTCGACCATGCACGGTCCGACAAAGAAGCACCCATGGTCACCATGAAAGTGACGTAAGTCGTTGACAAAGGAAGTTTCAATGAAGTTCCAAGAGCGATGAGCATTGAGGCTAGCACGATACTCACAAGACCTCTGATAAGGTCGAAGGCAGCGTTTTCTTCGAGAATCATCTCTCTGTTATCGAAACGTTTTTCTATCCAAGCCTTAACTTTTGCAGGCAAGATGCTATCCACTGTGCTTACCATATTATTTGTAAAACGCACCAATCCGCGGGCGATAGCCGATGAACCGAACGACTCGTTGCCGCCGTTTTGTTTCGACAAGTCGAGGGATGTCTGCAAAACTATCTTAGCTTTCTTTGATGTCAACAATGTGACAGCCATGATAAGACCTGCTAAAATGATATATATTGTATTAGCTGCCGACATGGTATTGAGCGAGCCCATTGTAAGAGCGTCCATTGGCACGCCGCTGTTCCTAACATCGAGATATGTGTCGAGACCTGCGAGAGGCACGCCGATGAAGTTAACCAAGTCGTTGCCGGCGAAAGCCATCGCGAGAGCGAATGTTCCGATAAGAACGACGAGCTTCAAGACGTTAACTTTGAGGAAATATAATATCTGCATGAGGACAGAAAAAAAGACGAAACATAATGCGAGAAGTAGCAAAGTGTTTTCGTCTATCCAAGAGTGAACTTCTTCAGTGATGAAGGCTGCTCCTTTCATGCCTTTGATGAGCATGAAATAAACTAAAGCTGTCGTTGCCAAACCGCTGAAGATACCTATCTTCCATTTTAGATTCTTTTCGTAATTGAAGGAAAATATCAAACGCGTGATGTATTGTACTATGATACCGAAGATGAAAGCGATAGCTACCGAGAGGAAGATACCTACAATCATTGTCAGGGCTTTATCAGTGTTGATAAGTTCGGCAAGACCTACGTTTATATCTCCATTGTGCATCTTTATCATCGCGATAGCGACTGTTGCTCCGAGCAATTCAAACACAAGCGACACTGAGGTCGAAGTCGGCAAACCGAGAGTGTTGAAGACATCGAGGAGAATGAGGTTCGCTATCATCACAGCTAAGTATATATATATTATTTCGTTAGCGAAGAAATACTGCGGCGACAGCACTCCGTTTCGAGCTATCTCCATCATGCCGTTACTCATAAGAGAGCCTATTACTATACCGAAGGCGGCGATGATAGTCACAGTTCTATAAGTTGCTGATTTGGTTCCTACTGCTGCCGACATGAAGTTTGTTGCATCATTACTAACGCCTGCCACAATACCCATGACTGCCAAGATAAAAATAAATGCAATTACGATTGGAAGAAAAGTTTCCATAATAACTATAATAATTTAAATTAATGTGACAAAGATACTGATTTTTTCAAGCCATTTACAAGCCCGATAAAAATAAAAATCAGTCTAAGAGATTAGCTACATCGCTGAAAAATCTGACAAATAATTTAGCTCCATTTTCTTCCAAAAACTCTCTTTTGCGATAGCCCCACAAGACAGATATACAGAACACTCCGGCGTTTTCTGCTGTTTGAATATCCACTTCAGAGTCGCCGAAGAAGAGGGCGTCTTCAGGTTCGGCATCATACATCTTAAGAATCTTATTGATTCCATCGGGAGCCGGCTTGCGACGGCACTCCTCGCTCTCACCTATCACCACATCGTAGAGTCCTTTGAAATAATGTTCGCATACTTCTTCAGCGGCTTTTTGAAACTTATTGGAGACGATGGCAATCTTAATGCCTTTCTTCTTTATTCTCTTCAAGGTATAAACAGCGTCTGTATATGGACGCGTCTTATCACAACAATGCTGCGAATAATATTCCTTAAAACAAGCGAAGCATTGTTCAAAGTCGCTCTCGCTTATCCCTTTCGGAACGGCGCACTCCATCAGATGACGGACGCCATTACCTACGTACGACAATACTTCTTCAAGAGTTTTGGTCTCATAACCATATACTTTCAAAGCGTGATTTACACTATCGGCGAGATCCTCTATCGTATAGAGCAACGTGCCATCGAGGTCGAATATAACTACTTTTCTCATTTTCTATTTTTTCTTGCAAATATAATGAAAAAATCAATGCCAAGTTACAGAATGAATCACTAGCAAATTAGTGAATTTTGTTTTGGTTCTCTCAAATCATAAGTAAAAAAAGTCGCGAAGATTTCTCTCCGCGACTTTTTAATTTACAATTATCCAATAAGCAGTCACACGTCCGTGTGACTCTACGAGAAACACTGCTCTTATTTAATTGTCAAAGTCAGTGTCAATTGTCAATGTCAATTACTTTATCTTCTTCTCGATAACTTGAAGAACTTCTTTTGTACCAGCATTAGCGACGTAAGCTATGATATAGCATTGATCTGCATTATAAGCTTCGTTCAATGTTGCTGTGTATGACTTAGCGAATTCTTCCTCAGGAGCTACTGCTGCTTGGTTGAGTTCTTCGCCCCATGCACCGTTCATTGTTGTACGGAAGACGTGACGATGGACGTAATCGCTGATGTTACCTTCAGGAGTTACTTGTGTTCCAACGATACTATCTTCCATAATGCAAACTGTGAGGCTGTATGTGTCAGGCATTTCTGCCAAGAACTTAGAAGCGACATCAACTTTCAACTCACGATTTGCATCGTTGTAAGTCACTTCAGCACTCATATCTACTGTTGCTTCTTCTTGAATAGCTTCTGCTACTGCTTCTTCCCATGATGGAGAATCGAAGGCATAACCACCGTTGACCATCTTACGGTTTATTGTTCCAATTGGATTTTGTTGGAAGCTAAAGAAGTTCCACCATTCATCACCTTCAGGTGTTTTAAGATTGAAAGGAGGGAATGTTGCCAAGTCACCGGCATGAACGCTAAGAACAACAACTTTATGATCGTATCTTTCTTGGATTTCAAGAGCGAGCTGACCTGCTGCTGGACAGTTAACACATCTAACACCAGTATAGTCTTCCAAAAGAACATGTTTTACAACTTGGTCTGGAGTTTCACCACCAGAATTTCCACCACCGCCATTATTTTCTTTTTTGTAAGGTTCTTCTATAATATCACATGCAACCACTCCCATCATGAGGAATGCCATTGCTATTATAAATGATAATTTTTTCATCTTTTTAATTTTTAGAATGATGTTGTAATAGATAATGAAACACCGCTTGAAGCAGGAACGACGCGACAAACACCGCCAACGCAAACCATACCTTCGCTCTGACGACCTCCGGTAAGAACTATTCTTGTTGACTCGTGAATGTAACCAACTGATGCTGTGTAATAATGATCGCGGTTGTCTGCTATAGGATTGCCATAGTTGTATTTGTCGCCGAGAGAGACGAACCATTTTGCGCCAACTGAATACTCAACTAAAGCAGCTGCCCAGTTACCTCTTTTCTTGTAAACATCTTCATGACCAACTGTTGCTGATTCATCAGTGTTGCTCTTGTTGATGTTATCCCAAAGATGTTGGAGTTCAAAACGGATGCTTTGTTTGCTTGTGATTCTGTATGACAAGTCAACGAAACCAATGTTAGCTTTTACAACTTCTGCGCCTGGGTGGTTTTCGATGGTTTCCATATCGTAATACAAGTTGATGTATTGAGCGATAAGTTTCCATTTCTTGCTGAGACGTCTTTCAATTTCGATATTGAAATCGTGGAAGAATTTACGGTCGCCGACAGCGAAGAATGGTGATGTATAACCGAGAGTTCCGTCATAACCTGAGATATGTGTTGGAGCTTCTTGACCTTCTTCAAGTATATAATTTCTCTTGATGTCATTAACTTGGCTGAAGTCTAAAGTAATCTTTGTTCCATATTTACCACCGAGGATGGTTTTCTTTGGAATTGTGTAGTTTACTTGTAACTGCATTGCCATTTCACCGAGAGGCTGTGTAGCGTATGTGTAAATTGCTGGGAGGCTGTGAGTGTGAGTATAGTTGATTGGAGGGATGAAGTTGATGTCCAAATCGTTTTTCACACCTTTATAGTCTGATTTAAAACTCATGTTATCAACGCGTTTCACTTGCAAGATAGCACCAAATCCTTTTTGAGAATATGACAATGATGACAAGAGAGCTTGACCTTCATGATATGTATAGTTGTTAAATGCAGAAGGGTCGTTGATTTTATAAGCGTATTCTGTGGTGAAAGCGAAACGACCGTAACCCAAGTTAACACGTCCGTCGAAAGCGCCTACGTTCTCTGGGATGTTATAAGTTGAGTTGGTGTTCTTTTGGTATTTGCTTACGAAGCTACCACCTACAGAAGCTCTGAATTTAGAGTCGTTCATTGCTTTGAAGCTTTGGTTGAGATCCCATTCGCCGTCGATACCGCGGACGAGGCCTCTGCTTTCTGTTGCAGCGTATGAAGCCCAGTAGAATCTTTGTTTACCATAAACAGCTTTCAATGTTACACCTGCTGTTGGACGATAGATGACTCTCATACCACGTAATGAGTTATCGAAACCGAGTGACCATTCTTCGTATGTTCTGAAGATGAAACCATTACCGAATTGGTCGTAGATGTCACCTAATGTTACACTGATTGTTCCGTTGTCGTATGATGCATAATAGTTAGCTAAACCTACGCCTTGTAATCTTGTATCGAAACCTGACATTGGAGGCAAGTAAGCTTCATAACGGATACCTGCTGTGAAGTTACCTAATGAATAGTTAATCTTACCGAAGCCGTTGATGCCGAATTTATTTCCCTTAATATTTTCTTGGGTGATACCTATGGCTTCATCAACTTGATAATATTGTCCGTCAACTTGAAAACTGCCGTTAACCTGTGCGTTTTCAACTTGAGCAAACAATCCTGTGGCACATAATATTAATGCCAAAGATAATAAAAAACGTCTCATTTTATGTACGAGATTTATTTGTTAAGTTTTAAGATTTCTTGATAAAGTTCTTCTTCAGCACCTTCGAAGTAACCTGTGTGTTGATAAACCATTTTACCGTTACCGTCGAATAAGAAAGTGTGAGGAGGATTGCTTACGTTCATAGCTCTTGCGAGGTCTTTATTGACATCGAGTAATACGTCGAATTCCCAGCCTTTACCTTCTACGAAAGGTTTGATACGTGGTGTTGAACGTGAGTCGTCAATAGTGACTGCAAAGATCTTAACACCTGTTTCTTCTTGCCAATCTTCATAAACTTCGCTTAAAGCGTTGTGTTCTTTAACGCATGGTCCGCACCATGTAGCCCAGAATGTCATTACGAATGGTTTTCCATCGTTGTTCAATTCTGTGATGTTAACTGTTTCGCCGTCTAAGTTTTTAAGTGTTACGTTTGGCAAATCTGATTGAGCCTTAGCGCCTAAGAAGAGCACGCTCAAAAATAACAATACTAATGTCTTTTTCATAGTTTAATTTGATTAAAGTTATACAATATACACTTCTAATAATTTACAATCTTCATTAGCGATGATTTCCACCTTATTGATAACATTAGGCACCAAGATACATTCGCCAGCCTTTATCATCTCGTTTCCGCCTTCGTATGAAAGGAAGAACGAACCTGAGACGCTCATCAGAATCACGAACGAATCTAACTCTGAGTAGTCTTTTTTCAAGGCTGCTTCTGCATCTAACTTAATTACGTTTGTTGTAAAATAAGGGCAACTCACCACATTGACGGTTTCGTTTTTGGCTTTCTTATCGTAGTTAACTTTGCCGCTATCTTCTTTCTTGAAGTTGATTGTTGCGAGAGCTTCATCGATATGCAACTGGCGCTGCATTCCATAGCGGTCAATTCTATCCCAGTCATAAACTCGATATGAGGTATCGCTAGTTTGTTGAATCTCTGCCACCATACAACCTGCTCCAAGAGCATGGATTTTTCTTGCCGGGATGAAGAACACATCGTCATCTTGAACTTTCTCGTAATTCAACATGTCTTCTATGTTCTTGTCTTTGATAGCCTGTTCAAATTCTTGTGGAGTGACATCTCTGTTGAAACCGGAAACTAACTTCGCTCCTTTGTCGGCATGCATCACATACCACATCTCGGTCTTTCCATTGTAAAGACCTATCTTCTGAGCGAGTTCATCGTCAGGATGTACTTGGATAGAGAGATTATCCAAAGGATCAATCACCTTAATTAATAGTGGGAAACGTTCGCCGTATTTGTTGAAGACCTCATCACCTACAAGGTCACCCATGAAGGTCTCTATCAAATCGTTTATCTCATCGCCAGCGAAATCGCCATTGCAAACCACGCTGTTCTGACCTTCGAGACCTGATAACAACCAAGCCTCACCACAATTCATCAAATCACCATAGTCTTGATTGAGAATCGTTTTAATATGCTGTCCACCCCATATTTTTTCAAAATATGCCGGACTAAACTTTAAAGGATATAAAACACTCATTGACGTCAAATTGAGAGTACAAAGATAATACTTTTCTTTTTTGATGGCTTATTTTATCACATGAAAATTTTTCATATTTTTGAGAACGTCAAGACATTATATTTATTTAAAATGAAAGCACTTGAATCACTAAGACTTAAATTACATAAGAATGCTGAGCTGTCGGGTCAGGAAAAGGAAACTAATAAGATTTTGAATAATTTCTTGGAGAAGACAAATCCCGACATTCATCTGAGAAAAATCGGCGGCTACGGAATACTTGTCGTCTTTAAGGGAAAGAATGAAGGAAAAAACATTCTGCTGAGAGCCGACATCGACGGATTGAATATTCCAATGTGTGAATGTCAACAGTCAACAGACAACAGTCAACAGACTTTGTCAAAGTCAGAGTCAATGTCCAAGTCAGAGTCAATGTCCAAGTCAGAGTCAATGTCCAAGTCCCCACGTCAATTTTCTCATCGTTGCGGTCATGACGGTCATGCTGCCATTTTATGTGGATTGGCGAAAGCTTATTCCAAGGAGCGTCCTGAGCGCGGCAATGTGATACTACTCTTCCAAGCTGCCGAAGAGACAGGTGAAGGAGCGCAAGCCATCCTCGACGACCCACTCTTTCAAGAGTTTAAAATAGACGCCGCCTTTGCATTGCACAACCTCCCCGGATATGCAAAACATCAGATAGTGCTGAAGAAAGAATGCTTCGCCTCTGCATCGCAGGGACTGAAACTCATCTTCGATGGAAAGACATCGCACGCCTCGCAACCTGACAAGGGCAACAACCCGCAACAACTCATCACGACATTGTTAGATGCCTTTCAGAAAAAATACGAGAGTCTTAGAAGAGATAAATACCGCACCATCCTCACTGTGACACACGTCGTTATAGGCGAAGAGACATTCGGAGTCACACCTGGTCACGCTGAGATTTGGATGACGCTGAGAAGTCAGAACGACAAGTCGTTACAAAACCTGACAGAAAGCACGATAGCATTATGCGAATTCGCCGCCAAAGAGTCGGACTTGGATTTCACCTACAGCATACACGAGGCTTTTGCAGCGACGATAAATTCAAGTAGAGAAACCGACATAGTAGAGAAATCCGCACAAGAATTAAAATTGTCGGTCAACATGATAAAAGACGCTTTCCCTTGGTCGGAAGATTTCGGACGTTTCGGAAGTATATGTCCTATTTGTCTTTTCGGTTTAGGCTGCGGCTTAGAACACGAGCCTCTTCATAGCCCGAGATATGAGTTTGAAGACGAAATCATTGATACGGGAGTTGACGTATTTAAGAGAATAGTAAAAATTGAGAATCTGAAAAATTGAAAATTTAAAATTTGTAGAGACGCGCCAATCACACCTATGAAAAATTAACAAGAATGTGATTGACACGTCTGAAAGTTGAAAATGATTCACGACAGTAATTCAAAAAAATCTGTTGACTGTTGTCTGTTGACTGTTGTCTTTTATTATCTTTGCAATCTAAACATTTACACTGATGAAGATATGTGTGTTTTGCGGAAGCAGCATGGGTAACGACATCCGATATCAGGAGGCTGCTGCCCGACTTGGCGAGGTGCTCGCTCAAAACGACTGCACTTTATATTATGGCGGAGGAAATGTCGGCCTTATGAAAGTCATTGCCGACAAGATGATTGAGCGAGGGAAAGAAGTCATTGGCGTGATGCCGAACCTTATCCTCGAGATGGAGATTGGTCACGACGGAATATCGAAGATGGTAGAAGTCGATTCGATGTCGGAAAGAAAGACCATATTAATTAATGAGTCGGACGCCTTCATCGCCATGCCAGGAGGTTTCGGAACATTAGACGAACTTTTTGAGATAGTAGTCTTAAATCAATTACGCATCACCGACAAACCAGTCGCTCTTTACAACACACTGAATTATTACGACAGTTTGATAAATTTCATCGACCACGGAGTAAGTCAGGGTTTTATTCGCAAAGAACACCGCGACAACATCATCGTCAGTGATAATCCGGAGACATTATTTCAAGAATTAAGCAGACATAAATCCATCGATATCAAACAATGGATTGAAGATATAAAAGAAGAAAGCAAATAAAAGTAGAGACGTATCAATTACACCAATAAAATAAACAATCTGTAATTGCAGCGTCTCATTTAATTAAGAATTCAAACGACAACAATATGAACATCATAGGAATCACAGGAACATTAGGAGCAGGCAAAGGAACAATCGTAGATTATCTCGTCAAGGAGAAAGGCTACGTCCATTATTCTGTTCGTTCTTTCATAGCTGAAGAAATAAAGAAAAGAGGTTTAGAAGTGAACCGCGACACTCTCACTGAAGTTGGCAACGACTTAAGAGCAAAGCATTCGCCTAGTTATATTGCGACGCAACTTTATGAAAGAGCCTTTGCTACAGGCAAGAACGCCGTCATTGAAAGCATACGTGCTATAGGCGAAGTCAACGCGCTCCGTTCAAAAGGCAACTTCTATCTCTTCGCCGTTGACGCTGATAGAAAGACACGTTATCAACGTATTAGTGAAAGAAAGTCAGAGACTGATGCCGTTTCTTTCGACACCTTCGTCGCCAATGAAGAACGCGAGATGAACTCCGACGACCCTAACAAACAGAATATCGCTGCTTGCATCAAAGAGGCAAACTACGTTTTTATGAACGACGGCAGCATTGAAGATTTGCATAAGAAAGTTGAAGAAGTCTTGCAGAAGATTGGAGAGACCGAATACAAGAGACCTAGCTGGGACGAGTATTTCATGAATTTAGCCGACACTGTCGCTGAGAGAGCTACATGTAACAGAGGACGTAGCGGCTGCGTCATAGTGAAAGACCGTCAGATTTTGGTGACAGGTTATGTCGGAGCTCCGACAGGATTGCCACACTGCGACGAGGTCGGTCACCTTTTCAAGAAGATGATTCATGAAGACGGACATATAACGCAACACTGTGTCAGGACAGTTCATGCTGAGCAGAACGCCATTGCACAGGCAGCGCGCAGAGGCATCGCTTTGGAAGGTAGCACCTTATATTGCAGGATGACACCATGCAGAACATGCGCTATGTTGATAATAAACTGCGGAATCAAGAGAGTCGTTTGTCAGAGAAAATACCACGACTGTGCCGAATCGGAACAGATGTTCAAGATGGCTGGAATACAATTAGAATACATCTACGAAGAGGTGCAGCAATATGATAGACAATGACATTGACTGTTGACATTGACGTTGACTATCGACAGTGACTATCTTTTTCGCTCAAAGAAATCTTTTAACACTTTAAGGCATTCATCATAGAGGATGCCTTTTTGTGTTTTTGTCTTAGGATGAAGAAGGTTGCCATATTTACTGAAGCCGTTTTTCTTATCGTCGCAGGCCCACACCACTCTACTGATATGCGAATGAGCCAGAGCGCCCGCACACATCACGCAAGGTTCCAAGGTGACATATAAGGTACAGTCGTCAAGATATTTGGCTCCCATAGTATTGAAGGCCGATGTCAGTGCCAACATCTCGGCATGCGCTGTGACATCGTTCAGCTGTTCAACCTGATTATGCGCTCTCGAGATTATCTTATCGTTGCACACTATAACAGCGCCAACAGGCACTTCGTCACTCTCTTCTGCTTTGAGAGCTTCGTTAAGTGCCTGTTGCATATAATATTCATCAGAAAAAACCGACAGTTTCATCTCAGTCTCTGTTTACTTCATACATAAAGTTACCTTCTTCGTCGTAGAACTTCCAGATGCCACGTTCAACGCCATTCTCATAGACGCCTTCATATCTCACTTTTCCATTCTCATGATAAACAGTAGCTTTACCGACTCTCTTTCCATCGATAAATTCTCCTCTGCTCATCACTATACCCGACTTGAAATACGACTCAAAAATACCATTTCTTTTTCCATCTGCAATAGGTCCGTCAAGATATTTCATTCCCTCTTCGTAGTACCAAGTCTCCCTTACGCAAGTCTTGCTTCCGTCTTCATTTACTTTATGATAACGAACTTCTTTCTTGTTTCCATTTTCGTGTTTAGTTATGACTTCCTCTACGAGTTCATTCTCTGAACATGAAAAGAACGCGAACATCATCAAAAAGAACAATGCTATCTTCTTCATAATTTATCTGTTAAATGTTAATCGTTCGCCTCTGTAATCTTCCTTAAAATCGCCATTATGATATACCAGTTCACCATTGACGAAAGTATGTGTCACGCTATTACTCAACTTCATTCCAGAGTAAGCTGTCCAACCGCATTTATAATAAACGTCAGCATTAGTGACAACATGCTCATGATTTGGATTTATAAGAACCAAGTCGGCGTAATAACCTTCTCTGATAAAACCTCTCTTGTTGATTCTATACAATATTGCAGGATTATGTGAGAGAAGTTCCACCACTTTCTCTATCGTCATGACACCTTTCTTAGCGAGTTCCAAAGCTCCTAAGAGAAGATGCTGAATTGATGTTCCACCTGAAGGCGCTGAGAAATAAGGTTTGTTCTTTTCTTCAAAAGTATGAGGCGCGTGGTCGGTAGCCAATATATCGATATGATTATCAATACAGGCTTGTATCAACGCCAGCTTATCGCTTTCGGTCTTGACAGCAGGATTGCATTTCAGGAGATTTCCTTTCGATTGATAATCTCTTTCGTCGAACAAGAGATAATGAAGACAAGTCTCAGCTGTTATTTTTTTATCTTTAAGAGGAATATTGTTTGAGAACAATCCTATTTCCTTTGCTGTAGAAAGATGTAAGATATGCAGCTGTGTTCCATATTTAGATGCGAGTTCAGCAGCTTGCGACGAAGTTTTATAACAAGCCTCAGCGCTGCGTATCAATGGATGCACTGATGCAGGAGCAGCGTCGCCATATTTCTCCTTGAAGATTTCCATGTTTCTGCGAATTATATCTTCGTCTTCGCAATGTGTAGCGATGAGACATGGAGCTTCTTGAAAGAGTCGCTGCAACGTTGCGCTGTTGTTAACCAACATATTACCAGTGCTGGAACCCATAAACACCTTGATACCGCAGACATCTTTAGGATTAGTCTTCAGCACCTCATCAATATTGTCGTTAGAAGCTCCCATGTAGAAAGAATAATTCGCCATGGAGCTATCTGCTGCTATATCGTATTTATCTTGCAAGAGTTGCTGTGTCAATGTATTAGGAACTGTGTTAGGCATATCCATGAAAGAAGTCACGCCGCCTGCTACGGCAGCTCTGCTTTCAGAAGCGATATTGCCTTTATGCGTCAAGCCAGGTTCGCGGAAATGCACCTGATCGTCGATAGCTCCTGGTAATAAAAGAAGTCCATTTGCATCTATAACTTCATAGTTATCATATATCTGTTGACTGTTGTCTGTTGACTGTTGACCATCAACAGGAATAATCTTTTCTATAATGCCATCTGAAATGACAACACTTGCCAAGAAAGACTTACCTTCATTGACAAGTGTTGCATTTTTAATTAAGTAATTCATATTTTCTTAGGTTTTATTTTACCAATCATTCCTCTCCATCTTAAATTTATGACGCCGAAGATAGCTTCTTTGAAAATGCCTTTCGACATTTTCGATGTTCCTTCAGCGCGGTCGGTGAAGATGATAGGAACTTCTTTAATGTTGAAACCGAGTTTCCACGCGGTATATTTCATTTCAATCTGGAAAGCGTAACCGATAAACTTAACCTTATCCAAATCTATTGTCTCCAACACTTTCCTTGTGTAACACACAAATCCGGCTGTTGTGTCTCTGGTCTTCATACGTGTCACGAAGCGTACGTATGCCGATGCGTAATACGACATCAAGACGCGACCCATTGGCCAGTTGACGACATTAACACCAGTGATGTAACGAGAACCCACGGAGAGGTCAGCGCCATCAGCACATGCATCGTGAAGTTTCATGAGGTCATCTGGATTGTGAGAGAAGTCGGCATCCATCTCAAACACATATTTATAATCACGAGCCAAAGCCCATTTAAAACCATGGATATATGCTGTTCCTAATCCCAACTTTCCTTTTCTCTCTTCAATAAAAAGACGTTCTGGAAATTCCTGCATCAACTTCTTGACAATGTCGGCTGTACCATCAGGACTATTATCCTCAATGATAAGAATGTCGAACGACATTGGCATTTGGAAAACATAACGAATAATTCTTTCTATATTTTCCTTTTCGTTATATGTTGGTATTATAACTAAATTCTCTGACATACTTTTATATTTATCTGTTACGGCTACAAATTTAACAATTAATCATGTATCATTGTTAACGATACATGAAAAAATATATTATCTTTTTTTAACAAAAAATCCAAAGATTACAAACTTATTTATTCTTGAAAATAAATACGTTTCACTCTCTGTGATATGCTTGTCAGAATCTCGTATGGTATCGTATCACACACTTCTGCTATCCTCTCCACAGAGTAGTTCTCATCGAACAATATAGCCGTGTCGTTTTCCTTGCAATCTATTCCCGTCAAGTCAATCATACACATGTCCATGCATATATTTCCGATAATAGGAGCAGCTTTCCCATTAACATAAAAACTAATCGCTCCATTGCCGAGTTGTCTCTTTAATCCGTCGGCATAACCAATAGGCACAACGCCAATCCTCGACTTTTTATTTATCACGCCGCGTCTGCTGTAGCCTATGGTCTCGCCCACCTCATATTCTTTAATCTGTACTATTGTCGTCTTCAAAGAAACAACGGTTTTCAGTTTTCCACGGTCTTCCTCACAAGGCGGGATACCATAAACACCGATACCTAATCTAACCATATCATATTGATACTCCGAGAATCGACTGATACCTGCGCTATTTAGGATATGACGAAGAATCTTATATGGCAAGGCTGCTACGATCTTGGAGCTCATCGCCTCGAAATTATCCAACTGTTGCTTAGTGAAATAATCAAAGTCTTCACTGTCGCTACCTGCGAGATGAGAATACGCACTCTTAACAATTATATTCTTATTATTATTCAAGCGCTTCAAAAGTTCATCTATCTCTTCCGGCAGAAAGCCAAGACGATGCATTCCTGTATCGAGTTTAATGTGAATTCCTATTGGCGAAGTCAAGGGTGAATCTAACTTCTCTATCGCTTCTTCGAGCAACGACAGACATCTGAAGCTATAAATATCAGGCTCAAGATTATTCTTTATGATAGTTTCAAAGGTATTGATTTCCGGCGTCATCACCATGATTGGAAGATTGATTCCTCTACGCCTAAGTTCTACGCCCTCATCGGCATACGCGACGGTGAGATAGTCGGCACGGTGAAATTCAAGGACATTAGATACTTCAAAATTACCGCTTCCGTATGCAAATGCCTTCACCATCACCATCAACTTAGTATCGTTCTTCAATTTGGAACGATAGTAGTTCATATTCTTAACGAGATTATTAAGATTTATCTCAAGAACCGTCTCATGAGCCTTTTCTTGTAAGACCTTACTAATCTTCTCAAACTCAAAATCACGAGCTCCTTTTAAGAGAATCAAATAATTATGAAAGGCATCCAGTTGATGTTTGATCAAAAACTCACTGGTGTTTTTATAAAAAGCCTTCTCAACATCAAATTTATCTTTCTGTCTGCTGATAGCTTCTCCTATTCCTATCAACTTATTAACGCCTTTGTTTTTAAGAAGTTGCGCTATTTTCTCATATAACTCTTCTTCCTTCAACTCACTTTGCAAAATATCCGACAATATAACAACACGCTCTTTGTTGTGATACTGCTGATTCATAAAATCAAGAGCTATCGTAAGCGAATTGAAATCAGAGTTATAACTATCGTTGATAATCTCGCAGTTGTTGATTCCCGACTTAAGCTCCATCCGCATCGCGATAGGACTTAAATATCGCATCTTCTTTCTTATAACATCCTCCGACACATTAAGTATCAAAGCTGCGAGCCAACAATGTATTGCATTTTCAATAGAAGCGTCATCGGTGAAAGGAATTCTTATTTCATGAGACTGAGAAACTGAGAAACTGAGAAACTGAGAAGTATTGAAGACAGCTGATATTACCGTTTCTTCTTCATCTTTTTCTATTGAAGAAATTTGCACGTCAGCATTTTTATCGTTACGGCTCCATGAAAAAGCTTTGATTCCTAAACTATTTACAGCTTCTTTTATCTCTTTATAATCAGAACAATATATTAATGTATCAACATCATAGAAGAGTTTTAACTTCTCCTCAACTTTAACATTTATATTTTCAAAGTTCTTTCCATGAGCCTGACCTATGTTGGTAAAAATACCGATAGTAGGCTGGATAATATCTTTCAGATTTTGCATCTCATTCGTTCTGGATATGCCAGCTTCAAAAATCGCAATATCATGCGTCTCATTTAGTTGCCATATTGAAAGAGGAACTCCTATCTGAGAGTTGTAGCTTTTAGGACTTCGAGCGACAGCCTTTTCTGGACTTAATATCTGATAAAGCCACTCCTTTGTTATTGTTTTTCCGTTGCTACCTGTTATGCCTATTATTGGAATATTGAAATTGTTTCGATGATATGTCGCTATACACTGAAGCGCTTTCAAGGTATTATCGACTATGATAAAAGCAGCGTCGTTTCTGGTTTCATATAAATTTCGGATATATGGAGAATCTTCCACCACGAAAGATCTTACGCCTTTGTCATATAAATCTTCTATGTATTTATCGCCGTTATTACGATGTGTTTTCAAAGAAAAAAACAATGTATTTTCAGGAGAAAGGAGCAAGCGGCTATCAAAAAGTAACTCTCTGACGACAAGAGATTTGCCTTCTTTCGACAATAAATTTCCATTAACTATCGACGCTATTTTTTCTACAGTATATATCATACTGCAAATTTACATAAAAATTTATAAATTCATGCTCCAGCTTTTCAAAAAAAGATTAGGGTTTGTCGTCAGATGATATTATTCAATCTGTTTTTCAATACGTCGATGGCGAGATAGATGGCATGACGGAACGAATCTGGATTTGCAATGTTTTTATTTGCAATGTCATAGCCTGTTCCGTGGTCGGGTGCAGTTCTTATCACCGGAAGTCCTGCCGTGAAATTGACGCCGCCATCTACAGCCAGCGTCTTGAAAGGAATCATGGCTTGGTCGTGATACATACACAATATTCCGTCATATTTAAGCCATGCAGCCGAGCCAAAGAAACCGTCAGCAGAGAAAGGACCGAACACAAGAATGCCTTTTTCCCTAGCTTCTTTAATGGCTGGCGTTATCATATCCAATTCCTCCCTGCCATAAAGTCCGCCATCACCGAAGTGAGGATTCAAGCCCATGACAGCGAGACGTGGATAAGGAATATTGAAATCTTGCTGCAATGTTTTGTTAAACACTTCCAGCTTACTGACAATTAAGTCTTTAGTTATCATAGCGGGAACCTCTTTTAAAGAGACATGATTGGTAACGCTACCAATACGCAGCTTATTCCAAATCATAAGCATGAGAGGAGTGTATTCTGGACAAAACGAACAGATATATTTTTTCTGACTCGAGAAATGAAACTGCTCCGACTGTATATTTTTCTTATTGACAGGTGCTGTCACCAATACGTCAATATTATTTCTATATAAATCATTGACAGCCAATTTCAACGCTTCAAATGAGGCTTTTCCTGAAATATCGGTAGAGACACCCGGATCTATTTTCAACTCCGAATCGGTGTGGTTTATGATATTAATTCTTCCCTCCTGAGCCTGACGGACATCTCTAATCACAGCGTATGAAAGATCCTCCATATTGAAGTTTTTCTTGTAATAGGAAAAGACTTTCGATTGCCCATATATGACAGGAGTAAAAGATTCAAGGACTCGACTGTCGCATAAAGTCTTTAAGATGATTTCGTATCCTATACCATTGATGTCACCTTGTGTAATACCTACTACGGGCAATTTGTTGGAGTCTTTCTGTGCTAGCATAACGTATTAGTTTTGAGAGACTTCAAAGGTATAAAAAAAATATTAAAAATCAAATATAATGTATATTTTTTAAAATATTTTTCAATAATTTTTACAATCCTTTATAAATCAACAAATTAAGATTATTGCTATTAAATATTTCATTTGCAACATCCAATATATCAATAGAATTAAGATTTCTAATTTTTCTTATTGTCTCCGACAGAGGTTCTATACCTTCTTGAGAAAAGGCAGCTCTTGTCATTGCCAGCAGTTCCCCTAATCCCGATTCGCTGCTCAACGCCAATTGTCCGACAAGCTGATTCTTAGCATTCGATAGTTGTATCGTTCCCAACTTGTTGTTTTTCAGCTTATCAAGTTCCTTATATACCAGACTTATAGCCTTATCCAAGGAATGAGGATCTACGCCCATATATATGGAGAAATTTCCAGTATCAGAATATGCATTGTATTGAGACTCTATAGTATATGCAAAACCATATTTCTCTCTGATATTAAGATTCAGCCTCGAGTTCATTCCCGGTCCGCCCAAGATATTGTTCAACAGCACCATCTGCATCTTCTTTTGACTATCGATATTGTACGACAAGCCTCCTATTATGCAATGCGAAAGGTGACTGTTTCTTTCCTGAATCTCAGTAAACGCCGGCAAGCTATCAAATTGACTACGATGATATTTCGTTTCATGACATTTAAATCCACCGAAGTAAGAAACAATCTTGCTCTTGAATTTCTCGAAGGAAATATCACCTATAGTGGCAATGACCATTCTGTTGGTGGAATAATTATTCTTCAAGAAACGACATAAGTCATCACGAGTGAATCCACTTACTAGTTCTGTTGTTCCAAGTATGTTTCTTCCCATCTCGTGGCCTTTATAAAGATTATTCTCGAAGTCATCGAAAATCTCTTCTGCCGGGCTGTCGCGGTATGAATTTATCTCATCGAGAATCACCTCTTTCTCTTTCTCGAGTTCATTCTCAGGATAGACACTATTGAAAGCCACATCGGAGATAAGTTCAATAGCTTTATTATAATATTCCTTTAAGAAAGAAGCGTGGATACAGGTCTCCTCTTTGGTTGTATATGCGTTGAGTTCGCCTCCGACATTTTCGAGGCAACTCAACACATGATAGGCTTTACGTTTTTTTGTTCCTTTGAAAAGCATGTGCTCAATAAAGTGAGCCAGGCCGTTTTCATTTTCTGCTTCATCGCGCATTCCAGTGTTCACCATCAGCGAGAGATGAGCCACAGCACCGCTGCGATGTTTATGTAATATCTTTATGCCGTTAGGCAATATGTATTCCGAAATCTTTTCTTCTTCAAACATTATTTATTTCATCCACATTTTAAACAATTCCTCGTCTTTGCCGAGCGACTTGTCTTTTACTGTTCCCCTCTTTGATAACCAATTGTTTTCTTCTGCCAATCCATCTTCATCTTTCAAAACACGGAATGAATTCTTTGGTTGTAAATCCGGATTGCCACTAGTTTCAAGTAATACTACTGCTGTGTGGAAGTCTTCAAGACCGGCATCAGTTTTCTTACCGCTGAAGATAAACGACTGCTGAGCATAATAACCGCCAGGATAACCATCAACAACATAATAACATGTGAAATAGTCGTTCTCGCCTGTTATCTTCACGCCGTATGAAATAACCTCATCATATACATCATTTTGTTCGTCAATCAATTGCTTACCGTAGAAATTCATTTGTTTGCTGTCATAAACGAAACCCATATAACGGTCGTTGAAATATTGTACTGAGTCAGGATTATCAGACCATGATTCATATATCAAGATGTGAGGTGATGACACATATTCGCCCGACATATCAGGAGGAGTAACACCTGAATATACAGGAAAATATTCTGTTACAGCGTCATATATCTCTTCTGGAAGTACGTATTCTGGAAGTACATGTACCAAATTATTCTCATCTTTTATGTTAAGGCTTCCTTTGTAATAGCCTTCAACCTTATTGCTATACTGGTCGGTGCATTCTATTTCAATAATATAACCATCACCAGATCTGTCAATTATAAGGCTTCCAGAATTGATGTTACCCATATTGGTATAACTTCCGCTTGATGTATAACCTTCAACCCATGAACCTTCAATATCTGTAAATGTTCTCAATGGAAGTTTCTCTGCTTGAGGAGATAAAATATTGAAATTTATAAAGTCTGCTCCCGATTCTGTGTAGAGACGCAAGCTCAGATTAAATCCGCCGTCTTCATTCTCACCATTGTTAATTATAGTTCCCGAATTAATCTCATATACTTTGTCGCCAACTTTGAAATAATGCTTTGGCAATTTTCCGCCGCCACATGAGACAAATAAAACGACTAAAATCATTGCGCTAATTGCGAGTAAGTTTGATGTACGTAATTTCATAACTATTCAATTTATTTTTTTGCAAATGTAAAAATTATTTTTTTCTGAATGACATTTTTAACATTAATTAACATATAAATATTTTTCTTAATAATAACACAGACATAGAAACGTTTATTATATTTGCAAATAAAATTTTTCGGTTTAAGATGAAACTAAGACATTTATTTTTATCGATACTTTTCCTGACGCCTTTTTTCATTCAGGCTCAGAAAGATATTACGAAAGAATGCATCCCTACCGCTATGTTTAGCGCGACGTATTCGTACCAGTTTCCAGGTGCAGACACCAAGACTCTTTACGGGAACAACTCCACTGTTGGCGCAAGTATTCATTACAAGACAGATAAAAACTGGCTTTGGTCAGTCAACGGCAATTTCATTTTCAGCGATGGGATAAAAGCATCTCGCGAGGAGATATTGGGAATCATCTTAGACCATAACGGACAGCTGATAACAGGCGACGGCATCTACGGCAGTTACGCCATGTTTGAAAGAGGCTTTCACTTCAACGCCAAATTCGGAAAGATATTTAACATTTTGGCGCCTAATCCTAATAGCGGATTTTTCGTAAATGGAAGTTTAGGTTATCTTCTCAACAGAGTAAGAATAGAATTCTCTTCCAACGCATCACCACCGCAAAACTTAGCCGGTGACTATCGTTACGGATACGATAGAATGCGCGGCGGTTTCGCTTATTCCGGAGAAATCGGTTATCTGTATATGAGCAGCTCAAGAGTGTTTAACTTCTCACTCTCAATGGAGTTCGTCCAGGCTCACACTAAGTCGCTGCGTGAGTGGGACTTCAACCTCATGGGACCAGATCTAAAGTCTTATATCGACAGATATTTCGGAATAAAGTTCGCCGTCTATATCCCGACTTATAAAAGAATGCCTTCAGAATATTATTACTACTAATTACTAATCATGAGACTGTTATATTCTCTTGCCATAAGATGCTATAGCGGCGCAATAGCTCTTGCTTCTTTGTTCGGAAACAAGAAAGCCGCTTCATGGTGGAAAGGAAGAAAACATCAGTGGGATAATTTAAAATCTTTTAACATTAACGATAACTGGCTCTGGATTCACGTCTCCTCATTAGGAGAATTCGAACAGGGACTTCCTCTCATAGAGAAATTACGACAGAATTACCCCGACCATAAACTATTATTGACATTCTTCTCGCCTTCTGGTTATGAGTCAAAGAAGAATCTGCAACTCGTAGATAAGGTAGCATATATGCCTTCCGATACATTAGTCAACGCAAAGAAACTCATAAAGAATTTTAACATCAAGGCAGCTTTCTTCGTGAAGTACGACTTCTGGTTTAACTATATGAGCGTATTGAAAAAGAATGATATACCTTTATATTATATATCAACGCTACTGCGACCTAACCAATACTTCTTTAAACCATACGCCTTCTGGTTCAGGAAACAACTCAACAACGTAAGTCATTATTTCGTACAAAACGAGGAGACAGCCAACTTATTAAAATCTATTGGAATAGAACGCTACACCATCACAGGCGACACTCGTTTCGACAGAGTATATCAGATAGCACAACAATCACAATCATTCCCAGAGATAGGAAATTTCATCAATGGAAGACAATGCATTATAGCAGGAAGCTCATGGCCAAGCGATGAGAAATTCCTCATTCCTTTCTTAAAGAAATTGCCAGATAACTATTGTCTCATCATAGCTCCTCACGATATATCGGATTCTCATATAAAGCAAATAACATCTCAACTTAACGATTACCAGCTTTATACAGAGTTATATCCTGATAGGAAAAACCAAGTGCTCATCATCAACACTATCGGTATCTTAAAGAAGATTTACAAATACGCTCGTTTCGCATACGTAGGAGGCGGTTTCATGAGCAGCATCCATAACACCCAAGAGGCTTTAGTATTCGGATGTCCTGTAATCATAGGACCTAAATATCATAAGTTCGTCGAAGCCGTCGATTTAGTTGAGAAAGGCGGAATGTTCTCTGTCAACAATCAAGAAGAATTTGATGAGATTTTCGAAAAACTCATAAACGATGAGAATTTCTATAACAAAGCATCAGGCATCTGCCAAGATTATATACAACTTAGCATCGGAGCCACGGAGAAGGTTGTTAAGAAACTGAGAATCTGAGAAGTTGCTGAGTTACTGAGTTACTGAGTTGCTGAGAAGTTCTTGGCGGTTTCATTCCTGTCCCCATCTCCCGCTCCTGTCCCCATCTCCCGCTCCCGTTTCCCGTTCCCGTTTCCCGTTATAGATTCATTATATCATTGACGATTTTAAGGGCTTCGCCTACGTCTTTGACATGCTCCACATTGAAGATGTTCTTGCCGTTCAGTTCCTTCACCTTGCAGCGATTTTTATGTATTGAAGCATAACGTATTATCTTCATGAAGATGTCGGTTTGATAATATTCCGACTCTTGATTAGACACGAGATGCACAGTCATCTCTTTATGTCGCAAAATTATCTTTTCAAAACCGAGGTCACGCGACAGCCAACGTAGTCTCATGCTGTTTAGCAGATCTTCTGTCTGCGGAGGAATCTTACCAAAACGGTCGATAAGGTTATTAGTAAAACGTTGCAATCCTTCTTCGTTCTGAATATGATTGAGTTCAGTATAAAGACTAATACGTTCAGCCGATGAATCGACATATTCCAATGGTATCAGAATCTCCAAGTCAGATTCAAAAACGCAATCGCTGACATATTTCTTCTCTTTCAATTCCGACTCGAAGATATCTTTAAATTCCGTTTCTTTAAGTTCTAAAATAGCCTCATCTAAGATTCTGTGGTAAGTCTCAAAGCCGATGTCATTGATGAAGCCGCTCTGCTCCGCTCCTAAAAGGTTGCCTGCTCCACGAATGTCCAAGTCGCGGAGAGCGATATTGAAACCGCTACCAAGATCGGAGAAATCTTCCAAAGCACGAAGTCGCTTCTGAGCCTCATCAGATAAGACAGAAAGCGGAGGCGACAAAAGATAACAGAACGCTTTTTTATTAGAGCGTCCCACTCTACCTCTCAGCTGATGTAAATCGCTAAGACCGAAGTTCTGAGCCTCATTGATAATAATAGTGTTAGCGTTAGGTATATCCAAACCAGCCTCAATGATTGTCGTCGATAGTAAGACATCATATTTCTCATCGATGAAGTCGAGCATTATCTTCTCTAACTTGCTTCCTTCCATCTGACCATGAGCAACACCCACTCTTACGCCAGGCACGTAACTGGTAATCATATCGCAGACATTCTGTATGTTCTGCACTCTGTTATGAACAAAGAACACCTGTCCGTCGCGAGCGAGTTCATATTGAATGGCATCACGAATTATCTCTGGATTGAAAGTATGAAGTTCCGTTTCAACAGGTTGTCTGTTCGGTGGCGGAGTCTTGATGATACTCATATCACGAGCGCCCATCATAGAGAATTGTAGCGTCCTTGGGATAGGCGTTGCAGTGAGTGTCAAAGTATCGACATTGGTCTGAAATTGTTTGAGTTTCTCCTTTGCAGAAACGCCGAATTTCTGTTCCTCGTCGATGATAAGAAGACCCAAGTCTTTGAAAGTAACGTTCTTTCCGATGATACTATGTGTACCTATTAATATATCTACGCGACCGTTCTTCAAATCTTCCAATGTCTTCTTCTGTTCCTTGGCAGATTTGAAACGATTGATGTAATCTATATTGACAGGAAAACCTTTCAGTCGCTTGCTAAATGTCTGATAATGTTGTATTGCTAACACTGTCGTCGGTACTAAGACTGCCACCTGCTTTGAATCGCAGACTGCTTTGAAGGCGGCGCGGATAGCTATTTCTGTCTTGCCGAATCCCACGTCGCCGCATATCAGACGGTCCATCGGCGTTTCCGATTCCATATCGCGTTTCACATCGACGGTGGCTTTGAGTTGGTCGGCGGTATCTTCATACATAAATGAAGCCTCAAGTTCCGTCTGAAGATAGGTGTCGGGCATATATTGGAAACCCTTGCTGTTCTTTCGCTGCGCATATAACTTAATTAGCTCGCGAGCTATATCTTTGACACGACTCTTCGTCTTCTCTTTCAGCTTATTCCATGAGTTAGAGCCAAGACGACTCAACGTCGGCTGCGAACCATCTTTACTCGAATATTTTGAGATACGATGCAAAGAGTGAATGCTGACATGTAACAAATCGCCGTTCTGATAAATTAGACGCATAGCTTCCTGCTGCTTGCCGTTATTTTCAATTATCTCCAAACCATCGAAGCGTCCTATACCATAATTAATATGTGTGACGTAATCGCCAGGTTTCAAATCATACAACTCTTTTATCGTCAAAGCCTGACTCGAAGCGAATCCCTCACGAAGTCGGAATCGATGATAACGCTCGAAAATCTGATGGTCGGTATAACAACAAATCTGCAAATCTTTGTCGATAAAACCCGACTGTATGGAATGATTCACCGCGATGAAATTCTCGTGATCCTCATCAAGATGTTGAATATCATTTAAGATACTTTGGATACGCTGCAACTGTTTCTTACTCTCCGAGAAAAAGAAGATGGAATATTTCTTCGACTTCAGTTCCTTAATATCATCCAACAACATCTCGAAGTTCTTACTGAAAGCGGGCTGAGGCGATGTGTTGAAATCTATAGAAATTCTTTCATCATTATTGATAAAATTACCAAACACTATCGTCTTGAAATCATCTAATTGAGAGACGACTTCTTCTCCGTTGGCAAAAACTGTCTCCGGTTCTTCGGCAATATCTTCTCTCTCATTATAAATCTCCACTGCCTTAGCATATTCCTGCTCAATCTTTTCTTCGAGAGAATGTTCGTCTTCAATCCATATCACCGAGTTATTTTTCAAATACTGAAATATCGTCTCCCTCTCCTCGCTTATGCTGTTATCCTGAAGGTTAGGAATTATTATCACGTTTTTAAGGCTCTCCACCGAAAGCTGGTCGATAGGGTTGAAACTTCTTATCGAATCAATCTCGTCTCCAAAAAACTCAATACGATAAGGATAGTCGTTAGAAAAAGAGAACACATCGACGATGCCGCCTCTTATCGCGAATTGTCCTGGCTCCACAACAAAATCAACATGCTCGAAATTGAAATTTACCAAAGCATCGGTGAGACTATCCATTGAGATATTTTCGCCCACAGAAATTTTATACGTATTCTTACTCATCACCTTACGAGTGATAACTTTTTCACTCAATGCCTCAGGATAAGATACTATTATAGTTTTTCTGTTGCTCGTAGAGATACGCTGAAGCACCTCAGTACGTGAAAGGATATATGTGTTGTCAGGTTTTTCAGGCTGATAAGGACGTTTATAAGATGTTGGATAGAAGAGCACCTGCTTCTTGCTGTAGTCTAAGTCCTTCTCTCCTAATATATTTTCGATATCGTTATAGAAATACGCGGCGCGTTCCTTATCGCTGCAAATAATGAAGTTATGTTTGCCTATTATCGACGCTGCTGTGACAACAACGTACGCCTTCGACGAACCGGCGAGTCCGTGACAACAGAGACGCTTGTTTTCGTCGAGCGTTTCAACTAAGTTCTTGATAATTGGACTTTTAGAATATATCTTTTTAATCTGTTCTTCCACGTCTTTAAAAATGCTCCTTCGCAGTGAATTTTTTTTCAAAAATAAAGATTTTTTTCCAATAAAAATTCAGTAATGATTATCTTTGCAAAAAAGAAATTATCATGAATCCAATAGTAAGCATTATCATGGGAAGCACTTCAGATCTTCCTGTTTTAGAAAGTGGCATCAAGTTTTTAGACGAGATGGGTATTCCTTTTGAAATGAACGCCTTAAGCGCTCACCGCACTCCTGAACTCGTTGAGGAGTTTGCTCGCAACGCACAAGGACGCGGCATCAAAGTCATTATCGCTGCTGCTGGCATGGCAGCTCATCTTCCAGGCGTCATCGCCGCTATGACACCAGTGCCTGTCATCGGAATACCAGTGAGAACCGCCATGGAAATGGACGCTCTCTTCTCTATCGTTCAAATGCCTCCTGGAATACCAGTCGCGACAGTAGGTATCAACGCCTCTCTCAACGCAGCGATATTGGCAGCTCAGATGTTAGCCGTCGCCGACGAAGAGATAGCAAAGAAAGTCGTTGATTATAAAGAAGGTCTTAAGAAAAAAATAGCTAAAGCAAACGAAGACCTCAAAGAGATAAAATATAATTTCAAGACAAATTAATAATGACAACAGTCAACGGACAACAGACAGCAGACTTCGTTCTCACAAACTGTTGACCGTTGACTGTTGACCGTTGACTCTAAAACATGGAAACTCAAGACGACAAACGGCTTCTGAAAAACAGTATCATCGTTCCGATTATATTGGTTCTGACAATGTTGTTGGTCGAGATTATTGAAGCTGTCTTTCATCTTGATTTTTCTTTCTTAGGCATCAAGCCTCTCTCTGTAGAAGGTCTCCCCGGAATATTTCTCTTTCATTTCCTTCATGGCGACTGGGAACATCTTTTCGCCAATTCAATACCGATACTCGTCTTAGGCTCATCCTTATATTATTTCTATAAGCCGATAGCGAATAAGATTCTGCTCATACTGATGTTTTCCACAGGTTTAATCACCTGGTGTTTGGCAAGAAGCGGCGTACATATAGGAGCCAGCGCCTTGGTTTATGGACTGACATTCTTCTTGATGCTCAGCGGTTTCATCAGGAGGGAGAAAAAAACAGTTATCATATCACTGATTGTAGTCTTTCTTTATGGAAGTCTCGTATGGGGATTATATCCAAAATACGCCATCGAGAACAATATCTCGTGGGAAGGACATCTCTCCGGTTTCATAATGGGAATAGTGTTAGCATTCTTCTACAGAAAAGAAGGACCTCAACGGGAAGAACACGTTTGGGAAGAGGAGGACGAGGACGGGGACGGGAACGAGAACGGGGACGGGGACGGGAACGGGGACGGGGACGGGGACGGGAACGAGAAACCGTATTGGGATATTCCAGAGCCTGATAAAGACGAACTTACGGTAATTTATCGGTTTAGAAAATAGCGAATATATTTTGGTATTTTTTTGTTTTTTAATAGTCTGAGTTTCAAAAAAAGATAGTATCTTTGCAGATGGAAATTAAGTCGATGTTATGTGCTATTTCCGCGTTGCAAAAGTCCTCGCCGGAGTAGCCTACAATGGAAACACAGGCATCGCTTTCTGAGGCAAAAATCCTATTGGTTGGAGCGGCTTAAACAATAAGCCTATAATATCCAATAGGATTTTTTATTCTTTTTCTTACTTTCAGAACTCCAAATACCATCTTAATCTTTTATCAATATCTTCTCGTTCCACGACTTTAAGATACGTCTCCCAATCTTTTATCATTCCTTTGCTCTCTCGATGATTCACAACCTTCTTAACATCTTCGTATTCGATATATGGATGTTTTAAAATAGTTTTAAAATCATCATAATTAATTCGTATCTTTCGAATCGTAACACTATCGATATTAATAAAAGGTGCTATTATCTCTAGTCGAATGGAATCGAAGCCATAAACCTCAAGCAGCTGCTCCTTATCGATATAGCCTCCTAATTTTTCTCTATAATCGACGATGTTTCTTGCGAAGAACGCTCCTATCTCGGGGAGCTGCATCAACTCTAAAGTATCTGTCGTATTGAGATTTACTATATGAATCTCTTTCTTCATAACGCTATTTTCTTTCTTCACTTCTTTCTTCTTAAAATCGGGTTTCTTAGGTTTCTGAAGTTTCTTCTTCTCACGTTCTTCTCTTATCTTTTTATTTCGCGCCTCTCGTTCCATCTGTTCGGCAAGTTCTCTAGCTTTCATGTCATCGACAGCTTCCTCATGAAGCGCGATGATAGAATCCAAATTATGTAAAGATTTATTAACATTTGGCTTATGGTTCATCACAAAAAAATTAGCAGCGATGATGAGAAGTATCACCGCTGCTAATATTATAATCGCTGTTCGTTCACCCTTAGTGAACGTCATAAAATCACTCATATTTATACTTTGAGTTCTTAACCATTTATCAACTGATTGATGAATATCGCTATGATAACGAAAGGAGCTACGTATTTAATAATGAAGAAAACGAATCCTTTCACAGCAATCTTCAATGTATTTTGATTTGTTATTTCGTCGTAGAAGCTTTCTTTCTTCATCTTCCAAGCCACGAATATCACGATGAGCAATGCGCCGATTGGTAACAAGATATTGGCAGAGAACTTATCCATGAAGTCGAAGAATGTCATGTCGCCGAACACGAACACCGAGTCTTGACGGAGGCTTAAAGTACAGAATATTCCGAAGAACAAAGATACTAAAGTACCGAACCATGTAGCTGTGTTACGTTTCATGCCGTGTTCTTCTGTGAGGAAAGTAACGATAACCTCGAGCAAGGAAATTGTTGATGTAAGAGCTGCTATCGCCAACAAGATGAAGAATATTATACAGAAGAAATAACCGCCTACCATTTTATCGAATATCATTGGCAATGTGTTGAATGCCAATCCTACACCTGCTTCCGGTTGAATTCCGAAGCTGAACGCTGCTGGAAAAATGATGATACCTGCCAATATAGCAACCATGGTGTCAGCGACAACCACCGACAATGACGTCGTAGCGAGATTATCTTTTTTACTGATATAAGAGCCGTAAGTTATCAAGGCTCCCATTCCCAAGCTGAGTGAGAAGAATGCCTGACCCAAGGCAGCTAGGAACATCGTTCCATTGACTTTAGAGAAGTCTGGCTTGAATAAGAACTTCAATCCTTCTGAGGCGCCGTCCATCGTCAACGACTTAACACATAATATGATAAGTATCACGAACAGAGCTGGCATAAGAATCTTGGTATATTTCTCGACGCCGTCTTTGATACCTTTGAAGATGATGAATGCTGTCATTCCCATGAAGATGACCTGCCACATATAAGGACGGAACGGGTTGTTATGGAACTCCGTGAAACCTTGTTCTATGGCAGCTATGTCTTTGTCGGCGAAGTAGTTTGTTATCGCCTTATAGATATATTCCAAGGTCCAGCCCGAGACGGTGCTATAGAAAGCGAGCACCACGAAAGCTGCGAGTATTCCAGTGTAACCTATTAGATTCCAATGTGATTTTGGAGCTAAGGCTTTTATCGAGCCGACAGGATTCTTGCCGCCACGACGTCCGATATAAAACTCAGCCATCATGATAGGAATGCCGAGACATAACACTATCAGCACATAAATAAGTAAAAATGCTCCACCACCATTTTCTCCGGCGAGGCAGGGGAAACGATATATATTACCTAAACCTACTGCCGAGCCTGCCGCTGCTGCTATAGCTCCCAACTTAGAGCCAAAGCCATCTCTTTTATCATTCATAATCTACTGTTTTTTAATATTTTAAATTTTAATGAATCTGTTTGCAAATTTAAATAATCCTTTGAAATTATTGTTCCTTATTTCTGGATAAAACACTTCCTTTCCGCCAAAGCCTTTATAAAATCTTGCAAGTCCTTCATTATCCGAGCCTTCAAAATCGAAGACAAACTGCGTCTCGCTGAATTCTCTTATCACATTATCAATAAGGAACGTCATGGCATGCTTATTTTTCTTTGTCTCGTCATTACCAGAAAATAGGAATATGATTCTGTCGTGACTGCACATAAACACAGCGCCTGCAATCAACTCACCGTCAACATCGACAGCGCCACAAAGAAAACAACTCTCACGCGAGACTGCTGTCTCTATCAATTCCAAAAGTCGCTCGTATTCTCTATCGCCCCAATGTTTTACGTCCTTGCCCCTGTTATTTCTGAAGAGCTCAATGACTTTTTGAGGACTTATATCTTTGTGTAAGGAAAGACCAGCGGATTCAGCTTTAGCAAGGTTTCTCTTGGTATTCTTGCTGTAATTATTATAAAGTCGCTGATAGTCATAGATAAGGTCGAGCTCTACATTACGATGCGACACTATATAATCGGCTTCAGTGTTTACCTTATTATATTCGTTAAGTCTGTAACGTACAACTTTATATTTCTCTGGTATCGACATGATGAAATTATCCACATCGTTTTTCGAGAGCAGCGACTGTGAATAAATGCCAAGTTGTTGTACGAAGAAAGGCTGAAACAGATAAGATATTCCAAGTTTCTTGCTGCCGCATATCGGCATCACGCGTTCGTAGTCGTTTTCTACCAAAGCGTCCCATTTAGGATGAACGATGTCGAGATACCACGACCAGGCATAGGCGCTGCCATTGAACGACTTAGCGATACATTCATCCCAGCGTCTCTTGTCTATCTTATCGTATGTCAGGTACTTTATCATATCAATTGAGAATATAATCGAGAATCTTTCTGTAAAGAGTTATCCATCCTTCCCAACGTTTTTCTCCCGATAATGTTTCATTATGCCACAAAAGAATGAAGGTTCCATTAACATTTTTCACCTCATCGATAAGCGACTTCGCTTTCTCATACGACTCATGTACATCTAAATCGAGATAATCGCGCATAGTGCCGTCCATCAGTGCGAAAGGATGAATATTGAGTTTTGTCTTCATATCGTTTTCTAAATCGAAGAACTGAAAGGTGTCGGCATAGCCAGCTCTGAATCCAGCCTGTGAAGCATAACCCATAGTATAATCATCAGTGATATCTAACTCTATGAGAATCTGATAACTCGAAGGAAGACTTAGTCTCAGGAAATGCTGACGGCTCATCGTGACTTCTCTTTTAAGGACATCAGAGAGACGTCTAATCTCTTCTTTGATAACGTTCTTTTTCAGATAAGAGTTAAAAGACGGATGTATCCCGACGAGGGCATAATCTCCGATATGTTTTATTAGTTGTTGAAACTCCTTATTCTTTATCGAGATATTTTTGTCGTTGGTGTTATAGTCGCCGCAGAGGATAAAATATAATGGTTTTATTTTCAGTTCTTTTTGCAGTTCAATCTGATAGTCGAAGGTATCGAATGGGTCGATTTTTTTGTTACGCAACACTTCCCATCTCTCTTTGATTTCTTTCTTATCGAAACGCATGACATCTCTGAAGAAAGCGAATGTAGTCCTGAAAAGTCCTTTGTTTTTATAAGCCCAAGCAGCGTCGATGTCGTATGTCGGGACGAAACGGAAGGTCTTTTTCTTTAGGTTAATTTCCGGATAACGCGCTGTGACGAGTTCGCCAAGTTCTTTAGCCCAGATATTGATGACAGGTTTTTCTATCATCTCCATCTTATATAATATGGAGTCCTGAGGTTGGAAACGACTGTAGTTGTCGCTGACGTGAGGCAGATATTCTTCGTAGCGGCTTATTATATAAAAGGAGGCAGCGAAGATGTCGAAAGGCAGCATTGACTTTTCGTTAAAGACCTGATATATAGCCTTCGACTCTCCATAACTAAAAATCTTAAGGTCTTGGTCGTAGATGTCGCGCTCAAATAGGAGTTTCACCGACTGCTGATATAAGCCAGGTTCTTCCTCCAAAGGATATTTGTCGTAATGAAATTTCGGACCTTCGTATGAAAGGAACTTTTCCTTATCTGTAGTAAATTTGAAATCTATGCCAAGTTCCTCCTTAAACAGAAGTTCAAAGATGTAATACAATCTGTTGGTTATCTTTGGCAAAAAGATCATCATTTCCATAAATCCTCCTATTTTTTCTCAGGCTAAATAATATGCAAATTTAAAATATAAATCGATTTGAAAAAGTTAAAAATTGTTAAAAATACAACTGACTTGAACATAAGAGAAGAGCTTGTTGTTTAGACAGCAAAAATCAATATTTATGAAAACATACGATTTATACGAACGTGCCATGGAGCCTGTCAGACATTGGTGGATGTACTTGATAATTGGCGTATTGGCTTTCATTTTAGGAGTGTTCATGTTGACAAATCCAGCCATCACCTACGAGATGATGACCTTGCTGTTAGGATTAGCATTGGTTGTCTTCGGTATCATCGAGATGATTGTAGGCATTTTCAGCAGGAACTTTTTCGTCTCACGAGCAGCTGTCATAATAGGAGCTGTGCTTAACATAGTGTTAGGCGTACTTCTCGCAGCTAACCCTGGCATCGCAGCTCTAACCCTACCACTCATCTTAGGAATGTGGATGCTTTATCAAAGTTTCATGATGATAAGCTATGCTGGCGATCTCAAAGGTTTCAAAGTCAAGGGTTATGGTCTCACTCTCTTCTGCGGAATAGTGCTGCTGGTACTCTCTGTACTCATACTGCTCCGACCTGTCACCATCGGTATGATGACCGTCGCAATCTACATCGCGCTTTCATTCATAATCTACGGACTCTCAGAGATAGTATCAGCCTTCCGCTTGAAGTCGATACACCACATCGTGGAAGAAAGTTAAAAACTCAGAACTTGAGAATCTCAGAAATTCAGAGCCTCGGAATAATGAGACTCTGAATTTTTGAGATAAACAACAGCTCCTCTTCTATTTATATGTTCTACTAATTCTTCATTTTTTCAACCATCACTTCCTCGTATTTCACAAAGAGAGGATAATATACATTTATAATATTGTCAACAATTTTCTGAGCTGTATCGTCATCATAATGATGCGAGGTAACATTACGATCTTTTATTGTATCCATCCAACGTTCATCATCGACAGCGCCTAATCTCAAACCATATCGTATCGCATCTCGAGGACCATATATTTCTGTAATACCTTGATATTCCGCATAATCTTTCATAACTTTCCAAGCAAGTTCGTGAGAAAACTCGAAGCATTGTATCAGTCCTTCCCTAATAATATTGTATTGATGCTCCAAATAAAGTTTCTTTGAGACTATCTCAACCGCATCTGTAAGCTGCTTTAATGCACGATGGTAATTACTAAAACGCCGCATCCATCTGACATCTTTTTCTGTTTCCATAATTATTTTGATTATTGGTTAAACGTAAATTATTTTCCACAAAATTACAACAGAATAAAATATTAAGCAAGAGAAAAAAACATAAAAAATATTAACATAACCAAATCATAACTTATTATCGCAGAACAAAAACAGGAATTCTACAAATCAAAAAAGGAGCTACTTCAATCCGTAGTAGCTCCCTTACCTTTAGACTTTAGTCTTTAGTCATCAATTGTTAATTCTTAATCACCTTCACGACATTTCCATCAACATTGAAGAAATAAACTCCAGGGACATAGTCGGAAATATTTATCTCTACATTATCAGTGTTGACTTCAATTTCATCTATCAATAATCCCATGACATTATAAATCTTCACCACTGATGAATTGCTGCCGTTTAAAACCTTGACAAAATCTTTTGTTGGATTAGGATATACTTCTACTCTATTTTCGACTATTGTTTCAACATCTAAGATTACTGTCGTTGGAGGGAACTTGATGTTATCCAAGAAAGCGCAGTCCAAGCCATTCGAAACAGAATAGTCTTTCGTATATGTCCATTCCAAAGTATGCTCGCCTGCTGTCAGACTGACTTTCTCTTCCGACCAATCGACTTCGCCAGACCATTCGCCTATCTCATCGCCATCGACAAAGAAAACCAAACCGTCATAACCGCTCTCCGACGACACCTTCTTGAAGAAACTCATCTCTGAGTCGGATTGTACGTCCAACACTATCTTAAGAGTTGCCTCACTCATATTATCGACTTCACCCGACTTCACAGAATATTGTCCCGCATAGACATTGTCAGTCGTAATCTCCCATGATGGATTTCCTTCCAACACCCAGTCGAATTTCGTGAAGTCGCCAGTCTCGAAATCTTCAGTGATATTGCCTGCTACCACATAACAAATCTCCTCAGCGATATAACTTCCTGAATAAGCGAAGACTTGTACCTCGTATGCTGCTCCAACAACAGCGCTCTCCGACAAAGTGAACGGCATACTTACCTCAGCTTCTGTTCCTGCTTCTATAACAGCAACATTGACCTGACTTTGGTCGAACATGACATCTTCAGAAGCGAAGACTACAAACGCCACATTCTCTGCCTTGCTGTTACCAACGTTAGCGAGTTTGAAATCTATAGTGGCATTCTCTCCAGGATTGAGTTCTGTCGATGAAGGAGGTGTCACAATCTCGAACTCAGGAGCGTTCAATGTGAGGCTGAATTTGCTTGTCCATGTGTCGGTGCCATCGCTGCAAGTGACAAAGAATCTGACATTAGTTCCGTCTGGCACGCTGTCGCAAACGGTGAAGGCAAATGCGTCTTCGATAGTTATCTCTCCTTCAGCGTTGAGGTCACCTACCTCAGCGTCGGCATCGGTGATATTTACATATTGAGATGTCTCGCATGATAAGACAGCCGTCACATTTCCAGCAGCGACACTTCCGAAGTTCTTAAACTTCATATCAATAGTCGCTGTTTCTTTATAATCGACTTGGTTGTTTGCATCGGCATCGTTGATGACATAACTGTCATACATAACGTAAGCCACATCGTTAGGCACTGATGTCATATCTAAGACAAGAGGGAAAGCGTTGAGACCTGTGATATAAAGTTTCAACTCGCCAACCGATGTAAGTCCGCCCTCGAAGCTAATCTCCGCTGCGCCATTCTCATCGGTGATGCCAAAGCCAAGGAGCTCTCCGTCTTTCACTATGCTGCAACGGAATCCCTTTTGCGCGACATTATCTTCATCTTTCACAACGATCTCTGTCGATTGCATTCCTATGAAGAGCTGCTCATCATAATCGACGTTTGGATTGAAAGGCTCGTCTAACCAAGGTCTTACTGCCACGTCACCGAGGACGTTGAGGTCGTAGAAATTCCAGCGTAAAGCACCTTCCTCCCATTGACCAGGAGCGTTGACGAAAGGAGCAGTCTGACATTTGCCTTCAGAGAGATGCATTCCTAAGAACGGGATGCGTTCGTGATATTGAGCGTCGGTCATCTCGCGATGCAAGTGAGGAGCAGGACCTTCTGTCTGACCTTCGTTGAACCATCCGTAGCGTGAGTTGCCTATCGCAGCGACGGCGAAGTTCTGTATCGTCACCATTCTCTCCATGATGCAGTCGTCTTCGAAGGAACCGCAGACGCAGCCATGAGAATGGAAGAAGGTGTAGTTATGATCAACGCCATTGGCACCGCTGAAGTTATTATCAGTGATGTCGCTGTTATACCACTCAGCGACGGTATTTGTATTAGCGTGACCTACGTGGTGAACATATTGAGTTCCATTGTTGATGGTGTTTCTCAACTGTGTAGGTCCCCAAGTTCCGTCTTCAGCATAATGACGTGTGAAGTTATAGTCTTCAGGGATTCCTATGGTGGTATATCCGTTGTCGTCGTGTTCGCCGATTAATAATTCCATGTAATCGCTGCCCCATGTCTCCGGATTATCGTAGAGCCATTCGCCTGCCAAGGTAACGTCTCTAAACTCACCCAACACAGGCTCGCGTTGATACTTCAAAGTCTTGTTAATCATATTAGCTTGCTTGCTAGCGTTGTTGAACGACATACGAGCGATGCCTATCTCAGGAAGCAAGTCGTCTTCGCCAATCTCGCCCCATCTGTTGTTGCCGTTGTCGTTCCATGTTCCGTCCAAAGCTGAGAAATAAAGGTCGGCAGGAATGTTGTTGTCTTCATGGTCGCTGCTGGAGTCAACATAGCAATAGAATCCGCGATAAGGAACGATGTTGACGTCGCCGCCGAGAAGTACCATAATGATACCGTTGTTGGTATATTCATTAATAATATAGTTACGAATCTTCTCCGGGTTGTCGCTTCCTTCTGTAGAAGAATAAATCTCATCAGTAGTAACGATTTCATTACGTACGCCTATGCTCTCATAATATTCTACATACTCATCGAAGCCAGCCACATAGTCGGCGCCGGTGATGATAAGCATATCATAACCCGATACGTTTTTGCCTCTTGTCTTGTAAGAATCAATCATCTCCGGGTTATCAGCCAGCGACTTAACTCTCTCATTAACAGAAGCTGTGTTCCATAACATGGCGGAGTTGTCTTTCTTCGCAGATGTGAGTTTCACCTTGACGGTGGCTGTCTTGGCATACATCAACTTGCCCGATGAAGGCATATATTTCACAGGAGTGAAAGAAGTGAAAGCGAAGGCATGACCGTTGAGATAATGCGTTGTCAACTCGCCGTGACATTCTGCAGGATAGAATGATTTTGAAGAATATACATCTTCGTTTTTCATAAACTGCTTACGTTCCGGTTTGGAATAAGGTCGCGATGCCTGATAAGGAAACAGCTGTTTCTCTACGCTTATCTCTTCAAAATCGGAAAGAACCACCTCGACCGACTCAGCCTCTGAACCGTAAGGAAGCAAGAGACTCACAGCCTTATATGGCAACGAAGGATTACCTTCTACGGCAGTCTGCATACAACCAGCCAACTGCACCTGATTATACGATTGAATCTCTGTCACGACAGGATTATCAAAAAAATAAGTTTGTTCGACAACCTGAGCTGATACAAACAAACTTACGAATGTTAAAAATAGTAAAGATGTTAATTTTTTCATATCGTTATCTTTGAAGTTTAAACATTAATTTACTCGCCAAAGATAAGATTTTATTTTAATGTCCTAAAAGATTTCGAGTGTTTTTTTTATCATTTGCCGGCAACGGTATAACCGAGGCAACTATAATACATACCATGAGATATTTGTTTGGTTTATGATTATGCTTTTTGAAGTATGTCACGTCATCGAAATACAAATGCTCCTCATGATTATCTTGAGCGTATGACGATGACACACATGATATGACTAACAGTAAAATTATGTATTGAATATTTCTCAAATCTTTCATGGCTTATTTCAATTTCAGCAGCCACAAAGATAATGATTTTAGTTTAGGGTAGAGAGTTTAGAGTAGTTAAAAGTCGAATATCTAAAGATGAAAGTCTAAAGGTGAAGATAATCAATAAACTTGTCAACTACAAACTCTAAACTTCAAAACTACTCTACACTCTAAACTATAAACTCTACACTTTACTTCTCCCAATGGAAAGGTTGAATCTGAGCGTCTTTATCTTGCCATGACGGTTTCCGCAGCGCGTATATTATGAACGGTACTGCCACGAAGACGATGCATCCGCCGAACATCACGCCGAACCACACAGCATTGCTTCCCGTTGCGATTTGACTTGGCGGTATGAAACTTAAGACGAAAGCGAGTAAAGAACCTGCGAAACCGAGTCCTGATATCACCCACATCAGGAAGTTGCCTTTCTTGCCTATTCTGAATGAACGCTCAGCGTCTTTCATGCTGTAGCGTAGATAGATGGCCGCTGCGAACATCAAGAGGTACATTATGAGATATAGTAACACTGTCATCTGCGACAAGATCTGATAGAAACTCTGCACCGATGGCATCACCACGAAGAGAAGACTTAAGATGGTGACGATGACACCTTGTATTATCAAGATGTTGCTTTGTACGCCGAGTTTGTTGGTCTTCTGGAAGAAAGGAGGAAGATAGCCCGCCTTACCCACTACGAGCAGACCTTTGGAAGGACCCGACACCCATGTAAGAACGCCGGCGAGGACGCCGAAAGCGAGAGCTACCGCTATGACAGGCGACAGCCATGAGGCGTTGATGTATTTGAAGTAGTTGTCGAATCCGATGAGGAGACTCTGCGTAAGGTTGATGTTATCCTTAGGGATGATGAAACCGAGCGAATATGTGCCGAGTACGAAGATAAGCACCGTGATGGCAGCGCCGATGAAGACAGCTCGCGGGTAGCTCTTGCTCGGGTTGTCCATCTCCTTGACGTGGACGCCGGTCATCTCCATACCTGCGTAGAAGAGGAAGATACCCGATGCGAGGACGAGGTTATCTAACTTAGCAAGGTCGGGGAGGAAACTGCCGCTGAGGTCCATCTGTATCTTGCCGCCGGTCGCGACGTAATATATTCCAAGGAGTATCAACAGACCGGCGGGGATGATTGTTCCTATCATACCGCCAATCTTAGAGATCTTTCCAACCCAGCCAAGACCTTTCATAGCGATGAAAGTGGCAAGCCAGTAAATCACGAGAACAACGATCAAGGTGTAAATTCTGTTGTTGGCCATCGCCATGTCGGCGGTAGGGTTCATGCCGATGAAAGCCAGCGACACCGCGCCGAAGGTGAGGATGGTAGGATACCAGATGGTGTTTTGGAACCACTGCAGCCATATCGCAAGGAAACCGAGACGTTTGCCGAAGGCCTCGCCCACCCAACGGAAGACACCGCCTTCTTTGTTAGAAAACATAGAAGCCAACTCCGCCGCCACCAATGAGGTAGGGATAAGAAACACTATGGCGGCAAAAAGATAGTAAAACGCCGAACTGAGTCCATACTCAGCCTCGGCAGGAAGTCCGCGCAACGACACCACCGCCGTCACGTTCATGATAGCTATAGTGAAGACACTTAGCTTAGCGATAGATTTTGTTTTGTTTGAATCCATAAGCTTTATATTTTTTCCTCACAGAAACAACAACAGATGGAAAAAGTTCAAAATGGGAACGGAGGACGGGGAGCGGGGAATGGGGACGGGGAATGGGGACGGGGACTGGGGACGGGGAATGGGGACGGGAGCGGGGAGTCTGTTGTCTGTTGACCGTTGTCTGTTGTCATTAAAAAATACCGAAGTATTTTTTAATACAATAGATTAAATTCGTATATTTGCGTTCGATATTATTTTATTTTAAATTCAATAAAAATAGATATGGACACTATAAAAGTGCTTGATAAAGAGTTCAAACTTTATATACCTCAGGAAGATATAGAAACCGTCATTAAAGACATGGCAAATCAGATAAATGAAGAATACAAAGACAAGAATCCTTTGTTTCTCGTGATGCTCAACGGAGCTTTCATGTTTGCCTCACAACTTTTCAAAGAACTCACTATCGATTGTGAGACTTCTTTCGTCAAATATTCTACCTACGACGGAACACAAAGCACTTGCGAAGTGAAAGAACTCATCGGACTCAACTCCTCCTTGGAAGGTCGCGATGTAGTTATCGTTGAAGACATCATCGACTCAGGCTTCACCATGAAATGCCTCCTCGAGAAACTTCATTCCATGAAAGTGTCGAGCGTCAAAATCGCCACCATGTTATTCAAACCTAACGCATTCAAATTCGACTATAAGATCGACTACATCGGAATGAACATAGGCAACGAATTCATCGTCGGCTACGGTCTCGACTACAATCAACATGGAAGAAACTATGGCTCAATTTATAAGGTCATAGAATAATGAAATATCTAATCGTTAATTTTTACTAAAAATGCTAAACATAATAATTTTCGGACCTCCTGGTGCCGGCAAAGGAACTCAATCGACTTTCATCAAAGAACGCTACGACTTAACATATATCTCCACAGGTCAGATATTGCGTCAGGAGATGGCAGCCGGAACAGAGATTGGTCTGCATGTGAAGGAAATCATCAACAAAGGCGGCCTCGCCTCCGATGAAATCGTCACCTCTATCATAGAGAAATTCATCGTCAACCATCGCGACTCCAAAGGATTCCTCTTCGACGGCTTCCCAAGAACGACACAACAGGCTATAATCCTCGACGAACTCTTCAAGAAATATGATATGAAATTAGACGGCGTGCTCAGCTTAGAAGTACCAGAAGAGATGCTCATCGAAAGAATGCTTAAACGCGGATTGACAAGCGGTCGCGACGACGATAATATCGAATCGATACATTACAGATTCATAGAATATAACACAAAAACTAAACCCGTCCTCGATTATTACCAAAACAAAAACATACTCCATGACGTTAATGGAATCGGCGAAATTGAAGACATCTTCGCTAACATCTGCAAGATAATCGACAGCATCGCCTGAGTTTTTGGTTTTTAATTAATAATCGAGATTTATGAGACAAGTCGTTTTTAACACCAAGGTTTTTACCGATGTATTATCCAACGAAAAACCTTTCGTCGAAGGCAAATGGAAAGCCGCCGGAGTGGCGGTTCCTGTTTTCTCCCTTAAAAGTGGAAACAACTTCGGGACTGGTGAGTTCAACGACTTGAAACTCCTCGCCGACTGGTGCCACAAGGTAGGACTGAAGATGATTCAGATTCTCCCTATCAACGACACTCGCACCGACGGATCTTGGAGTAACTCCTATCCATATAAGGCAATATCGACAAAAGCCCTACATCCTATATATCTCAACCTATCGTCGATGGGAACGCTTTACGACGAAGGCGACAAAGAATACTTCGAAAAACAACGCAGTCTCCTCAACTCTAAAGACTACGTCGATTATCCAGAAGTGATGAGGATAAAAAACCTCTTCTTCGAGAAACTCTTCTCACAGTCGTGGCACGAAACGAAAAACAGATTCGACTACATAGAATTCTTCAGAGAAAATGAAGAGTGGCTCGTGCCTTACGCCGCTTTCTGTTTCCTATGTTCTCATTATCAGACAAGCGATTTCTCACTCTGGGAAGATTATTCCGTTTTCGATAAAGACAAGATAGAACGTCTCGCTCAGAACGACAAATACCGTGAAAAGATAGAGTTCCATTACTTTCTTCAATATCATCTCGACAAACAACTTAAAGACGCTGTCCATTATCTGCACGAACAAGGCGTTGCTTTGAAAGGTGACATCCCTATAGGTATAGGACGTCATAGCGTAGAGGCGTGGACCTCGCCAGAGCTCTTCAATCTCAACGCTCAGGCTGGCGCTCCTCCAGACAGCTTCGCCATTGAAGGTCAGAACTGGGGATTCCCAACTTACAACTGGGATGTCATGGCAAAAGACAACTACAAATGGTGGAGAGAACGACTCGCTCAGATGAGCCGCTACTTCGACGCTTATCGCATCGACCATATTCTCGGATTCTTCCGTATCTGGGAAATTCCTTACAATAACACACAAGGTCTGATGGGTTATTTCAGTCCCGACAAAAGCTTGGAACTTCATCTCGACAAGAATCAGATTGACAGATATACAAAACCTTATATCAGAGGTCATTTCCTTAATGAAATATTCGACATCTTCACCGATGAGGTAAGAGAGAAATATCTCAACGAAACGTCATTCAGTTATTTTGAATTGAAGCCTGAGTTCGACACTCAGAGGAAGATAACTGATTATTTCTCAGAAAACCATCTCGATAATCCAGAGAAAGAAGATAAGATAAAAAAAGGACTTCTCTCTTTATGTGCCGAAGTCATTTTCTTGAAAGACGATAAAAAGGAAAACTCCTACCGACCGAGAATCGCACTGCAATTCACACATTCATATAACGAGCTTTCCAACGAGGAGAAAGATAATATAAATAAATTGTACGACGATTATTTCTACCATCGTAACGAAGAGTTATGGAAAGAAGAAGCGATGAAGAAACTTCCGCAACTTCTCTCCGCAAGCAATATGATGGTATGTGGTGAAGACCTTGGAATGGTTCCGAAATGCGTCCCTGAGACAATGCAGCAGCTCGGCATTCTCAGTCTGGAAGTACAAAGGATGCCTAAGAATCCTAGCGAGACTTTTGTCAATCCAAAGTCTAACAATTACCTCAGTGTTGATACCACTTCAACACACGACACATCTACATTAAGAGGATGGTGGGAAGAAAACGGCGAGACGACAAACCGCTTCTACAGAGAGATGTTAGGTCATCAAGAAGGAGCGCCTTTCTTTGCCGAGCCTTACGTTTGTCAAGAGATAATAAAACAACATCTCGACTCTTCTTCGATGTGGGTCATCTTACCTATTCAAGATTATATCGCTATGGACGGCGAATATCGTTGGGACCAGACACAGCGCGAACAGATCAACGTGCCTGCCGACCCCGACAATCACTGGTGCTATAAAATGCATCAAAGCCTCGAATCTCTTAACGAGAGACAAGGCTTTAACGATATGCTTTCCGCTATGATAAAAGAATCTAAAAGAAACTGAAAAATTAAAAATCTGAGAACCTGAAATTTCTCAAGTTCTCAAATTCTCAAGTTCTCAAATTCTCAAGTTCTCAAATTCTAACTTGTATCCTTCCTTCATAATCAGCTTTGACATTGTTATTATTGATGTCTTTGCAGTTGATATGTATTATATATTTTTCATTACTCTTTGTCACTTTGATAGTTCCTGCAACAAACACTCCACCTTCAGTGTCGCCTACAAGCCATGCGCCGCGTTTGAACTTATGTTCGAAGTCGTTATCATATAAATAAGGTGTATAGATAGCACTCGGCAGATATGTATTCACCTCAGAATAAAACAAGACATTGATAGAATGGAAGTCGTTATGACTTGTATTGTCTAAAGTAAGACGCAGCTGATACAAGTCGCTCTCTTCGTCATAACCTAAATCTGTCAGACTTGCCTCATTGATATTATATACCGTTTCGCCTATTTGGAAATAACCTTCATCAGGGAAGTCGTTTTCTCCGCATGATACAAAAGACAATGTCACGACAGCAATAATTATCAGACTTAAATGTGTAAAAAATCTTTTCATAAGCATTTTAATTTTAGAATGTAAAAATACTATTTTTTCTCAATCTTTAAGAAGAAGGCAAAACATTTTTTTCGTATCTTTGTTAAGTTTATTGTCTATAGTCAAGACGCAGCAATTACACCTTGTTTATTTTCCATTGGTGTAATTGATACGTCACTACCAAAGTTAACTTGGTGACTCGGTAACTTGGTGACTTAAAACAAGCATATACATTTTTTATATTATTAACTTAAAACAAATTATTATGGCAACAATATCAGGAAAATATTTAGGCAATTTAAGCAGTGAATTAGTTCACAACGAATCAGGTGTTAAGATTAATGTCGATGGTCATGGAAAGAGTTTCTCCCCTGTCGATCTGACAGCAGCTTCCTTAGGAGCATGCATGATGGCGATGATGGCATATACAGCCGAAAGCAAGGGTATCAACCTAGAAGGCATGAGCGTTGAAATCGATAAGGTGATGGCTGACGCTCCTCGAAGAATAGGCGAAATCAACATCGTAGTCAACTTCACTCAGACATACACCGACAAAGAAAAGATATTACTCCAGAAATCGGCGGAGACATGTCCTGTCAAGAAGACTTTGAGCAGTGAGTGTAAGATTAACGTAACGATGAATTTCCCGAGTTAATGAATATCATGTAGAGACGCACGGACGTGCGTCTTTTTTTTATTTCTGCATTCTCTTGAAGTTTGCATTTACCGAATCCATGACTCTTTTCATCATGACAGGATTGTCGTTATAATAATCCAGATTCTCCATAAAGATGGAATCGGTGATACCATAATGAGTGAATATTGCATCGAAGCCTTTGGTCTTTAGGTTCGTTGTCTTATATCCTTTTCCTCTGCGATGGTTGATGGCATTCTCCATTATCTGTACGTCGGTCATCACCTCCACCATCTGAGTCTCGGATAACAAAACAGTCGGTGTTGTCACTTCCGATTTCTTATTGTCGCACGACAGCAGAAGTAACAACACCGATAATGTTAATATTTTTAAGCTTTTAGTTACCAACTTCCGAGAAAAATTTAATTCGCATCAGACGTACCTCTTCTTCTTCGTAGTCGTTAACGCCGAGAGCATCAAGAGCATCTTCCACGGTATCGGAATCAGCTTCACGGAAATATTCAAGGATGTCTTCTTGATGATATTCGTCGATATTATCTTCTATGTAATAGTTGATGTCGAGGCGTGTTCCGCTTGCAACTATACTTTCAATCTCGGTAAGGAGCTCATCGAATCCCATGTTCTTGGAGTGAGCTATATCTTCTAACGGAATCTTTCTGTCGATATTCTGGATGATGCTTATCTTGAGAGCCGACCTGTTGACAGACGACTTAATCACCATATCGTTAGGACGAGTAATCTCGTTTTCTTCCACATATTCCTTGATAAGGTCTAAGAAAGGCTGACCGAACTTCTGAGCCTTGCCTTGTCCCACACCGACGATCTGAGTGAGTTCGTCCATAGTGATAGGATATTGTATTGTCATATCCTCCAACGAAGGATCTTGGAAGATGACGAAAGGTGGCAGATTCATCTTCTTAGCCATCGTCTTGCGAAGGTCCTTCAGCATAGCGAACAATGTCTTGTCGGTACCACTGTCTTTACCGAAAGCTATTCTTTCTTCATCGAAATCGTCATCATTTTCAGGATGGTCGTAATCATGGTCTTTAGCCACCATCACAGGATAAGGTTTCTTGAGGAAGTCTTTTCCTTCTTTGGTTATTTTCAGCACTCCGTATTCTTCAATATCTTTTGCAAGAAGTCCGTGTACAATGCTTTGACGTATTATTGAAGTCCAATATTTCTCGTCGTTATCATCGCCAGCACCGAACAATTCGAGCATGTCGTGCTTAGCTGTTATGATATCGCCTGTTGCCTTACCTGCGAGGAACTCTGCAATATGTTTTGTCTTGAACAACTGTTTCGTTTCCATCACGGCTTCGATAACGAGTTTCACGTCTTCCTTACCGTCGAACTTAATCTTAGGATTGACGCAGTTGTCGCATGAGCCGCAGTTTTCTTTATCGTAGTTCTCGCCGAAATAATGTAGCAACAGTTTATGGCGACATACCGACGACTCAGCGTAAGTCACTGTCTCGTTGAGTAATTCTCTTGCTATCTCTTGTTCAGCGACGTCTTTGCCTTTATTAAATTTCTCGAGTTTATGAATATCTTCGTAGTCGTAGAATGCTATACATTTTCCTTCGCCTCCGTCGCGGCCAGCTCTACCTGTCTCTTGGTAATAGCCTTCAAGACTCTTAGGGATGTCGTGATGTATCACGAAACGGATGTCCGGCTTATCTATACCCATTCCGAATGCTATCGTTGCTACGATAATATCGGCTTCTTCCATCAGGAACCTATCTTGGTTGTCGCGGCGTGTCTGGCTGTCGAGACCTGCGTGATAAGGGAGAGCGCGTATTCCGTTGGCGACGAGCACCTCTGCAATCTCTTCAACTTTCTTACGGCTCAAACAATAAACGATACCCGATTTGCCAGGGTTGCTCTTTATATATTTAATGATGTCTCTCACCACGTCTTTAGTCTTAGGCCTCACCTCATAATAAAGGTTAGCTCTGTCGAATGACGACTTAAATACTGTGGCGTCGAGTATCTCGAGGTTTTTCAGGATGTCTTTCTGCACCTTGACAGTCGCTGTCGCGGTGAGTGCTATCACTGGGAGTTTTGGGTTGATAGCATTGATGATTGGTCTTAGCCTTCTATATTCCGGGCGGAAATCGTGACCCCACTCTGAGATACAGTGAGCCTCGTCGATAGCTACGAACGATATTTTCAAGCTACGCAAGAACTCAACGGTGTCTTCTTTAGTGAGAGACTCAGGAGCCACATAAAGCAGCTTTGTCTTGCCACTGACCAAGTCTTGTTTCACCTGCTGCAACTCAGCCTTCGACAATGACGAGTTCATAACATGAGCGATACCTCCGTCGGCACCGAAGTTACGAATCATATCGACCTGATTCTTCATCAAGGCTATCAAAGGCGACACCACTATGGTAGTGCCTTCACATAACAAAGCAGGTAACTGATAGCACAACGACTTGCCTCCACCAGTAGGCATTAAAACAAAAGTATTGTTACCCGAAAGGATACTTTTTATGATAGCTTCTTGGTTTCCTTTGAATGATTCAAAACCAAAAACGTCTTTCAATAATTTGTGCAAACTTTTATCATCAACTTTTACCATAATCTCTTTCAACGAAATTTTATTTATATTTGCAAAGTTTTGTTCAAAGATAATTTTTCTTTAAGTCTCTTTGACAAAGTTATGATTTTTAATTTTAAAGAAGCAAGAAAAAAATTACTTTTTTTTACATTTATGGAAAATATTAAAGACATCGCATTACAAGTTATTGACACAGAAGCCAATTCAATATTAGGATTAAAAGAACTTTTAAACGATAATTTCACTAAAGTAGTTGAATTGATATTAAATTCAAAGGGTAATGTGATAGTTTCCGGTATTGGAAAGAGTGCAAATATCGCACAAAAAATCGTTGCGACTTTAAATTCCACAGGAACCACTGCTGTTTTCATGCACGCTGCCGACGCCATTCACGGCGATTTAGGCATTATCAGAGACGAAGACGTGGTCATCATAATATCGAAAAGCGGAGAGACACCGGAGATAAAAGTGCTCACCCCACTCATTAAGATAAGAAAGAACAAACTCGTCGCCATAGTCGGCAATACCAAGTCATTCCTCGCGACACAAGCTGATTACGTCCTCGACACCACAGTGCCTCATGAGGCTTGTCCTAACAACCTCGCTCCTACTGCCAGCACTACAGCTCAACTTGTCATGGGCGACGCCCTCGCAATAGCTCTCCTCAAATGCCGCGGTTTCAGCGCGCAAGACTTCGCTAAGTTCCATCCAGGCGGCGCCTTGGGAAAACGTCTCTACCTCAGAGTCGGCGACGTGTGCGTCAAAAACGCCGTGCCTATGGTGACAGAAAACGACATCATGACAAGAGTCATACTCGAGATAACAGAGAAGCTACTCGGAGCCACAGCAGTGATGGACGGCGACAAACTCATAGGTATCATCACCGACGGCGACCTCAGACGTATGCTCATGAAACATCCTAATATAGAAGAGGTGAGAGCCGCCGACATCATGACACGTAACCCTAAGACAATAGAGAAAAACGACCTCGTCGTCAACGCCTTAGAACTTATGCAAAACAAATCCATAACACAGCTGCCTGTGATGGAAGACGGGAAATACATAGGAATGATTCATATTCATGATATAATAAAAGAAGGAATACTTTGAAAGTTGAAAATTGAAAGTTGAAAACTGAAGATTGAAAGTTGAAAATTGAAAGTTGAAAGTTGACAATGACTTTGAACTTTTAAACTACTATAAACTTTGAACTATAAACTATAAACTTTAAAAACATGATATTAAGAACCGACAATTTAGTAAAGAAATATAACAACCGCACTGTAGTGAAGGGTGTCAGTGTTGAGGTGAAACAAGGTGAGATTGTGGGATTGCTTGGACCTAATGGCGCGGGCAAGACAACGACTTTCTACATGACTGTCGGTCTTATCAAGCCTTTCTCAGGACATGTATATCTCGACAAAGAAGACATCACGCAGTTTCCTATGTACAAGAGAGCTCAGCTCGGAATAGGCTATCTCGCTCAAGAAGCATCGGTATTTCGCCAGCTCAGCGTCGAAGACAACATCTCCTCCGTGATGCAGTTCAAGAAAAACATGAGTAAAGAGGTCCAAAAAGAAAAATTAGAGTCGTTGTTAGACGAGTTCGGATTGCAGCACATCAGAAAAAGCAAAGGCATACAACTCTCTGGCGGCGAACGACGCAGGACTGAGATAGCACGCGCCTTGGCTGTCGATCCGAAATTCATCTTATTAGACGAGCCTTTCGCCGGCGTTGACCCTATAGCCGTGGAAGACATCCAACGCATAGTGGCAAAACTGAAAAACAAAAATATTGGAGTGCTCATCACCGACCATAACGCCAACGAGACCTTATCTATCACCGACAGAGCATATCTCGTCTTCGAAGGTCAAGTACTTAAAGCTGGAACGCCGGAAGAACTCGCTAACGACGAAGTAGTACGCTCCCATTACTTAGGAACGAATTTCGAATTGAGAAGGAAAGAGTTTTAAGTTACTAAGTTGCTGAGTTGCTAAGTTACTAAGTTACTGAGTTGCTGAGAGACTTTAGGCGTTATGATTCTTCTGTCCCTTAATAAACTTTTTACGCTCTAAAAGCCATCGCTTCTATCACATAGAACAATATCACGAAAGGTATAGCTGCGAATCCTAAGAAGATAAAAGCAACAAGAGCGAAAATCGCGAGTATATATATCCTAATATTTTCCTTAAATCTTAAATTCTTAATCTTCAGTGAGAAGAAAGGAATCTCGCTTACCATCAGGAAGCTGAATATCGCTATCACAGCAAGAAGAAAATAAGGATTTGTGATAAGCCCTCCCATGAAAGCGAGTGATTCATTCATCAAAGTGAAAGACAGTGACGCCACAAAGAGTCCCATCGCTGGAGTAGGAAGTCCGATGAACGAGGTGGTCTGACGATCGTCGATATTGAATTTAGCAAGACGTAAAGCTGAAAACACTGCAAGGAAGAAAGCAGCAAAAGGCAAGACGTCGAAACCCGCTATCTCAAGCCACTGACCGTTGACTGTTGACTGTTGACTCAGATAATGATACATTATGAAAGAAGGCGCTACCCCGAAAGACACGACGTCGGAAAGAGAATCCAACTCGGCACCAAGCGGCGAATATGCCTTCAACAAACGAGCCGCAAAACCATCGAAGAAATCGAAGACAGCAGCGATGAATATCATAACGCCTGCAGCCGTCATCATGCCGTTACACGATAAGACCACAGAAATACAACCCGATAATAAATTACAACAGGTTATCGAATTAGGAATATGTTTTATCATTTCTTATTTTTCAATTTTGGACGTATGCGATACGTTCCTACAAATTTTCAACTTTCAACTTTCATCTTATATAGTGTGGCATATTTTCAGGCAAAATGATTGAATATTCAATGAGGCCTTTAATCTCGCCATCGACATACCAAGGTGTCTGATAAATCATTTTCTTCACTTCGCCTTTTTGAATTGTGTAAACATTGGTAGCTTTCTCGTTGATGAGACGCTTTATCGTCTCCTGCGACGACTGTTTGTGACATGCCATCATGTTTTTTCCTACCATGTCGCTGAACACGCTTTTCGATTTGTCGTTCATATATATAACATTGCCCTCTGTGTCAGAGACAGTTATACTTACATTAATTTCCTTGAAGAAGTCAAAAATATTATTTTCCATGAGTTAAAATTTTAATGCAAAAAAAAGAAATATTTGTCAATAAAAATACGTTTTTACAAAAAAAATAATATTCAAAGTTTAGAGGTAAAGTGTTATATTTGCAAACGTAATTAGAAATATCTTGAAGAAATTATACACATACATATTGCGTTCGTTTATCGGCACATTCTTTTTCACATTTTTTATCGCCGTATTCATCTTACTTATGCAATTTCTGTGGTGTTATTTAGACGACCTCGTCGGTAAAGGATTAGGCTTTGAAGTCTTGGGCAAACTAATGTTCTACACCTCTATCACCTTCGTTCCTATGGCTTTGCCTCTCGCGATATTACTATCATCCTTGATGTGTTTCGGTAATATGGGTGAGTTTTATGAACTCGTCGCGATGAAGGCATCAGGCATCTCGGTGTGGAAGATCATGCGTCCGCTGCTCATATTCTCCATCGTTATGAGCATCGTAGCTTTCATTTTCTCCAACAACGTGTTACCCGTGGCGACGCTGAAATCCAAGACACTCTTAAGCGACGTAAGAAAACAGAAGATGTCGTTCGACATACCGGAAGGAATGTTTTATAAGGGCATCGACGGTTACACCATCAGGGCTGGAAAAAAAGGAGCCGACGGCAACACCTTATACGACCTGATGATTTACGACCATACCGAATACAAAGGCAATATCAAAGTCACGACAGCCGACTCGGCTACCATGGCACTCTCACCAAATATGTCGGAAATCGTATTCACACTTTATAGCGGAACCAACTACAACGAAGTCATCGACGACAAAGAATATAAGGTGAGACGACCTTTCGAGAAGATGTCGTTCGAGCGACAATATATCAGTTTCGACATCTCCGACTTCAACATGAACGAAAGCGATGGAAGTAACATCAAAGGACATCAGTCGATGCTGAACATAAGTCAGTTGTTCACAGCCATCGATTCGTTGAACATCAATGCCGATGAGAGACGCAGCTCTTATAAAAACTCTTTCAAACACAAGATGCAGCATCTATCTACAAAAGACGTGGCGAGCAGCAACGATAAGAGCAAGAAGGCTCAGCTCGACACCATCACCGTTTTCAAATGGCCTCTCTTAGACAATTTCGAAGAGAAAGAGCAACAGTCTATCGTCAACATGTCCATCTCATCAACCAAGAACCAGATAGACAACATCGAATTAAACATCAGAGACTTTGAACGTCAGGAGACAAACATAAGGAAACACGAGCAGGTGCTTCATGAGAAGTTCTCGCTCAGCATAGCATGTCTGTTGTTTTTCTTCATAGGAGCGCCCTTGGGAGCCATCATACGCAAAGGCGGCTTCGGACTTCCTATCGTGATAAGCGTGATTTTCTTCGTGATATATTACATCATCACCATCACAAGCCAGCGCATCGCTATAGCCGGCGACATACCAGTATTCTTGGGAGTATGGCTGTCGTCGATAATAATACTTCCTGTCGGCATCTTCCTGACAACAAAAGCCACCACCGACTCGAGCATTCTCGACAGCGAGAGCTGGAAGAAGTTTTTTGGTAAATTATTTAAGAAAAGAAAATAAACAAAATATAGGTTATGAATATCTTAATGCTTTGTAACAAGTCGCCCTATCCGCCAAGCGAAGGCGGACCGATGGCAATGAACAGCATTGTCAATGGCTTGACAGAAGCCGGTCACAAGGTCAGAATACTTGCCGTCAACAGCGAGAAATATCATATCAAAGAAAAAGATATTCCTAAATCTTACAAAGAAAAGACAGGCATCGAGTTAGTCAATGTCGATTTAAGAATCAAACCTTTAGAAGCTTTCAAGAACCTGTTCTCCGACAAGTCATATCATGTGGAGCGCTTCATCTCCGACGACTTCAAGAACAAGCTCATCGAAATTCTGAAGAAAGATAAATTCGACATCGTGCAGTTAGAGATGATTTACATGGCTCCATACATCGAGACCATCAGAGAATATTCCGATGCCAAGATAGTGCTGCGCGCTCACAACGTGGAGCACCTCATCTGGGAAAGAATAGCGAAGAAGACCAAGTTCTTACCCAAACGATGGTATATAAATCATCTGGTGCGAACATTAAAGAATTACGAACTCGAAGCTATCAACAAAGTCGATGGCATAGCCGCCATCACCTACCGCGACGCTGCTTTCTTCAGAGGCGAGACTGCCGTTCCAGTCATCGACATTCCTTTTGGAGTAAATCCAGAAGACTTCACTCCATCGTTTGAAGTAAGAGAGAAACCTACTTTATATCACATAGGCTCAATGAATTGGATGCCCAACGACGAAGGAATCTATTGGTTCCTGAAAAACGTCTGGGATAAAGTAGCGAAAAGAGAGCCAGAGGTAGTCCTTAACTTAGCGGGACGTCATACCCCTAAATGGCTGACCAATCTGAAGAAAAGAAACGTCAATGTCTTGGGCGAAGTGCCAGACGCCAAAGAATTTATCAAGAACAACGACATAGCAGTGGTGCCGCTTCTCTCTGGCAGCGGAATAAGAATCAAAATCATAGAGTCGATGGCGATGGGAAGAACAGTGGTAACCACCATGGTAGGCGCTGAAGGAATACAATATTCGGAATACGAAAACATCATCATCGCCGACAGTCCTGCCAAGATGGTAGAGGTGATATGTAAACTCTTGAAAGACCCAATGGAAGCCAAGAGGATAGGCAGAAACGCACGCCGACTCGTAGAAGATATATACGACAACAAAAAGATTATCGACAGACTGCTAATCTTCTACGATGAGATAAACAAGACCAAGAAAGACATAACATACATCAACTAAAGCACATACCATGAAGATATTTGTATTGTTACCGAGAATCCCTTGGACACTCGAGAAAGGCGACAAGCTGAGAGCGTTCAACCAGATAAAGCAGCTCGCCCAAGACAACGAGGTCGTGTTATGCGCTTTAAATGCAGAAAGCAAGGTCAACAAAGAAGAAGCCTTCAGAGCACTTCAGCCTTACTGCGTGTCTATCTCGTTCATCGACATAAAAAAGACATCCGTCTTATTCAACACATTCGCCGCATTCTTCAAAGGAATACCTCTTCAATGCGGCTATTTCTACAACAGAAAAGCTCATAAGAAAATACAGAACCTCATCAAGAAGCACAAACCCGATATGCTCTTCGGTCAGCTTCTGAGAGTGGCTCAATATATCCGTCACGAGAAAACGCCAAAGACAATAGACTATCAAGACGTTTTCTCTATGGGAATGAAGAGAAGATACGACATCGCTCCTTTCTATCTCAAGCCGTTCTTCAATATGGAATACAAACGCTTGAAACGTTACGAACGCGTCATCTTCGACGAGTTCGATGTCAAGACAATCATAAGCATCCCCGACCGTGAGTTCATCGATCATCCTGATAAGAAAGACATTCTCATCGTTCCTAACGGTGTCGATCATGAATATTACAGTCCGATGCAGCGTGATAAGAAATACGACATCGTCTTCACAGGTAATATGGCATACGCTCCTAACGTCAATGCCGTGGAATATCTCGCCAACGAGATTATGCCTTTGGTGTGGAAAGAAATTCCTGGTGCGAAGTTATATGTAGCCGGTGCCTCGCCCGACCCACGCGTGAAGAAAGTCGCTTCCGACAAGATAATAATCAGCGGCTGGATCGACGACATGAGAGAGGCATACGCACAAAGTAAGATTTTCATAGCTCCTATGAGAATAGGAACAGGATTGCAGAACAAACTCTTGGAAGCGATGTCGATGCAGCTGCCTTGTATCACCACTCCTTTGGCAAACGAATCTTTGCAAGCTGAAAAAGACGAGGAGATTCTAGTAGGAAACAGCGCAGAAGAACTATCAAGACATATCGTTACACTTCTGACAGATAAAGAAAAGGCCGATGCCTTGGCACAAAAAGGATACGACTTCGTTCATCGCGTCTATGACTGGAGAGAAGCGACGAAGATTATGGAAAAAGCGATGAGGACAATTCATAATGCATAATGCATAATTATGAATTGTGAATTATGAATTATGAATTAAAAAAATATAAATTATGGCAGACGACAAGAAGATAATTTTTTCGATGGTTGGTGTGAGTAAGATAATTCCACCTTCAAGACAGATTTTGAAAGACATATATCTATCATTTTTCTACGGAGCTAAGATCGGTATCATCGGTTTAAACGGTTCCGGTAAATCCACATTATTGAAAATCATTGCAGGAAAAGATAAATCCTATAACGGAGAAGTTGTTTTCTCACCAGGATATTCAGTAGGTTTGTTGGAACAAGAACCAGAGTTGGACAACAATAAGACCGTGAAGGAAATCGTTCAGGAAGGCATTCAGGAAGTCGTTGATATTTTAAAGAGATATGAGGAAGTCAACGCTCGTTTCATGGAAGAGCTCTCCGACGATGAGATGAACGCTTTGGTTGAAGAACAAGGACGACTCACCGACCTCATCGAGCAACACGACGCCTGGGACTTAGACAGCAAGTTGGAAAGAGCCATGGACGCGCTTAACTGTCCTGACGGCGACACTCCTGTCAAGAACCTCTCCGGTGGTGAACGCCGCCGCGTGGCATTGGTTAGATTACTTCTCCAAGAACCAGACATCCTTTTATTAGACGAACCTACCAACCACCTCGACGCAGAGGCTATCAACTGGTTAGAAAAACACTTGCAACAATATAAAGGCACCGTTATCGCCGTCACCCACGACCGCTACTTCTTAGACCATGTAGCAGGCTGGATCCTCGAACTCGACCGCGGCGAAGGCATCCCATGGAAAGGCAACTACTCATCATGGCTCGACCAGAAGACAGCACGCATGGCGATGGAAGAGAAGACAGAAAGCAAACGCCGCAAGACTTTGGAACGCGAGCTCGAATGGGTCAGGATGGCACCAAAGGCACGTCATGCAAAAGGCAAGGCACGTCTCGCTTCTTACGAGAAACTTCTTAACGAAGACGTGAAAGAAAAAGAAGAAAAACTAGAAATATATATCCCGAATGGCGACCGTCTCGGCAACAAAGTCATTGAGGCTAAGAACATAACAAAAGCCTACGGCGATAAATTGTTGTTCGAGAACCTCAGCTTCTCGCTTCCTCCAGCGGGCATCGTCGGCGTTATCGGACCTAACGGAGCAGGTAAGACGACCTTGTTCCGTCTCATCATGGGATTGGAGAAACCAGACTCAGGAGAGTTTGAAGTTGGCGAGACAGTGAAGACAGGCTATGTCGATCAGCAGCACGCCGACATCGACCCCGAGAAGACAGTGTGGGAAGTCATCTCCGGCGGCAACGAATTGATACAACTTGGCAAACGCACCATGAACTCAAGAGCTTACGTCTCGAGATTCAATTTCGGAGGCAACGACCAGCAAAAGAAAGCAGGCGTCTTGTCGGGCGGTGAGCGCAACAGAATGCACTTGGCATTGACATTGAAACAAGAAGCCAACGTGCTTCTCCTCGACGAACCAACCAATGACATCGACGTCAATACTTTGCGTGCTTTAGAAGAAGGCTTGGAAAACTTCGCAGGATGCGCCGTCGTCATCTCACACGACCGCTGGTTCTTAGATAGAATCGCGACACACATCCTCGCTTTCGAAGGCGACTCACAAGTATATTTCTTCGAAGGAAGTTATTCGGAATACGAAGAAAACAAGATAAAACGTCTTGGAACACAAACGCCTAAGAAATTTAAATATAAGAAACTTATGTAATTTGAAATTGAGAATCTGAGAAATTGAGAAACTGAAAACTTGAGAATTTTCAGTTTCTCAGATTCTCAGTTTCTGAGATTTAAAATTGTCCGTTGACTTTAAAAAATATGGAAAACGAAAAAATAGAATTAACTGAACTTTCTGAACTCGGTGAATTTGGCTTGATAGACAGATTGACCAAAGACATCAAGATTCACAACAAATCAACAATAAAAGGCATTGGCGACGACGCTGCTGTCATAAATCATAGAAACGAGCAGACCTTGATTTCTACCGACGTCTTGATTGAAGGCGTGCATTTCGACATGACATATATGCCTCTCAAGCATTTAGGTTATAAGGCTGCTGTGGTTAACTTCTCCGACATATACGCCATGAACGGAACACCGACACAGATTGTAGTCGGGATGGGTATCTCGAGCAAGTTCTCTGTCGAGGCAGTAGAAGAAATCTTCTCAGGAATCAAGTTAGCCTGCGACACATATAAAGTAGATTTGGTTGGAGGCGACACCACCGCCAGCAAGTCGGGACTCTTCATCTCGATAACCGTCATCGGCAAAGCCAAGAAAGACGACATCGTCTATCGTGACGGAGCCAAAGCCAACGACCTTTTATGCGTCAGCGGAACACTCGGCGCAGCATACACCGGACTCCTCATCCTTGAAAGAGAGAAAGCCGCTTTCATGGCAGACCCTAACGTACAGCCAGAGCTCTACGGCTACGACTACATACTCGAGAGGCAGCTGAAGCCAGAAGCACGCAGAGACATCATCGCACGACTCAAAGAGTTAGAGATAAAACCAACAGCCATGATCGACGTGTCGGACGGACTCGCATCAGAGATATTACATCTCTGCAAAGACTCTAAGGTCGGATGCCGCGTAATGGAAGACAGAATCCCGATGCACCAGAAAGCCATCGACGTCGCTAAGGAATTCGACATAGTGCCATGTGTGGCAGCACTCAACGGAGGCGAAGACTACGAACTTCTTTTCACAGTGAAACAAGAAGACTACGAGAAAGTAAAAGATATGGAAGACGTGAGAATCATCGGTTTCATGACACCTGATGTCAACGTCGCGGAACTCATCACCACCGACGAACACATCATTCCAATAGAAGCACAAGGGTTTAAACATTTTTAAAGTGTAGAGTTGATAGTTAATAGTTTATAGTAGTTTTTAAGTTTATAGTTTTTAAGTTTATTATAAACTTTTAAACTTAAGAACTTTTAACTTGCGAACTACTATGAACTATAAACTATAAACCATGAACGACAAAATAAAATCCATCTTAAAAACCATTCCTTCCGATCCGGGAGTGTATCAATATTTCGATGAGAAAGGTGAGATTATTTATGTCGGTAAAGCAAAAAACCTGAAACGCAGGATATCGAGTTATTTCAACAAGCAACAGCAGAGCAGAAAGGTTAGCGTCCTCGTCAGTCGCATCGCCGACATCAGATTCACCGTCGTGAACAGCGAGATGGAAGCCTTGCTTTTAGAAAACAACTTCATCAAGCAATACAAGCCACGTTACAATATCCTCTTAAAAGACGACAAGACCTATCCTTGGATCTGCGTCAAGAACGAGCATTTTCCGCGAGTCTTCCTCACGAGAAAGAAAGTCAACGACGGTTCCATTTATTTCGGCCCTTATCCTTCGGTGATGACAGCAAAGACGCTGCTCGAGATGTTAAGGCAGCTCTACCCTATCAGAAACTGCAAGTTAAATTTAAGACAAGAATACATCGACAACGGACATTACCGACCTTGTTTGGAATATCATGTTGGTAACTGCAAAGCGCCATGCGACGGAAGCATAGCCGAAGAAGAATACCGTGAGATGATTTTAAATATCAAGAAAGTCATCAAGGGAAATATTCAGGAAGTTTTGCGAGACATGAAGGCGCAGATGATGGCGCACGCCGCAAAATTAGAATTCGAGCAAGCGCAAGTCATAAAAGACAAATACGAGCTGCTCGAGAATTATCACGCTCGTTCTGTAGTATGCAGCAACAGCCTCTTCGACATGGAAGTCTTCTCCTACGAAGATGCCGGCAATTCGTTCTATGTCAACTATATGAAAATCGTGGAAGGCGCCATCATACAGTCGCATTCCTTCGAGATGAAAAGAAAACTCGACGAGACCGTAGAAGAACTGCTGACACTTGCCATCGTTGAGTTACATCAGATGGATAATGACATTGACTCTAACCATGACGTTGACTCTGACTCAGACACTGACAAACGAAGGCGTATCAAAGAAATAATCGTCCCGACGGAATTAGAGATAGAACTCGAAGGCGTACGTCTTACCGTTCCTAAGCGAGGCGAGAAATTCGAGGTTTTAGAGTTATCGCAGCGTAACGCGAAACAGTATCGTCTTGAGGTAGAGAAACTCAGGACGCTCGTCGATCCGGAACGTCACAGCAAGAGAATCTTAAGCCAGATGAAAGAAGACCTGCATCTGCCGGACTTACCGAAGGTGATAGAATGTTTCGACAACTCCAACTTCCAGGGCGACTATGCCGTTGCCGCGATGACACAGTTTGTAGATGCGAAACCTAACAAGAGCGGCTATCGTCATTTCAACATAAAGACCGTCGAAGGTCCCAACGACTTCGCCTCGATGGAAGAGATTATCTATAGAAGATACAAACGCCTCTTAGATGAAGGGCAGCGACTTCCTGATTTAATCGTCGTCGATGGCGGCAAGGGACAACTCTCATCAGCGGTGAAGGTGTTGCAGCAGCTAGGATTATACGGCAAGATCAGCATCATAGGCATCGCAGAGAAACTAGAAGAGATATATTTCCCTGGCGACAGCATACCTTTATATATAGACAAACGCTCCGAGACATTGAAGGTGATACAACACATTAGAGACGAAGCGCACCGATTCGGCATCACCCATCACAGGAAGAAATTCGAGAAAGGCTTCATCCATTCCGAGTTAAACGACATCAAAGGAATAGGGAAACATACCGCCGAGAAACTGATGTTAGAACTGAAATCCGTGAAGAACATCAAAGCAGCAAATTTGGAGACGTTGGAAAGGATAGTTGGCAAGGCGAAGGGGAAAATTGTGTGGGAATATTTCCATGGAAAAATGTAAATTAATTTTAACTGTATTATTTAACAGTTCATATTGTTTTTTCAGCCTTTTATTGTTACTTTTGCAATGAATAGGCAATGTAGATTTTGTAGTTTTAATCTGATGAGTATGAATGCAAAACCGTTTATGAAATGGGTTGGTGGGAAAGGTCAGCTGTTATCGCAATTAGAAGCGGCTTTACCCAAATCGCTGTATGACAATGAATTTACTTATGTAGAACCATTTGTAGGCGGCGGTGCAATGTTGTTTTTCATGTTACAACAATTTCCAAATATCAAGCGAGTCATAATCAATGACATAAACACAAATTTAACAGAAGCATATAAAAACATCAAATACAAACCTAAAGAATTGATTTCTAGTCTAAAGGAAATTGAGAAGGAATATCTAAATATAATCGATGAAAATTCCAGGAAAGATTTCTATTTAAAAATGAGAAACATATTTAACGAAGAAGATCTTTCTAGCATTGATAAAACGACATTGTTATTATTCCTTAATCGTACTTGTTTCAATGGTTTATACAGAGAAAACGCTCAAGGTAAATTCAACGTCCCTTTTGGCAAATATTCCAATCCAACTATATGTAACGAAGATGTAATATATGCTGACAGCGAATTGTTAAACAAATACGATGTTGAGATTTACAACGATGATTTTGAAATAATGATTGAAGAAAAAGATCTAGTCTTTTATTATTTCGATCCGCCTTATCGTCCGCTAAGCGAAACATCAAGTTTCAACTCTTATGTAAAAGGAAGTTTTGATGACAACGAACAAAAACGATTGGCTCGTTTCTGCCAGAAGTTATCTCAAAAGGATAATTGTCTGTGGATGTTAAGTAATTCTGACTGTTCCGCAAAAAATCCTGACGATTTGTTTTTCGAGAATCTTTACAACAATTTTAACATAATGAGGGTCTATGCATCACGTTCTGTGAATGCCGTAGCTTCCAAAAGAGGTAAACTTTCAGAGTTGTTAATTACAAATAATATGATAGCGGAAAACAATCTTATTTTAGTTTAAACAAAATAATCAAAAATATGAAACATCATACAGAACAAGAGTTTATCACATTTATATCACAACTAAAAGAGACTAACGCGACACTTAATTTCTTCTGCGATTTCAATAAAATATCCGACAATGTTAGTGCTATTGAATTAAAACTAAACCAGTTGAATTATCTTCTTGGGAAAGACGACTTAAATAATTGCATCAAATTGTTATGGGAAGAGAACAAGAATGTATTTGATGTATTAGAGATTTTAATCGCAGTCAGAAAAACTGATAATAAAAAAGTAATTGACAACAACGAAGTGATTAAAATATCAAGTCTTTTCAGGTCTGTTGAGGGTGTTCTAAAATTCATTCACGAGACTGGTTTAGACGAAGTATTCAAAAGTAAAAAGATTAAAAACCTTGTTGATTACGTGTTTGGCATTGAAACAGGTCTTGATACAAATGCAAGAAAGAATAGAAGCGGACACATTATGGAGAATACAGTAGCGTCAATTTTTGACTCTCACAATATTCCATATAGGCAAGAAGTTTATTCTTCTGATTATCCAGAATTATCAATACTTGGGGAAGACGAAAAACGTTTTGACTTTGTTATTGAAACCAAAAACAAAACATATTTGATAGAAGTTAATTTCTACAGTGGAGGAGGCTCAAAATTGAACGAAACGGCTCGCGCATATACGGAACTCGCTCCAAAAATTAACGCTTTGAACAATTTTGAATTTGTATGGATAACTGATGGGCAAGGTTGGTTGTCAGCAAAGAATAAATTAGAAGAGGCTTTTTATGCAATACCTAGTGTATTTAATTTAACTTCTATTAATGATTTTATAAACAAGATAATATGACAATAAGAAAAGACGATTCTATAGAAAGCACACTCCTCTATATTGATACTATCAGAGATAGAGCTAAATTAAGGGAAAGATTACTTTCTATTTTCATTCAGGAAGATTGTCACACTAAGTTAAGATATTTTGTAGAGATATTATCAGATGGTAAACGTATATATATTGAACGTCCTGGAAGACTTAATAAAGGATGTGATTTTGCTATATATGTAGAAGACTTATTATTACACAAAAACAATAATGACAAATGTCCTAAACATAGTGATTTGTTAGAAGATTTATCTGCAAAGAAAAACAACATGACATCCAACCACTATTCATTACTTTTAGAAGCAATTGAAGATATTTATAATTTAAATCCTTATGAAAATGCCATTGCTAGGCTAAAAAACATTCCTGATAATATCGGATGGTCATTTGAACTAGTATTAAAACTTACTCGTTGGTTTTTCATTGAACAAGATATTACATATTGGGCTAAATCAGGAAGAAAAATGTTATATGATGTAATTATGAAAACAAAATGATTACTCCTTATTTCAAATCCAAATCTCGCGATTTTACATTGCTTCACGGCGATTGCTTTGAGATATTATCAAATTTTGATTTTAAGTTTGATATGATATTTGCAGATCCTCCATATTTTTTATCTAATGGAGGAATAACTGTACAAAGCGGTAAAATTGTATGTGTTGACAAAGGTAATTGGGATAAAAGCATCTCGTCAGAATACATCAATGACTTTAACATAAGATGGCTTTCTCTGTGCAGAGAAAAATTAAAAGATAGCGGTACAATATGGATCTCAGGAACATATCATAATATTTTCTCCGTTGCAAATTCATTAATAGAATTAGGTTACAAAATTTTAAATGTCATAACATGGGCAAAAACCAATCCACCTCCAAATATTTCATGTAGATACTTTACTTATTCAACTGAATTTATTATTTGGGCAAGAAAAGAAAAAAAGAAGGCACATTATTTCAATTATGAATTAATGAAACTTTTAAATGAGAACAAGCAGATGACCGATGTCTGGAGACTTCCAGCAATTGCACCGTGGGAAAAATCTTGTGGGAAACACCCAACCCAGAAACCTTTATCATTGTTAACAAGAATTATTTTAGCATCCACAAAGACAAATGCCTGGATCTTAGATCCATTCTCTGGTTCTGCAACAACAGGAATCGCAGCCAACTTGATAAATCGTCGTTTCCTAGGTATCGAACAAGATTCTCAATTTATTGAAATGAGTCGAAATAGAAGATTAGAATTGGAAAACAAAAATAAATATACGGAATACCGTTCAAAATTGAAAGACATTTCAATATATGATAAATATCAACATATTGACATTTCTGAAGAAAGTCTATATTACGATCTCCCTTTTTAAATGCTCATATTTCTCACACCTACTCTATATCATCTCTATCATAATCCTGAATCCAATAATTCACATCGTGGACAATTTGTGGACAAAAAACGCAGCTAATCAAAACAAAAAAGCCTCGATAATCATTGACTATCGAGGCTTTTTTGTGCTCCCACCTGGACTTGAACCAGGGACCAACTGATTATGAGTCAGCTACTCTAACCGACTGAGCTATAGGAGCCGAAGAACTTGTTATAATTTTGTTAATAACTTTTTGTTCTTTCCCTTGTTTTTTCGAGTGCAAATTTACAAATTTGCAGCGAATTACAAAACAAAAAATTAAAAAAATGAAAAAAAATTTTCCTAACATCAAAAATATCATCTTCGACCTCGGCGGAGTTATTATCGACATCGACCAAAATCAGATCGTAAATCACTTGAAAGACAACGGCTTCAACAACTTAGAACTACTTAATTCCGATGATGTAAAACGTACTTTGAGACAGTTTGAGTGCGGCATATTATCGGCTGAATCATTCAGAAAAAAGCTGTGTTCTCAATTAAATCTCAACGTTTCTCCAGAAGAATTCGATGAAATTTGGAACTCGATGATACTCGACATCCCTCAAAGACGCATCGACTTGGTGAAAAAACTCAGAGGAAACTATCACGTGTTCCTCATGAGCAACAGCAACGAGATTCATTACGACCTCTTCATCCGCGACCTTCAACTGCGCTTCGGATACAGAGAGTTTGACAGTCTCTTCGACAAGTCGTTCTTCTCATTCGACTTACACCTCAGCAAACCCGACCCGGATTTCTTCATCTACGTCCTCGACCGCTATAATATGAAACCTGAAGAGACTCTCTTCATCGACGACACTCCTGAAAATATCATCGCTGCACAGAAATTAGGTATCGTGACATATCACAGCCTGACAGGCGCACGCGTCGTCGATTTATTCGAAAACGGACTACTGAAAGAAGATCTGGAATTTGATGTGATTCATAAATAAACTAAAGATTAAAATCGAGAGACGTATCAATTACATATTATTTGTTATCAATGGTGTAATTGGTGCGTCTCTACCTTTTGTCTTTAATCTGAGCCTGTCGAAGGCAACTTTCAATTTTCAGATTTCAATTTTCAACTATAATACGCTGCTACTTCGTCTAAAATTGCAAACACTTCTTCCATCGTCTTTACTTCCATCAGTCGCAGCTTAAACTGCTTGAAATTTATAAATCCTTTGAAATAAAGTCCCCAGTGTTTGCGCATCTCCATGACGGCATAAAACTCGTCTTTCTTATACTCCAAAGAATCAGCAAGATGCGCTTTCGCAACTCTCACTCTCTCCTTGACATCGGGTGGCGGAAGTACTTCTCCCGTCTTAAGATAATGTTTCACTTCTCTGAAAATCCACGGGTTTCCATAGGTGGCGCGTCCTATCATCAAGCCATCGACACCATAATTATCTAAGAAATATTTTGCGGAAGGTCCGTCAACGACATCGCCATTACCTATGATAGGGATTGTCATGCGTGGGTTGTTCTTCACCTCCCCTATCAGTGTCCAGTCTGCTGGCTCGCCCCATTTCGTCGTTCTCAACCTCCCATGAATCGTAAGAGCTTGTATTCCGACGTCTTGCAGGCGCTCAGCTATATCGACTATCTCCTTATGTTCGCTGTCATAACCAAGACGTGTCTTCACCGTGACGGGTTTCTTAACAGCCTTCACTACGGCTTCCGTAATCGCGACCATCTTAGGAATATCGTTGAGAATGCCCGAACCTGCTCCCTTAGAAGCTACTTTCTTAACCGGACATCCGAAGTTAATGTCAATAATATCAGGATCGTAGCGTTCAGCATAACGAGCAGCTTCCACCATAGGATCTACGCTGTTACCAAAAATCTGCACCCCAAAAGGTCGCTCCTTCTCGTCAAAACCTAACTTCCTCACACTCTTCACGGCATCACGGATGAGACCGTCAGAAGAGATAAACTCCGAATAAACGACATCGGCACCTTGCTCCTTACACATACGGCGAAAAGGCGGATCGGTAACGCCTTCCATCGGCGCCAACAACAAAGGAATATCTTCAAATTCTATGTTCGCAATCTTAATCATCAATATCAATTTAATATAGCAATGCAACAAATTCGTCGCACCAAGAATTTTGCAAAGTTACTAAATTCAACTTATCAAAAAAAGTGTTAAATTTGCAAAAATAAAACTTTACATTTATGACATTCCCTCTTTTCAAAAAGGTCGGTACGATAGAAAGAATATTTCTTCTCGCTGCGTTATTAATCGTTGGACTCATTATATCTCTCATCATAAGTGTTGCTATCGTTTTTTTAAAAGATAGCGTAAGTGAACTTGGAATATTACGCATCTCTCAGATTTGTTCACAAATATTAACATTCGTCCTTCCACCTTTGTTATACGCATGCTTGGTCAAAGAAAAACCTATGCTTTCGCTTAGTTTTAGAAAAGCTCCCATTATGTTTTTCATAATCGGATTTGTCATGATGTATGCCATCAATCCTCTTAATGCCATCTTTGCCGAATGGAATGCCGAGTTAAGACTTCCCGAATCCATGGCTCATTTAGAAAAGATGATGAAAGACATGCAGGAATCGGCGACACAAATAACAGAAAAGATGCTTAATGTCAGCAATATCAGTGGTTTAATCATAAACTTAATCATGATTGCCGGACTCGCCGCTTTCGGTGAAGAATTGCTCTTTCGCTCATTATTACAACCTTTCTTAATAAAAATTTGCAAAAATGTTCATATTGGTATTTTCCTCGCCTCAGCAATATTCTCATTCATCCACTTTGAATTTTACGGTTTCTTACCTCGCTTAGTCTTGGGATTACTTCTTGGTTATATGTTCTACTATTCCAAAAGTATCTGGGTCCCAATGCTTATGCACTTCACCAACAACGCAACAGCTGTAGTAGTTTATTATCTTAACAACAAAGGTATTACCAATATCGATGTAGAAAACTTTGGCGAAACAAATATCTTCTACACATTGTTAAGTATAATAGTGATGGTTGCCTTGTTCTGGATTACAATACGTATCAGTTCAAAACAAAATAAAGAGAATCAATAATAGATTTAGCAGATGAAATGCTTGCTTGCTTTAGATAAGTTCCTATTCCTCAAGTTCTTAAAATTTGGAGTCGTTGGTTGTTCCGGAATGATAATAGATTTCGGCACTACTTATCTATGCAAAGAATTCTTAAAAATTAATAAGTATTTAAGTAATGGATTAGGTTTCATTATAGCAGCCACGTCAAACTATTTCTTGAATCGCTTATGGACTTTTGAAAGTAATGACGAGAACATTGGAACTCAATATTTCCAATTTATGATTGTGTCAACGATTGGATTAGTAATCAATTCGTTAGTACTTTATATCCTTAACGACAGACTAAAATGGAATTTCTATCTGAGTAAACTCTTTGCTATTGGAATTACCACAATATGGAATTTTTTCGCTAATCTGTTATTTACATTCGCCTGATTCATTCTCTTCCAATGGCATTACAAAAATCAACAGCGAGTTGAAGAATGCAAACAATGTCACTCCTATCTGGGTCTCAAGAGTGTCTTCTGTAAACATTGAAAGCGCAATTATAAACAAGAAGATAAAATAGAAATAGTTACGATATTTCTTATCAGAGAAGAATGGATAAAACATTGAGAACAAGAAACATAACAATCCAACAACACCAAAAGCCAATGTAATAGCAAAATATTGATTATGACTGCGGAATCTATTTTCAGGTCTTAATTTTGAATCTGTTCTTTCGTAATATTCTGCGAAAGCATCAGCAATATCACCTGTTCCTACGCCAATAATCGGATTATCCTTTATTATTCCGAAAGAAGCCTTTATAAACTCAATTCTCTGAAACACAGAACTTCCGTTAGCGTCACCACTACAAGCATAATTATCGTAAGCCACCATTATCTTCATGATACGCGTCTTAAGACCAGGATTTTCTATATAGTTATAATTTGCTATTCCATTTTCAATATTTCTTATATCATCGTCGGTGAGCATTGAAACACCTTCAGCATCTTTTCTTAAATCTTTAGATGTAAGATAACGCACTAAACTATGATAACCTTTATCGGATTCTTTTGTTAATTTTTTATTACTTCTCTTATTCCAAGCGTCAAGCATTTCTTTTTTTGAAAGATATAACCCTACATAACGCCCATCTTCAATTCTATAATGGATAGTATCGAAGACGTATGGATTTCCAAGTTTCGTATACGTATCTAATTGTTCGACAATAACTTTATCAGGATTCCTATAGTCGTGTATAATCTTATATGGAGCATAGATAATATATGAAAGTGCTACGACAATGGCTACTACCGCAAAAATTTTAACATATAATCTCTCACTTTGAAAGACACGATATAAAATCAAGGTCAACGCTAAGAAAACAATAATCAAGACTCCGATGAAAGATTCCAAAATTACTATCATCCATAAGAACCATATTATCAAGAAAAGTATTATTGTTTTAACTATTGGTTTATAGTTTCGCTTAAAGAAATAATATACCAATATAAATATTGAAAAAACTATACAAAGAGAAACGCGAATATGGCTGACGAAAACCGACAATTCTCTCACATCAACAAAGTCGCGACGGAAATATTTTATCGCTCCAAGTATCGTAACGAAGAAAACTGAACTGATAAAAAACCATAATATAGTATCAAACTGTTTGGTGTTCAAAGGTTTCATCGACGACATTATCAAAGGAAACACCAATAATGGCAATTTAATTCTAAGATCTTTAAAAGCGTATTGAAAATCCGAAGTATAAATCAAGCCGACAAAATGTATCAGATACATCAAGACAATAATAACAGCTATCTTATTATGGATAAAATCGTTGAATCTTGTTTTTATGTTATTCCATATTCCTTTGAAAGAGACTACGATACGTGAAAATATTCTGCTTACAAACGATTTCTCCGGAAACATCTTGTTAATGGCTCGCATATCAAGACCGAGCAAGAACCACAAAGCCAACAGATAAAACTGCGAGACACTCAAGCCGAATTTAGATGTAGGTAAAAACACACCTATCAATATCAATCCGACAAGATAGAAATAAGTTCCAGTTTTACCGTATTCGACTTTCATAATCAAGATATTAATAAAACAATCTACTTCAAACTCTTAACTTCAAAACTACTATAAACTTTTAACTATAAACTCTTTAACAATTTTTCGTATTCATTCTGACCATTAGTATTGAGAAGAATTTCAACAGCACGATTCAACTCAACATCATCTTTCAAAGTTGAGATTATCTTTCCTTTTTGGAAATAATAACGACCGACTATTTCTATCTTAAGAATCTCTGAAATCTCTTCTCTGTTATTTACTAAGTCGTTGTCTTTATGACTCTTAAGTTCATTTTCTAAAACATCCAATTGAGATTTGATATTTTCGTAATAACCTTCTGTTTTAGCTGTCTTCACCAATTCTGCAAAATCTTTTTCACTTTCAGAAGTATATTCAAACTTATTGTCTTCCACAAACTTAACGAAGTCGTTATAAATCTCGTCTGTTATCTCGAACTCTTCTGGAGAAGCTATAGATTTATGTTCTCTATAAAATTTATTGGCATATTTAAAAATCATGTTTTGTGCGTAAAGATGAGCTGTGATTGTAGAAAGCATCTCAGGTTCTATCTTCACATCTGGTTGAATACCATGACCTTCATAAACGATTCTTCCGTTAGCAGTTCTAAACTCTGGGCCAAGAGTATCGTTCTTTGTAAGAGTGTCGTTCTTAGCTTTTTTTGAATAGTCAATCTCTTGGATACAACGTTTGCTTGGGATATAATATTTAGACACTGTCACTTTCATCTGTGTGTTGTAAGTCATTGGAAGTATGTTCTGTACCAATCCTTTACCGAAGGTTCTCTGACCAACGATGACGCCTCTGTCGAAATCTTGTATTGCGCCTGACACAATCTCGCTTGCCGAAGCGCTTGTCTCGTTGACGAGTATTGCGAGAGGAATCTGTGTATCTTCAGCTTCGTGTTTGGTATAATAGTTTCTGTTTTGTTCGGCTGTCTTTCCTTTTGTATAGACGACGAGTTTATTTTTCGGGACGAAGAGATTTACGATATCGACGGCTTCGTTGAGCAGACCGCCGCCGTTGCCTCTAAGGTCGATGATGAGACCTTTGAGTTCGTTTTGCGATTTCATCTCTAAGAAAGCCTCCTTCAGTTCTTTAGCAGCGTCTTTAGTAAATTGGTTCAGAATGATATAAGCCACGCCGCCCTCGAGAACAGTGTAGTAAGGAATATTATCGATTTTAATTTTCTCGCGCACGAGGTTTTTGGTAAGAATGTTTTTTTCACCTTCGCGTCTAATCTTCAGGGTAATGTTTGAACCTGGCTGACCTTTAAGGAGTTCACTCACTTCACTCACGGTCTTCTTCTCAGTGTTGACACCATTAACCTCTATGATTGCATCGCCAGGAATCAGGCCAGCTTTGTGAGCAGGGAAGTTCTCGTAAGGTTCTGAGATATGAACGTTATCGTCATAATATTGAATTATTGAACCTATTCCGCCGTATTCTCCCATGGTAAGAAGCCTTACATCTTCAATCTCCGACTCCGGGATAAAAACCGTATAAGGATCCAACTCCTTGAGCATCGCGTGGATAGCAGTCTCGTTAAGTTCCGCCGGATTTATCTCATCGACATAATTCATATTGAGATATCTTAACACATTATTATAAATGTCCAAACTCTTGGAGATTTCGAAATTGTTTTGTTTTTCCTGGGCAAAAGTCACGACAGGGAAAAACAACAATACAAATAATAAGATCCTTAATTTATTCATAACAAAAATTTTAATGGACGTATTCGATACGTCCCTACAATTATGGGACGGGATCGTAACCGCTGCCGCCCCAAGGGTTACAAGATAATATTCGTTTTATTGTCAACCATCCACCTTTGATGGCACCATATTTTTTTATTGCTTCAATTCCATAATTAGAACAAGTCGGTGTGTATCTGCAGTTTCTGCCTATGAAAGGCGACAGCGTGAGCTGATAGATGCGTATGAGCAGTATCAGAAATTTAGCCGGCAGTTGTGCGATTTTCTTCATCATGGAAATAATCATTTTTCAAACGCAAAGATAGTTGTTTTATTTTCTTTTCTATCTCTTCGTATGATAAAATTGTTGTAGCAGTATAAACAAGTGCGAAATCGAAAGTGATTTTCTGTTGTTCACATTTAACAATTATTTCTGATTTGTTTTTTCTCCAAGCCTCTCTGACAAGTCTTTTCACTCTGTTGCGTTTGAAGGCATGATGGAAGCGTTTCTTAGAGACGGAAACGATGAATCGGGGTATTGAAGGCTCGCCTTCTTCGGAGGCATGCTTATAAACGACAACTCGGAAAGGATACAAGTTGAAACCTTTACCCTTTCCGAATAGTTGTTCGATAGCTTTTTTCTTATATAAACGTTGCTCTTTCGGAAGTCCTTCGTTCATTGAGAATTATTTTTTCTTAGCTTTTTTAATTTCGTTGCTGATAAACTCTTCTATCGCCATATTCATTGATGGGCAAGAAGGAGTTGGTGCGCTGAAGTTCAAGGTAAAACCTGCATCGGTGATAGCTTTACATGTCGATTGACCGAATCCTCCGATGGCGACGTTTTCTGTCTGAACGAAATCAGGGAAATTTGCTTTAAGCGAATCTATACCTGCTGGGCTGAAGAACACCAACATATCATATTTGTTGATGTCGATATGTGAGAGATCGGACGACACTGTACGGAAGATAACAGCCTTAGTATAATCCAACTTCGCTGCTGTCAACATACCGTCGTGATCTTCAGTAACTAAGTTAGAACTTGGCAGGAAGAATTTCTCTTCCTTATGTTTTTTCATCACCTCAACTAAATCGGCAAAAGTCTGTTTGCCGTAGAAAATTTTTCTTTTTCTATATTGTATATAACGTTGAAGGTAAAGAGCTGTCGATTCTGACACACAGAAATATTTCAAGTCTTCAGGGATTGTATAACGCATTTCTTTTGCTATACGGAAGAAATGGTCAATAGTGTTACGACTTGTAAGAATTATTGCAGTGAAATCGGTAAGTTTTACTTTCTCTTGTCTTAATTCGCTTGCTGAAACATCTTCTAATTTGATGAATTTTTCAAATTCGATGTTGACGTTATACTTCTTTATTATGGCTTCGTATGGAGTTTTGGCTACATCAACAGGCTTAGGCTGTGACAAAAGGATTGATTTTATCTTCATCTACTATCTTTTTTATCTTTTTTCAAATTCCAAAATTTTCACTTCTTCTTAATAAAATCAAAATGATTATCAGTATTTTACAACACATTAAGAACCATCTTAAATATCACCAAAAGCGGTAAAATTTCGATTGTGCAAAGATACAAAAAAATATTTACAAAATTTAATTTTGTCAACATTCGAATTTCAATTAATAATTTGGTAAGCCTTATTACCATAAATATCAACAGAAGTATTAATGCAATAATAAGCAGGAATTTATACGGATAAAAAAGTATCAACATTACAATTGGAACAAGCAGTATGCTCGCAGTCGCCATAACAGAAACTCTTAAACTCACATAAAGGAGCTGCATCACGTTAGTTTTGAAAAGCCATCCAAAAAAAACCATAAGAAGATAATCGAAAATCAATAACAAGGTGACTGACGAACTAATGTCAAGAAAGAAATTACTATTGTCGTGCAAGATATGATTACCTCCATAAATGACAAAGAACTTCTGTATCAATAAAGAAATCATCAATATGAAAGAGGCTACTATTGAAAGTGAGATTATGTTTAGAGATGAATGATTCTCACGTATCATTTTATCGCCGCCTCCGCTTTGAAACGGCATTGTGATAATAGACGCAAATCGTTGAGGAGCGAAGAATTTATTCAATACAATAAGCAACATCATGACGAACAGAATAGTAAAATTCCATCCTGCACTCACATACGACACCTCTCTTTCTTTCGGTCCTTCAAACACACCACTGTTTTCTGTAACAAACTTAAAATCCTTATACTGATTAAAAGTCTGCACCAAAGTATCGGAACAATTCATTCCAATGGTGTCTGCAGCGATATAATTGATAGTGTCGTTCATCTCATTCTTTAGGTCTGCAAATTTACATCTTTGTTTTTTTCTTAACAAATATTTAGATTTTTTTTTGAAATTTTAGAAATAGATTCTTACCTTTGTAATCTTTAAGAATATTAGAAACAATAATTATAACAACATGGATCTCATAGAACAAATAAAACAGAATGCTCGTGAAAACAAGCAACGTATTGTACTTCCTGAAGGTGATGAAGCAAGAACGTTAAAAGCAGCCGACCAACTCATAGCCGATGGCATCGCCGATGTCATTCTCATCGGACCTGCACAGACAATCAAAGACATGGCAGCTGAGTTTGAATTAAAAAACATCGACAAGGCTTGCATCGTTGACCCTAAGAATAATCCTAACAGAGACAAATACGCCAACTTACTCTTCGAACTTCGTAAGAGCAAAGGCATGACAATAGAAGAAGCTCAAGGACTTGCAGAGAACTTCATGTATCTCGGCGTTCTCATGCTCAAAGCCGGCGATGCTGACGGTTTGGTAAGCGGTGCTCGCAGTACAACAGGCGACATGCTCCGTCCTGCATTACAAATCATCAAGACCGCTCCTGGCGTTTCTTGCGTATCAGGCGCTTTCATCATGTTCCTTCCTAACGACAAATACGGAACCGACGGCAAGATTGTCTGCGCCGATTGCGCCGTGACGCCAGTCCCAACAGCAGAACAACTCGCTGAAATAGCAGTTTGTACAGCCGACACTGCAAAGAACATCGCTAAGATAGACCCTAAAGTAGCTATGTTAAGCTTCTCGACAAAAGGCTCAGCCAAACACGAAGACGTAGATAAAGTCATCAAAGCTACAGAGTTAGCAAAACAGATGCGTCCTGACATCTGCATCGACGGTGAGTTACAAGCCGACGCTGCCATCGTTCCTTCAGTAGGCGCAAGCAAAGCTCCAGGCAGCGAAGTAGCTGGAAAAGCTAACACCTTGGTATTCCCAAGATTGGAAGTTGGCAACATCGCATATAAACTCGTACAACGTCTCGCTGGCGCCGAAGCTGTAGGTCCTGTCCTCCAAGGCTTCGCAAAACCTTGCAACGACTTAAGCCGCGGATGTTCCATCGACGACATCTACAAATTAGTAGCGATAACATGCAATCAAGCAATTGCTCAGAAGAATTCATAACTCACAATTCATAATGTATAATTGTAGAGACGCGTCAATGCTTCCTGCAAAACAAAAAACACATTGACACGTCTCCATTGTAATTAAGTAATCAATTTTAACAAATAAATAACAAATGAAAATTTTAGTTTTAAACTGTGGCAGTTCATCTATCAAATATCAGCTTTTTGATATTGACGACAATCAGCATACTGTCATGGCAAAGGGTATTCTTGAACGTATCGGCCTCGAAATGGGAGAATTTACCCACAAATGGAACGGCGAAAAACATTACGAACAGCTACCTATTCCAAATCATACTGTAGGTATCAGCATCGTTCTCAACGCTCTTATCGATGAGAAACATGGCGTTATCAAATCCTTAGACGAGATTGGCGCTGTCGGACATCGTTTGGTTCATGGCGGCGAGAAATTCACCAAGAGCGTCCTTATTGACGACAGCGTGATGGAATTGATGGAAGACCTCATCGACCTTGCTCCTCTACACAACCCAGCTTGTATGGCAGGCGTGAAAGCTGTAACCGAATTGCTTCCTAACGTAAAACAAGGCGGCTGCTTCGATACAGCATTCCACTCGACAATGAAACCTGAAGCTTACCTCTACCCTATCCCATACGAATATTACGAAAAATATCGCGTACGCCGCTACGGATTCCACGGAACAAGTCATAAATATGTAGCAGAAAAAGCTGCTAAGTTCTTAGGCAAAGACTGGAACGACCAAAAGATCATCACATGTCACTTAGGCAGCGGTGCTTCTATAGCAGCAGTTCAAAACGGAAAATCTGTCGATACTTCTATGGGATTCACTCCTGTTGAAGGTCTTATGATGGGTAGTCGTACTGGTGACTTAGACCTCGGCGTATTCATGTATATCGCTGAAAAAGAAGGCTTCGACATGAAACAGATGAACACTCTCATCAACAAAAAATCAGGTCTCATCGGTATCACCGGCGACAAGCAAGATATGCGTGACGTGAACGCTGGACGTGAAGCTGGCGACGAACGCAGCACATACGCCTTCAATATGTTCAAACACCGTGTGAAGAAATATATCGGTGCTTACGCTGCTGTTATGAATGGCGTTGACATCATCGTAATGACAGGCGGAATAGGCGAGAACGCTTGGTTCATGAGAGGTCCTATCTTACAAGATATGGAATATCTCGGAGTCAAGATTGATATGGAAATCAACAAAGGCTTGATGGGAGAGGCAAAAGTCATCTCAACACCTGACTCAAAAGTCACTGTCGTAGTATTCCCAACCGACGAAGAATATATGATTGCAAAAGACACTTACGACCTCGTAAAGTAGAGACACACCAATTACACCATTGATAATAAACAATATGTAATTGATACGTCTCAATGGCGAAAGTCAAAAGTCTAAAGACAAAAGTTAAAGACGCTGCTTCATTCGAGGCAGCGTCCTTTGTTTGTTCGCCTATCGTGGAGACGCAGCAAAATTTTGCAATTTTGATACGTCTCTACTTTAGCTAATCGTAATAGTCTGTACTGGCTGTGAGTTGGCTTCGTCTAAGACGTGATATTGATATTTCACCTTAGTAAAGTCTATGCTTCCGAGGTCAATCTTCCTTATAGAGTTATTGTTGAAAGTCTTGTAATAAACCACCTTATGAGTAAGGTCTATTACAGATGTCCATTGTGTTGCGCTTGGCAAATCGGGAGTCTGACCTTTAGGATATTCCATTCCGATAGGAATGTCGAAATTGTTTAAGATAGTAAAGCATTGGAGCATAGCGGATCTCGCGTCTTTCATCATTGGAGCCGTTGTCTTGAAGAAAGCGGCGCGGACGAAACGTGAAGGAGGTGTGAAGTCGCCAGGGAGACCGAGGAATCCTGAGCCGAAGCTAAAAGGAAACACTTTCACGTCACCCATGTTATGAGCCTGAGTGTTGACAGGAGTCAGGTTTACATAGTTATTTAGATTGGTGAGATGCCAATGAAAATTAGGAGCGTTTGTCAAGACACCGATAGTGTTGTCATAGATATGAACTACGCCTTGTTCTATTTCAATGACGATTTGTTTTCCACTGCTGTCGCCCACTCTCCAATGTATTGCCTCGGCGGCGCCATCGCCACCCATCAAAGAGACGACACGAATCTTATCCATGCCAGCTTTCACCTCATCGACAGTAGCAAACTGCGACAAGAGATACGACACTAACTGCAGGTCTGCCACCGTAATGGAGTTATACTTCTCGTCATACAACTGATAACTGCCATAGTTCGGATAATAGAACAGACCTGCCGACAAGCCTGCCTCGTTGACACCCTCCGCAATGAATTCTTTCTCTTCAACAGCTAAACCTACGTAACCATACTTAGAATTAAACGACATACCGTTCTTTCCCGTTGGGGTGAAAGAAACCTGATTGAAATTACGAGGCACCACAACATAGACGCTGTTGAGATTACTGCCTCCCCATTCTATTGTCCTGGCTTGTATGTACGTACCATCGGCGGCAAACATAGAGATGCCAGTACAAGCCTCCGCCTTAAACTGCCATGCGAAAAACAGGCATGCAATAATGAATAATTTTTTCATAACCTTTATTTTTATTTTGTGGTTATGAAACAAGGAAAGAAGTAAAATGTTTGAAAGGGAGAGAATTTTTGAGACGTCATGACATCACATCTCTCGTAGGCAGTGTCCGTTGACTGGTGTATAATGACAAAAAAAATATTGTTGAAGACAATATTTTTTTATTTTTGCAAAAAATATTTACCATGAGTTTTAAGGATATCATAAAAAAATTTAACAATAAGTATCTCATTGCTACATTGATATTTGCGGTGATAATAATATTCATCGACCAATATAATATCTTCTTTCAAATAAAGAATTTTAAGAAATTAAGAGAGGCTAAGGATAAGGTTGAGTTTTACGAGAAAGAGATTCAGGACCAACATGAGACATTAGAGGAACTCCATAAAGACTCTGTCATGTTGGAACGCATCGCAAGAGAGAAATATATGATGAAACGCGACAACGAAGTCATTTACATCATCCAAGCCGATGAAGACGAGGATTAAAAATAAAGGTTGAGTCATTCAGATTCAACCTTATTTTTCACCAAAGCCTTATTTCAGATATTCTATCGGGAATCTGTAGAACACCATTTCGTAACTTGTGGTATCCACTTCCCTTTCTTCCACATACATTCCTATCGTCTTGTCAGGCAGCACGCAAAGAGAAGAATATGCCGAGAAGCGAGGCACCACAATCTTACCGTCGTTCCATGTCTTGCCTTCGTCTTCGGATATGTATATCGCCACGTCGCGACGTGAGTTGCCTGTAGGAAGACTATGTAATAATGTGTTTTCGTCATATCTTATTATATCGCCGTTACAAGCCGGACCTACGAGATCTTCCCATGTGTAAACTGTTTCATTCCATGTGACGCCGCCGTCGTGAGAAATATTATACCATCTCTTACCAGAAGTACGTATGCTCATCAAGATGTCGCCATTGTTAAGCTCCACCACTTTGGCTTCGTCACCGCCAACAGAAGCGCGACCGGAGACATTCCAAGTCTCGCCATCGTCGTCGGAATATATCACGTAATTGTTTAAAGAATAATTGATAGTCTCGCGTATGCAAGCCACGAACATAATACGTCCTTTGCTTGTGAGGAGTCCGTTGCCAGAAGCGCAGAACGAAGCGCGCCAGTTTCTTCTTATAGAGTCTTCACATTCATAACCGAAGATAAAATGCGTGATGTCTTCAGGCTCGCTCCATGTCCTTCCATTGTCGTAGCTAACAGACTTATATGTGCGATTAGGATTTGTCGGCGTCGATTGCCACAGACCTTGTCCTCCTACGAAGACTGCGATAAGACCTTTCTCGTGATTGGTATGAGTCACGGCACAGTCGCCCATGCCTTCCATATAACCGAAGCCCTGCGCTACAGTATAAGGCTCGCTCCATGTCAAACCGCCGTCGGTGCTGTAGTTACATAAAATATCGATGTCTTCTGGAAGGTCAACTTCATTTTCTTTTCTCTTATCAGTGAAGATGACGAGGCTACCGTCTTTGGCAGTTATCAAAGTCGGAATTCTGTAATACTTTGAACCGTAGTCGCCGGGACGATAAACGACGGTACGAGTGTAGCCATCGAATTTTTCTTTCTTATCGCATGAAGGTAAAAAAGCTATCAATATCAATAAAGGGAGAAATAATTTCTTCATAATAATCTTTTTGACAAAGATAGGGAAAAAGTCTAAAGACTGAAGATATTTCCTGCAAAAATAAACACGCACTGACACGACTCAACTTTTTGGTCCACGAATTGACACGAATTGACACTAATTTTTTTCGTGTTCGATTGGCGTTGATTCGTGGTTGGTGTTTCTGTCCACGAATTGGCACGAATTCACGCTAATCTTTTTTCGTGTTCGATTGGTGTTGATTCGTGGTTGTTGTTTCTGTCCACGAATTGGCATGAATTCACACTAATGATTTTCGTGTTCGATTGGTGTTGATTCGTGGTTGGTGATTTCTGTCCACGAATTGACACGAATTGATACTAATTTTTTTCGTGTTCGATTGGCGTTGATTCGTGGTTGGTAATTTCTGTCCACGAATTAACACGGATTGACACTAATGATTTTCGTGTTCGATTGGTGTTGATTCGTGGTTGTTGTTTCTGTCCACGAATTGACACGAATTCACACTAATTGTTTTCCGTGTTCGATTGGCGTTGATTCGTGGTTGGTGGTTCTGTCCACGAATTGACACGAATTCACACTAATGATTTTCGTGTTCGATTGGCGTTGATTCGTGGTTGGTGTTTCTGTCCACGAATTGACACGAATTGACACTAATTTTTTTCGTGTTCGATTGGCGTTGATTCGTGGTTGGTGATTTCTGTCCACGAATTGGCACGAATTCACACTAATGATTTCTTCGTGTTCGATTAGTGTTGATTCGTGGTTGGTGATTTCTGTCCACGAATTGACACGAATTCACACTAATTGCTTTCCGTGTTCGATTGGCGTTGATTCGTGGTTGGTGATTTCTGTCCACGAATTCACACGAATTCACACTAATCTTTTTTCGTGTTCGATTGGCGTTGATTCGTGGTTGGTGATTTCTGTCCACGAATTCACACGAATTCACACTAATGATTTTCGTGTTCGATTGGTGTTGATTCGTGGTTGTTGGTTCTGTCCACGAATTGGCATGAATTCACACTAATGATTTTCGTGTTCGATTGGCGTTGATTCGTGGTTGGTGATTTCGGACTCTCAGTTTTTAATATTCTTTCAGTTTGTCAATTTCGCGTCTTTCTTTCTTCGTCGGGCGTCCGGCACCTCTGTCCCGATATTCGACTTTATAAGCGTGGATAAACTCTATTCTCTCGTATTCTTCTTTCGGTGTCATGTCGATATAAACTTCTTCGACTTGTTTTGGCGAGACGCGGCTCTTAGGGATACTCCTCACCTCTACCACTTTATGCAGCTGTCCGAGTTGCACCTGTATCTGCTCTCCTATCTTCACGTCACGGGACGGCTTTATTGAGGTGTCGTTAATCTTCACCTTGCCGCCCTTGCATGCGTCGGCAGCGAGAGTGCGCGTCTTGAAAAGACGCGCACACCATAACCATTTATCTATTCGAAGTTCTTCCATCCTTTTTTTTGTCAACAGACAACGGACAACAGTCAACAGTCATTGTCAAAGTCATTGTCAATTGTCAATGTCAATGTCAAAAATTATTTTTCCCTGAAGAATAACTGTATCGGCACTCCGTTGAAGTTCCAGTTCTGACGAATCTTATTCTCGAGGAAACGATAATATGACTCTTTCACGTCTTTAGGCAAGTTACAGAAGAAGATAAACTGCGGTGTCGGGCTCTTCAACTGTGTGATATATTTTATCTTGAGATAACGATTTCTTGATGCCACTTGTGGAGGTTGCGCTGCGATAATCTCTAACATAGTGTCGTTGAGTTCGCGCACCGATATTCTGCGTTCTCTGTTTTCATAAACCTGATGCAATGCCTCAAGCACGCGGAATGTCCTCTGACGATTTATCGCTGATGTAAAGATGATAGGATAATCGGTGAAAGGTGCTGTCTTCTCTCTTATCATCTTCTCAAACTGGAGGTGAGTGTTGGAGTCTTTGTCTATCAAATCCCACTTGTTGACAATGAGGACGAGACCTTTCTTGTTTCTCTCGATGAGACGTAAGATATTCATATCCTGAGCCTCGAAGCCTTGAGTAGCGTCGATGATGAGAGCTGCCACGTCACATTCTTCGATGGCACGTATCGAACGCATCACTGAATAGAACTCTATGTTTTCCGACACCTTGCTCTTCTTACGAAGTCCGGCGGTATCGACGAGAACGAAGTCCATGTTGAAAGCATTGAAACGAGTGTTGTTGCTGTCGCGTGTCGTTCCTGCGATGTCGGTGACGATATGACGTTCATGACCGAGGAAGGCGTTAATCATAGATGACTTGCCTACATTAGGACGACCGACGAGAGCGAAACGTGGGAGACCGTCATAGTCTTCTGTAGTGTCGTTAGGAAGATGTTTCACGACCTCGTCGAGAAGCTCTCCTGTTCCAGTACCTGTCATTGCAGAGAAAGCGAAGATATCGCCGAGGCCTAAAGTATAGAAGTCAGCGATGTTACTTTCTTTATTAGGTATGTCAGTCTTGTTGACGGCGAGCAGCACTTTTTTCTTAGAGCGACGAAGTATCAGGGCGACGTCTTCGTCAAGCACGTGCAGACCTTCTTTACCATCGACGACGAATATTATCACGTCAGCCTCTTCAATAGCAAGATCGACCTGTTTCCTGATTTCCTCCTCAAAAATATCGTCGGAACCGACAACATAACCGCCTGTGTCGATAACGGTAAATGATTTGCCATTCCAGTCGCTATGTCCATAATGACGGTCGCGAGTCACACCACTAGTCTCTTCCACAATGGCTTGGCGTGTTTGAACCAAACGATTGAAAAACGTCGATTTGCCTACATTAGGTCTTCCTACTATTGCAACAATATTACTCATTTCTTTATTTTTTCTGTGAAATGCAAAGATAATAAAAATAGTTTTAAAAAGTTAATAGTTTATTGTTAATAGTTTATAGCAGTTGGTGAGTTGATAAGTTGCTAGTTTTTAAGTTTAATATTTTATCTTTTTAACTATGAACTATAAACTATGAACTATAAACTTTAAAAATCACGCTTCATAACTAAAGTTACGCAACGTCTCTTCATTGTCGCGCCAGTCTTTGCTTACTTTGACGTTGAGGTCGAGGAAGATTTTCTTTCCTGTAAATTCTTCAATATCGCCACGTGACATGATACCGAGCTTTTTAATTGCGGAACCTGCCTTACCTATTAATATAGCTTTCTGCGAGTCGCGGGATGCGTAGATGGTAGCTCTGATATTTATCATCTTGGAGCTTTCTTCGTAAGCATCAACGACGACTTCTACGGAATAAGGAATCTCTTGTTTATAAATAAGCAATATTTTCTCTCTTATTATTTCTGAGATGAAGAAACGCATCGAGCGGTCGGTGAATTCGTCTTTAGGAAAATATGGCGGACATTCTGGGAGTTTCTCGAGTATACAGTCGAAGATGTGAGTGATGTTGGCATGATGAAGTGCCGAGATTGGAAATATCGTTGCTGCAGGAAGAGCGTTCTGCCAGAAGTTGACAGCTGCCACCACTCCATCTTGATCCGACAAGTCTATCTTATTTAACAAAACGAAGATTGGAATGTCATTAATTTTTTGGAGACGTTCCAATGTTTTTTCGTCTATTTTCTTGTCGGTAATATCGACGACGTAGAGTATCAAATCGGCATCAATGAAAGCAACATTGACGAACTGATTCATGACTTCGTGCATCTTGTAAGCTGGATTTTTTATGATTCCAGGCGTATCTGAGAACACAATTTGGAAGTCTTCGCCGTTCACAATACCCAAAATTCGGTGTCTTGTAGTCTGTGCTTTTGACGTAACAATGGAAATTTTTTCGCCAACAAATTCATTCATAAGTGTTGATTTTCCGACATTTGGCTTTCCTATAATATTGACATAACCTGCTTTATGATTCATAAGAAAAATTTTTTTTAAAAAATACTTGACTTGCAAAGAAACAAAATATATCTTTGCACTCGCAAACAAAACGAAAAAAAATTTGTTTTTTTTGTGAAATCAGGATGCGGGGTAGAGCAGTCCGGTAGCTCGTCGGGCTCATAACCCGGAGGTCGCAGGTTCAAATCCTGCCCCCGCTACAAAAGAAAAACGGATGACATCAAGTCGTCCGTTTTTTGTTTTTAATAGTTTTATTAATTCAATTTATTTCTTTCCGAATTTTCTTTTGAAGAAAAGATAATATCCTGTCAGAGGAAGAGCGGCTCCTATCATGGCAGCAAGGAACCATAAGATACGTGTTATCATTCCACCCCAGTTGCCGACATGAATGGAATAGACAAGCCTTCTTGTCATGCCATCGCCAAATAAACCGTAGAATCCTTCGCGATACCATTCAAACGACCATGTCAATCCGGTGAGCGCCATGGCGAGAAGCAGCAATACGGCATAGATTCCGCCCGCCACATGAAGGTCGTACCAGAAACGACGCCAGCCATTACCGACTTTTATCGACAGTCTGTTTTTCAATCCTTTGAGATTTTTAGGAATCCATATCACAATGCCTGTTATCAGAACTATCACCATAAGAAGTGTGCTGACTCCAACAATCATTTTTCCCCAGAAGATTCCGCCGTCGGCAGGACGCGAATCCATCAGCCAGCGATGAAGTCGGAACATAACTCTGAAGAATCCAATCCTCTCAGGCTGTCCTTTCACCTCGCCAGAATATTGATCTACGAAGATAGCGGCACGCTTTGGTTTAGAGAGATTTACCTTATAACAACGCTCCGCGTCCTCCGACACTTCGACGTTCTTTATCGTGACACCTTCTGCAAGCATTGGCTCAACGAGTTCCTTAACCTGAGCAACGGATAAGGTATCATCCGACACCTTATCCACAAAATAATATTCTTTTTGCACCATCTCAGTTATCTCTTTCTCGAAGACAAGCATAGCTCCCGAGAAACATGTTATCGACATCACAAGACCAAGCGGCAGCGATAACCAGATGTGCAATTCCTTAAAGAACTTCTTCATAATTACTTATTTAATGGTAACAAACGACCTACACCGCTGATTTGTGTTGCTTCTACGGTGATACCTTTTTCAGCGACGCCAGTGTTAGAGTCGATGACATAGACTGCCGGATATGAGTTTGTTGTCGTTACTGACATATACACATTGCCGTCTTCTGCGTATGGAGCGTTGCCAAATCCCGACAAGACATCAGCTGATGGAAGTCCTGTGACATTAGTGAGAGTGCTTGTTTCAACATCGAATATTGCGAGGGCGTTGGCTGTCATATCGTTCGCAGGAGTGATTGGTTTGTCGTACATCAACATCAAGAATTTGTTGTCGCCGACGTACCACGTTCTCAAGAATGAGAGACCGCCTGACAAGGCTTCGAAATCTACATAGTAACTTTCGTCGAATGATTCCGTTCCGTTCTTGATGCGCATAACGCCAGCTGGAAGTGTTGTCTGCTGACGAGGGTCTTTCATCGACTTAGCGTATGATGGTGAGAAGACGTAGATGTCTCCATTATCGACAGCCCATGTCATCTGATAATATTGTGACTTTCTGCGACCGCAGGCGTAGCTAATCTTATCGGTGCTGATGAGTTTCTTTTCTGAGAGAGTCTCGTCGTTGAAGATAGCAATCCAGCATTCGTTAGGATACTGTGTCCATTGTAATTCATCAACGTCGTAGGCTCCGCTTCCCGAACCGCCTGGTTCTGTTGTAACTAAATCTTCGTTGCCAGGAAGAATCCATTGGCCGTCGCCATCTTTAACACCATATTGACTCAAGCCCATTGGAACGGCAGCGGAGAATAATTTTCCGTCGCGTTCTTGGATACCAGCGAGAGTGACATACTCGCCGTTACCGAGGAAATTCTCTGAGAGATATTGAGGCTCGAGAGTGTTGTTTGTAGTGTAAGTCTCTGAATATACATCTAACTTTGAAACCAAGAATGACTGTGGGATATAACCATTTTCGTCAGCCCATTCAGCAGGACCGTCGCCGGTGGAGAATGTCATCACGTAATCGTCATAGATTCCGTAAGTAGTGAAACGACGTACTGCATATTCTCCGGAACGAGCTTTAAGAGTATAGTCGTCACCCATTATATAAGAACGAGTTAAGCCAGCGTTGCCTTGGTTGTACGTCAAGCCGTAAAGATATTTGTCACCGTAGAAAACCCACTGTGTAGCGCCGTCATTGACTAAACCATTTTCCATTCCGATGGTACCTTCGTCGAGAGTCGATGCAGTGAGCAAAGCGTTTGTCGTGGTGTTAGAAAACTGACCTTGCGATGCGATGACATATACGTTTTTATCGCCTGTCGATGGCGGTGTTGGATCATCTGGATCTGGGTCACATGAAACTACTGTAGTTAAAACTGATGCTACAAGTAAAGACTTTGTAAAAAATGATAAGAATTTTTTCATTGTTAATTTGTTTTAAGTTAATATTTATTGATAATTATTAATTCATTTCTCCACCTAATGCGATTCTTATTTTCGCATAAAAGGCACGTCCTGCTTTTTGCAGACTGAAGTTGTCGTACAAGTCTTCATCGGTGAGGTTACGGCATTCCACCGACAAATTATATCTACCGTTTTTTATCGAATAATTCAGTGAGACATTATGCGAGAACTGATTAGGAACCATATATTCATCTTTGTTCGAACCTATGCGTGAGGAATAGTAATAGAACTTATGCATATAATAGTTGTCGTAGATGAATGACAAATCATTGCCTTTCTTTCCACAGTCGGTCCAAGTGAAGGTAACGTCGGCATCGGTGAAGAAAAACGGTATGTTAGGCATTCTGTCTTTGTAGCCCAAATTAGGCATCGACTCTGTTCCGATGGCGATCGGCATATTGTCGCGGATGTCCATATAAGTGACGTTGCCGCCGACCGAGAGCCATCTCGAGAAAGAATAACGCATCGTCATATTGCCACCTATCGTCTTGACTCGGCCGTAGTTGATATAAGTCGCTGCCGATTTTCCACCGCTGATGTCAACGATATTACGCTGGATGTAATCTCTCGTATCGTGATAAACCAAGCCGCCTTCTAAATAAATATTATGTTTTTCTTTCTTATCTAAATAAAAATTATAACTCACATTGAAGTTGAAGTTATGGCTATTCTCCGGACGTATCCCGATGTCGCCCATCTCCAAGTCTTCATCACCGAACATCTCTTCTATCGTAGGCAGACGATAAGCCTTCTCGTATGAAATCTTCGCTTGCAACTCTGGCACAATGAAATATGTCCCTGCGACTCCGTAACCGAGAGCGTCTTCAGAGCGTGTCGTCTCCACGAACTCAGTAGCGTTCTGATCGACAGCTATAGGTCCAGAGACAAAGAGGTTGTAATATTTCGCAAAGACAGATATGTTCCACACATGAGTCGGCATGAAACGATATTGAAAACCAGCGATGTTCTTGCGTGTGCGTTTTGCGATAGGGTCGGTCTGCTCCTCGACAGCCAGCAATGAAGTATTGGAACGCGTGAAAGAGTTAAACACATTGTTAAGAGTGAATAAGTGCGCATGACCGATGCGATAGTTCAAGGTAGCTGTCGTGTTCCAATTATCATTGTTAGCTTGCGAATATTGATATGACTGTTCGCCAGGTGAATTCAAACGCTTCGTCTCTCCCAACCAGTTGTATTTGTATTGAGATGTGTCAACATTTGTGTTGACATTATTATTATAGTTTGCTGTCAATGTGAGGTCAAGGCCAACGAGACCTAAATTTCTTTTAACATATTCCATAGAAGGCATGAGCGAATGGCCGTGACGATGCTTCGCGCCATAGACAATCTCCTGACGCACGCCCGTCTGTATCTCCTTATACATCTGCGAATATGTGAGACCGAACAAGAGACGGTCGGTCCATTTCTTATTTGTGAGACCTACTTTCGCTATGACAGCCTCGTTATGATAAGTGTCGTTGAATCGCTCAACATGTTCTTTCTTCGTTCTGTCGATGAGACCCGTCTCGAAATTTTCCACAGGAGCGTCAACCATATAATTATTATCTGAATAATTTTGGAAGGCGTTTATCTCCCACATCAAGCCATTCTCGAACGACTGTCCCGCGTTGATGGTTGAGCGATGCGTATTGAACGAGCCGTAAGAATAAGAAGCGTCGGCAAACCAGGAGCGACGTTTCTTGTTGGTGACGATATTTATCACGCCGCCGATAGCATCAGAGCCGAAGCCCACAGGCACGACGCCACGATACACCTCGACACGCTCAGCGAATCCGACAGGAATGTTATTCAAGGAGAAAGAACTTCCCACGCCTTCTTGAGGCACGCCATCGATGAACACTTTCACGTGCTTGCCAGAGAAACCGTCGAGCATGACAGAGAGGTCGGAACCAACGCCACCCGACTCACGAAGTTTCAAACCCGGCGACTTCGACAAAGCGTCGCTGATGTTCTTGGAAGAGTTCTGCAATCCGCGAGTATCGACAGCGACAGCGTTGAAAGCCGAGTTACGCACGCGTTCTATGCTCGAGGCGGTGATGACGACATTGTCGAGTTGTATGGAACTCTCTTTTAAAACAAAATCGACCACCAAAGGGGTAGCCGATTTCACCACAATATTTTTCTCTTCATCTTCATAACCGAGCATGCTGACGCATAAGACGTGACTTCCAACATTAACCTTAAAAGAATATTTTCCGTTCTCGTCAGCCATTGTGCCATGAGAGGAGTCTTTGATAAAGACCGTCGCAAATGAAACAGGAGCGCCTGCTTCATCGAGGATTTTTCCGCTCACAACGACTTTCTCAGCTGGCATATTATCCGTAGGATTTGCGTATGAAGAGAGAGATAAGACAAGGAATGTAATTATTAAAGTAAAGATTTTGTTATTTCTCAGAAATGATTTAAGCATGACATACAAATATTTTCGACTGCAAAAATACTTTCGAGCATAAAAACCACAATTAACTACATGTTGGGATTTGAAAAAAAATTCATAACAAAATTTTGGGAGAAGATTTTTTATTATTTACAATAGATTTTAAAAAGTTGTATTTATCTTTGCAAAAACTCAAAATTTATGAAAAATACCAAAACAAATGTTAATTATGAAAATAATTGCAACGATGAAATTAATGATGAGAAAAATCATTTATCTTTGCAGGTAAATAGTCAGCTGTATGGAATATCTAAACAAATTTCACAAGGAGACAACGGAACGCAAATTGAGCAAGATGGAAGAATGGAAGAAGTTACCACTCGACTGCGTAGCTGCTGCGAGACGTTCCATACAATTAGTGGCAGAGGCGAATCGTCTTTATCCGAACAAGAAATAGAGTCCCACTCCGCAGAGTTATACGCAAAAGAAAACAATATTTGGATTCCAATAAACGAGGTATTAGATTTGGGAGTACAAGGACAGAGTGGCAACGAGAATGACACTTATTTTTCCTCTGATGGTTATGTGTATAAGGTAAACAACCTAATGAATAGCGGCAGCATCATTTCGTTGTTTGAAAGATTATCGTTACATAATTCTATATTTCCAGAAACTGCATATACATTAGTTGGTTTTACTGGTTTTGAAGGCAGAAATATTTTTCCTATTCTTAAACAAAGGGTTGTAAACCATCCAACAATTGCGACACCAAGTGAGATAGAGAATTATATGATTTCTCTTGGATTTATAAAAGTTAACAATTCAACTTATAAAAATAAGAACATTATCATCTCAGATTTGCAGTCTCGTAATGTATTAAAAGATGATGATGGGGACATTTATGTTGTAGATGCAGAATTTGAAATAATATGTATTGATAATGTTTTAGAATCTTCTTAATGTTACTAAATCTCCCTTCACCTCTTTTTAACAAACATTGTCTCTTTCATAGTGTTTCTTTGGCATTATTATTAAAACTAAAAAAACTATGAAAGACCTAAATTTCAGACATGGAGATGCGAAGAGCGACGTCTTCGGAACAGATGCAATGATTAACCCTTCGCCTGTAGATAAGATTCCTAACGGACCAACAACACCGGAGATTGCTTATCAGATGGTTAAAGACGAGACCTTCCCTCAGACTCAGCCACGACTCAATCTCGCTACTTTCGTCACCACTTATATGGATGACTACGCAACTAAACTCATGAACGACGCTATCAGTATCAACTACATCGACGAGACAGAATATCCTCGTATAGCCTTGATGGGACAGAAATGTATCAACATCATAGCAAACCTCTGGAACAGTCCGGAGCAGAATCGATGGAAGACAGGCGCTGTCGGTATTGGATCATCGGAGGCTTGTATGCTCGGCGGCGTCTCAGCATGGATGCGTTGGCGCAAGAGAAGAATGGCACAAGGCAAGCCATACGACAAACCTAACTTCGTGGTATCAACAGGATTCCAAGTGGTGTGGGAGAAATTCGCTCAGCTGTGGCAGATTGAGATGCGTACCGTGCCGCTCAGCATCGACAACCCAACCCTCGACCCAAAGAGAGCCATCGAGATGTGCGATGAAAACACTATTTGCATCGTTCCAATCGCAGGCTGCACCTGGACCGGCATGAACGACGACATCGAAGAACTCGACAAGGAAGTGACGAAGTTCAACAAAAAGACAGGCAACGAACTCTGCATACACGTAGATGCTGCATCAGGCGGTTTCATCTTACCGTTCTTAAAACCTCATGTCAGATGGGACTTCCGATTGGATAACGTCTTATCGATAAGCACCTCCGGTCACAAATACGGACTCGTTTATCCAGGTTTGGGCTGGGTGATATGGAAAGACAAGAAATATTTGCCAGAAGAGATGTCGTTCAGCGTCAACTATCTCGGCGCCGACATCACACAAGTTGGTCTCAACTTCTCACGTCCAGCAGCACAGATACTCGGTCAATATTATCAGTTTATCAGATTAGGATTCCAAGGTTACAAGGCGATACAGCAAAACTCTATGGAGATTGCAGAATATCTTCACGAAGAGATCGGCAAGATGCCTCAGTTCAAGAACTACAGCAACGAGGTGGTAAATCCTTTGTTTATCTGGTCGTTGAATCCTAAATACGACAAAGTAGCCAACTGGACATTATACGACTTACAATACAAGTTGCAACAAAACGGCTGGATGGTACCGGCTTATACCATGCCGAAAGACTTGGAGCAATGCGTCGTGATGAGAATAGTGTGCCGTCAAGGTTTCAGCCGCGACATGGCAGATATGCTCTTGACCGACATCAGGATGGCAGTCAGCGACTTGGAGAAACTCAGCTATCCAACACAGTCGCGTGTTGAAGTCAACAGAGACATTCATCCTAAGCACAGCTTCAACCATGGAGGAAGGCAGTGTAAGAAGAATTGAAAACTGAAAGTTGAAAATTGAAAGTTGAAGAGTTTGGAAAATTTTCAAATTAAGATTATGTCAAAGACGCGCCAGATTGACGCGTCTTTGACTTTTGTAGTCAGCATTTCTATTCATGAATTTCGTTGCCGTTCTTGTCCATCAACACGAAAGAATAAGAATCTGCTTTTTTCACTTCAAACAAGTCTTTCGATAACATGTTTATATCCAGATATACAGCTGGTGTTATAGGCTCACCTGTGATACGATTCATAAGACCATATTTGTCACCCACCTCATATTGTAGATAGTCTGAAAAAGCATATTCAATTTCTCCATCTTCATCGTATCCAATAGGATAATTGAGATAAGTAGTCCAATCGTACATAAACGGTTCGACGATATTACCATCCATATCGACTTGCCACTTCTTTCCATCCTTTGTAAGGACAAAACCATCAGGCACAACAGAAACATCATCGTATTCCACTGGGAAAACAAAATTATACTGATCATCAATTAGGCCTTGCTTGTCATCATTGACAACCAACATATAATCATATCCGGCAAAAGCGTTTATATAATCATAAATCGGTTGCATCACCCATCTGCCCGTTGTATCGATGACTCCTAACTTATCATCTTCGACTCTTATCTCACAGTATCCATCATGAAAGACAAAACAAAAAGTTGGTTCATATCCATAAGTGTAATCGTATTCATACTGGAAAGGTATCATCACTTCACAATCAGCGTTGATAAATCCTACATTGTCGTCCACCATGACAGCAGCGAGTCCGTTGGAGAAATTCCACGCCCTGCTATAGTTGTGTTTCTCAGCATCTATCACAATCTCTCCAGTGTTAGCGTTGAGATAGCCACGTTTATCATTCAAGGAATATACTACGAGAGAGTCGCCTTCTGTTGGGAAAGACACCCAGTCCACTTTTGGAGTTGTGTATTTTCCCGTTGCTTTGTTATATACACGATATTTACCATTTGCAAATGCACGTGCCTCTACCTTATCCGATAGTTCTTCATCGTTCCATGAGTACCTGCCCCAATTCTCTTCATAAGTAAAGCCAACAAAAGCAACCAAGAAGAACAAGAGTATAAGAATGATGATTATCAACAGTGAACGGAACAGCCATTTTGAGCTTTTAATTTTACGCCAAGTCCAACGTCCCAACGCGATTAAAGATGTTAATATCATCGACACCACACCGAGCAGCGCATGAAAAATTTTGGTTAAGTCTTTCATTGTTATTTTATTATTTTATCATTGAACATTATTATTTTCTAAAGAAATCTTCGTTAGCATTTCTCGAGTCGAACTTAGGGTCAGACATCGTTGAATAGAGGCGACCGCGGCTGTTATTGACGCGATTTGTCATCATTCGCGTTCCTTCAGATGAAGCCTCGAATTTCATCACATTGGTGATAGATATAGTAGCAGCGACCTTTTCCACATCCTGATTTGCTCCGATATAGGCGAACACCCAATTTTGGGACTTCAGTTCATCGACGAGCGATTTTATCGCCTTGCCGCTATATTCTCTCGAAGCGTTCTCATATCCGTCGGTAACTACAGTAACAAGCACTCTGTCATTCTCAGCCACATTCTTACGCAGCGCATTGATAGAAAATCCCATGGCATCGTAGAGAGCGGTGCAGCAATCGGGACAGTAAGTCTCTTCGTTCAGCTCTTTCACTTCTGCGACAGGCACACATTCGTAAATAGTCTTCACATCGTTGTTAAAAGTAACAAGCGTTACAAAATGCTCTTGGTCTTCGTTTTTTCTCTGTGCTGAACGAATGGTCTGGATGGTTTCATTTACATTGTCAACAGCGTCTTTTTTGATGCTACACATCGAGCCGCTTTCATCAATAATGATGAGGTTAAATATTCTTGTTTTCATAAGATGATAGATTTTTAATGATTTATAAAAAATTGATTAATTCATTGTTATTGCATAGAGTCAATCAAAAGTTAAAATCTATCATTGGGGGAAAGAATTTTTTAGCATTAGTCTTTTGTCTTTCGTTTCATTATTTTCATATCGCCAAATTAGGAAATAAAAAACCGCCAACTTTAACATTAAAAACCAGCCAACTTTAACATTAAAATTTCGCCAACTTTAACATCAAAAGTTTTTTTATTATCTTTGCATTTGAAAATCAACAAAAGATGAATATCTATAAGAAAAGAATTGCCGACAAACTTTTAGCCGAGAAATTAAGCATCATGGGTGCGGTATTAGTAATCGGTCCTAAATGGTGTGGCAAGACTACAACAGCCGAACAAATAGCAAAATCTGTACTATACATTGATAACCCAGACACCAAAAAACAAATAAGGGAACTTGCAATGATAAAGCCTAAATTATTATTGCAGGGAGAGACTCCTCGTTTGTTAGACGAATGGCAATTGACTCCGGAACTGTGGGATGCGGTAAGATTTGAGATAGATCATAGAGAGTTTCATGTTGGACAATTTATTTTAACAGGTTCAGCTGTGCCGTTGGATAAAGAAGGAAAAATGAAAGTTACCCATTCCGGCGCGGGAAGAATAGCCAGACTTGTCATGTATCCTATGTCGTTGTATGAATCTGGAGAATCAGAGGGAAATATAAGTCTTGAAAAAGATTTGTTCGCTGAAAACAAAGACATTTTTGCAACAAACAAACTTTCTTTAGAGGATATTGCTTATTTGATATGTAGAGGTGGATGGCCAGCGAGTCTTTCTCTAAGCAAAGATTTATCAACAAAAGTATCCAAAGAATATATTGAAGCTATCGTAAACACCGACATATCTAAGGTTGACGAGATTCAGCGGAGTGCAGAGTTTGCCAGACGGTTATTACGTTCTTATGCAAGAAATCAAGGAGCACAGATACCTATTTCAACAATATTTTCAGACATTGTAAAAAATGACAACGAGTCATTTGAAGAAAATAGCATCACAGCATATATCAACGCCTTAAAGAAGCTTTATGTCATAGAAGATGTGAGTGCTTGGAATCCAAATCTACGTTCCAAAACTGCAATTAGAACTTCAGACACTCGTTATTTCATCGACCCATCAATAGCAACAGCCGTACTCGGCATAGGCCCAAACGACCTAATCAATGATCTTAACACTATGGGTCTGTTATTTGAAACCTTGGTGATACGTGACTTACGAGTTTATGCAGATGCTATTGACGGTTCGCTTTATCATTATAGGGATAAATCCGGACTAGAATGTGATGCCGTCATCCATCTCAGAAATGGCAAATATGGATTAATTGAGATTAAATTAGGAGGCGACAAGAACATCGAAGATGGTGCTAATACCCTAAAAAAACTTTCATCAAAAATCGACACAACAAAGATGAAATCACCTTCGTTTCTAATGGTGTTGACCGCCGTTGGAAAATACGCATACTGCCGTGAAGATGGGATTTATATTGTTCCTATTGGTTGTTTAAAAGATTAAAATAAATTTTATGATTCGCAAGATATATAAATTCGGCGGCGCTTCTGTGAAAGATGCCGATGCCGTGAGAAACTTAAAGAATATTATTGAAAAAGAAAACCGTAAAGAGCTCATGCTCGTCGTTTCCGCGATGGGAAAGACAACCAACGCAATAGAGAAAGTGTTGGCAGAGTTCAGAAAAAACAACGGTCATCTCGAGATAAGCGCTCTCAGCGAGATAATAGAATATCACGAAAAGATAATGCTCGACCTCTTCAAAGGCAACACATCCCACCCTATCTTCGAGGTTATGACTAATCTATTTTTGGATTTATATCTATGTCTTCAAGAAACAGGCTACGACTACGACTATCAATACGACAACACCATCAGCTTCGGCGAGATTCTCTCAACGACTTTAATATCAGCCTATCTCAACGAATGCGGTATATGCAACGAACTCCTCGACGCTCGCGAATATATCATCACCGACCATAACTTCCGCGCCGCTAACCCGAGCTGGGACGACTGCCGACTTCGCATCGATGAACTCAATAAAAACCACGACGGAACAATGTATATCACCCAAGGTTTCATCGGTGGGACTATCTCTCCAAAAACCACAACCACCTTGGGAAGAGAAGGCTCCGACTTCACAGCAGCTATATTCGCCAACTGCCTCGACGCCGAGGAAGTCACTATATGGAAAGACGTCGATGGCTTGCGTAACGCCGACCCTAAACGTTTTCCAGAGACAAAGAAAATATCACATCTCTCCTATCTCGAAGCGATAGAACTCGCTTTCTACGGAGCTTCCATCATACATCCAAAAACACTCAAACCACTGCAAAACAAAAACATACCTCTCAGAGTAAAATCATTTCTCGACACTTCTTTAGAACCAACCATCATCGACAACACAGATGATTATATCGAATACGTACCTTCATTTATCGTGAAAGAAAAACAGACTCTCATGAGTATCACTGCCCGCGACTATTCTTTCATGGACGAGCACAACCGCGCTGTCATTTTCAATATTATGGACGAATTGAATCTTCATGCCAATATGACTCAGGTGTCGGCACTCGTTCTTTCAATATGCTTCGATGAAAATGAAAAGAAACGCATCCAACTCATTGAAACTCTGTCTCAATCATTTAAGATAAGATATAACGACGGATTGCAGTTATTCACGATACGCCATTATAAAGAAGGATTAGAAAAAGAATTCATCAAAGACAAAAAGATTTATATTGAGCAAAGAAGCAGAAGCACCTACCAGATTGTATTAGAATAGAAACTGAGAACTTTAGAATCTTAGCAACTCAGTAACTCAGCAACTCAGCAACTCAAAAATAACAAACATTATATTTGATTTTTACAAATAATATTGTATTTTTGTAAGGTCAATTAAATATTTGAAATTTAAAATTTGAAAACAATGAAAAAATTATTTTTAGTATTAGGTTTAGCAGTCGTATTATTAGCAAGCTGCTGCAACAACAATCAAAAAGGTCAAAAATGCGACGGTAAAGCAGAACAAAAATGTGAACAAAAAGCTGAATGCGGCCACGATCACGCAAACTGCAATCATGAAGGTCAAAAGGCTGAATGCGGCCACGATCATGCAAACTGCAACAAAGAAGCTCAGAAAGCTGAATGCGGTCACGATCACGCAAACTGTAACCATGAAGGTCAGAAAGCTGAATGCGGCCACGATCATGCAAATTGCAACAAAGAAGCTCAGAAAGCTGAATGCGGTCACAACCACGATCATGCTAACTGCAATCACCAACATTGATTAGGGAAACTATTCATAGAAAAGAATTTCCATCACCCGATGGTTCATTATAAAGCGGATTCGTCCGCTTTTTTTTGTAAATAATAACGGATTTTGTAATTCGTGTGCAAAAAAAAAGTAAATTTGCGTCTTCAAAATGAAACCATATAGAGTAGAATTTTGTTCTACCAAGTATCTAAAAAATAATAATTATGGCAGAGAAAAAATTTATGACATGTGATGGCAATTGTGCAGCGGCTCATATTTCTTATATGTTCAGCGAAGTTGCAGCAATTTACCCTATCACACCATCATCGCCTATGGCAGAAAATGTTGACGAATGGAGTGCAGCAGGAAGAAAGAATATTTTCGGAGAGACTGTAAGGGTTGTTGAGTTACAATCCGAAGCTGGAGCTGCTGGTGCTGTTCACGGTTCGTTGCAAGCAGGCGCATTGACCACTACATATACTGCATCACAAGGACTTTTATTGATGATACCAAATATGTATAAGATTGCCGGCGAGTTGCTTCCTGGAGTTTTCCACGTATCGGCTCGTTCTTTGGCAGCACAGGCATTATCAATCTTCGGTGACCATGCCGATGTTATGAGCGCTCGTCAGACAGGTTTCGCTCTCTTAGCGACAGGTTCGGTACAAGAAATCATGGACTTAGCTCCTGTGGCACACCTCGCTGCTATTGAAGGACGCGTCCCATTCATGCATTTCTTCGACGGTTTCCGTACATCACACGAGATTCAAAAAATAGAAGTCATCGATCAAGATGAGATAGCAAAACTCATCAACTACGAAGCTCTTAAGGAGTTCCGCAACCGCGCCCTTAATCCAGAACATCCTGTCACACGCGGCACCGCACAAAATCCTGACATCTATTTCCAAACACGCGAATTACAAAACAAATACTACGATGCTCTTCCTGACATCGTAGCAAGATATATGAAAGAAATGAGCAGAATCACTGGACGTAATTATGCTCCTTTCACATTCTATGGCGCAGAAGATGCTACCGACATCATCATCGCTATGGGTTCCATCACCGACGTTATCAAGACCGTCATCGACAAGGAAAATGCTGAAGGCAAGAAACTCGGTCTTATCAACGTACATCTCTATCGTCCGTTCAGCGTAAAATATCTCGGCGAAGTCATCCCTGAGACAGTGAAACGCATCTGTGTCCTCGACCGTACCAAAGAACCTGGTGCAAACGGCGACCCTCTCTACTTAGACGTTGTGGAGGCATTTGCTAACTGCAAGGACATACCTGCTGAAAAGAAACCTCTTATCATCGGCGGACGCTACGGTTTATCTTCAAAAGACACCACACCTGCTCACATCATGTCGGTGTTCAACAACTTGGCAAGCGAGAACCCAATGAACCAATTTACAGTGGGTATCGTCGATGATGTGACACACCGTTCTTTGCCTTTGCTTCCTGAAATATCTATCCTTCCACAAGGAACATTCGAGGCTAAGTTCTACGGACTCGGCGCTGACGGCACAGTAGGCGCAAACAAAAACTCCATTAAGATTATAGGTGACAACACTAATAAATACAGCCAAGCTTATTTCGATTACGACTCAAAGAAATCGGGAGGTTACACATGTTCGCACCTTCGTTTCGGCGACAGACCGATCTTGGCTCCTTATCTCGTAGGAACTCCTGACTTCGTGGCAGTACACGTTCCTTCATATTTAAGCAAATACGACTGCTTACGCGGTTTGAAAGATAACGGCACATTGTTGTACAACTCACCATGGACAGTCGAAGAAACCAAGAAACATCTTCCTAACTTCGTGAAGAAATATTTGGCAGTACATAACATCAACATGTACATCATCGACGCTACTAAGATAGCAGCAGAGATTGGTTTAGGCAATCGTACCAACACCATCTTACAATCTGCTTTCTTCAAGATCTCTGGCGTTATCCCTTACGACCTCGCTGTAGAACAAATGAAGAAATTCATCGTGAAGTCGTATGGCAAGAAAGGTGAAGACATCGTCAACATGAACTATGCTGCTGTTGACCGCGGCGGTGAAATCACCAAAGTTGAGATTCCTCACGAATGGGCAGAATTGGATTGCTCGACAGACTTCGTCTTGGAACCTTTAAAAGACGCTCCAGACTTCATCAACAACGTCATGCGTCCTATGACGGCACAATGTGGCAACGACCTTCCTGTCAGTGCCTTTGAAGACATCATCGACGGAACTTTCCCTGCTGGCACCACAGCATACGAGAAACGCGGCATCGCAACAGTCGTCCCTGAATGGAATCCAGCAAACTGTATCCAATGTAACCAATGTTCTTTGGTATGTCCTCACGCCGCGATACGTCCTGTTGTGATGACTGACGAAGAATTGAGCAAAGCTCCTGAATCAATGAAAGCCATCGACATCAAAATCCCTAAGGAATTTGCAGGAATGCACTTCCGCGTACAGGTGTCGGTGATGGACTGTACAGGCTGCGGCAACTGCGCCGACGTATGTCCTGCTAAGGAAAAAGCCTTGGTGATGAAACCTTTCGAAGACCAACTCGGTCAAACAGAAAACTGGGATTACAGTCAAAAGAACGTAACATATAAAGACGAACTCATCGACAAGTTCGCAAGCATCAAGAACAGTCAATTTGCACAGCCATTATTTGAGTTCTCTGGCGCATGTGCTGGCTGCGGCGAAACACCTTATATCAAGACCATCACACAACTCTTCGGCGAGAGAATGATAGTTGCCAACGCAACAGGTTGTTCCTCAATCTACGGCGGTTCAGCACCTGCAACACCTTACTGCAAGAACTACAGAAGCGGCAAGGGCGTGGCATGGGCTAACAGCTTGTTTGAAGACAACGCTGAGTTCGGCCTCGGTATGCAGACAGCAACAAAGAAACTCCGCGACCGTCTCGAACACACCATGAGAAACGCTATCGCAGAATGCAACTGCTGCTCAGACGAGCTTAAGTCTCTCTTCCAACAATGGATAGACAATCGTGAGAACGGCCCTGTAACAGAGAAACTCGCTCCTCAAATCGTCGAGTTAGCAAGTCAATGCGACTGCGACTACTGCAAGCTCATCGTCTATATGAAAGACCATCTCATCAAGAAGTCACAGTGGATTATCGGTGGTGACGGCTGGGCTTACGACATCGGTTTCGGCGGCTTAGACCACGTCTTAGCATCAGGCGAAGATGTCAACGTACTCGTCCTCGACACAGAAGTATATTCCAACACAGGCGGTCAGTCGTCAAAATCAACACCATTGGGAGCTGTCGCAAAATTCGCTGCTTCAGGTAAGAGAGTTCGTAAGAAAGACTTAGGTATGATAGCAAAGAGCTACGGTTACGTCTATGTAGCACAAGTGGCTATGGGCGCAAATCAAGCTCAGTATTTCAAAGCCATCAAAGAAGCCGAGGCATATCCAGGACCATCACTCGTAATATGCTACGCACCATGTATCAACCACGGCATCAAGGCTGGCATGAAACGTACTCAGAATGAAGAGAAGAAGGCAGTGGAATGTGGTTACTGGCATCTCTACCGTTACAATCCAGCAGAGGAAGAAGCAGGACAAAACGGTTTCCATTTAGACAGCAAAGAACCTGACTGGAGCAAGTTCCAAGACTTCATCATGGGAGAAGTACGTTACAACTCATTGCTGAAGATATTCCCAGAACACGCTAAGGAATTGTTCGAGAAGACAGAACAATTTGCTAAGCTTCGCTACGAAGGATATAGGAAACTCAGTGAAGGAAAATAATATTAAAACTCAAAATCTCAGAATCTGAGAAACTGAGAAATCATGTACGGACACATCGCATGTGTCCTAATACTCAAACTAAAAAAATACGCGTTAAGTGCAGGGACAATGTATTTAACGCGTTTTTTCATTATCTTTGCGAGACAATGAAAATGATTATTCTTTACATATTATTCGTAGCCTTCGGCTGTCAACAGACAACTTTTTTAGAAACTGAAAATCTGAAAACCTCAAAATCTGAAAACAGTCTGGCTAATGACAAAAGTCTAAAGGCAAAAGGTAATGTCCAGAAATTCTCAGATTCTCAAGTTTTCAAGTTTTCAGATTCAA